>JAGWZK010000026.1 GCA_018968885.1 Planctomycetota bacterium | reverse complement strand
ATCTCTGCCGCATCTGAGGCCCCCGGGCATAACCGGGACACGCCCTGCACCTCACCGGGTTCCGACATGCGGGCGTCCTGTCTCCGGGGCTCTGAATTGCACGCTGTCAGACCACCCCTCGCCCTCTATTCGCATAACCCCCGGGTCGCAAGACTCGGAGGTTTTCGTTTTGGGGCCGAACGCTGCCGCGGGTTGAGGCGCTGGGACGCTATGAACGGCGAAGCGGACAAAGCGCTGGCGCGAAATCAGGAGACGCAAATCCGGAATAGAAATGTGAGGGTGAAGCACCTGTCGTCAGGTGCCTCACGCCGCTCTCGCGCCACGGAGAGACATGATGAACCCCGTCCTCATTTGGGACTTACCCACCCGGCTCTTCCACTGGCTGCTCTCGGCTGGGTTCATCGTCGCCGCGATCATCGCGCTGGCGATGGGCGAGCACAGCCCAATGTTCGCGTACCACGCCATCATCGGCCTGGCCATCGCCCTGATGGTCGCGCTCCGCGTCGTCTGGGGCATCGTCGGCACCCGCTACGCGCGGTTCGGCTCGTTCATCTTTGGGCCCGGCGCGGTCATCGAATACATGAAGGGGGCCCTGCTCGGTGGCGGCAGGCGTCATCTCGGGCACAACCCGGGCTCGGCGGTCGCCATCTTCGCGCTGCTCGCCCTCGTGCTCGCGCTGGCCGTCACCGGATTCATGATGGGACAGGGCAACGAGGTCATCAAGGAGGTCCACGAGATCCTCGCATGGACCACCGTTGGCGTCGTGGTCGTGCACGTGCTCGGCGTGGCCTTCCACACCATCCGGCACCGCGAGAACATCACCGCCAGCATGATTCATGGGAGGAAGCGGGCCGAGCCCTCCGACGGGATCGCGTCGGCGAAGCCGATCGTCGCCGTGCTCTTCCTCGCCATCGCCGGCGGCTGGGCCTTTGCGCTGGTGCGAAATTACAACCCCGCGTCGCAGACCACGACGCTCCCGCTCCTGGGCACCTCGCTGCAGCTCGGCGAGAACGAAGGCGGCGGCCGTGATCAGCGGCACGACGACTGAAGCGGGCGACGTGCACAAATCCAACGCCATCGATCGGAATTGGTTCACTGCGTGTTGGGCGGTGCCACGCGCGAAACGAGCAGTCGTTTCGTTCGGAGCGAAAGCTCAGGAATGGAACTTCGATGATCCGCGCCGCGGTGTCAGCGTCGACGACGCATACCCAACATTCCACAGGGGATAAGTGCTGGGGAAGGACCCGGTGTCGGTACGAGTGTGTTCTCGTAGTCGACGGCGGTGATCGCGCTTGGCATCAGGCGGGCCGCCGCACTGCAATTGTGGAGTGTGGAACAGTTGAACGCGGCATCGAACGAGAGCAAATAGGGTTGCCTGGGGTCCGGCGTAGAACGACCAATCGTCTCGGCCGACTTGTGCTCATGCCTGAAGCGAACCGATGCGGCTCGCGCGGATCCCAATACGTGATCAGACGTTCTTGCCGATGATCAGCAAAGCGCCCATCACGGCCTGAGCAAGCAAAAACGACGACTGGATGCCAAGCAGGATGCCAACAGCCGACCAAGATCTGAGGCGGCGGCGAATCCACAGGTCGGGAACAGCCGCTACCGGGAGCCAGGCAATCATGAACAGCGAGACGAGCATGAACTCAGAGTGAATTCCCGGGAGGGCCAGAATCATGAGAGGGAACAAGGTGATGCCGCCGAAGAAGAGGAACGCCTCCGTGGATTTGTCAAATGATGAGTGCAAGAGCAGAATACCCAGGAGCGGCCAAGGCAACATGACGACCAGCGATGTCAGGCAAAGCGCCAGAGTGCGCGCTGGGGTGCCAATTTTCGACGGCGCTATACGGTGATCCAACTCCATGAGCACGGAATAGACACCGCGGCGAGAGTTTCCGTCGACTTGTGAGTTCACAGATCATCCTTGTGCGCCGAAGGCTCAATCCCACACCTTGAGCAAAGACAAATGCACGGCCACCGGGATCTGCTTCGAGGGTGGGCGCGGGTCCGATGCCGCCGTGGGCAATGCTTATCAATATCTGAACAAATGGCAGTTTCGTGAATAAGAATCGTCTCCTTGGAACTGCATTTGGCGTGAGTCCTGCGATAGTTCGCGCGGACTGGCAAGCCATGGTCCAAATTCTGGATCTCTGGGAATGCACCCTGAGGCACTCGAAGCGTTGTGCCGCAAGCCCACGGATTCAACTCCCCTCCGCGCGCAGTGGTTGGTACTACGGAATTCTTCGGCCGTGAGGGTCGCGATCTGGTCCGACCGGCGGATTCGTAATGACGTGTTCCAACTGCTCTGCTGCGGAATGCACATGATCGGGAGCAAAGCCAGCTTCGTCGACGAGGTAATGCTCCCAAAGGCGGTGCCGCCGAACGATGTTCATTGCCGCCAAGTGTCCTGATGCGGTGAGTCGGATCGTGCCGGCGTGTGTGGACACCAGTCCCTCACGGGCGGCACGCGCGATTGTTTCTGAGGGTGAGTGGCCAGCCAAGACCGCGGCCAGTCGCTCAGGAGTCACCGATTCGATATCCGCTTCGGAAGCGCGGTAGAGAGCTGCAAGCAGGTCCTCAACGGCGATTCGCTGTGCAAAGCGCTTGTGCCGGATGAACCGCGTGACGACGCCGTGCTTGGGACTTGCGATGATGGCGAGTGCGAGCAACGCACCTGCAACCATGGAAATGCAACCTGCAGCATTCACAGCGTCTCTGGCAAACATCGCTGGCACTGCGGTTGCGGCAAGGTATCCGCCGATGCCGCAAACCAGAGAGATCGCGACGCTCCAGCCAATCTGTGCCGCGAGACGATCGGTCAGAAGGCGGGCGGTGGCAGCGGGGCAGACCAGCATGGCGATGACCAGAATCGAGCCGACGGCCTCGAAGCTGGCGACGGTCGCTGCGGCGACAAAGATCATCAGCAGGAAGTGCATCAGCGTGGCATTGAAACCTTGCGTTGTCGCAAGGTCCGGATCAAATGCCGCGATGCGAAGCTCTTTGAAGAAAACGCCGATGAATGCGAGCGACAATGTCGCCATCACAGCCAAAGTGGTCACTTGTCGAGGCACTGCATCAAGGGTTGATAGTTTCAGCAATTCGGCAACGGACTCTGGCGCTCCGTACCAGACGAGTGTTTCCAACTGCCCATGAAGCACACACTCAGCGTCAAGGTCGATGTGGCGGACAGCAGCACTTTCGATGAGGAGCACGCCAAGGGCAAAGAGAATGCTAAACACCACCCCCATTGCCGCGCCTGGCTCTACGCGCCCGAGCTTCTTGACTAACTCGACCAGCACCACAGTGGCGATGCCAGCGATCGAAGCGCCGGCAAACATGATGAGCGGGCTACGCGTGGAAGCGATTAGAAAAGCGATCACTAGCCCGGGGAGAACGCTGTGACTGATCGCATCGCCCATGAGACTCAAACGTCGGAGCACCAGGAAATTGCCCAGCACTCCGCAGCCGACCGCAGCGAGCGTGGCGGCAAGCATCGGAAAGAGATCCAAGCCGACATTGAATGTGATGACTCCGATCGACAGTGGTTCAAAGGGCGAAGTCACGCGGACACCGTCTCTCCCGCGGGGATGGCGATGCCGCGCTTGGCTAGATGTTGCTCCAACTCGCGGACCAAGTCATCGCTGAGTACGTGTTCAACGTGATCGACCGAATAGTCGACGTGGTTGGGAGCGATGTCTGCGTACGAAATCAGATACTGACTCCATAATGCGTGATTGCGAGCGACGCGAGCCCCGCGCTGCAGCCCGGTTGGAGCAAGCGTCAGGCCACGGTTGCCGTCGCTTTGGGCCAACCCCCGTTGCTGCATCGAGAATGTCACGAGCATTCTGAAGAGCGGAGACCATCCTCTCAGCGTGCTCAATCGATCAATATCTTCACGATGGAGGAGCACTTTGCCAGAATCGTGGGCGAGTTCCAGAAGGTGATCACTGGCGATCCTCAAGCGCAAGTGAGCGCGACGAAGTGCTAATGCGATCACACCACGAGATGGGGCGGCGAGCATGCTGACCGCGAACATGGCGCCCGTGCAGATGACAATGACCGCGCCCGCCGGCTTGCGCGGCAAAAGTGCCGACACCACCGACCCCAGATAGCCGCCGAATGCTCCTATCACGCCTGCAATCAAGACCAGCACCCAGAGGCGATCAGTCCAGAAGCGAGCTGAAACGGCTGGAATGATGAGCATCGCCACGACCAGAATCAGTCCGACGGCCTGCAGCCCCGCGACCGTCACCAACACGACCAGGCCCATCATGATCAGGTCGATGGTGTTGACGGGCCAGCCATCAACTTGTGCGAAAGCGTCATTGAAGCAGACCAGCGCGAACTCTTTGATAAAGAACAGCGTTGCCAGGATCGCCGCCAACGCAATAGAGCCCATCAGTGCGACATCTGAGGGCTGCATGGTCGCGGCTTGGCCATAGATGAATGTGTTGAGCCCGGCTGACCCGGCAGCGGCATTGGCCTGAATGTAACTCAGTCCAACGATGCCAGCGCCAAAGAAGACGCTGAGCACGATACCGATCGCAGCATCTTCACGCAGACGTGAATGCCGCAGAATGGCCTGAATGCAGACGATGCCGATGACTCCCGTCACCGTCCCGCCAAGGAGCAGTATTGGCAGTGAGCGACCCTGATAGCCGAACCAACCAGCTGCAAGAAAAGCGAGCACGATACCCGGCAGCGTGGCGTGACTCAGAGCATCGGTCATCAACGAGCGCTTGCGCAGCAGCGCAAAGACTCCAATGACTCCGGCTGCGAAACCCAGTAGCGTGGTGCCGGCAATCACCATGTTGGTGTTGAATCCGGCCTGAAATGTCAACGTGTCCACAACTTGATAGGCGCTCGGCCAATCTTCAGAGATTGCGGCGATGGACCGGCCGCGAAGGGTTGAGGGTGGCGCTGCTCCCATCCCGGCTCCTGCACTGCCTATCGCCTGGATGAACTCTTGGCCTGTCATTCAAAGCTCTCCGGCGGCTCGCGCGACTGCGTCGGATGCCTCTGAAAGCAGGGTGAGGCGACCTCCATAAGTCTTGTGGAGGTTGTCCTTTGTGAAGACGTCCCGCACAGGGCCCGCAGCGACGATCCGCATATTGAGCAAGATGACATCGTCAAAGTACTCGGGCACAGTCTGCAGATCGTGGTGCACGACCATCACAGTTTTTCCGGCGGACTTGAGCTCGCGCAGCACATCGACAATCGCCCGTTCGGTCGCGGCATCCACTCCGGCAAACGGCTCATCCATGAAGTACAGGTCCGCCTCTTGCGCGAGCGCCCGTGCGAGAAAGACCCGCTGCTGCTGGCCACCTGAGAGTTGGCTGATCTGGCGACCGGCGTAGTCGCGCATACTCACGCGATCCATGCACGCGAGTGCGGCGGCCTTGTGCGTGCCAGTCACCGGCCGGAACCAACCAATACGACGATATCTGCCCATGCACACGACATCGAGCGCGGAAACAGGAAAGTCCCAGTCCACGCTCTCACGCTGCGGCACGTAGCCGACTCTGGCGCGAGAGTTGCGATAGGACTGACCCCAGAATTCAACCTGTCCGGACGCTCTTGGCACCAGACCAAGACAGGCTTTAATGAGTGTGCTTTTTCCTGCTCCGTTGGGACCAACGATGGCGACCAAGCGATTCGGCGGCGCGTCATAGTCCACATCCCATAGGACGGGCTTTCGCTGATAGGCGACCGTCATCGCGTGAATCGAGAGTGGATTCTGAGCCGAATGCTCTGGTCGGTCCGAAAGTCCGACGGGCGCTGATCTTGTTGGTTGATGTGCCGTGCTCATGTGCCTTCATCTCTTTTCGCGTGGGCGAAGCTTGCCGTTCATTCCCAGCTCAGGCGCCTCTCCTCCGAGCGAACGGGCGATATTCGTCACATTGTGGTCAATCATTCCTACGTAGGTGCCTTCATAGGTGCCTTCATCACCCATGGCGTCGCTGAACAGCTCTCCCCCGATGACTACCTGGTGACCTCTGGCTCGTGCTCCGGCGATCAGGGCTTCAATGTTCCTTTGGCCGACTGTGGACTCGACGAAGACTGCCTTGATCTGGCGTTCCACCAGCAGATTGACCAGGTTCTCAATGTCACGCACACCGGCTTCAGATTCAGTTGAAATGCCTTGGATACCCACAACTTCGAACCCGAATCGCCTCCCGAAATAGTTGAAAGCATCATGAGCGGTCACCAGCACGCGCTGCTTTTCTGGAACGCTGGCCATCACACGCGTGGCATAGGCGTCCAGCTTCTCCAATTGTGACGAATATGCAGTGGCGTTTGCCCGATATTGAGCTTCTCCTTTGGGGTCAAAGGCGATGAGCTTGTCTCGAATCACATCGATCGTGCGTGCCCAGGCAGAAGGATCCATCCAGACGTGCGGGTCGTACAGCCCATCAAATCCCTTGGGCTCAAGCAGATATTGCTCCTCCAACAGCGCGGTCACTGCGTGAACGCGCTTTCCACTGTTGGCAGCGCGGATCAGCGAATCAGTCATTTTGCCTTCGAGCATCAGTCCGTTGTAGAACACCATGTCGGCCTTGAGCAACCGGTCTATGTCTGAACGCGTCGGCTTGTAGAGGTGGGGATCGACTCCGGTGCCGATGAGTCCGATCACGGTAGCCCGTTCACCTGCTACGTTTCGAGCGACATCGGCGACCATTCCCACCGTGGCGACGATGGTTGCGGGTTGACTTGGCGACTTTGAGACTTCGAGATGGCCTGTTGCTCGTGGATCGCCGGTCGACCGGTCGCAGGCGGCCAGCAGGGCCATCAGCACGGCAAGCAACGGAAGCCAAATCAATCGAGCCATGGCGTCTCCGGGGCAGTGTAAGAAAGTCAACGCCCTTCATGAGCATCATATGCAAGAAAGTTTGATGTGTCAAACTAATCTGTGTTGCATGAATGTCCACGAATTGTGCATCCTGCTGACACCCGCGCGTGATCAATCGAATGACCTCGCTCGGCCAGTGTGTGAGCGCGGCACAGGGCTGGTGAGCCATTCGTGGCAAGACCGGCCCGTCATGGTCAGCAACGACGGGCCAGGTATATTGTGCGAAAGAGCTGCCGCCCGGCGTGACAGTTCTGAGCATTACTCACATTGCCCGAGATATGTGGTGTTTCGTCTTGATGAGGAGCTGTTCATGTGTTGGCATACTGGTCCGAATTCATTGCTCGCCACTCTCTCAAGCATGGCCGCGTGCCTTGCTGCATTCAACATTCAACCATCCGGGCAGTTGGTCTCGCCTCCTGCCGTCGTCATCGCCGATGCACCCGCCTCCAAGCCCCAGGGCCTTCAGGCACTCAGTGGCGAATGGATCTATCTCGAAGACCGAACCGAGAATCAACCGATCGAACGCATGGGCCCTCCCATGGCCTCCAAGTTCTCCATGCGTGTCGAAGAGAACGGTGGAGCTGTCATCCTCAATGGTCATGGCTCTGGCCACAAAGACGTCCGAGTCGCAATCGATGGTTCCATCACCGAACTCACTGAACAGAATGGGCGAGTTGTCCGTTACCAGGGTTCGTGGAAAGATGGCACCTTTCAGTATGAAGTGAAGTTTGATGGTGATCGGACAGCGGCTGGGTTCACTTTGATTCGCCGCTCATTCCAGATGACCCCTGATGGTCTGATCGTGCGAGTCTCTACTGATTCCCCCGGATGGATCGAACAAGTTGGGCTTTATCGTCTGCCGCAGGACATTCCCATGCCCACTCCCGCCAAGGCGACCATCGCTGATGTGGAGTGGATCGCCGGAGCATGGGTCGGAAAGAGATCTTCGGGGTCATCGATCGAGGAACGTTGGAGCCCGCCACTGGGCGGTGCCATGCTCGCCACCTCACGCACCGTCAACACCAGTGGCAAGATGGTCGCGTTTGAATACCTCCGCATCGTCGAACGCGATGGTGGGTTGGTCTACTCGGCACAACCAGGTGGTGCGCCGAAAACCGACTTCGTGCTCTCAGAGTTCGGCCCGACCGAGTCTGGCGGCAAGCGAGCTGTCTTCGATAATCGGCGGCACGATTACCCAAAGCGCATCGTGTACGAACTGTCGAGCGATGGAAATCTCTCCGCCACCATTGGATACATGAAGGGCGGCACGCCGCGGCGTTACGACTGGAAGCCCGAAGGAAAGTGATGGCGGCAAAGACGACTTCGGAATAGGTGAATCCTGATCTTGCGCATTGAAAAACCCGCGGGTCCTGTGACTCGGGGGTTCTTTGTTTACGCCCTGCTTTCACGTCATTCGTGCTCTTCTGACGCGAGCCGAAATGACTCACATCTTGCGCTTGGCTTCCATGCGCATGCACTTCATCTCTTCGTTGGTGCGGGGATCCTTGGCGAAAGACTCGATGATCAGGGTGTCCTTGTCCGGGTGCGTATGAATTTCGCGCATCGTGCGCTCGCAATTGGTGATCGGGCACGAATAGGTATACACCCAATCAATCCGATTACCACCCATGGATGGCGTGCCGACGCCGTTCATCATGCCTGAGCTCATATTGTCGATCCAGGTGCCGACGAACTTCTGCTTCACGTTGTCATAGCCCATGATCGACATGCCGTTCATGGTGCCCATCTCGCCCATAGGGGTGTTCACTTCCGTGATCGAGAAGCGGCCATCCATCGACATGCGCGTCACGGCCGTTCCCTGAGCCACTGTCGGAGGCGAGTTGGGAGCCATCCACATGGTGCTCGTGGTGGTCCAATGGCCCACGCCTTCGGCCATCTTCTTGTGCATCTCTCCCGGCATGCCGGATTTCATGTAGGTATCCATATCCGCCATCGCTTGCGCGGCAGGATCCATCGTGGAACCCGGCTTGCTGGCGCATCCGGCAAGACCGGTGAGTGCGATGAAGGCGAGAAGAACGATGCTGGATTGCTTTGACATCATGAATCTCCTGTGGAAGTGACTTGAGGAACTCTGAGGCGGTCGTTGTTCGAAACGTTCCAACGCATCGGAACACAGTCAGCGCTCCGGCTCGCTCTGGCATGCCACGTGCAGTGCACCAGTTTGGTCGTTCGCTCACAGAACAAGACTGCCAAGCTTGGAGAGGGATGTTGGCCACCTTGACGAATAACCCTGTCCGGATAACCACAAGACTGCCAGCAGGCCACCCTCAAACTTCGGCAGTCTTATTTGGGATAGTCTCTCTTCCGCATGCCAGATCAGCAGATTCAACCCCTCGATCCACGCGGCTTGAAGATTCTTTTGGATTACTACTGGTGTGCCACTGGCTGGCGGAATCGATGGGCGACCACTGCCACACCAGATGATCTTGAATACGCCAAGCAGATGGGATTCATGTTTGATCCGGTGGTACTGACGCACGATGACATCATGCATCGCGCCATCGCCGCTGTGAAGAGAGTCAACGCCCGTCAAGTGGCCAACGCCTTCGTATTCAGTCTCTCTAACCGCAGGTTGGATCTTCGTTCTGCTTTGGGCAGTTTCGCAGTCTTTCAACATTTCAAAGTTCACCCTGGCCCAGATCCCCGCTCGGGGTGCCAAGTGTGTGGTGAGCAGTTGAGCGATCATCGCGGACACGATCTGTCCGTTCTCAACTTTGAAAGGCACAAGTGGGGCGGCGTTAGGCACGACCAGCCTCTGTACGCGGCGCTCGATCTCGAACTCTTCGCAGCAATTGCTCCAGTCACCCCCACATCTCGAGATATTGACATTCTCAAACAGATTCTCAGCGCAATTGACGCCGCGCCGCTCAAGACCACTTCAACTGCCCTGCAAAAGCACCTTGCCCCGATTCTCAAATCCAACAAATCTGAACGCGACAAGCTGGTAGCCATTCTTGGGTATTGCGGCATCATCGCAACGCCAGAACATCCTGGGTACACCGATCGATTCGTTGAATGCCGCCAACGAGAAGCCCCATCCAGCAACTTCGCAGAAATGAAGTACCCCGCGGTCTGGTGGAAGCGATCAAATGGCATCAACCGAGAAGCACTCCATCACTGGTTCGGCCACATTCTCTAGTTGCGCGGGTGTCTCATCGATCCATCATCGACGCTCTGTTCACCTTTGCCATCTTGCACGAGAAGTAATGCACATCGCGTCCCGTCACGTCTTTCGGTGATGGTCAAGGATCAGATTCGGATGGTGCCCACACGAGTGGCGGTGGTACCCCGCGAAGACACCTTCGCGCGGGTCGTCTTCGAACGCGTGCACCAATATCAGTGTGACACCAAGCCGTCGTCAAAAACCACTCAAGTCGTCACCCGTCGTGTCCTGTCAACAAGCGGTCAAATCGTGGCGTCTCTTCAATCCCTCACGGCATTGGCCCGCGTGGTGGCACTCGCCCTCCCAGAACCTGCTTCATCACCCCTTCCCACAGTCGGCCGCCCGTCCTCTCATCGTGATATTGCAGCGCGAAAGCCGCCAGATCCAGAGATCCGTACAGATCATTCACGATCACGGCGAGCTTCAGGATCTGCTCGGTCGTCAATGAACGCAACCTGGTGAAGTCCTTGACCCAAATCCCGTCCGTCCATAACGCCTGATTCATCATCCGGTTCACATCGTTGTACGGCACCAGCGGCTTGTACGCTCGGCCCGCCACACCCTTGAGCGAATGCAATAGGAATCCCTGCGAGCGCAAGAAAGCATCCACATCCCCAAACAGTGGCTGCCCCTTGTACAAAGGCACAAACTCCGCCTCCGCCTCAACCACCACCGCGTGCTTGAGCACTTCCACACCGCCCCGCATCACCGCCAACTCGGCTCCCTGCACATCAATCTTCAAATAGTCCGCGTCGCGGCACTCTGCCAGATCATCCAGACGCGTGGTTTTCACCTTGGACCGCTGCGTCGTCTGCATGAGTTCGCCAAGGTGGTTGAAGAGACCCACCAATTCATGGTTCGTCTCAAACAGCGACGAAGTCATCGGTGCACTATTCAGGTGAAACGTCGCTTCGCTCCCATCGCCCAGAAAGTGCGGCAAGAACGTGTGCCCCTCGCGTTTCATTGCATTCAGCTTGTCGCACTCTTCCTTCACCGGCTCAAAGCCGATGACCGCCCCCTTGCCGCGCTTGAGAAACGTCCGATACGTCACCCCTTGCTCGCCAATGAACATCGCCCCCACATCAATCGTCTTGATGCTTGGTGCCGCTTCGCCCAGAAGGTCCATGAGATTGATCATCGCCGATCGTACCGCACGTCAATCCGCGCATCGTTGCGAGTGTACGAAGCAACCCTCTACTTCTTCCCATCCAGTACCGACCTCCCCATCCCGAACACCGCGGCCTGAATCTCATCCGCTTCCGCCGCGTCCTTGGCCGTCACCCGCACAAACCATGTCTGATCGCTGGCTTGCTCGAATACCGCCGAGGCCAGCATCACGCCCTTGTCGGATTCAATACGTGTCTCATATCCATCAAATCCCGGCGTGCTGAACCGCTGGATCGTCGCTTCGAGCCCGGTGGCATCGATCGTCGGCACGCCCATCTGGCCTCGCCATCTGTTGATGTTTGCCAATTCGCCACCCACACGCCCCGGAAACTTGGTGACTGCGACTTCAAGCTTTCCATTCTTGGTTGGTGCCATATACGTCGCCACACGCATTGGCTTTGGTGTTGGATCCAGCGTCCAACCTGTTGGCACTTTCCACGGCCCAGCAGTCTTCTCGGATGAACCAACCGGGGCAGAGGGCGTTTCAACCTTGGAGGTATCTGCCGGGGTGCTGGCGGGTGTCGGCGCGGCCTTTGGCGCCTCGGTCGTTGGAGCGGTACGAGCAGTGGGGGGAGTTTGGGTCGGTGTCGAGCTCGGCGGCGGTGCCTTTTCGCACCCACCGATTCCGGTCCACGCTGAGCATGCCAAAATCACCGCCAACAATCCATCTCGATTCCATGAGTTGTTCATACCTGGATGGTATCAATCGAGTGCGCCTCGTACTCGCCATCTCGGGCCGCCGCACGTTTCCAAATGGGTGATGCACTTTGGTTGCTCCCCCTGCCATGCAGAAATCCGCAGCCCCCTTGCAACATCTGATAACCGCCCGCCACGGATCATGGACCCGCCCAACCTGACAACTGTCTGTCATGTTCTGCACCCACAACCTGACAACTGTGTGTCAGGTTGACGTTTTTACTGGATTGGTTCGATCCACTCGCTGCGGTAACGTCCATCGACGCCCAACCCGGTCGCGTCAGGAGGTTGCCATGTCTCATGCCGAAAAGTGGTCTGTGCTCGAAGATGCCGTCGGTCCCGTCATGTCCGCGGCGATCAGCGGCTGCATGGCTCAGGGTTACGTCCTCTCACGCCGCACGCTGCGTCGCCAACCTGGTGATGCGCCCGGCCCTGTCCGCGAAGTTGTCCACATGCGTCGCGAGCGCGATCACTTCCGCGAAAATGTCCTCTTCATCGATCAGGGTGATGACTGGCGATATCTCACCTCGTTCCCATCCGCAGCCATGGGTTCGGAAATCGATCTGCACATCGGCGAACTCTCTCCCGCGCGCAATCGGGCTGAGGCCATCGTCCGTGCGGCCCTCCCATGCGGTACTGCTGTCGAGTTCTTCGCTTCAGATTACATCGCGTCCTGTCGCAAGTATCTTGCCGCCGACACCGCGCGTGTGCGGCTGCATTCGCTTGGGCTTTCTTTGATGCCCGCCGAACGTCGCGTCATCGGCATCGCCCGCCCCGTGGTCGAAGACGTTTCTTCGCCGCTCTTTCGCGGTGCCTCCACGCGCTTGCGGGCGCTGCCCCCCAAAGCCAAACTTGGACTCGAACTCGATTTGACGCATCTGGCTGCATTTGACTCTCGTCCGGATGCCCCCGATGTCTGGCGATTTCACACCGATGTGGTTTCGGTTCGATCCTTTGAGTTTTTGGGTGCCGAATTTCTCGAACTCCACTTGGATTGGACGCGCTGCGAAGGTCGTCGTCTCACCCTCCCTCTCTGTATCAGTGCTGCAACACTCGGCACATGGCGTCCCCAACCCGGCCAGGCCGTCAGTGGCGAAATCTGGGTTCATGCCGATCTTGTCTCGTGAGTTCGCTGCGGTTCCGAGTCATTCCAAACCGCAGTGCCAACCCGCGATGACCTTCTGATACACTTCTGCTCACTTCGGAGTGCACCCCATGCTCACTCATCTTGCCGCCGCCACACTCACCGTTACGCTCGCGTCATCGCTGATAGCGCAGCCAGCAACCACGCCCAACCCAAATTCCAAATCCAAATCGACTCCGATTCCGCAGGCCGACAAACCTGCGCCCAATGTCTCCATTGCCTACCCGCATCCGCTGATCACAGAAGTCCTTTTCGCCGTTCCCACTGGTTCCGATGGCGATGCCAACGGCGACGGCGCACGGTCGGCGACCGGTGATGAATTCATCGAACTTGTCAATCCGCACGACAAAGCCATCAATATCAAGGGTTACACCATCACCGACTCGCGCGAGGTCAAGTATGAAGACGACCCCGCCGCCAAGCCTGGCCCAGATGGCAAAAAACCCAAGAAAGCCAAGGTCCTCAGGCCGCAACTCGAGTTCACGTTTCCTGATCTGGTCCTGCAACCCGGCGAGGTCGCGCTCCTTTTCAATGGATACGAGCAGAAGTGGGCTCAACCCGTCGGTGACAAGGCTAAAGCAGGTTCACGCGTGGCCAAATTTCAGAATGCCTACATCTTTTCTGCAGGCGCAGAGTCACGCTTCATCGCGCTCAACAACGAAGGCGACTGCATTCAGCTCTTTGCCCCCGGCGTCAGAGAATCCATCGACTGTCTGTGGTGGGGCAAGGGAGATGAAAATGGCCGCGACGCCTCGACACTCATCGAAGAACTTCCCGAAGGCAGCGGCAGCGTGCACCGCGTCGGTCTCACCACCCAGTGGCTCGCCAGCACAGATCTCACCGGCTCACTCAAAGGAAAATTCAGCCCCGGCAGCGTTGAACTGCCTGCCATGCCAGCCAAAGACACATCACGCCCGGGTGTGAAGCCCAATTCCAAACCTGTTCCCAAAACAGCAGAAAAACCTTCAACCGCTCCAAATACACCTACTCGCTGATTCGCTGCTCATAGCGAGAGTGCCGCACGAATCTTCGCCACATCCGCGATCACACGTTCTGCTTCTTCCAATGACAGCATGGTGCTGGCATCACTCTTGGCATTCCGGGGGTCAGGATGGCACTCGATGAACAACGCCTGAACACCTGCAGCAACCGCCGCGCGAGCCAGCAGTGGGGCATGCTCGGGTCTCCCTCCGGTGGTCTCTCCACTTCCCGGCAACTGCGTGCTGTGCGTGCAGTCAAAGCACACCGGGGCCGCGCCACCCTCCACTTTCAACTGCAACAAGTCGCCAAGCCCCAGAAAATCATTCACCAATCGGTGATAGCCAAAGAAGGTTCCCCGTTCCGTCAGCATCACGTTCGTGCACCCCGCCTCCGCCAGTTTCTTCACCACGCCCGACATCTCTGCCGGCGCCATGAATTGCCCCTTCTTGGCATTGACTCCCCGCCCATATTTGGCAGCCGCTTCGCCCGCCGAGAGCAGCAGATCCGTCTGGCGGCACAGAAACGCCGGAATTTGGATCAGATCGATCACTTCACTCACCGCCATCGCCTGCCCGGGTTCGTGAATGTCCGTTGTCGCAGAAACACCCAGTTCCTTCTTCACAATCTCAAACCACTTCAACCCCGTCTCCAGCCCTGGCCCTCTATATGACCGAATGCTGGAGCGATTGGCCTTGTCAAAGCTCGCCTTAAAGATGTACGGCAGTCCGGCCTTGTCGCACGCATCTTTCATGCGTCGCCCGATGAGCTGCCCCAACTCCAGCGATTCAAACACGCACGGCCCCGCGATGATCGCCAGCGGCTGTCCACTTCCGATCTTCACCTTGCCCACACTGCACACTCTGCTCGCATTCGTCATGCCCCATGATAGTGCTGCACACCTTCCCCTCCCGCAGAGCTTCCTCTCCCGTACACTCCGCCCGTGCTCGAACTGCGCGACCTTCGCAAGTCCTTCGGATCAACTCTCGCCGTAGATGGTCTCACGCTGTCCGTGCGCACTGGCGAAGTCCTCGGTCTTCTCGGCCCCAACGGCGCAGGCAAGACCACCACCATCGGAATGGCCATCGGTCTCGTCACTCCCGATAGTGGCACCGTTTCCCTCGCCAACCGCGGCAGCCCCGCCGACCCCGCCCTCCGGCACCACCTCGGCGTCGCCCCTCAGGCCCTGGCTCTTTACGACGACCTGAGTGCCGAAGAAAACCTTTCTTTCTTCGCCGGGCTGTATTCCATGCCCGCTGATCTCCGCCGCGCTCGCGTCAGTGCCACGCTGGATCTTGTCGGGCTTACGCCCCGCCGCGACGATCGCGTCCAGGGCTTTTCCGGCGGCATGAAGCGTCGGCTCAATCTGGCTGCCGCGCTATTGCATGAGCCACCCTTGCTCCTTCTCGATGAACCTACCGCCGGTGTCGATCCTCAGAGCCGCAACAGCATTCTTGATCTGGTCCGCGAGCTCAAATCTCGCGGCACCACCATCGTCTACACCACCCACTACATGGAGGAAGCCCAACGGCTTTGCGATCGCGTGGCCATCATGGATAAAGGCCGCCTCCTCGCCCTGGATTCGGTGGATCGCCTGATCTCCGCCCATGGTGGCCACAGCGTGGTCACGTCCATAACGGCTTCCGGCGAGTCTCGCGTGCAGACCGCCGATCCCGTCAAGGAGATCGCCGCGATTCTGGCCCGTGGCGATGTGCAAGCAGTTCAGGAGGTTCGCATCGAACGTCCTGATCTCGAATCGGTTTTCCTCAACCTCACCGGCCGCTCACTTCGCGATTGAACTCGTATCGCCAAATGCCAACCGACGCACCGCCAACTTCTCCTCGCACGCGATCGCTGATCGTTCCCGTGATCGCGCTGTTGCGTAAAGACCTGCTTCTGCTCCTGCGCGATCGCGTCAATTTCTTCTTCACCTTCTTCTTCCCCATCATCCTCGGGCTTTTCTTCGGGCTGGTTTTCAACAACCCCGCGCCCCCGGGAATATCTCTCGGAGTCGTCGATGAAGATCAGACGGCCCGCTCTCAGGCCTTTGTCACGCAACTGCAATCCACCGAAGGGATCAAGGTCATACTCAACCCCTCGCGCGATGCCGGTTTCACCGCAGTGCGCAAAGGCAAGCTCACCGCTTGCATCGTCCTGCCCAAGGGCTTTGAGGCCTCATCCTCATCCCTCTTCCGTGGTCAGACGCCCACCATCGAAGGTGTCATCGACCCTTCTCGTCAGGCCACTTCGGGTCTGCTCCTTGGACGATTACAGGAACTCGCTTTTCGCAATCTCATGACCAGCTTCACTGATCCCGCATCGGTGAAATCCACCACGGCTGATGCTCGTCGTGCTCTTTTGGAGTCCAAAGACCTCGATCCCGTCCGCCGCGCTGCCCTCAATGTGCTCCTCAATTCCGTTGAGACACTTGCAACCGACTCTTCAGCGAACGCACCATCCAACCCACTCGCGCCCTCCACGGAATCCGGTGGCGGATTCTCTCCCATCAAGATTGACCTGCAGACCGCAGCCAAAGATGACTCCAAGAGTCCGCGGCACTCGTTCCACATCACCTTCCCAAGCGCGGTCACTTGGGCCCTGATGGGTGCCGTGATGGCATTCTCAACTTCTCTGGTCACCGAGCGCACCCATGGCACGCTGATGCGCCTCACCACCGCACCGATCTCGAAGGGACAGATTCTGCTTGGCAAAGCCGCCGCGTGTTTCGTCACGGCATTCCTCGCACAGGCCGCGCTCATCGGCGTGATGATCATCCGCGCTATGCCGCAATCCTGGCCGCTTCTCATCATCGCCATGACCTGCGCGGCACTCGGGTTCGTTGGTCTCATGGTCCTCCTCAGTGTCATCAGCCCCACCGAAGGTGGCGGCGGCGGCCTCTCCCGCGCTGCGCTCCTGCTATTGGCCATGTTCGGAGGCGGCTCGATTCCCCTGGCCTTCATGCCCGGCTGGATGCAGACCGCCAGCAGCGCCTCACCCTTCAAATGGGCCGTTCTGGCCATCGAGGGTGCAGTCTGGCGTGGCTATTCACCAACCGAAATGCTTCTTCCCTGCGGCGTCTTGCTGGGCATGGGAGCGGTCTGTGCCGCGATTGGCTGGACCCTTTTTCAGCAGAGGCGGTTGATGTAAATTCTCCCGTTCCTTCGGTCGCTGCACTCTACTCTCTCACGCATGCAGATTGAGCCCAGCAATTCAAGCTCAGCCGAGTCGAGAGCAGACGAGTCTGCCGACTCCGAATTCATCTGGCCTCCGCCACCGCCATCTGATCCGTGGGCTCACCGCCGCGGCGAGCCACGCATCTTCATGCTGCTGTGGATCGGTTGGCTCATGCTCATCACCGCCGTCACGTTCCTTTCCATCGGGCCGCGCGGCATTGTCGATCCTGATGAAGCTAGGCCCATCACTCGCATCCTGCTTCTGCTCCTGCTCTGCGGTCCGGCATTTCTCTGGCCGTCGTTTCGACTCTCGCAGATTCGGCCGCGTCACATCATCCCCTCGATTCTGCTGGATTGGGTGGTGCTGTGTGTGCCAGCGCAGATCGTGATCTGGCCTCAGGTGCTGCTGGCGTATTGGCCCGTGCCGGTGATCGCTTCGGTGTCGCTGTTGCTCATGCTCTGGTCGCTTCTGGTCGGCGCGGTGTTGGTCTTTGCCTTTGCCACTGAGGCGACACGTTCACCCATCGACACGCCGCCAAGAGCCAGCCGCGCCATCTGGATGCTGGTCATCATCCTGCTGTCGCTGTTCGCGCCTTTGATGCTGATGATGGTGCCGGGAAGTGTTGATCCTGCCGAAGCAATCTCAGAGGCAGCGAGTGTGCGGCCTTTGTTGGCCTTGTCGCCATTGACCGGGGTCTTTGAGCTCACCGCCGATCGCTTCTGGGCCGGGTCCTCCGCCTCGGTGCTGCCAGCGCATTGGTCGGCCTTGCGCTGGCTAGGGGGCGGAGCGACAGGGCTGTTTCTGACCGGGTTTCTCTACCGCATGGCCACGGCACGCGGTGCCGAGGTCAATTCCAAGTCAATCCCTACCTGAACCCTAACAAAAGTGCCGGGCTCTGGTCGCCTTGGTTCATCTCGGGGCCTACGTTCATCGGTTCGCGAAGTGTGCCGCCACCGGCCCACTGGGTCCGCCTCAGGGTCCTTCGCGCGGACAACTTTCACGTTGGCTGCCACCTTGGCCGATCGGTTCGGCTTGGGCGTGTCACACTCTCTCGTCACGGTTGGGTTCACAGACAGGTCCCCTTCAAGCCAGCACTCGGAGCGCACATGGACGTCATCACTCCTTCTGAAAAGCAACTTCTTGAATCCCGTCTTGCGGGCTTGATCGCCAACCGTCCGGTCGTGACCAATCGCATCGCCGAGGCCCGCGCGCTAGGAGACCTCAAGGAGAATGGGGACTACCACGCCGCGCGTGAGCAGCAGGGGATGGAAGAGGCGGAGATCAAGCGCCTGCAGCAACGCCTCGCCACCGCTCAGGTGGTGGATGAGCAGCAGATGGAGATGGCCAAAGCTGACGGTGTGGTCTTTCTTGGCGCAGTGGTCAAGCTCGAAGAAGTCGGCACCGGCGATGTGGATTCCTACAAGCTGGTCGGCGAAGCCAGCAACGATCCGTTGAGCGAGCACATCGAGGTCACGGCGTCGAGCCCCATGGGTGAGTCACTGCTCAAGTCGCGCGTTGGCAGCACAATCCGCGTCAATGCCCCGCGGGGCGTGAAGCAATTCAAGATCATCGAAATCCTCTGATCGCAATTGGTGTTTTCGGTATGCTGGGCCTATGCCAGCGACCGAATCTGCGCCCCGAGTGTGCATCGTGGGCTCTGTCAATGTGGACACTTTTGTTTCCACACCCACCTTGCCCAAGCCCGGCGAGACGGTGCTGGGGTCGGCACAAGTGCACACCCCGGGCGGTAAGGGAGCCAATCAGGCCGTCGCGGCCGCCATGATGGGGGCGAAAACGTGGTTTGTCGGTGCCGTGGGTAATGATGACTCGGGGCGGGTTGTGGAATCGATGTTCCAATCGCACGGGGTGGATGCTCATCGTGTGGCCCGCCTTCTTGCCCCCACGGGTGCGGCGATTGTGTGCGTTGCGGCGACGGGAGAGAACTCGATTATTGTGATCCCAGGTGCGAACATGGACTTTGGCGCGGAACATGTACGGAGCGCGAGCGCGGAGATTCGCAGCGCGGACGTGGTGGTGCTGCAGGCCGAGATCTCACTGGAGGCAAATCGCGCAGCCGTGGATGTTGCGGCGGCGTGCGGCACGCCGGTGATGATGAATCTGGCTCCGTCGCCCGCCGACGTCGAAGCGGTTATCTCTTTGGTTTCTGGATGCGAAGTGCTGATCGTGAATGAGGTTGAGGAAGCGGCTCTCTTTGCAAAGGGTGCGCGACCACATGCACTCGGGCCAGAGCTGATTGTGACGACGCTGGGTGCCCAAGGGGTGCGCTGGTGGCACAAGGGGAGCGAAGGTGCATTACCTGCGATTGACCCGGGTGTGCCGATTATCGACACAGTGGGGGCGGGTGATGCGTTCGTGGGCGCGTTTGCAGCGAGATGGGCGGCGGCACGAGTCTCGGGAACACCCTTGGATGAAACTGTTCTGCGTGACCTGATGCGGTGGGGGATGGCGGCAGGTGCGCTTGCGTGCACAAAACGCGGCGCGATCACGTCGCTGCCGAATCGCAGTGAAGTGGTGGGACTGCTCAAGCGGTAGGTGCCGCGATTCAGGTTTTGAGATTAGGCGTTGAGGTCAAGCCGCTTGACAGGGGTGGATTTTGCAGAGGCCGGCGTTGCTGCGGAAGGGTTGGGCCGGGATGCCTTGACATCGGCGGAAATCTGGATGGAATCGGAACCTTTCTGGCGTTTAGAGCCAGACTGCTGCCGCTGGTCTTCTTCCTGCCTGCCCTTGCGATCTTTGTTGTTTCTGTCGAGGCGCGAGGCGTCACCGCGCGGCTCACGCGAGGGATTGACGGGGGGCAAGGGATTGGAGCCAGAGATGCTCACACCGCGTTGATCGGCAAGTTCGGGTGCAAGTTCATCACATATAGAGGTCTTGGCGGATCTGGCAAGGTGGGTGGATATCACGATGCCCCAAAGTGGGCACACACCAAGTCAATCAGCTACCCAGAAACGGACTGAAACGCCACCTGGTTCAAAGGTTTGCCGGGGAGGGGACGATGTGACCGGCCGAATCCAAACACTTTCCGGGTACAGCACTCAGCAGTTGCCTGGAATAGGGGTGCTGCGGGGAGTCGAGGAGAGTCGCCGCGGGCCCATCTTCAACGATTTCGCCAGATTGCATCACGCAGACATGGTCGGCGAGCTGCCGGACCACGCCCATGTCGTGGGTGATGAACAGGCAGGCCAGGCCGAGGGACGCGCGCAGGTCGTTCAGCAGGTTGAGAATCTGTGCCTGCACGGAAACATCCAGGGCGCTGGTGGGTTCATCGCAGATCAATACCGTCGGTCGTGTCATCAGGGCGCGGGCGATGCACACGCGTTGGCGCTGACCGCCGGAGAGTTCGTTGGGAAGTCGCTGCAAAAACGCCGAAGACAGGCCGCACTTCGTGAGTGAATCGTCGATGCGTTGCGTGCGCTCGGCGTGCGTGATGGCGGATTCGTGAATGTCAAGGGGTTCGCCGACGATGTTCTCGATGGTCATCCCCGGATTCATCGACCCGCCGGGATCTTGAAAAACCACCTGCATTCGTCGGCGCATGATCTTGAGTTCTGCGCCGCCAAGTGCGAGGACGTCTTTACCCTCGCAGGTGATGTGTCCTGAGACTTTGGCGGTTTCCGGGAGCAGCCCCAGCAATCCCCGCGCGATGGTGGTCTTGCCACAACCGGATTCGCCAACCAACGCGAGCACGCTGGAGGGAAAGAGGTCAAAGCTCACGTTGCGCACCACATGTCGCGGTGGGGCGGACCTCAACAGTCCGGCGCGATTGGCGAAGGACACGTGCAAGCCGCGAACACTGAGAACCGGTTTTGCCGCCTGTGTGATCATGAGCCAGTGCCAGTCTATCGGAACAGCAAGTCATGCCGCCTGAATCGACTGTGCGGCTGAGAAAGTGATGGCTGGACGGGTTGACTTACCCAAACCTGTACTTGGCCGTCGCAGCGGACGATCGTGGGAAGGTGGATTCGCCGGGCTTGACGCGCGGCTTGGCGGGCTTACCCTACTGACCCACTCGGCAGCGTAAGCGGCTGTGCGGGAACGGTTCGGGCAGATAGCTCAGTTGGTAGAGCATGGCACTGAAAATGCCAGGGTCGCCGGTTCAAGTCCGGCTCTGCCCATTCGGACGAAACCCCTGCGAGCTATCGCGGGGTTTTTGTGTTTTTGTGTTTTTGTGTCTTTGGGTGCGTGGGATGCTTGGCGATGTGCAGATCGCTCATCACGCGTTGAAATACTTCGCCTCGCGATGATGGACAATGATGGCGCTGGTGGACTGCTCTGGATCGATCTGGTGATTTTCGGTGAGTTCGCAGCCGATGCGGGAGGGATCGAGGAGCGAGAAGAGTTTTTCCTGGTCGGCCATGTTGGGGCAGGCGGGGTAGCCAAAGGAATAGCGGCTGCCCTGATAGTGCTGGGTGAAGAGTTCCTTGATGCGGGGGGAGTCTTCGCCGGCGATGCCGAGTTCCTGGCGCATGCGTTTGTGCCAGAACTCGGCAAGAGCTTCGGCGGTTTCCACGCCGAGGCCGTGCAGGTAGAGATAGTTGGTGTAGTCGTTGGATCGGAAGAGTTTCTGGGCTTCTTCGCTGGCGCGGCGGCCCATGGTGACGCAGTGCAAGCCGAGAATGTCGGGTTGATCTCCTACGGGACGGAAATAGTCGGAGATGCAGAGGCGGCGCTTGTCGGTCTGGCGGGGGAAGGAGAATCGCAGGCGTTCGGAAGTCGGAAGTTTCGTCTGGTCGGTGTCGTTCCAGATGATGAGATCATCACCATCGCTGTTGCAGAGGAAGTAGCCGTAGACCACGGAGGGTTGCAGGATGCGCTCGGTGAGGCACTTGGCTTTGAGGGATTCGAAGATGGGGAGGATCTTGTCTTCGAGAAGGGCGTCGTATTCGGCCTCGCTCATGGCTCCCTTTTTCACCTGCCACTGGCCGCGGAAGAGGGCGATGGGGTTGATGAAGGGGTAGATGTGCGTGAGGTCGAGATCGGTGACGACGCGGCTGCCGATGAAGGGAGCCCTGGGAATCGCCGCATCGATCGCGAAATCGCTGCGGATGCCGGTCGCGGAGGGGCTTGACTTGCCGGAATCTGCGGAATTGGCTGCCGCGAGACGGACGATGCGGCTTTGGTTGATGGTGTCCTCCGCTTTGGAGCGTTTGCTCTGACGCTCGTCGATTTCCAGATCGAGTTCAGATTCTCGGCCCGTGACGATCATGTCCATGGTGCGAAGACCATCAAAGGCATCGCGGCCGTAATGGACGCGGCCGTTGTACGTGGAGCGGAGGTGGCTTTCGCAGTAGTGGCGTGTGAGGGCAGCGCCGCCGAGCAGGATGGGGACCGTGATCCCTAACTGGTTGAGTTCCCTGAGGTTCTCTTCCATCACATTGACGCTCTTGACCAGCAGTCCGGAGAGGCCGATGGCATCGGCCTTGGTCTCCTGCCAGGCCTTGACGATTTCGGGGAGGGTCTTCTTGATGCCGATGTTGTGAACGGTGAAGCCGTTGTTGGAGAGGATGATGTCGACGAGGTTCTTGCCGATGTCGTGCACATCACCTTTGACGGTGGCGAGAACGATGCTGCCTTTGCTGGAGCCAGCAACCTTGTCCATGTGCGGTTCAAGTTGAGCCACGGCCATCTTCATGACTTCAGCACTCTGGAGCACGAAGGGCAACTGCATGCGGCCGGAGCCGAAGAGATCACCGACGGCTTTCATGCCATCGAGCAGATGATCGTTGATGATGGCGAGTGGGGTGTACTTGGTCAGGGCTTCGGTGATGGTGGCTGAGAGGTTTTCTTTTTCGCCATCGATGATGTGGGTGCGCAAGCGCTCTTCGAGAGTGAGGGCGCGGGTTTCCTTGCGAGTAGTTGAGGTTTCGGCGTCCTTGAAAAGTTCGATGAAGGCCTGCAGGGGATCAAATCCTTCGCGACGACGGTCATAGATCAATTCCAGCGCGGCGTTCCATTGCTCATCGGAGATCTTGTTGCGAGGCAGAATCTTGCTGAAATGGATGATGGCGCTGGTGAGGCCAGCGGCCTGAAGCTCGTGAAGGAAAACCGAGTTGAGGACGATGCGAGCTGCGGGCTTGAGGCCGAACGAGACATTGGAGAGGCCGACGGTGGTTTGCGAATCCGGTAGGTGCTTTGCGATGAGCCGCACACCTTCGATCGTCTCCAGCGCAGAGCGGCGATCGGACTCGAGGCCTGTCGAAATTGGGAGCACGAGGGGATCGAAGAGGAGGTCGGCGGGGTTCAGGCCGTGTACACGGATGGCCCGCTCATATCCGCGACGGGCGATGGCGAGTTTTCGCTCTGCGGTGCGGGCCATGCTGGCTTCTTTATCTTCATCGATGCTGCCGATGACGAGGGCTGCGCTGTAGATACGGGCGAGGCGGCAAATCTCATCGAACTTGTGATCGCCGTCTTCAAAGTTGGCGGAGTTGATGATGCACTTGCCGGGTGCGTGCTTCAGGCCGGATTCGAGGGTCTTGATTTGTGTCGAATCGAGCATGAGGGGAGAATTGACCTGCCTCACTACGCGGCGGACGACTTCGGCCATGTCGCGGGCGTTGTCGCGGCCTGCGTAGTCAACGTTGAGGTCAAGGACATGGGCGCCATCGTGGCGCACCTGTTCGCGGGCGAGGGAGACGATGCCGTCCCAGTCCTCGGCTTCAAGAAGTTTCTTGAAAGCGCGGCTGCCGGAGGCGTTCATCCGCTCGCCGACGATGAGGATGGAGTTGTCCTGGCGATACTCCTGCGGTGAGTAGAGGGATGTGATGGAGGCGGGAGGGGCGATGATAGTGCCGCGAGATGAGGAGCTTTTCTTCTCAATCGATTCGACTACTTCGCGGAGCTTGGTGATGTGGGCGGGCGTTGTGCCGCAGCAGCCACCGACGATGCCGACGCCGTGCTCTTCGATGTAGCGGCCTAAGGCGATGGCGAAGGGCTCGGGAGCAAGGGGATATTCGGTGCGGCCCTCGATAAGAATGGGGAGGCCGGCGTTGGGGATGACGGAGACTGCGCGATGTGAGCCACCTCCCTTGAAGTTGCTGTTGGCCATCCCGCGCCAGTGCTTGCCGAGCCAGTGGACGTGCTCGGCCATTTCGGTGGGGCCGGTGGCGCAATTGAGGCCGAGGGAGATGATGGGGTATTGCGAAAGGGCGTGTGCCGCGGCGGCGATCTCGGTTCCCAGCAGCATGGTGCCGGTGGTCTCGATGGTGACGGAGACCATGATGGGGATGTCGTCTGTGGTTTTGTTTTTCTCAGCAAGGGCGGCGAGCACCGCGTTGATAGTGCATTTGACTTGCAGAAGGTCCTGGCAGGTTTCGATGATGAAGAGGTCGCAGCCACCATCGATCAGGCCGCGGGCCTGCTCGCGGTAGCTATCGAACATGGCCTCCCAGGTGGTGTTGCCCAGTGTGATGAGCTTGGTGCCGGGGCCGATGGAACCAGCGACGAAGCGGGGTTTGTCGCGAGTGGCGAAGCGGTCTGCGGCAGCGCGGGCGACTTCGGAGGCCTTCTTGTTGAGTTCGTAGGTGCGATGCGAGAGGTCGAACTCGGCGAGGACCAGCGTGTTCGCGCCGAAGGTGTCGGTCTCGATCACATCGCAACCGACGGAAAGGAAGGAATTGTGGATGTCAGTGATGACATCGGGGCGGGTGGCGACAAGGAGGTCGGTGCAATTCTCGCAGCCGCAATAGTCGGTGTGCAGATCGAGATCTTTGCCATGAATGGCTGTGCCCATGGCGCCGTCGAAGATCAGGATGCGGCGGGCGAGTTCAGTGGCGAAACGACTGGGCATGAGAGTGAAGTGAGTTTAGTCGTCCAATCAGATCAAGTCGTGAAAAATGGGGTGAGGCGACCACGAGGGATTGCCGCGGAAGGGCATGATGTGATGCGGTCATGGTCGAGCGGTGGCGAGTATTTCAGGTCGAGAGGTCGGTGTCATCCCATGCAGTGCCGGGGGAAAGTGCCCAGGTCAGGGCGTGGCGACGTTCGTGGATCACGCCACCATTGACGATGGGGTCGAATCCGGCTGGAACCGGTTTGAAGGGCTTGGAGAAGATGTTTTTCCATGATGGCTTGGCGGGGAACTGGGCACAGCGCGCCGCGTTGTGCAGGCAGTAAAAGGCGTCTTCCATTTGGATGATCTCTTCCAGGGTTCGGGTGGAAGCGATTGCAAGCCAAGATTCGAGCGGTGCATCGGCGGGGATGGTCTGAGTGATCAAAGGTCGTATGAGTTCGGGCTTGAGCATGGAACCATCGAAGGGCAGAGTGGCTAGTCGATTCAGAACCCACGCGAGGGCGACCATGTTTTCCCTCTTCCAACCAATGTTGGCGTTGTGCTGGGCTGCTGCATCGACGCGAGGAAGGGAGATGATTTCGAGCTCTTCGGGGGTAAAGTGCGGTTTGAGAGTGCCGTCGATGCTGGGGCGGAGCGAGGATTCGGGGAAGTGAGACTCGGGAGCTGCGACGAAGAGGAAGAGAACGCGGAGTGCGGCAAAGCGTGCCGCGATTTCGGAGGCGGGACGGAGGGTGGGATGGCGCTCGCCATGGGGAAGTGAAGCTGCGCACTGGAAGCCAGCGGCGCGGAGGGCGGCGAGGGAGTGTGAGCGAATAGTGGAGGGGGTGGACATCGGCGGTCTTGTGTGCGAGGCATCTTTCAAATTAACTGTTGCATAGATTGTTTATTGGTAAATTATCCAGTAGGAGGTTTAGTCGGAGTGACTCATAATGACGGCGGGACGTCAAGAAGAGCAACCTGAGTTTGGCGACTTGATGGTCAAGTGCGGTGCTGGAACGCCGCAATGGATCTACACGTTTCTGCTCTTCGGATTTTCTGCTCTTTTGATGGTTCTTGCGGTTCCAGAAGTGATGAAGGGGAACCGCATCGCGTGGTTTGCTATTGGATGTTCATGTGTCTTGGGGTGTCTTGGTTGGATTGCGTTGCTGTTGGCAAGAGTGAAAACCGAGTTTTATCGTTACGGCGTGATCGTGAAGCGAGGTTGCAATGTCTTGCGGCTCATGCATTATGCCAAGTGCGAGCGATTCAGTTTTGTGGCAACGCGAGATTATTGGAAGGGGCAATATGTATATACGATTGTAGAATTGCGACTGGAAAGCGCAACTCATGCTAGCATTAGGTGGTTTGGAAGACACAAGGAAACTCGCGATCTTACTGTCGCGATATCTGGCCGACACTATGAAGTCGTGGACCAGTTTGATGCGATGAAGCACGTGGTCACTGAACAGATAGTGCAAAGGTGGAATGAGTCGATTGACTCTGGGCAGTCGATTATCTGGAAGCACCTCGAGCTGACGCCGCGAGGAATCACACCGCTTCGCGAGTTTGGGAATGGTCTATGCGTGCCGTATGAGCAGATCGATGTGTGTCCAGCAAGGGCGGGACTGTTGGAGTTCAGACCGAAGGGAAGACGTTTCAGCAACTGCGCGAATGGCATTTCCAAGCCGCGCGCTGTGGCCCGTACTGCGGAGCCGAACTTTTGGGTATTTCTGCGTTTGCTCCAACAAATGAGCGGCAAAGAGTTGGGGTTGGACTGTTAAGCCCGGAGCGAGCGAGCGTGAAAACGCGTTGACCGCCGATCAGGCCGTCCGATAAGTCAATTCCGGCCCTATCGCTTACCCTTGCATGCCGTGGTAAACTGCACCTGTCTGGCGTGGTGGCCGGACGACATGGTGGATGGCAGCGCCAGGACGCGCTCGTGGATTCGAGTGCAGCGCGCCAGAAGACGACGACCAGGACGGGAGTGGTCCAATGTTGGTCATCACGCGGCGCGAGGGAGAAGAAGTGGTCATTGGCGATCCGCGAAACCCCATCGGGGTGGTGCGCATCGCTTCAATCAAGGGTGAGCGGGTTCGTGTTGCTTTTGATTTTCCGCGCGATGTGGAGATCAATCGCCGCGAGATCGCCGAGCAGATCGCGGTGACGCCGCCGGATGTGGCAGGAACGATCGGGCCCAAGACTGAATCAGCGAGTTGATCGGTTCATGCTGCGGCGATGCACGCAGCACACAAGCCGCCCAGCACAACGTCGTGCGTTTCGAGTTTGAATCCAGTGGGGAGCAAGTGGCTCAATTCGCCGGGGCAGCCGTGAATTTCAAAGACCCGGCGGCATTTTCGGCACGTGAAGTGATGGTGGTGGGCTTTGCCAGCGAGCTCGTAGCGAGCTGATTCGCCGGGGAGTTCAACCGTAGTGAGCCATCCCTCATCGACCAGAGATTTCACAGCACGATAGACCGTGGCCATTCCAAGGCCTTTGTGCCGCGATTTGGCGGCTTCGTAGATTTCCGGAGGTGAGAGGGGGCGGTCGGCCTCTTCAAGGACCTCGCGAATCACTGAGCGCTGGCGGGTGTTGCGTTCGGCAGCCGAGTTTGCTGATCTTGTAGATGCATCTGTGGTCGCGATACCAGTGTTTGTTGGAGTCGGAGTGGCACCGGTTCCATGCCCGTGTGTGTGAGGATGGGAGTGCGAGTGAGAATGTGGTGCGGGATCGCGGCGAGAGACGGACATATGCGGATGATATGAGGATTCTGGCCTGAATGTGAAGCAAGCCGATTCTGAGCAGCTTGCATCGGGGTTTCGTCTGTCTTGGACCAGTCTTGGATCAGTCACGTCTTCGGCTCGTATCAGGCCCGGATCAGGCCCTCGCGAATGGCGTATCGGGCGAGGTCTACACGATCGTGAATATCCAGCTTGGTCATCAAACTGGTCGAGTGGTTGTCAATAGTCTTGACCGAAAGGTGCATCGTCGAGGCGATTTCCTTTTTCGACATGCCGTTGGCGAGGTATTTGAGAACTTCCAGTTCGCGCGGCGTCAGCAGCGAGTTGCGGGTCAGAGAGGTGCCTAATCGCACACCGTCCGAATCGATGACAAGCCGCGATTGAACTTCAGGTGCAAACGAACTGCCGCCATTCGCGACAGACCGAATGGCTTCAGAAATGGTCTGTGGCGATTGCCCCTTGGTCAGATAGCCACGGGCTTCGCATGCCAATGCCTGTTCGATGTAGTTGTCGTGGGCAAATGCGGAAAGGAAAACGACTTTGGTCTCAGGGACGCGATTGCGGATCATCCGAGCTGCCTCGAAGCACGACAGCCCGGGCATGTCGATGTCAAAGAGGACGATGTGTGGCTTGTTGGCGACTGCCTTCTGAATGGCATCGCCCCCGTCGCACGCCTCGCCGATCACTTCAAATCCACCATCCGCCGTCAGCCATGCCGCGAGAGTGCTTCGCATCAATGCGTGATCATCGACTATCAAGATTCGAACCAGTCCGATCGTCATCATCGCTCCTGCACACAATCGGGGGGTTCCCTCCCACGACAATGTATCGTTTTCGGCTCGAAGCGGCTTTCCAGTCAGGGGACATGAATTGAGGAATTTGCCTATTTCCCGATAAACCTGTCGGTTGCATCATGTGTCTGCAAGCGCCAAGCCAGGGGCAACGCGGCGGTTCGAATCGCTGCTGCTGCCACAAATAAAGCGATGTAGCCATCCGATTCTCTGCCCCAGCGAATCAGAATCTGCGCTCCAATCACCGAACCTGCGACTGTCGCCAGGTTGGTGATCAAGGTTTGAACACTTAACAGCGCGGTGTGCTGGCGAGGGTTCAGCGATCCAAGTTGCAGTAATATGATGGATAACTCCATGCCCTGAACGCCGACACCGGTCAGCAACTGGGCGATTGCCATGCCCAAGATTGAGTCGCCGGCCAGCAGCCACAGGAGTGGGGCGGGGATCATCGCGCCGACGGCGACCAAAGCAAGCACGCGCGGCCCGAAGCGGTCGGCGATGGCACCGAGGGGAAAGGTGCTGAGAATCTTGCCCAGAATCATGCAGGCAAAGAGCACGAAATATGTGAAGTATGGGTGGGCGAGATGCTCTTTGGCAAAGGGTGCCCAGAAGGGCTGAGCGATGTTCATCGCCAGCGTGGCGCCAAAAGCAAAGGTGATGAAACGGATTTCCGCCCTGGCTGCGCCAGGGCGAATCGCCGTCGCAAGATTGATCGGTTCCTCTTGAATCGAGGCCGCATCGCGCGTGCCCCGCATGATCCACGCTGAAGCCAGACGAGCGACGCCACCAATCGCAAAGACGACGGCAAAGCCCGTCAACGACGCGGCTGTGGTTGATTCAGAAAGTTTGAGAATCCAACCGCTGAGCATCAGGCCACATAACAGTCCGACCTGCAGATGGCGATTACGCCGCGCAAAGTAGCGGGCCCGTGTTTGCGTCGGCACAAATCGGCTCGCCCACGCGATCCAGGCAGAACCTGCAATCGTTGCGCCGCTCACGTGCAGCGTCGCGGCAAAGAAGACCAGCCACGTCGGTGCCGCCCCTCGAAGAGCGAGAAAGACCAGCAGCGCGGCAGTCAATCCCTGCATGCCTGCCCACGTGGAGACATAGGTGCGATAACCGCTCAGGCGGCGAATCACGAGGGGTGTGGACAGCCCCAGCACGCTTGCGATCAGGAGTGGAACTGTCTGGATCAACCCTGCGTTGGCCTCGCTGAGGCCCAGAGCGAGAGCGAAGATCGCCAGTGACGAATCAATCAGACCCGTCATGAAGGTGTACAACCAACCGTCGTACGTGCAGCACATCAAATCGCGGCGCAGGGGCGTCCACGGCTTTGGGAAGGGGAGAAATCGCTGAAGATATGTTGGCATCCATGCCGCCATGAGGAGTTCACCTATCACGCTTACTCATGGCGCGATCCATGTCACGTTTGGCTTCACGATCGCCGATGGCCTTGCGTTTGTCACCCTTGGTGCGTCCCTTGCCCAGGCCGATGTTCACCTTGACGTACCCATTCTTGAAGTACATCTGCAAGGGGACGATGGTGAATCCTTTGACGCTGACCGCCTTGACCATCTTGGCGATCTGCCCCTTTTGCGCGAGCAGTTTGCGTGTCCGCGTCGGGATGTGATTCAGCAACCCCGCTGGGCCGTAGGGGCTGATGTTGACACTGTGCAAGTAAAGTGCGGGGGGCGTTACTTGCGCTCGGACGTATCCCTCACCGAGAGAGACCTTGCCCTCGCGAATGCTCTTGACTTCGGAACCTTCCAGAACGATGCCGCACTCCAGAGTGTCGATGATTTCATAATCGAACCGGGCGCGGCGGTTGTCGATGGTGGGGGTGTCTGTCTGTTTCTTCTTCTTGGCCACGTGTGCGTGAAGAGTAGGGAATCACTCGAAGGAGACGACGTTGGTCAGGGTGCCGACGCGCTCGATGGTGATTTCCACGCGGTCGCCGTGCTGGAGCCAGACTGGCGGGTTGCGTGCCATGCCGACGCCGGCCGGAGTGCCAGTCAGGATCACGGTGCCAGCGGGAAGGGTCATGCCGCGGGAAAGGTCGGCGATCAGGCGGCTGACGCTGAAGATCATCTTGCCGGTAGTTTCGTGCTGCATCACCTGACCGTTGACTTTGGTGGTGAGCATGAGATTCATGGGATCGGGGACATCGCTGGCGGGAATGACGGCGGGGCCAAGAGGACAGAAGGTGTCAAACGACTTGCCCCGATAGAACTGACCACCTGAACCTTCTTTCTGCCACCAGCGAGCAGAGACGTCGTTGGCGCAGCAGTAGCCGAGAACGTGGCCGACGGCGCGATCCTCGGGCACATCTTTGGTATCGGTACCGAGGATGACGGCGAGTTCACCTTCAAAGTCCACCTGGGGGCGATCCTGACAGACCTTGGGCACTCGGATTTCATCGCCAGCGAGACACGCGCTCATCGGGTTCTTGGTAAAGACCATGGGGCGATCCGGAACTGCCGCGGCTTGCTCTTTGGCGTGATCGGCGTAATTGCGGCCGATGCCGACAAGATGATGCAGAAAGAGGCGTTTGCCCTCGCCAAGTTGGACGGACACGCCGCAGGAAGTACGTACAAGGGGATAAGACATCTTTGGGGCTTTCTTGGCAGAGTGCGCTTTGTGAATTAGATCGGGTCCACACGCCGGGGTGCCGGGCACAGGCCCTGAGCCGCGCAGCGAGAGAGCAGGGTTTGGATCGCTTCGATCCCTGCGTCCCCCATATCCACTGTCCAGCGATTCACGTACATATCGACGTAGCGATCCACACGCTCGCGGGTGATGTGCTTGCCATCGGGCGAGGCCAGGGCGAAGGTCATGGCGTAGTCGAGAGATTCGTCTCGGCGCTTCAGGGCGTGGTCCAATGAAGCCCGCAGTGTCGCCGCGATTTCCTGCATGGACCCAGAGCCAAAGCGATCATCCACACTTCGCGCGACGGCGTTTACACCCAGCGGAAGTGGGAGCCCAGTCTGGGCTTTCCACCATTGACCCACATCCAGCATGAGTTGTAATCCTGCCTGCGCGTAAGTGACCTGCCCTTCGTGAATAAGCAGTCCGGCATCGGCCTGTCCGTTGCTCACCGCGGTGATCACCTGATCAAAGGGCATCTCGATGATGCGGGCGGTTTTCACCAGTTCCGGCTCAGCCAGTGAAAGCGTCATGAACGCAGTGGTGGTGAGCCCGGGAATCGCCAGTGTTTTGGCTTCGCGCCACTGAGCCGCGGACTCTGGCTTGCAGACGACTTTGGGGCCGTATCCATCGCCAAATGAACTGCCGCAACGCGTGAGGCGGTATTGATCCTGCACATCCAGCCAGGCACGCAGAGAGAGAGCTGTGATATCGATGTCGCCGGTGCGAGTTGCGCGACGATTCAAGACCGCGATATCCACGGGCAGGGCTTGATACACAAATCGGCCAGTATCGATCACCGGTGGTGATAGTGGGGGTGTCTGCGGAGATTCGCCGTGCGTCCGAGTCACCCTTCCCGTGATCGGCCACCACATGAAAACATCGTCCGGGTCCGGAGAGTGCGCCAGCGTCAAGACGGGTCGAAAGTCGCTCATGTCGGTTCGATTGGTGCTCAGGTACCGATGAGATTCACGCCGCAATCAACGTAGATGGTTTCGCCGGTAACGCCGCTGGAGAGTTCGCTGGCGAGATACACAGCGGTGCGGCCGACATCGTCACCTTCGGTAGCGCGGCGAAGTGGGGCACGCTGAGCGGAGAGCTCTTCCATTGAACTGGTGCCACCGACTGCAGAAGATGCGAGTGTGCGGAGGTAGCCACCACTGATGATGTTGCAGCGGATCTTTTCGCCGCCCAGCTCAGCAGCCAAGTAGCGCGATGTGCATTCCAGGGCGGCTTTGGCAACACCCATGACATTGTAGCCGGGCACTACTTTTTCACCGCCGTAATAGGACATGGCCATGATTGAGCCGCCGCCGGCTTTTTGCATCAGCGGTCGAGCGGCGCGAGCCATGCCCAAAAGGGTGTAAGAGGAAACGTCAACGGCAGAGAGGTATGCGGCGCGAGGCGTATCGGTGAACTTTCCGAACTGGAGCCACTCACGATCGGCAAAGGCAATAGAGTGAACGAGAATGTCGAGTTTGTCGTGACGCTCGGCAAAGCTGGCGAATGCAGCGTTGATGTCCTCATCCTTGCCTGCGTCCATTGGAGCCATCCACGCATCCTGCAGGCCCAGTGACTCCAACGCCTTGCGTGTGCGGCGTTCGTTTTTCTCTCCCGGCAGGTGCGTGAAGGCGAGTTTGGCACCGTGCTCTTTCAGGGCCTTGGCGATGTACCAGGCGTATGAGCGGTCGTTGGCGACTCCCACGATCAGAGCGATTTTTCCGTTCAGCAGCATGACTCAGGGTAGCGTTGTGTTTTGGCCATCGTCATCCTTCACCACGATGCGGGTGCTTTCGTCTTGAAGCGGCGGTTTTTCGCTGGGCTGCCGCCCACGCATGGCAAAAAGTACGGGCAACATGCCGCAGAACGAAATCGCGGCAAGGGCTGCGCCCATGACAAGGGCGAATTGCACACCGCCAGATCGATACGCCCATATCAACATGATGGTGACGGCGATGAAAATGGCGGCGATGGTGTACTTCATTCGCCAGGGATGTAAGAAATGACGCCTTCCCACGGGCTGCTGGCGCTGGCGTAGAGACGTTTGGGAATGCGGCCTGCCACATATGACTGGCGACCAGCGATGCAGGCGTGCCGCATGGCGTGTGCCATCATCACGGGGTCTTTGGCGTGGGCGATGGCGGTATTCAAGAGCACGCCATCGGCTCCCAGTTCCATGGCTTGCGCCACATCCGATGCCGCGCCGACACCCGCATCGACGATGACTGGATACGTCGGATCGCCTTGCTTGAGCAATTCCAGACACAAGAGGATGTTGTTTCGATTGAGGATGCCCTGACCCGAGCCGATGGGTGAGCCAGCGGGCATGACGCTGGTTGCGCCGGCCTCTTTGATGCGGACAGCTGCGATTGGGTCATCGCTCGAATATGCCAGCACTTCAAAACCGTCTTTGACTAACTCGCGGGTGGCTTCGATCGTGCCGGATGGATCGGGAAGCAGCGTCTTCTTGTCTCCCAGCACTTCCACTTTGACCCAGTTCTGGCCGGGGTTGCCGAGTTGTTCGAGAATCTCTCGCCCCAGACGTGCCACGCGGACGGCATCCTCTGCGGAAAAGCAGCCGGCCGTGTTGGGGAGAATCGTGTATCGATCCAGATCGAGAAACTCCAGGAGTGACTTGCCTTGGGCGTTGTAGAGCCGCTCGCGCCGCACCGCGACCGTCACAGCCGAACACCCCGAAGCATCCAACGCATCACGCATCAGGTCGTAATTCGCGTATTTGCCTGTGCCGGTGATCAGTCGGCTCTTGAGCGTGCGGCTGCGAATGGTGAGTGTTTCAAGCCCAGGTTCCTGCTTCATGCCCCATGGTATGAAGCGAACCAGCGACAACAAAAAATGCAACAGGCCGGACGACTCTCCGTGCATCCGGCCTGCGCTCCTGTTTCTTCACCTCGGGCTGATGGACCTACATCACATCCATTGCCCGATCCTGTTCCGTCACCGATTCCTGTTCACGCCCAAATGCCGGAACTTCTCAAATCAGCGACGACGGCGAATAGCCATGAGGCCGCCGACGGCGACGAGGCCAGCCATTCCCGGGGCCGGAACGACGTTGGCGCGGACGTTGTCAATCGAGGTGTTACCCTCGGTACTCGAGCCGTCAAAGAAAATACGGCTGATGCCGTTGCTGGAGACACCGCTGAAGATAATCGTGTCGTGCTCGAGGGGGAAGTTGCCGCCGCTGGCTGCGACGGAGTTGAATTCCACGCCAGCCATGTCGTAGAAGCGGATAGTGATGCCGGTGAAGGACTCGATGCCGAACTCGATGCTGGTCAGCGAAGCGCCGAACGCGCTATTGAACAGGACGTCACACCCGCCGCTGTTTACGCCGTCGCTGATCCACAGACCAGTGGGGTTATTGCCGCGGTTGTTTTCATCGGCGTTGCCGCTGGCGACGTAGTAGTTCTGCAGATTGCTGTTCTGAGCCAACCAGCGGTTGCGCCACTCACCGAGCGGATCGCCAAACTCTTCCACAAGCTGCGCAGAGGAAGACGAGGCAAGGCCGGTCAAGGCCACCAACGAGACGAGCAACAGATTCTTCATGACACTCTCCTTGCGGCTGCTGCGGTCTCTCCACCGCATCGCCAGAGAAATGTCTTATCTCCGTGAGTGGAAGGTAGCGGAGTTATCCCTATTCGTCAATACGAGCAACCTGCATTTGGACCAATAATGAACACGATCCAAACGTGATATGGGCGATCTGGGCAAGATACAGTCGCACATGCGGTTGCCGTTGGCAAAATCAGTTCCGATAACAAACAGTCCGCCGGCTGATGATCTGGTGCGTTCTCTCGCCAGCCAAATCGAGGGTGAGATTCGCACCGGACAGCACGATCGCCTGCTGTATTCCACCGACGCTTCGCTGTATCAAGTTGAACCTTTGGCGGTCGTGATTCCCGCGTCAGTCGCCGACATCGTCCGCACCGTGCAGTGGTGTGCTGAGCACGACTTGCCGATTCTGCCTCGCGGTGGCGGCACCAGCTTGGCAGGTCAATGTACCAATCGCGCCGTCGTCATCGATGTTTCTGCGCATTGTCATCGCGTGCTGCACATCGATTCCACACAGCGCGCTGCAACCGCTGAAGCTGGCATCACCATCGACGACTTGAACGATGTGCTGGCTTCGACCGGTTTGTTCTTTGCGCCTGACCCGGCCACCAGCAAGCACGCCAATCTCGGCGGCGCGATCGGCAATAACGCGGCGGGTGGGCGCAGCGTGCGCTATGGCCGCACGAGTGAAAACCTCCTCGCCGTCAACTGTGTTCTCGCCGATGGCACGCAACTTCGCTTTGATGAGGGAGCCGCGCTGCGCGATCCGCGCATCGGCGAGATCACCGAACGTGTCGCTGCCGTCGTGCTCAAGCACCGTGACCAGATCAAGGCACGCTTTCCCAGGACTATTCGACGCAACGCCGGGTATGGGTTGGACATGATCCTGGCCCAGTTGGAGCGTCCTTGGACGACCTCTCCACTTGAAAACGTCAATCTCGCCCACCTCCTTTGCGGCAGTGAGGGGACATTGGCCGTGACGTTGGATGCGACCGTCAAGTTGCACCCAAAGCCAGTGGCTCGCGGCATCGGCGTCGTGAGCTTTGTCACCCTCGAAGACGCCATCAATGCTGTCAAGCCCATACTCGATGCCGGGCGTGCCCTCGGGTTGACGGCTATCGAGATGCTCGATGACGTGGTTCTCGACGCCGCTCGGGGCAATCTTGAATACCGCCAGTATGTCGACCTGCTCCCTGGCGCCAATGTGCAGAAGCGAGAACCCAAGGCAGTCCTTTACATCGAATTTTTTGCGTGGAAAGATCGACAGGAGATCGAGACTGCTTTCGATGGCCTGGCAGCGGTGTTGAGTGGATTGGATGGAGTGATGCCCAATGGCTACTCGCGTCACACCGACCCCGCAGCAATGCTGAAGGCTTGGAAACTGCGAAAGGCCGGAGAGCCCCTCTTGCACGGACTACCCGGCGAACGCAAACCCGTGACCTTCGTCGAAGACAACGCTGTTCCCGTCGAGAATCTTTCAGAATTCGTGCGCGAGTTCAAGAAGATTGTGGGTCGTCACGGCACCATCGCGGCGTATTGGGCGCATGCCAGCGTGGGTGTGCTGCACATTCGCCCCCTCATTAATCTGCATGATTCCAACGATCGCGCCATCATGCGAGCCATCGCCGTCGAGGCCGCCGATCTGGCTCAGCGCATGGGCGGCGTCATGAGTGGTGAGCACGGCGATGGTCGCGTGCGCGGGCCACTTCTCGAACGTTACTTCGGCCCTGAACTCATGGCCGCCTTTCGCGAAATCAAGGCCATCTTTGATCCCCAGGGACTGCTCAACCCCGGCAACATCGTCGCCCCCGGCCCAATTGAATCCATCACCCAATCCCTCCGTATT
>JAGWZK010000037.1 GCA_018968885.1 Planctomycetota bacterium | reverse complement strand
CTGTGACCACGCATCCACCTCGACACCTTGCCACCTTGACACCTCGACACCTTCTTCCTCTTCTCCACCCGCACCACTTCGTGGTGCCGAATCAATGGAAACATCCAACGGGGCGACCGCTACGCGGGTACCCCCGCCTGTTCACCACCAGCCCGATGGGCTGAAAGACTCATCATCACTTCACGCCGCCGCCTCCGCCGCACTTCCCGATGCGTGACCCCTGTAACAACCTCAGCACTCAGCATTCAAAAACACAACGGACGCTCAAAGAGCGTCCGCTGATGAAATCACGTTGTCCGAGCAGGTCAGGTTTACTTCTTCTTGCCGAAGTAGTCACCCTGGAACTTGCGCTGGAACTTCTCAACGCGGCCAGCAGAGTCAATGAATGTCTGCTTGCCGGTGAAGAAGGGGTGAGAGCCCGACCACACTTCAACCGCGAGCTCAGGGACCGTCGAACCGATGGTCATGACGTGCTGGCCGTTGTGGTAGACCTTGCAGTTTGGGTAATACTTGGGGTGAATGCCGTCCTTCATGACCTGTCTCCGATAGCCCGACTCCTGCCGGGTCGAGATGATAGGCACCCCTTCATCAGCCAATCCACTGCGTCCCCAAAGAGTTATTTGCCGAGTTATCCGCCCCCGATCAGCGTCACCAGCTCCACGCTGTCCCCATCCTGCAGCAGCGTCGTTTCTTGCTCGCTGCGTCGGATCAGCCGCTTGTTGATCTCCGCGGCACATGCGGCGGACCCGAGCCCCTGCCGCTCAATCAACTGTCGCAGGGTCATCCCATCCGGCAGGGCCATCCGCTCTCCATTGACAAAAACGATCATGGCGGACGATATTCCTGACGAGGCCGGGGCATCCGTGCAAGCCAGCGGAACGAAACCCGAATCAACCAAGTACCGAGTCACGCCACCTTTCGGAGCTCTCAGCCATGGCCATTCAGAATACGCGCTTTCCAACTTGGGGCCGCCGCTGGGGCCAACGCTGGAGTGTCAGTCTGGTCGCGGCTGCCGCGACGATCCTCACCGCCTGTGAACGTAAGGCCGGTTACAGCCAGAAGAGCCCGGAAGCCGTGGTCGAAACCGCTGTGCTCATGGTCAAGAACGGTGATGTGCAACTTTTGCCACAGTTGATCTATGCGGAATCCAAGGAAGGACGCATCGTTCTGCAGCGCACCGGGCAACTCTTCAAGTCTCTCTCTCTTCTGGCCAAAGACCTGGAAGTGAAGTTTCCCAAGGAAGTCGGCGAATTGAAAGCCCAGGCCGAAGCCGCGGCGAAAGAGGGAAAGGCCAGCAACCTCTTCAGCGAGATGATCACGCAAGTGGGGGGACAAAGCACGCAGAACATGGCGCGGCGTCGCCCACCTCAGCCCGATGGCGCGCAGCAGGAGCAATTCCAATCCGCGATGAGTCTCTTGTTTGCTGATCCCTTCAGCATGTTGACGGGCATTGAAAGGAAGATCAGCACCGTGCCGATTGATAACGACACCGTGGCCGTGCTGTACGACGGAAAGATGGTGGCGCCGCCCCTGGGCCTTTTGATGCGCCGCAAGGATGATCGCTGGTACGTGGCTCTCCCTTCGAATATTCCGATGGTGCAGCAATACCTGCCGCAGAATCGCAGCGAGTTTCAGATCGTCGCGAGCTTGATCCGCGTGATTGATAACGCGGTGATTGATCTGCGCAAGGATGTCAACTCTGGCGAAGTGCAGAATCTTGAGGATCTCAGCCGCAAGACCGGTGAAAAGGCGTTCATTCCCGCCATGCTGACGTTCTTTGCCTATGGCAAGGCAGTCGAGAATCGTTTGCAGGCGGGGAAGGCGGACGCCGCTCCGACAACCCCCACGACACCTGCTAGCGGCGACAAGTGAGCGATCACGTGCCTCGCACAAACGGGTTGCTGCGGCGTTCCTTGCCGATTGTTGAAGGTGGCCCGTGTCCCGGGAAGATTCGCGTCGCTTCGTCGAGCGTGTAGAGACGCATGCGGATCGAATGAGCCAGCGTGTCAAAATCGCTGTGAGGAAAATCTGTCCGACCTATGGATCCGGCAAAAAGGGCATCACCCACGAGTGCCACGCCAAGTGCCGGAGCGTGCAGCGTGATTCCGCCCGGAGAGTGACCGGGCGTGTGGAGAACATTCCACTTCGCGCCAGCCAAGTCGAGTGTTTCTCCGTCGTTCAGAAACCCGTCCGCTTCGGCAACGGAAACCGGCTGGCCCAGAAATGCGGAAAGGTTCTGTTCCGGATCTTCCAAAAACCCCGCTTCAGCCGCATGAATGCGGATGGTGCATTTGGGAAACGCCTTGCGAAACTCAGCCAAGCCGCCGATGTGATCGCAATGAGCGTGCGTCAAAATCAACTGTGATGGAGTGAAACCCTTGCGCTGCACATACTCAATCAATTCAGCCGGTTCATACGGGCAATCGATCACAGCGCATTCTGATTCGTTGCTCAGGACATACGCGTTGGTGGCAAATGGCCCAAGCTCAAATCCGGAGAGACGCACGTTGCCAATGGTGCCGAGGTCCTGCATCACAAGCTTGCCTCGGGCTTGGCGGCTGGCGTCGCTTGCGCACCGGTGCGGAAGGTGTACACCACCAGAATCAGAATCCCGATGATCAGCCAAAGGTCAGCAAGGTTGGAGACATACGGCCACACTTCGCGCCCGCCCCAAGGGAGGGACCAACCGAAGGGGAGCTTCACTCCCGGCAGGGGATGAATGAAGTCGCGCACGCAGGCGTAGATCACACGGTCGTAGAGATTGCCCAGACCGCCGCCGAGCACGAGTGCGATCGCGATGTGCGCCGCTTTATCTCTGGGACGCGTCCACACCGCGAACATCCAGGTTGCAAAACCGATCGCCAGCATGGTGAAGACCACAAAGAACCAGCGCTTGCCGGCCCCCATGCCAAAGACCGCGCCGGGGTTGAGCACGAGTTTGAATTCCAGCAGGTTTGGGATGGCGACGACAGGGTCGTGCAGGGGAATCAGTTGTTCAAGGTCCAAGCCTGCGGCCATCACCTGCTCGCGCTGCACGATCACGGGGCGATCAGCGATCGCTTGAAAGGCCCACACCTTCGATCCCAGATCAGTGACAAGGGCGATGATGCTGGCGAAAATAAGCAACCGCCATGCCTTGGCACAGCGCCATGTGGGAGTGCCATCATGCGCCATCGATCTGGTGTCATTCTCGCTCACGACCTTATCGCTCACGAGTAGTAGCTCGGTGGGGGCTGGCGGGGCACGTTGACCATGCGGCGATCGCGCTCGCGCGCCGCCTCAATGGTGAGCCGCGCCCAAGGGAGTTCTTCCAGGCGGGTCTTGGAGATCACTTTGCCGCTGACTTCGCAGACACCGTACGTGCCATCGTCGATGCGCTGCAGAGCGTCGTCGATTTCCTTGATGGTTTTGCGGTCGGCCTCGGCAATGGAGAGGGCCAGCGTCTGGTCGTAGGTGTCGCTGCCTTGCTCAGCAATGTGCTGGGGCTGGTGCGATAGAGAACCAGATCCACCTTCCAAGGCCTGCTTCTCCATGCTGGAAACATCGGCGAGGATTTCAGCTCGCTTGGCGAGGAGAATGTCGCGGTAGTGCTTGAGCTCGGTCTTATTAAATGGTGACGAAGCCCGGTTCACTTCCTTTTCGGCGTATTCGAGCTGGCTTCCTAATGGCCGAGTCGAAGGGGCCTTGGATCCGCTGGCGATCAGGGGCTTTGGGGCCGGACCACCCGGGCGCAGCAACTGGCCTGCGAGTGAAGCCAACTCATCAACCGCAGATGGCTTCACGGGCTTTGGCTTCTTGACAGGTTGCTTGTCAACGACGGTGATCCCCTTGCGCCCGGAGCCGGGTCCGGTCTCGGGCTTGGCGGGTGCGGGAGCAGTCTTTGCCGAAGGAGCAGGGGCCTTCTCCGTCTTGCCTGCGGGCTTGCCGGGCTTGGGGGCCTCTTTCACAGGTGGCTTGGCGGCACCCTTCTTGACTTCGACTTTGGCCACTGGGGCCTTGACCGCTGGCTTGGCAACGGGCTTGCCTGCTGGTTTGGCGACCGGCTTGGCGGGCTTGGCGGCTGGCTTTGCACTTGGCTTTGCCGCTGGTTTCTTGGCATCGGCCTTGGGCGCGGGCTTTGCTGCTGGCTTGGCAACCTTGCTCGCCGGCTTGGCTGGGCTCTTGGCTGCGGGTTTCTTGGAGTCCTTGGCCATCGGCGTGCCTCCTGATCCGTCTCACAGGCCGAAATCGCCTGAATTCGGTCTGATTCGGTCTGATTCAGCGTGATTCCCGGTAGGAAACGCTGCCCCTTCCCCTCCGGCGTTGCCAGAACGGGGGCGCAAAACGGCCGCCACAGTAGGGAGATCGACCCCCATCGTCAAAGAACCGACAGATGCAAAGGATTCTGCCCCAAACTAGGCCATCGCGGCATTTCCCTGCTCGGTATACGCCCCCATGCGGCGGAAGCGGTCGTAGCGCTGCTGCAGCAACTGATCCAGCGGGATCTTTTTGAGGGCGTGCACTTCGTTGACGACCCAGTTCTGGAGGGATTCGGCTGTGCCGCGCGGATCGCGATGGGCACCACCCACGGGCTCTTTGATGACCGCATCGATGATGCCAAGGTCGATGTTGTCCGCGCTGGTGAGTTTGAGTGCCCGAGCCGCGGCGTTGTTGGTCTGCTCGTTGGCTTCCTTCCAGAGGATCGCCGCGCACCCCTCGGGGCTGATGACGCTGTACCAGGAATTCTGGAGCATGGCCACGCGATCAGCTACGGCGATGCCGAGCGCGCCACCGGAGCCACCCTCACCGATGACGATGGAGACGATCTGGGTTTGCAGTCGCGACATCTCGAGCAGGTTGACGGCGATGGCTTCGGCCTGACCGCGCTGCTCAGCGCCCAGCCCCGGATATGCGCCGGGCGTATCGACGAGCGTCACGATCGGCAGGCCAAACTTCTCCGCCAGTTTCATGGCGCGAAGGGCTTTGCGATATCCCTCGGGGTGCGCACAGCCGAAGTGGCACGCGATTTTCTCGCTGGTCTCTTTCCCCTTCTGATGTCCGATGAGCAGGCACTTGACGGGTCCGATGCGACAGAAGCCCGCGACGATCGCCGGATCATCGCCAAAGCGTCGATCGCCGTGCACTTCGGTGAAATCGCGCGCGATCATGTTCACATAGTCGCGGGTCTGGGGGCGCAGCGGATGGCGAGCGACGCGAACGGTGTCCCAGGGACGCAAGGTTGAGTAGAGGGATTCCAACTGCTCGCGATGACGCGACCGCAAGGTGTCGATCTGGGTCAAGAGTCGAAAGATCTCGGGATCTTCGGATTCGTTGGCGCTTTCGGCTGGAGCACCGGTGGCGGCGAGACGTGCCCGAAGGGCATCCTCCGCGTTCTGGATGGAACGCTCAAGCTCGACCACGGGTTTCTCGAAATCCAGCTGGTAGTACACGGCCATGCGTGGAGTTTAGGGGGTATCGAGTCAAGAGGTGTCGAGGTGTCGAGGTGGAAAGACAAAAGGCACTCCGTCCCGTGACGAAGTGCCTTGATGTGCTATTTGCTATTTGCCCTTTGGCCATTTCAGCAGCGCAGCCGCTCAGGCCGCCAGCTTCACCTGCGTGACCGTGGCCGCACCCCCAACCAATCCCGGCCCGCCGATGCCGAAGTTGACATTGAACTGGGCGGCGTTGCCGCGCGAAGTGCTGCGGACACCGACGATCTGATACGTCACACCATCGGCGCCAGCGGGCAACGTCTCATCGACGAACTCGCGCGTGCCGGTGACACCGATGTAGCCGAACGCGCCGGAACCGCCGATGCGGCGCGACACTTCATACACGGTGCCGCCAGCATTGGCGGGGTTATTACATTTCCACTTGAGGATCACAGCGCCATCACCGCGCAGCGATACGACTGGCTCGAAAGGTGTGCCGGGAGGGCCAAGTGGTGCCGGAGGCGCGGGCGGGGGAATCTGCGCTAAGGCGTACACGGCGGCGGGATTGGCGGAATTCTCCGCAAAGCCCTTGATGATGGCGACAAGATCGGCTGCGCCACTGCGCAGGGCGCTCACATCGCTGCGCGCGGTGACGGTGGCGGCGAGCTTCGCCTGATTGGCGGCATCCTGATTGACGACCGAAGCCCGCGCGGTCTGGGCCTTGCTCTTGAAGGCGGCGACCTGCGGCGCGGTGAGGCCGATGCTGGCGGGTGCGGTGTTCCACACATCACCATGCACCTCGGCCCAATCCAGCAGTTCGGGAATGCGCTGCGGAACCGTTGTCATGATCCATCTCCTAATACGTTTCAGGAGCGGAGACGCACCAGTCAACGTGACCGGGTTCCGCCCACAGAGTGGGGATCGATCCGCGCAGGTGGCCACTTCATCACAGACGGTGTTTTTCGGTCAAAATGCCCGGATCGGGTGGTGCCCGATGCCCGCAGTCGTGCCAGAAGCGGGGACCGATGCTCCAACTCGGACCCAAGATGAAGCAATCGGGGTCCGTGTTGACACGTTTGGGGTCCGCGTTGGACCGTTTGGGGTCTGCGTTGGACCGTTTGGGGTCCATGATGAACCGTTTGGGGTCCAAGATGAACCGTTTGGGGTCCGGGGTGGAACGGGGGGAGGCATTGATGTGATGTCGTGACACTGACCCGTCTTGGGGCCCCTGCCTATTTCATTCCAGCCCTGCGGGCTGTGTCAAGGCAGAGTGCTGAGTAACGAGTGCTGGGTGCTGAGACAAGGCACTTTGCCGCGCAGTTTACCCGCCGTGGCGGGTCACTCTGCCACTTCGTCACTTTGTCACTCTGCCACTTCTTTGCTTCCCGCTATCCTCCGCCATGACATCTCTTCTGGTGATCGGTGGTGGGAACATGGGCGCAGCGATCGTGCGTGGTGGGATCGCGCGCGGGGTGTTGCTCGCAGAGCAGGTCTGCATCATCGAGCCGGATGTGATCAAGCACGCAGAGTTCACAGGGCGTGGAGTGCGGTGTCACACCGACTTGGCGGCAGGGGCGGAGTGGCTTGGCACGCAAACCAATGCGCAGGTGCTGCTGGCGGTGAAGCCGCAGATGTTGGGGGGGGTGGGGGG
>JAGWZK010000025.1 GCA_018968885.1 Planctomycetota bacterium | reverse complement strand
CGAAGCCGAAAGCAGAACACCCTCTTCGCCGAAGCCGCACTCAAGGTGGCTGCCTACGCCATCAAGGTGTAGCTGGACTCATTCGTCCAAGACGGTTTTGGACAGAGCAGCTTGGGATCAGGACTCTCTTCCATGACATAAGTTGTAACCGTTTCGCTCAGTTTGCGATGAATCCTCGCCACTCATCACTCTCCAACGTCGCCTTCAACCTCGCAGCATGCGCTTCCAAAAACCTCCGCATATACCGCTTCAGGAACAGCACTTCCGCCAACCTTCCCAGCACTCCCAACGGCGCACGAAACGCGAAGTCATCCGTGACGACCGTTCGCCCTTCCCCCGCAACCTCAAACCGGTGCTCATGCCGCAGAGATGCAAACGCGCCCCGCACCTGCTCATCCACAAACAGCCGCGGCCTCTCAAACTCCACAATTCGGCTCGTCAATCGCTGCCGCACGCCCAGGTGCCGCGCCTCCCACGTCACTTCCTCCCCGGCTCCGATCAATCCCGATGTCACTCCGGCGACAGCCCGCTCGCCCGTGCCGCTCATGGAGTGTTGGTGAAAATCCACGCTCCGCGCCAGATCAAAGCACCGCTCAATTGGTGCCGCGATCTCCGTCCGCACCACGATCTTCGGCATGGATCCCTCTCTTTGCTCTTCGTGTCCAAGTTCCACGCCAAAACTACAACTGGGAAGCGTAAGTACACATTGCTTCACGAATCACTGCGAGATACTTCAAGTGGGGTGGGCTGCAAAGCACACCTCACTCCCTCTCCACCATCACCAATCTGTCGTTCTCCGCATCAAACTCAACATCCAGACGATGTTTCTTGTCCAGCCACGTTGGGGTGCGCTTCCTTCTTAGCCACGCGGATGCTTCGCATTCCTCCTTCAATCAAGAGCTCCTTGACGCGAAATGCAATCTCTCGCGGCACAGCACCCTGATCTGCCATTCAGGTGCGCGATCCCATCCACCTACGCCTCCGAGAATGTACCAGTACTCCGCAGTCAGCACAATTCGTGGCTCGCCCGGTTTGGTGATCCCGTTTCTGTAGTACGAAAAGCCCAGCCCCAATTCATCTCGCCGCGTACAACCTTACAATCCCTTGTTCACAATCTCCGCCACAATCGGATACTTCCATCCCTTGAAGAGTTGAGACTTCCTGCGAGTCTCCATGATCTGCGACTTTGGATCAGGACATTCTTCCATGATCACAAACCGTAACCGGCTCGCTCACTTCTCGATGTCTGCTCGCCACCCGAATGACACCTCGTGGCACGCAAGCTTCTGCTCCGCCTCTTCGCTCCCAACGGGAGCGGCAGGGTGTAGCCACTAGTGGAGGTCGCCGCAGGCGACCGCAACTAGTGGAAAGCGAGCCCACACACTTCAACACGACCAGTCTGTCGTCACTTCCTTCACATTGTGCCGCGAGCATCGCGGCACTCAATCACCTCCGTTCCTCTCGCCGCAACGCGGCGATAGTCACGAGCCCGGGGTGCAACCCCGGGGTAGATCGCCCACCCACATCTTCTCTTCCTTCTTTCCACGAGCGCCGAAGGTGCGACACTTCCGTGCCTCTCGCCCCATCGCGACGCCACTTCCCTTGCCTCGCAGCCCGACGGGCTGAGAGTGAATAGGCGGGGATAGCCGCGGAGCGGCCTTCCCCGTTGAGTTGTGATGTTGATGAGTCTTCACCACGCAGTGGTGAAAGTAAATAGCCGGGGGTCGTGGCGTAGCCACACCCCCGGTAAGCAACCCCCAAACCTCTAATCGGCTCCTTTATCCACCCTTCCTCAACATTGTGCCGAGCGGAGCGAGGCATATGAAATCACCTCTTCCTGCCTTTCCTCAGCACTCGGCCTTCATCCCCGCGATCGAAATCACACGCTTCCTCTCTGACTTTCAACTTTGAACCTTCCCCCCTTTCAACTCTCAGCCCGCTCCCTGCGACCCTAACGCTGTGTTAGCAGCGACGCATTTGCGCGCGCAAACCCGGTCACGCAAAGCGCGTTACCGGACTATCTCAGAAAAATGTCATAAGTCCTTATCCCGCAACGCGTATCCATCACTTTTGTAGGGTGGCGTGCGATACGTTTGCGCGCGCAAACGCGTCGCTCGTTCCCCTTTGTAGAGACACACTCGTGGTGCTTGTCTTGCCTTTCTGCCTCGCCCTAGTGCCTGGTGCCAAGTGCCTAATGCCTGATGCCTTGCCTTTGGTGCCCCATGTCCCACCCCTACGAAAGACCTCCCATCCCCATCACCAACCTCACCGCCGAGGATCACGCTCTCCTCGCGCACATCGCCGATGAGCAATTCGCTCTCCGTCACGTCGTCGGCAACAGCATCCACCTCCACCCTGCGCAACAGACCCTCCTCACCCTCACCCAATGGCTCAAACTTGCCCACATCGCCGCCGCCGCACGTGAGCTTCAGGCCGATCTCCGCGAATACGAATCCGTTCGACTCGAATTCCTGCAACGTCACTCCATCGACGGCCTCGTCGATGCCATGCACAGCGCCTCGCGCAATCTCAAACTTCTCGAAGAATCCCGCACGCACAACATTCAACATACCCGCGCCGTCGAAGAGCTCCGCCTCGCCGCCCAGGCCCTCAACCGCGCCACCAAACCCGGTGCCACCGCTCCGAGTCTCCCTTCTCCGGGTGGTTCTGCTCCGGGTGGCACCGGTCTCCAGACCGGTGCGCCTTTTTCCCGCTCTGCTTCCCGTGCCACTGACTCGTCTTCGACTCAGTCCGATTCCTCTTCCTCTCTTCACCGCGAAGCGGTGCAGGTGAATAGCCGGGGGTCGTCGGCAAAGCCGACACCCCCGGAAAACGCCCCCTCAATTTCTACACGGTCTCCCGATGCACAGACCTGTGACGACTCTCCCCGTGCCACTGACCCGCTCGGGGGTCAGTGTGATTCTGCATCTTCTCCGCCGCGAAGCGTCGCAAGTGACGAGCCCGGGGTGGCAACCCCGGGAACAGAACCCACAACCATCACCCCTCCTCCTTCATCCCCGAGCACCGAAGGTGCGGCACTCACTTCTGCCTCTCACTCTGCCACTGCGCCACTTTGCCACTCCGCCACTTCTCTGCCGTCTCTTCCCCCTCCCGACTCCTGACGCTAAAGCACCATCCACAGAAGAAAGCTGGCAAGCAGCACCATTCCCGTAATCAATATCCACGGCTTCACCTTGGTTTCCTCCGCGGCGCCAAGCGCGTGGCCACATTTGTGGCACCAGTCCACATCGTCATAAATCTTCGCAAGACACTTGGGGCATTTGATGAACTCGCTTCCGAACTCTTCCATGTCGGCCTGCTGCGGAGCGTCAATATCATCTTCAATCCGCGGCATGCGTCCTCCTTGCTCATGGTCCCCGCATCACTGTAGGGATCGCAAGTCAATCTCATGCCACATGCTTACCAGCCGCCACGCTGCTCGCAAACTCCGAGATCCTCTCCGGAATCTGATTCAGCCCGACCACCGCCTCTCGCACTTCGATCTTGCTCAGCGAATTCAATCGATCGGCAAACGACTTCGTAAATCCACCTGGCATGTGCTGCGTGATCACGATTCCAGGAGTCTCCGCAGGCAGCCGCGTCAACACCGCCCGCAACGCGTCGGTTCCACCTGTCGAAGAGCCACTCGCGATCACCTTGTGCGTGGCCCTCACGCTCGCAATCGTCACCGCTCACGCCTCAACCTTCTCCACCTGTCGCGAGAGTAACTTCGGACACCCGCGAATCAGATCACCTGAATCGAACGGCAGATGCAGGGGCCACTGTCGATCCGGGTCAACGCAAACGGACACCACGCCGTGACCACGCCGCGACCACACCAGATGCGACGGTGCCCACGGTACTCCCCCGGTGGAACGCTGCGGCTCAGACGCATTCAGCCGCGAGCAGACTCCACCATGTAATTCGGGCTCTCTTTGGTGATGGTGATGTCGTGGGGGTGATTTTCCACGACCGTCGCGCTCGAGACTTTGCAGAACATGGCGTGTTCGCGAAGTTCTTCGATGGTCTTGCAGCCGCAGTATCCCATGCTGGCGCGGATGCCGCCGACGAGTTGATAGACGAAATCGGCGAGCGTGCCGCGATAGGGGACAAGGCCTTCGACGCCTTCGGGGACAAACTTGCGGACGGCCTTGCCACTGGCATCGAGCTTGTCGGCCTGACGATAACGATCTGCGCTGCCGGCGTTCATGGCGCCTTCAGAGCCCATGCCGCGATAGCTCTTGTAGCGGCGGCCGTGGGAAATGACCATCTCGCCGGGGGATTCATCCAGGCCGGCAAAGAGTGAGCCCATCATCACGGCGTGAGCACCAGCGGCGAGGGCCTTGGGGATATCGCCACTGTGGCGGATGCCGCCATCGGCGATGACCGGGACTCCGGAGCCCCCCACTCCCCTCATCACTTCCATCACTGCGGTGATCTGCGGCATGCCGACGCCGGTGACGACACGTGTGGTGCAGATGCTGCCGGGGCCAATGCCGACTTTGACGGCATCGGCACCAGCGTCGATGAGATCACGAGCAGCAGCGGCGGTGACAATGTTGCCGACGACGAGTTGAACGTTGCGGGACTTCTTGATTTCCTTGACGGTGGCCAGGACATTGTCGGTGTGGCCGTGGGCGGTGTCCAGGGTGATGACATCAACCTCGGCAGCGAGAAGAGCATCGACACGGTCGTACTGACCGGGACCGATGGCCGCGCCGCAGAGGAGGCGGCCGCGGGAATCGGTGACAGCTCGCGGGAAACTGGCGAGACGTTCGATATCGCGCATGGTGATGAGGCCGACGAGGTTGCCGGATTTATCAACCAGCAGAAGCTTCTCAACCTTGTTCTTGTTGAGAATCAATTCCGCATCGGGAAGCGTGGTGGTGTCGGGGGCGGTGACGAGTCCTTCGCGGGTCATGACTTCGCGGACACTGGTAGCGGGGTCTTCGACAAACTTGAGATCGCGGCGAGTGAGGATGCCGAGAAGCTTGCCTTTGCCGCGCGGATTGGTGCCGCCATCTTCGGTGATGGGAAAGCCGGAGACGTTATGTGCACGCATGAGCTCCTTGGCCTTGGCGACGGTGTCGGCAGGGCCAAGGGTGAGCGGATCGCGGATGATGCCGTTGGCAGAGCGTTTGACCTTGGTCACTTCGCGGGCCTGGGCCTCGACGGACATGTTCTTATGGATGATGCCCATGCCGCCTTCCTGGGCCAGGGCAATGGCCAGAGCGTGCTCCGTCACCGTGTCCATGGGGGCGGAGATGAGGGGGATGTTGAGGTTGATCTGGCGGGTGAGCCGCGTGCGGGTGTCGGCCTCGGCCGGGGAAATGGCGGAACGGCGCGGAATCAGCAGGACATCGTCAAACGTGATGCCTTCGAGGACGATTTTTGGATAGTCAGAGCGGGTGGCGGAAATCGGTGAAGTACCCATGGATAAGGGTTGCTGGCAAACGTGGGGAGTCAAGTGAAGGGCGTTTTGGGGTGCACGCGAGGGGTTTGCGCACGCTACTCGCCCCGCACGCAAGACCGACTGCAGCAACGGCACCTTGGCAGCAACCCAGCGACGGAGAGTTCCAGCCCGGGATGACTTCCCTGATGCCCAAGTCAGCACGACGGCATCCGCGGATTCATGGAGAGGAGGGAACGCATTTATTATCGGACTCTTGTGAGCTTGGTCAAACTGGGGTAGCGCTCCGTGATGCCTCATACCCTTCTGGCGTGACTGACGAGCTCACACAGCCAACAACATTGACCGTTCAAGACCGGACGGGGCGTCTGAGAGACGCGGACGTGGCGAGTTTGAAAGAGCAGGCATGCCGCGCGTTGACGGAATTGACGAAGGACGCGGCAGGCGGTGGATCTGTTCGGGTCGTGGTCGTGAGTGATATTGAGATGGCGGCGGCTCATGAGCGATTTTCGGGGGTGGCTGGGACCACGGATGTCCTGACCTTTGACCTGCGCGAAGACGGTGCCGGGCCTTTGGATACCGACATTCTGATTTGCCTGGACGAGGCGGAGCGATGCGGAGCGGAGCGGGGACATCCAACGAGCCGCGAGCTCGTGCTGTACATCGTTCACGGGGTTCTGCATTGCCTTGGGCACGATGATCACGATCCTGCTGCGTATGCGCGAATGCACGCTCGCGAAGATGAAGTTCTGGAAGCGATCGGGATTGGCCGAGTATTTGCCCGAGACCAGAAGTCTCTCGGAGGTGAGCACTGATGGGCACACTTTCAGGCGGGTCTTGGCTGGGAATCGCGTTGATCGCCGTGGGCGCCGGCGGCGTGCTGTCGGCGTTGTTTCACTCCCTCAAGGAAATGAGCCGCGCGAGGTTGGAGTCGATCGCGGCGATTCGTCAGCAACCATCGGCGACGCGACGAGTGGATGCGATTTTGGCTGATCCTGAGGCGCACGCAACGGCGTGCGCATTGCCGCGAGTGCTGTTGAATCTGGTGGCTGCGGTAGCGTCCACTTTTGCGGTGGCGGCATTCATGCAGAGCGAGCTCACGCCGGAAGCACAGACCGGACCAGGTTGGCGTGAAGCGGTTGGTGGTATTGCCCTGGCGTCCGCGCTGATCTGGATTTTCGGGCTCTTGATTCCGCAGTCAGTTGCGCGGCACGTGCCTGAGGCGACTGTGTACGCATGGTCGCTGCTGATTCGAGGGCTGTACGCCGTGTCATCGCCGGTGCGGGCCGTGGGCGGGCTGGTGGATGAGATTGTCAAGCGATTGGCAGGCCGCACGGATGTGGACACTTCTCACGAGATTCAGCAGGAACTGCTGGATGTGGTTCAGGAAGCGCGGGAAGAGGGGCAGTTTGACGAGCGCGAGAAGTCGATGATTGAGGCAGTGGTGAATTTCAGGAATCTGACGGTGCGTCAGGTGATGACGCCCCGCACCGAGATCGCCGCGATGGAATTGACCGACTCACTCAGCGATGTCACGGCATACATCAGAACCTGCGGACATTCACGCATTCCCGTGTACCAAGGATCGCTAGATTCGATTGTGGGGTTTTTCTACGTCAAGGATCTCATGCGCTGGCTGGCCGGCGATGCATCCCGAGGCGGAAAGACCTTTGATTTTCGCTCTATCCTCCGCCCCGCCATGTTCGTGCCCGAGACCAAGACCGTCCGCGAGACCCTGCACGAAATGCTCGCCAGCAAGGTGCACATAGCCGTCGTCGCCGACGAATTTGGCGGCACGGCCGGGCTGGTCACCGTCGAAGACATCATGGAAGAGATCGTGGGCGAGATTCAGGATGAATACGAAACCACGCCCGATGCCGGTGGCTCACCCATCCGTCTCAATCGCGAAGCTCGGACAGCCGAGATCGATGCCCGCGCCTACATCGACGACGTCAACTCGTCGATTGCGCCGCTGGGAGTGGAATTGCCGGAAAATCCTGAGTACGAGACAGTCGCCGGCTTTGTCGCCGTGACACTCGGGCACATCCCCTCACTCGGTGAAGAGCTGAAGATACCAGGTGGCGTGATCAAAGTGACCGAGGCCGAGCCCAAGCGCGCTGTGCGCGTGCTCCTGACCGCAGATCTGCCCCGCGATAACGATCGCAGCGATTCCATGGACGACTCGCGCATCGAGCCCGTCGAGATTCGCTGATCGCGCGGTCTGGTCACTTTTCGCTGGCAGCCGCGGTCTGGCTTTCCGCAGGCGATGAAGCCCGACGCAACGCGGCATTGGCGATGTTGCTATCCGGGAAGACGTTCTTGATGGCGTCGATGTACGGCGACCGCAGCGTGAAGATCGTGGGAATTGGTGAGCCATTGGCACCCGGAGCGGCATGCTCGGCCTGAGCCGTGGATTGCTTGATCACACGCGACGGGCCGCGATTCGATGCCGGAGGAGGCACGGTCGAGCGTGGCGAAGTGAACTTGGCAGTGCGATTCGCGCCGCCGGCGGGTGCGTTATTTCTGGCGCCAGTGGCGCCGGCGTTGGCCAGATCGCTGGTAACTTCGCCACTGAGAGTGGATTGTTCGCTGGGCCCGGTCCTTTGCTTCAGGGCTTCTTCGGTGCCGGTGGCCAGATTAGTCTGCGTTTGCGTGAATGTGCTTGTGGATGCGTTGGGCACAGCCGCGGAAGAGCTGGCGGTGTTGGGCGCAGACAAGCCGGTCACGGCAAAGGAGTTCCCAGCGGGAGCACCTGAGGCAGTGGCAGTGTCCGTAGTCGTTGATCGCGAGGTGCGGCCCGAGCCACTGGCGCTATTGCCACCACCGTCGGGGCGATTGCCGTTGCTGCGGGTCAGGAAGTTGGAAAGACCGGAGGCAAGTGTGCCGTTCGTGGAGGCGTTAGTGCCGCCATTGACGGTCGGCCGCACGGAATCGGGCAGAGCGTTCCAACCTTCGGCAGCGAGCAAGACTGGTGTGACGGGAACATTGCTGTTGACAAGGGGGACATAGCCCATGTCCGCGTAGCGCGCCATCTCGCGATTGAGAGACTGCGTGAATGTTTCACCATTCTGCGGCTCGTCATAGCCGGTGATGACCCAGGTTTCCTGACCGGGAAGCAGGAAGTCCGCAAGGTAGTGAGGTGTGGTCACCTGATTTCCAAAGAGAAACGTGGGGGCATAGACGTGATACACGTCGGCAAGCGAGACTTCGCTGGTGAACTTCACCGTGGGATAACGCTCGCGCAGCATGCGCAGATATCGCAGCGCGGGTGCAGGTTGCATCAGAAGAAAGGCGTCAAGTCCGATTGATGTGGCACCAAGTGAAACAGCACGATCCACCTCGCGCCAGGCGAGGGCCAGGTGCGCAGGATTATCGACGTCAATCATGGTGTGGCCGGTATCCCAGCCACCGGGCGAAACGAACTGGGCAAAGCCCCACCAGTATCCAACGGTGATGCCCGCATCGGCAATGGAACGAAGCAGGTGCTGGCTATTGCGCATGATCGGAATGTTGTCTGCGCCGGTCATGAACAGACACGGGTAATTGTCATCGCGACGCGTGTAGTACACACCCGTCGGAGCCCAGATCATCACACGCTCAAAACCATTGGCGATCGCGTTGGTCCGGATGTAATTGGCCCAGGGGCCATAGCCATGCACTGAGGGATCCATGTTGGAGTTGTAGAAACCGCGCTGGCTGGTGCTGGAGAGAAACTCGAGATACGAAATGTGAAAGCCGCGAACGGGGTTTGGGTCGCGGTTGTATTGCACACTGCCGTACAGAGAGTTGAAGTACTCGCGGTAGGGCTTGAGTGTCTCCAGCCAGTGTTGGTTTCCCTTGGCCACGCGCACGGGAACGGTGTACGTGCGCGTCTGCCCGGCGGGAATATCACCCCACAACCTGAAGCTCACCATCCAGTTGCGACCATTGTCATTTGGCGTACGAACCGGCGACTGCACCAGCATGTCAATGCGGTGGTTGTACTCGGCAAGCGGGTAGTTCAAGCTCAGCCCGATGGTGTACTCGCCATCACTCATCACGGTGACCGGGCTGTAGGAGTCGTAGGGGTACTCCTTCTGAGAGAAGCTCCGCGTCTGGCCGCCGTGATCAAAGGTCTTGATCTTGCAATCGTGGGAAAAGTCGCGAAACTGCACCGATTGACCAAAACGAATGCCGCCGATGTTGATCTGTCCGAGCGGGGTGGGAGTTGATCCCACATTGGTGTACGTGACGACAAGGTCAAAGCCGCCAGGTTGATTGGTGACGCTGATGTTGGTCCGCGCCTGCGTGTCGCTGACCAGAGAGAAGCCGTTAGGAGAAATGATGGTGCGACTGTTCGAGCTATCCACAAAACGCACGCCCGTATTCTCTCGGTTCACCGCATATGTGTCGGCGTGGCAGTGTGCCACGGGACCGAGTGCGGTCAACATGCTCATGGCGAGCAGCGCGGCGGGGGCGAGCTGGCGGGTACGTGTGGACTCAGTACGCATGATTGTGTCATCGACAGGGAATGCGGTGAGGATGTGCCGTGTGCGTTGCTTCTGCCGCGTTGTGGCTCAGCGATGACGCGCACGCGGAGCGTGACACTGGTGAGGTTTGCACCCTGAGAATCAACTATGCGGCGCATACTCACTACGCGAGTGACCGGTAAGGCGTGAAAGTGGATCCGTCAACCCGGGGGGACGACACTCTCGGACGGTGACGACTTGACCGGGGTGAAGATGAGAAACTGCCCCCAGTGGTCTGAGAAGCCGGGATCAAAAGTCCGGTAAACGCGCGTCGTGATTGAAGGATGCACCAGCGCGTGATCGATCTGCAGAAGAGGCCGCGCCCGAGGCCACGTCGGGCCGCTATCGGCATCGTGTGCGTGGCGAGCGGCCAATCGGTAGCCAGGGGCGATCGCTGAAAGAGACTGAGATGCCGCAGGGATGTTGAAATCACCAATGATCAACTGTGGAGCGGGAAGCACGGCATCGCGGATGCGCTCAGCGGTGGCCAGCGCGATCGCGTGACGCGAAGCCAGGGGACTTGACGGCAGATCGATGAACTGAATGGGCACCTGACCGGAAGGGGTTGTCAGCGTGAAAGCGATGATGTCGCCAGGATCAGGCAGGCCGAATTCTCGCCGCGAAATACCTAGTTTCTCAGCGTGATCGTTATAGAGAGTCTGATACCACGCTTCTGGTGATGATCCATCGCGGCGGGTGGCATTCACGATGGAATCCAGCTTCAGATCAATCGTGCGTACATCACTGATCGGAAACCTGCTCAGCACGGCGAGAGTGCCGATGCGGCGTATGTGATGCGACTGCGCCAGCGGTTTCATCACCCGAGTGAACTGCGCATCATCCATCGTGACTCCAAGCAGCAGCACGTCGGCGTGGCGGCATTCAGGAACATCGGTGATCACACCCGGCCATGTGTGAGTGTCAGGGCTGGAGAGATTCCAATGCAGGATGCGTACTTCGGCGTTGGCGGCTTCGACGGGAGTGAGACTCGATGGGGTGCGCTGTCGAAGCCATCCGACGGCTCCGAGCCCAAACGCAATCAGCAGCAGCATACTCAGCACCGCAACCAGACGGCGATGAGCGACATCGCTGGCGTTCCATTCGTGCAGCGGCAGTCGAGCGCGGCGAAGCAGAAAGCTGATGATGAGCAACGCTGCAGAAAGCAAGAGCACGACCAGCAGCAGCACGGCGTACGCCCACAGCGGAATCCAGAAGAGAAACTGAGTGATCAGCGTGCGATCGGTCATCACTTGCGAGGTCAGGCAAGTCACGCAGATCGCCACTGCCGCGCCGAGCGCTGAGAGCGCGAGGGCATAGAAGAAGCCATGGCGAAGGAGGAGTCGACCGAGACTATGAACGCGAAGCGGCGGCATGTTCAGCCCCGCGGCGCGTCTTCCATATAGGCCTGTGCAACCTGAGGATCCTGCAGCGAATCGTCAGAAGTGGTACCGTAATCGTGCTCGTGGTCAGCGCCCTCGACCTCGGCGCCTAGAAGCCAGTTCCGCACACGCTCGGGCATGACGATGGGAAGAGACCGGAACACCGGGTTCATCACCATCCCCATGCCACCCAGAATCATGGCCGACGCGACAGTGGTGGAGAACCACAGCACCAGAAAGAGCGATGTCTCACCACGCGGAAGACCAATGACATTTCCAAGACTGCTGCCAAAGACGGACATGAAGAAGGGGTTGGCGGCGTTGTTTTTCAGCGCTCTGTCTATGATGCCGCACAGCAATCCAAAGAAAAGCGCATATCCGGCGACGCCGATCCACAGCCCCTCAGACCAGCCGTGCCCGATGATGCCGGGACCCAGGTTGGCGTTGATGCCGAACTGCTGCTGAAGGTTGACACCCAGCGCGATGGGCTTATTTTCCCAGAGGAAGCGTGGAATCGGGTTGGTGACGAAGAAGATCAGGCCGTTGAAAGGATCCAGGGCCTGCGTGGAGGGGTAGTTCTCCATGATGTAAAGCGTGTTGATGGGCGCGTCCTGAAAGAGCACGCTGCGCACAGCATCGTCGCGGATCACGCTGGGGCCGGTCGAAGCGGTCTTGAACTGTTCGACGCGGTTCGCAAAGCTCCACTCGTCTTTGGAAACGTTGCGGAAACCAGAGTAGAAGATCAGGAAGAAAACCACCACTCCGCCAGCCACAGCCATTTTGCCCACTATGTTGGCCATGCTGCGATAGCGAAGATCAAAGTAGTACCACACCCACGCCGTGACCATGAAAACGCTGAGCGCGAATCGACGGTCAGTACCACCGGATACACAGATCAGCAGACTGAGTGTGAAGACACCCAGGAAGATCATCCACGCGATTGGATTGAACTTGCTGGAAACCAGGTAATACGTGGCCAGGCCCGCAGCGCACGCAGCAAGGCCGGGGCGAACCTGAGCAAGAAGCGCAGTGAAATAGTCGCCGAGCGGGGTCAGCGCGATGATCGCCACGATTTCGCAAAGAGCGATGCCTAGAAACAGCGACGCTGTCGTGGGGGGAATGTCGAGTTTGGGAATGATGCGCTGGGCCACGCTCAGCTTGCCGCCAAACCGATCGGAAACCATGTACACGATGGCGAAGAGTGGAGTGCAGATTGCCAGCGGGAGATACCCTTCGCCGGTGGGAATGTAGATGAAGCCCGCCTGCTCCATGAACGCGACAAACACCGTCGCCAGGCCGTAGAAGAAGCAGAACCCCACCACGAAAAAGGTGCGGTAGCTCATCAGATCGTGCTCGCGCCGAAACACGCCGTTGGCAACAAAAAGCAACAGCATCGCCGTGGTCACGATTGCTGAAATGCCGAGCAGGGTTTCCATAGTGTTCTCGTGGAGACGGAAAGATCGGGTGGGCCAACGCAAACGCAGTCCCCACTTTCGGGGATACGAGCGGGCTCAACCCTCGGTTCTTCTTATCGGCTGTTCTCGTCACCAGACTTACCGGCGGCAACGCATCAACCCGATTGAGGGGTCCCAGCGTATCACCACGAGACAATGCCGACGCGTTGCAGAGCTTGGCGCATCCCCTTAATGGGGTCAGCCGAGGCTCGCATGGCGGCCAGCGTCTCTTTAGACCGGGCACCCAAGCGCGCGGCCGTGCCGTCCGAAGTGATCGAACGCAGTGCCCCGACCAGACCTTCCTGGCTGCCGGTTGGGAAGGTGATGCCGTTGATGCCTTCGCGCACCAATTCCGGAACCGCACCCACGCCAGCACTGGCGACGATGGGCAGGCCACTGGCGGCGGCTTCATTCACGACCAGGCCCCACGGCTCGCGCTGGCTGGGAAGAACCAAGGCGTGGCAGTTGCGATACACGCTGAAAATTTCGGCGGGCTGACCTATGAACCCGAGCCATTTCACGCGGTCCTGAATGCTTGCAGGAACGCGTGTGCGAAGCTCCTCGCGCAGTTTGCCATCACCGATCATCACCAGATCCCAATCAGGCGCATCTTTGGCCATGGCGGCAAAGGCAGAGATCAGGAGATCCGGACGTTTCACTGGCTCAAGCCGGGCGCAAAAGACAAGCCGCTTACGGTCTGGCGCCAGTGAAAATTTCTGCGCCGCAGCGCTCACCTGCTCAGGAGTGATCGACTCGATCAGATCATAATCCACTTCCAGCGGACTGCGAATCATGCGATCAGGAGACACTCCGTAATACTCGTAATACTTGCGGCCATTCTCTCCGGCGATCAGCACCAGATCGCAGGCCCTGATCAGCGGCCCCACCAGCATTTTCTTGAGCCGGCGTTTCCACCCGGACAGACGCTCGCTATGAATGTTGGAGTCGCTGAGGAGAAAAAGCGGAATTCCCTTGCGCTTAGCGTGGAGAATAAGGCGAACACGCCCCAGATCGTTGTATCCCCCGATGGCTATGGCGTGGACGCCGCGCTCTTCAATCCAGCGGACGATATTGCTGCTCTTGAATAGTTCTTTGGGCTGCGCCTTCAACGTGGCCTGGTCGTTGGCTCCATCGCCCCGCCCAAACCGGACTGGGTTGGTGTCTGCCGCCGGATCTATCTCCCAATTCTGATCGGGAACGTCATGGGTGTAGACAGAATAAAAGAGCACCTCTGGCATCGCCTGAATCAGGCGGCGGTGCATCGCGACCCGGTACGGAGTCTGGACGTTACTGATGATGGCAACGATGGGCCGGTTCATGCTGTCGCTAGCCGGATCCTCGCTTCAAGTGCACAACGCGATTGGGTACACGCCTCCCCAAACACGCCCGATCTGGAGTCGGTGATTCCACACATAGAAACACCTTTCCACCGCAGAATATTCCACTGCGAGGTCGTGTTGGATCGAGTTGGAACACAAGTTCCGCGCGCCACGAGTCAAACCAGTCCCGGGTTCACTTCTGCCGCCCTTGAATTCGATGGTAGTGTTCCAGACTGTTCGATGCCACTACTGGCCAGGTGAACTGGCTGAGCACCAGTTGTCTGGCCCTCTCACCCATTTGGCGAGCGTTGTTCGAATCACTGAGCATCTGGTCCAGCGCCGCCGTCAGTGCGGGAACTGTCCGGTCAATCACCAGTCCGGCTCGGGCATCCTGCGCCTCCGGCAGATTGCAATTGTGCGTGATAACCACCGGTGCCCCGCACGCCATGGCCTCGCAGATCGCCACACTGAAGGCCTCGTGTTCGCTGGGAAGGCAAAAGCACGCGGCATCCACCACCGGCTTGAATCGCTCGCGTCCCCACATTGGCCCCACCAGATGCACTCGCGACCGAATCCCCAGCGCGCTGATCTGCTGCTCCAGGGCCGCCTGCGCTCCGTAATCCGGGCCCACGATCACAAGGTCAACATCAGAGTGCTTTGATGCCAGCTTTGCAAATGCCTCGGCAAGCAGATCCAGCCCCTTGACCGGATGCAGGCGACTCAGAAAGGTCACCATTCTGCGTCCCTTGATGGCGGGAAAGCTCTCTGCAAACGCACCACGCTCCGGCAACGGGTCAATCTCTTCAAGAAAGACACCGTTGGGAATCGTGGCAATATGGCCGGAAAAGCCCAGCTTTGCGATGCACTCGTGTTCGTAGCGCGACAAAGCCTGCATCATCGCAGCGCCGTGCACCATCTTGCCGTATCGAAGCGCGAGAGCCAGCTTCTTCTTCCACGGTTTCACCGACAACGCCCAGGGATCCAGCATGCCGTGCGGCGCAACGACGTACGGAACTCCGGCGTGCCGCGCCGCTTGTGCTGCGGTCGCCAGAATCGGATCCCACACCCCGTGCACGTGCACGATGTCAAAGTCGTGAAGCAGTGACTTCAATGTGGACTTGGCCCGACTGTTCAGATACCACTCTTTGCGATCCGCGGGCGCAAGCCGATGCTGCGTCACGCGCGACCAGTGGGGAATGGCATTCAGCTTGGCATCGATATCGGGGTTGGGGTCGCGACCATTCTCACTCGCCACGGCGTAGCACAGAATGTGCACATCCTCACCAATCCCCGCCTGTGCCGCGGCAAGCCGCGAAATCACCATGGGTGGGCCGCCCGCCCGTGGATCCAGAGAAGAAATGACATGAAGGATGCGCATGATGTGGAGTTCTTATCGGTCTTCCGCAGGGAGTGCCTCAACGCTGGGGTGCAAGTGATTTTCGGCCGATAACCTATGCACCTGTATGACCGAACCCATGACCCAGCAACCGATTTTTCAGCGATTGGACACCACGACGGGCTTTCCGTATCCCCTGCGCGAGTATGTCCGCCGCGCATTGTGGGAAATCGTTCAGGGAACGTTGATTCGCTTCAGCCCCAGGCGAGGGCACGGCTGGCGCCGCTTCTGGCTTCGGCGCTTTGGCGCAAAGATGGCCGATTCGGCGGGTACCAAAGCCAGCACATTGATCAAGCATCCCTGGCTGTTCTCCATGGGCGAGCATTCGATGCTCTCAGAACGTGTGGAAATCTACAACCTTGGCGAAGTGGCAATCGGTAGCCACACCGTGCTCAGCCAGGACGCATATGTGTGTGCTGGCACCCACGATTACACGCGTCCGGACCTTCCTTTGATCCGAGCCAGCATTTCAATCGGCAGTGGAGTCTGGATTTGCGCCGGTGCTTTTATTGGTCCCGGCGTGGTCGTTGGGGACAACGCGGTGATCGGCGCTCGTGCGGTTGTGACCAAAAGCGTGCCCGTCGGCATGATCGCTGCCGGGAATCCAGCCAAACCCCTGCGAGAGCGTCCGATGAACGGTGATCTTTCCGGGCAGGGCAAGGCCCCGGTTCAGCGGGTCTCATAAGCCCTGATTTGGTGAGGTGATCGATTTTGCCGCAATCGATCCAACACCGAGGAGTTGGACTGCGAATAGTTGAATGCCTTCAAAGGGGCACGTCACGTGGGAGTCAAATGAGGAAGAACGCTGGATTCGGTCTACGACCAGGACTAGCGACGACGGTGGATGCAACGACTCGGAGAAACCCAACTCTCGCCGGAACCCTTGCGCGTTGATGCAACGCCAGAGTTTTCGCATGGATTGAGCCACCGTCGCATCCGCGTCGCGCTGATGCAACCATCGTTGCCACATTACCGCCTCGCGGCGTACGCCGAACTCGCGTCGCGTCCGACACTTGATTTCACTCTGCACTACTCCACACGTCAGGACATCCGCAATTCAGAGCCAAAGGGCTTCAAAGCGGTTCACAAGGCCGTGACGTGGAACTGGCGATCCTCGACACTGCTTTGGCACCAGGACGATCTTCGAGTCGCCAGGAGTCGCAGATTTGACGTGGTGATATACCCCTGGACGACCCGACAGATGTCGCTTTTGCCCGCGATCATGGCGGCGCGGCGCGCAGGCGTGGGCGTCGTGCTCTGGGGACAGGGTGTATCCAAGTTCGAAAATGCGGCACGATTGAGTCTCCGACTGTGGCTGGCACGCAGGGCCGATGCCGTGGTCACGTACAACCGAGCAGTCGCCGAGAACCTGGTTCGGCTGGGCTTTCCCCGCGAGGATGTTTTCGCCGCCGTCAACTCGCTGGACCAGCGCGAAACCACGTACTGGCGGGAAGAGTGCCGGCGTGACACAGTTCGCGTGCGCCATTTCAAGGAAACCAACCGCCTGAAGGACAAGACGGTGCTCTTTGTATCCCGATTGCATTATCCCAATCGCATCGATGTGCTGATCGAGGCCGCCGCATTGCTCGCTCCGCAAATGCCAGATCTGCGCGTCGTACTCGTCGGTGCCGGCGAAGCGCGTGAATCACTCGAAGCACTGGTCCGGCGGAAAAATCTGGATTCCATCTGCACATTCACCGGTGCGCTGTACGGCGAAGAGCAGACCGCACCATGGTTCGCGGCATCTGACGTATTCTGCTACCCCTCCAACGCCGGTCTGTCGTTGCTGCACGCTCAGGGTCACGGCATTCCGCTCGTGCTCGGCGATCAACTCGGTGCTCACAATCCGGAAATCGAGTCCTTTCAGGATGGTGTGAACGGACGCTCGTTCCGCCACAATGACCCGGCGGATCTGGCACGGGTGCTGCGCGAAATGCTGAACGATCGCGCTGCACTCAAACGTATGGGCGAGGCAGGAATTCGCAACATGCAAGAGAACTTTACGATTCCGCGCATGGTTGACGGCCTCGAAGGTGCGATCGTGAGGGCTTATGAGAAATCGCGCCGCACCTCTCGATGATGTGCTCTTGAGTCACCCCCGGCACACACCCTGCTGATTCTCCCCCGATTTGGGGCTTTCCTGACCACTTGATGTGAACCAAAGGGGCCGGTGGATCGATACTCTTTTCCATGACAATGCCCCTGCAGCCGTGGTCGCACGGCACCTATTCCAATGCGTTCTCCGGTAAGCGCGCCTTGATCACGGGTGGTGCCGGATTTATTGGTTCGCATCTCTCGCACGCACTCACTTCCCTCGGATGCAAAGTCGTGGTGTTGGATGCCCTCAAGGGGGGCAGTGTCGACAACCTCCCAGCGGCGGTCGAGTTTCACAAGGGCTCCATTCTCGATGATGCTTTGCTGACTCGCGTTGTCACCGGTGCCGACTTTGTCTTTCACCAGGCCGCTCTTGTCAGCGTGCCCGAAAGCGTGGAAAAGCCCGACGAGTGCCTCGCAGTCAACATCGAAGGCACCCAGCGCGTGCTCATCGCAGCGCAGCGTGCCGGAGTCAAGCGCGTGAACTTTGCCGCCAGTGCTGCCGCGTATGGCAACAGCCCCAGTCTTCCCTCCAAAGAGACCGACGCTCCCGATGCATGGTCTCCCTATGCCGCCAGTAAGGTCGCGGGCGAACTGCTGCTGCAGACCTGGTCCAGATGTTTCAATGTCTCCACCGTGTCACTCCGCTATTTCAACGTCTTTGGCCCCAGGCAGGATCCCAAGAGCCCTTACGCTGCTGTGATCAGCGCGTTTGTCAACGCTCTTTCCGAAGGACGCCAACCCCGCATCATGGGCGATGGGCTTCAGACTCGCGACTTTGTCTACATCGACAACATCGTGCACGCCAACTTGCTGGCTGCCTCTTCGCCCCGCGATCTGCATGGCGAGGTGATCAACATCGGCTGTGGCGGCCGGGTCACGCTGCTGGATGTGCTCGCCTCGATGGGCCGCACTCTGCGGGTCGATGCCACACCGACGCACACCGATCCTCGAGCTGGCGACGTCAGACACTCCTCCGCCGACATATCCAAAGCCGCGAGTCTGCTGGGGTATTCGCCGGTGGTCGGGTTCGACGAGGGAATTCGGCGCACCTTGGCTTGGGCTTGTCCTGGCCGGATCGCCGCGTGATATTCAGTCCGATAACCTGAAATTCCGGTATTTCCGGGTCGTACGCACCGGTTTATTGGCAAAGTCCGCAAAATCGCGCACCTTTGAAGTGCGGCTCTGTGGTTGAGCCGCGCGGGCGATGGCTGGTGGGCCATCGCAGGAGGTTCGTGTGAGAACAGGACTCTTTGCCGTTGAGGCGATTGATGATGCCGTGCGCCAACCCATTGAGGTTCTGGTGCCTGGTCAACACGCGCTGCGCAAGACCAATGCCCCAACCGGGCTCGGTCAGGGCGTCAGCGTCCTTATCTTGACCAAGAACGAAGAGAAGAACATCGCGGCGTGCCTGGCTTCGCTTGGCTTTGCCGACGAGATCGTGATCGTTGACAGCGAGTCGACTGACCGAACCGTGGAAATCGCCCAGCGCGATCCGCGTGTGCGTGTGGTCAGCCGCGCTTTCGATACCGAGTACAAGCAACGCAACTTTGGCTTGCACGAGGTTGAATGGAAGAATGCCTGGGTGTATGTCTGCGATGCTGATGAGCGCGTGCCCGGTGACCTTGGCGACGAGTTGATGCGGATCGCTGCGCAACCGATCACTGAGGAAACTCCAGCCGCGTACCGCATGCGTTTCCGCAATATGTTCCGGGGCAAGTGGATTCGCCATTGCGCCGGAGCTGATGTGTGGATTCTGCGTTTCGTTCGGCCCTCACTGGTTCGTTACGAAAAGCGCGAAACCAACGTGCACCCCATCGTGAGCGGACCCACTGCGGAATTGCAGGGTCGATTTGATCACTTCTCCTTCAACTCCGGACTTGTTCGCTGGTTCAAGAAGCACAATTACTACAGCGATCGCGAGTCGGCCGAAGCTGTCAACGTGACTGCCAAAGGACGGCCTCCGATGTCCGCGCTCGCAGACAAGGACCCGATCGTCCGTCGTCGCGCCCTCAAGAACTTTTCGTTCTTTCTGCCGGCACGCTGGGCGTGGCGTTTCACGTATGACTTTGTCGCCAAACGCGGATTCCTTGATGGCCTGGCAGGCCTGCACTACTGCGCCATGATCAGTACATACGAGTACTGGATCGAATTGAAGATGAAGGAACGCCGCCAGAATTGGCACGATCGCAACGAATGCATGGTCGCCACGCTGCTGGAGGGTGACTATGGACCTGTGCCGATGATGGCTGCGAACGCTGCCTGAGCAAAATGCAAAGTCCTGGCATTGCAGTGTGCCGCGGTTTGCACGCCTGCGTGCGCAATGTCTGCCGCCGATTGCCGAACCAGTTGGCGTTGATCATCGTTTTGACCCGCAAGAACGGGGTGGATCCGGCCGATTCCTTCCATGGAAGGGATGGGTGGGTGCTCGTGCGGCATCCCACGCCGCGTACACTGCAATGACGCTTATCGGGCGTCGGCGCGGAACCTTTCGTCGAAGCGCTCAGGTCTGAAACAGGGTGGTATGCCAGTCGAATCGTCGAGCCAGATCAATGAGCAGATTGCCCGCGAAGCGGGAGCGGCGGCCGCGCGGCATGCTTCAGCTCGCAAGCCCGGACCTAACGTCAGCGTGCTGGTCTTGACCAAAGACGAAGAGATCAACATCGTCGAGTGTCTGAAGACTCTGGCTTGGTCTGATGACATCGTGGTGCTGGATAGTTTCTCCACCGATCGCACGTGTGAGTGGTCCGCTCTCTTTCCCAACGTCAGAGTCATTCAGCGCAAGTTCGACAATTGGAGTCGCCACTCCAACTGGGCCCTCGAGCACATTCCTTTCAAGAACCAGTGGGTGTATTACTCCGATGCGGATGAACGCGTGACGGATGAACTACGCGACGAGATTCTGGGAATCGCGGCCAGCCCGGCGGTGGAACACGTGGCCTTTCGCGTGCGCTACAAAAACATGTTCATGAACCGCTGGCTGAAACACGGCGGCATCTATCCGGTGTGGATCATTCGACTCTTCAAGCCCGACATGATCCGGTACGAGGAGCGCGAAGTGAATGCGCACCCCATCATGAAGGGTTCGCTGGGCGACCTGCGCGAGCATTTCATTCACTACTCATTCAACAAGGGATTGCTCCCCTGGTTCAAAAAGCACAATTCGTACTCCACCATGGAGGCCAATGAGGCCGTCAAGATCGTGCGCGGAGCGACGATCGGCGAGAAAATTCGCACCGTGCGCCAGGGTGCGACACCGGGCGTGCGGCGACGTGCGCTCAAGGATCTGTCTTTCTTTATCCCCATGCGTGGCTTTGCCCGCTTTCTGCACATGTACTTTGTGAAGCTCGGCATTCTCGATGGCAAGGCCGGATTTCACTACGCCGCGATGATCTCGATGTACGAGTATTGGATCGAGCTCAAGATGCGCGAGCAGCAGAAACAGTGGAAAGAGACGACTGGCGACGAAGTGAATCGGTTGCTGGGTGATGCGACCCAATCAACCGCCGGGCCGGCGTCGGGGCCCGCAACTGCGGCGAAATCCTCACCCCAGAATTCCTCTACCGCTCCGGAGGCCGCAGCATGAGCAGCGTGCCTCTGATCGACATCATGATCCCCACCTTCAACGAGGCCTCACACATCGCCGAGACAGTGGCGAATGCGTCCAAGGTGGGCAAAGTGTATGTGCTCGATAGTTTCTCGACTGATGGCACGCAGGAACTGGCTCGTCAGGCGGGCGCGATCGTGGTCGAGCACAAGTTTGAGAACTATTCGCGGCAGAAGAATTGGGGTCTGGACAATCTGCCGTTTACCGGAAAATGGATTTTCATCCTCGATGCCGATGAGCGCATCACGCCCGAACTCTCGCGTGAGTTGAAGGCAATAGCCACGGGCAACCTCCCCGAGGTCGGCTACTTCGTCAATCGCGTGGTGATCATGATGGGCCGCCAGATTCGCCACGGTGGGCTATTCCCCTCTTGGAATCTGCGGTTTTTCAAGCGTGGTACGTGCCGCTACGAGGATCGCGCAGTGCATGAGCACATGATCGCTGATGGCCCGACACGGTACACCAGGCACCTGATGCTGCACATTCGCCGCGAAACGATCAGTGAGTATCTGACCAAGCACATCAAGTATGCGGATTTGGAAAGTGATGAGTGGGTTCGCATGCACCTTGGGCATGGCAAAGAGGCAAGTGCGGGCAGGTTGTTCAGAAATCTCCTGCGCTTTCGCATCTGGCTGAGGCGCGAGGTGTGGCCACGCACGCCGTGCCGCCCGTTGATCCGCTTCATGTACATGTACGTGCTGAAACTGGGCGTACTGGATGGCAAGCCCGGGTGGCACCTGGCCATGCTCATGGCCAGTTATGAATACATGATCGGCCTGCTCTACGACGAAAAGCTGGAACGTCTCAAGGATGGCACGCTGGAATTGCCCGGACTCTCCAACGAGCAGATTCGCGCGATGTCCAGCGCTCCCGATTCACCTCAGCGCGGCATGGCCGCCTGAATCATCCCAACACGTTCCGTCATCACGTCGCCGAAACATGCGATTCGTGAATCCGCTCCTTCACAGGTTTGGCCGGGCTTCCCACGCAGATCATCCACGGCGGCAGATCCTTGAACACACTCGAGCGAGCGCCAACCACGGTGCCATCGCCAATCACGACTCCGGGCGCGACATACACATCAGCACCCAGCCAGACATTCGCGCCCAGAGTGATGGGCAGCGGAACCAGCGGATGTCCTGCCTTTTCATGATCATGCGTCGCCCCGCACAAGTATGAATACTGGCTCACGGTCGTGCTCGGCCCCAGCGTCACCCTCCGCACGTTGTAGCAATCCACATCATCCGCCAGGCACGCGTGCGCCCCCATCGTCAGATTCCACGGTGCCCAGATGCGGCAGCGTGGATAAATGCGTGCCGACGGATGCAACGTCGCGCCACAGATCCGCAGAAGCAGGTTGCGCCACACATGCAGGGGGCGTGGCGACCAGCGAAACAGCGTCGCCTGCACGATGCCCCACGCCATGCGTCCCAGACGATTGCCCAAAGAGTGCGGCGAATTCTGCTCTGGCACATCCACTGCCCCACTACTCACCACAGGAGGTGGAATCGTGTGGGCCGAAGATGGAGCTTGACCTTGACTCATCAGAGATCTCTACGCCGCCTGTGATCCTGACGATTGCCGCGAAGCATGAGTGCCGACCGCGGCCTGCTTCCCGGGAACCAGAGCCTCCAGCAGATTCACCCACTGCCCGCACGCGGTGGAGGCATCATACTTACCAAGCAGCGCACTTCGTCCCTTTATGCCCATCTGCCGCGCCTTCTCGGGATTGCTCGCCAGATCGCGGATCGCCGCGGCAAGCCCCTTCCCATCTCCCGGAGCCACGGTGATCCCACTGCCACTTTCGGTCAGAATGCGGCCAATCTCCGAGCCCGAGCTGCCGACAAAAAGCCCGGGCCGCGCGACCGCGAGAATACCGAAGAACTTGCTCGGCACGATCAGCCCTTCCATGCCGCTGGCCAGCGAGATCAGGTGCGCATCAGCGCACGAAAGCGACTGCGCGATCTTCTCGCGGGGCTGATACTCATGCCACGCCACGCACGATCCCAACTCGTGCTTGGAGATCAAATCCAACACTTCCTTCTTGCGATTGCCGGATCCGACGAAGATGAATCGCACCGGGTGCGGCTCGCCCGGGCGCGTCACCTCAACAATGGCATCGAGAATCGCCTTGGAATCATGGGCGATGCCGAAATTGCCCGAGTACATGACGACGAAGCGGTTGTCAGGATTCCACTGTGCGCGATACGGGTTCGCGTCATGCTCCACCGGCTGCACAGCATCTTCACCAGCCCAAACAGGAATGAAATGCACACGCCCATCTGGCGCACCTTTGGCCAGCACACGATCACGCATGCAGCGTCCCAGCACCACCGTCGCATCCGAACGCTTCAGGATCAGCCGACTGAACCACTCACACACGCGCACAATCGCGCTCGTGGCCTTGAACACCCCCGATTGCACCGGCACATCGGGATACAGATCCATCAGCCAGTACACGGCCTTGCTGCCGCGGAAGAAGCGGCACATCAACCCAAGCAACGCAATAAATGGCGGCGTGGTAAACCCCACCACCACATCGGGCCTCTTCATCGTCAGCAATTTCAAGGCCGCCAATACATAGAAGAGCCCGAAGTCCGCCGCCCTTGCGATCAGCCCCTTGCGACCAAACATCGATGCGCCGACACGATGAATCTCGATGCCGTCGATCACCTCATACTTGGGCAGCTGCGCGCCCGCCTGCCCATAGATCGATCGGCTGCACACCGCCGACACCGTGTGCCCTCGCGCGATCAGCGCATCAGCAAGGTCCTTGCCCATCTGCGCTGTCGCCACCACGTCAGGGTGAAAGGGTTGATTGAGCAGAACCACATGCATGCGCAAAGCCCCGATGCAGACATCGCCCACGTCACTCGACGCGGCACGATAGTAAACAAGACACACCATCATTATCGGTCCGTCGCGCACCCCAGTTGAGGGCATTCTCGCCGTTGGCCAAACGCGGCGTTCGCACCCCACGCTCAGAGTTTCGACACGGCATCCAGCATCATCGCGTGCACGTCAGGATGACCAGCGAGCACGCCACGATTCTGCTCAAGCTTCGCACCTACGCCGAAATCCAAAGGCTTGTTCGCAACATCCGTCACGGTCATGCCCGCTTCCTGACAGATGATGACCCCCGCCGCGTGGTCCCAGATGCACTCTTTGCGTGTGCTCTCGATGGGAGAAATCCTCAGATACACATCCGCGTCCCCACGGGCCACCAGCGCGTATTTGCACTGGCTGTCCAATCGCGCGTGCTTGATCTCAGTCCCCTCGGGCAATCGCGCAGTGGCGCGATCCACCAGCGCCCCCGATGTGTGCCCCTGCTCAATCGAAGAAGCGAGCGTCACAGGTGCTCCCTCACCCCGTGGCTTCAACTTGAGTGGTGTGGTCACACCATTCGGATCACATCCGATCGTGACCGTTGCGCCAACACCCTCCGCCGCGGAATACAGCGTGCCCGCCCCGCTCGCATCGGGAGTGTCGTAATCACTGACCGCCTTGGGCGTCAGATTCGGGCAACCCAGCACGCCCAGCATCGGCTTGCCAAATGTCACACCCGCAAGTGCCACCGCATACTGCCGACCACGCACAAACCCCTTCGTGCCATCAATCGGATCAAGCGTCCAGAAAGCCGCGGGGCGCGAATCGCGCGCCGCTCTTCCCATGTCGATCGCGCTCAAAAACTTGTCCGCCGTCACATTCGGCCACACCAAGCTTGCTGCCTCCAGCGCCTGCTCCAAGTGCGCCCGGTTCTTGGGGTCACGCAGAAAATCAGCATCTTCTTCTGCAATCAATGGCAGCGGCGGCAAACGCTCCGCCAGCGTCTTGGCAATCACCGCCTGCGCTGCCAAGTCAGCAATCGTCACCGGAGACTTATCTTCCTTGCTGATGGCGCGAATGTGGGCCAATCGCGATTGCACGTGCCGCGTAACGATGCACGCCAGGCCAACGGCATGACGGGCGGTCTCAAGAAATAGCTTGGTATCTGCCATGAACTCTCTCAAACCTCACTTGCTGACGATGCCGCGGCTGCGGAGCAGCGTCAGGCACTCTTCCACACACTGTTGAACGGATAACTCCGCCGTGCGCAACACCAATTCCGGCTTCTGCGGCGGCTCGTACGGGTCATCAATCCCCGTGAAACCCGAAATCTGGCCCGCTCTTGCCTTCTTGTACAGCCCCTTGGGGTCGCGGGCTTCGCACACGGCGATGGGTGTATCCACAAACACTTCCAGGAATGGCAAGTCCGCCGCGACGTGCATGCCGCGGCACGCCTCACGATCCGCAACATACGGACTGATAAAGCTCGTCAGCGTCACCACGCCGGCATCAGCAAACAAACGCGACACCTCGCCGATGCGGCGGATGTTCTCCGCCCGGTCTTCCGCCGAAAAACCCAGATTGCGATTCAGCCCCATGCGGATGTTGTCGCCATCGAGGCGATACGCCATGGTGCCCGATTGCACAAGGTGCCTTTCGAGCGCGGCGGCGATGGTGGACTTGCCACTGGCAGAAAGCCCGGTAAACCACATCGTGCACCCGCGCGCCTTGAGGGCTGCAACGCGATCACGCCTGGTCAACTCGCCGGCGTGCCACGTGATGTTGGTGCTGTGAGCCATGGGTGTGTGAACGGCAAGGCGGCACACCCGAGCCGCTGCGAGGGCTCGCCATGTGTCGCCCGATGCCGTTGCCATGCTAGACGCTGGGCTGCAAACGTCAAGCGTTCAGTAAAGTTTGCCCCGCTGTTTCAGCGCTTCACGCCCACCACCTGCCGCAGCAGGCCGCCGTCAAACTCCGTGGGAATGCGACCCTGACTGGCGTACTGATAACACGCCGCAACCAGAATCGTCTTGAGCACGCTGGAAATGAGCCCGATCAGAATCGCCCCGAGAATGCCGACTCCCGCGCCGACGAACCCGGGAATGGGCGATTGCATCGCAAACGCAATCGCAACACCCACGCCGGTGCAAACAAGAAACACCAGGAATCCGAAAAGCCCCATCACCGTGCCAACACCAAACTGCATGATGAGCGATTCCCCCCAGGTCTTCTTCAACACATCAGTGGAACGCTTCACCGCTTCGATCGGCCCGACCCAGCACCGGCACCACAAAGAACGTGGCAATGGTCCACGCCACACCAGTGGCGCCCAGAACCAACCGACCCAGCCATCCCACGTTCTCCTTCAGCATTTGCAGCACCACGCCCACCGTCGCATTGACCAGTGACCACGCGATGATCTACTTCCAGCGCGACAACGCGATATCCAGGCCGCGGCGGGGCGATGTGACCTCCCCCGCAAAATGCTGCATCGCGCACGCCACCAGCGCGGAATTGAAAAAAGTCACCACAACGCTCGCCAGGAAATAGCACACGAACATCGCAAGCCACATCAACGCCCGCTGCCACAGCTCAATCTTGGCAGGATCGCTGCCGCCCGACTTATCCAGATAACCACCAGAAGACATCGCAAAAAACACAATCGGCGGCAACAGGAAAGTACACACAACAAGCATGGTCAGCGCGCTGCTGATCAGCGGAAACACCACCAGAGACTTCTGCTCACGCAGCACAGACCATGATTGCTTGGTCAACGCCCAGCTGGTTCTCATCTTCTCAAACATGTCTGGTCCCCGATTTTCAAAGGGTGTTTTCGTTCAAACCAGAATAGTGCCGGGGATTCCCCCGCAACAGCATCACTCACATCCCCCCGCCCCGCCGAATCGCCCCACGCCCAAACTTCTTCACCACCGCATCCGCCGCGGCATCCACTTTCCGCCCCCGCACTTCCGCAACCGCTGCAGGCGGCGCAAACAACTCCTGCTGCTCGGGCTCATCGAAATTGGACACGCTCACCCCGATCAACCGCAACCTTCCCTTCTTCTCCCCCAGAAAGCCATTCAACAAGCCCAGCGCATCCGCCCACACTTCCGCCGTCACATCGGTGGGCTTCTCACGAGTGAGCGATCGCGTAAACGTGCGAAAGTCACTCAAACGCAGTTTCACGGTGATGCGCTTGGGCTTCATCCCCTTCTGCCGCGCTGTCCGCATCACATCTTCCACTTCGCCCAGCAGAATCGCCCGCAACTTCACCGCATCGCCGATGTCATCTGAAAACGTCCGCTCCTTACCGATCGACTTGCGATCATGCTCATCCGCTGCCTCCACCATGCGATCATCTCGCCCATGCGCCAATTCCCACCACCACTCCCCCGATTCCCCGAAATTGCGGCAAAGCGCATCCTTCCCAAACCCGCGCAGATCAGCGATGGTCCGGACACCAAACGCCCCCAACTTCGCCGCTGCCTTCGGCCCCAAGGTGTACAACGCCCCCACCTGCATCGGCCCGAGCGTCTCCATCGCGTCCTCTGGCCGAATCAGGTGCAATCCATCCGGCTTGCCGAAATCACTCGCCAGCTTGGCCAGTGACTTGTTCCCCGCCACACCGATCGATGCCGCCAGTTGCGTGCGTTCCCGCACCCGCTGCTTGATCTCGCGCCCGATCCGCATCCCAATCGCAAACGGGTCTTCATCCCCTTTCCCATTCAAGTGCAGCACGGGTGTGACATCCACAAACGCCTCATCGATCGACACCGGCTGCACCACCGGGCTGATCTCTTCCAGCACCTTCATCACCTGATCACTGATCTCCGCGTACACACCCATGCGAACGGGCCGCACGATCGCCTGCGGGCACAGCCGCCGCGCCTGCGCCATCGGCATCGCACTCTTGCATCCAAAGACCCGCGCCTCATAACTCGCCGTCGTCACCACACCGCGTTTGCCCTCGCCGCCGCGACCGCCTCCCACCAGCACCGGCTGACCACGCAGTTCGGGAAAATCGCGTTGCTCCACCGCCGCGAAAAACGCGTCCATATCCATGTGCAGGATGACTCTCGTTGTGACTCGCAGCCCGGCCATGCCAGATTGTCTGCATGAAGCGGGTCTCATGCACAATCTGCCGCAGCGATACTCTCAATCCATGAGCAACACCATCTCCCCCGCCGAACGCGTTGCCCTCGATGCCGCGATCCAGCAGGCCCATAAATCCCTCTCCGAAGGGGGCATCCCCATTGGCTCTGTCCTCATGCACCCTTCCGGCGAAATCCTCGCCCGGGGCCACAACCTCCGCGTCCAATCCGGCGACACCACTGCCCACGCCGAAACCGCGTGTATCCGCTCCGCCGGTCGCCGCCGCGATTGGCACACCCTCACCCTCGTCAGCACCCTCAGCCCCTGCGCCATGTGCAGCGGCACGACAGTCCTGCACAAAATTCCCCGCGTGGTCATCGGTGAAAATACAACGTTCCTAGGTCGCGAAGACTGGATGCGCGCTGAAGGCATCTCGCTCACTGTTGTTCACGACCCGCGCTGCATCGCTCTGATGCGCGACTTCATCGCGGCTCGTCCCGATTTGTGGAATGAAGATATTGGGATTCCGCCGGGCGACAGCCCGCAGGGCTGAAAGGAAATGGACAGAGGTCGCTATGAGATTGTCGAACAGCACCCCTGCACAACGTCCCCCAAATCTTCTACTCGGTTTCACGATGCGCCAGCGAGATATCTCAATTCCTCAACGCCACCAATCTTTGCGCGAACATGAAAACTTACTCTACACGGCTATCTAGCGGCAAAAAGCCACATCCAGTAATTCCTGAGTTTTCAATCGCGTTCTTGAGCGACTCACTGCAGATCGCCTTGCAGACTGCCTGAGTAGGAAGAAACACATGGAAGGATGACGGAATCTTGGACTGATCCAACACGGTATTCCAAAACACTACATGCTCGCCTTTCGGCGGCTTCCCCTTGGGCACAGAACGGTCCCAATCCACACAGTCAACTTCCTGTAGCCAGTTTGCCACCCAATACTGTCCATCAATAGGAATGCCACGATAGTGAATCTCTACGGGAAGATACTGCGCCGCGTTAGGATCAAGATTTTCTATTAGTCGGCGAAGCCGATCCGATACTATTGGACGATTTGAAAAGGCTTCGGGCATGTCTTCGCGACGATTCTTGTATCGAGTCGCTACTACAGCGGAATCGGGCCAGTTATCAATAAACTCGCATCCACTAGATGGAAGTCGCATGACGAGCCAATCATCTAGAAGGTAGCCTCCATCGATAACCCATGTGACATTGTCGTTCGGGGTACCTGCCCATTCATCTGTGAACTTGCCAAATTTGTAATATGTCATTTTGTATATCGGCATAATGGTAGATGGACCCGACCTCCTCAGCGGCATCTGTCCTTCAAAAGTCAATCCGTTTCGTTTTCGATCCGTGGCAACGACAACAAGTCCGCCTGTATTGTGTCGACGAGCTTCAAGAACTCTGCCAACGGAAATCTCCGTCGTATCGGAGTCTCTACAACGTACAACTTGTCAACGAACTCAATGTCGATTTCATCGCCGGGGTATCGTCGCAAAAGTTGGCATAGTCGCTGTTTGCGGAAGTAGATTTCAGCACCGAGGTAGCGATACTCGTCGCTGTCTACATAGTCCACAGAAAAGTCTTGATCCATGAGGGCCTCGGTTTGGAATGTGAATCTCGCTAACTCCGTATCTGATCTAGAAAACGCCGCAAGCCCTTCCCTCCTGAACAACAATATCGGTATCCCGTTGCCCAGAGAAACCTCACCCCGTCTTTCCTCTCCATCCCTCTACAATCCCCCATGCTGTGGCAGCCCGCTTTGCCAGATCGATACCACAAACTCCCCGCCGACGAACTCGTCGCGGCGATCTCCGCACGCCGTCAACAACTCGGCACGTCGCTGGTCATCCTCGGCCACCACTACCAGACCGATGACATCATCCGCCACGTGGATTACACCGGCGACTCCTTGAAGCTCAGCCAGATCGCCGCCAACCTCGCCAAAGAACGCACACCCGCCGATCCCGTCAAGTACGTCATTTTCTGCGGCGTGCACTTCATGGCCGAAACCGCCGACATGCTGACCCCCGATTCCGTCAGCGTCATCCTCCCAGATCTCTCCGCCGGTTGCTCCATGGCTGATATGGCCGCGTACGACGACACCGTCGAGTGCTGGGATGCCCTTCACGCCGAACTGAAATCGCAGGGTTTCAAGGGCCGCGTGATTCCCATCACCTATGTGAACTCCACCGCCGCCATCAAGGCCTTCGTCGGCGAGCGCGGCGGCGCATGCTGCACCAGTTCCAACGCTGTCTCCGTCCTCAAATGGGCTTTCGCTGGCGGCACGATTCCTAAGCAGCCCAACGAACAAATCAAAGTCCTCTTCCTCCCCGATCAGCACCTAGGCCGCAACACCACCGCCAAACTCGGCTTCAACACCGACACCCAGTCCGCCCTCTACGACCCCAAGAAAGCCCGCCAAGGCGCACCTCTCGGCGGCATGACGCCCGAGCAACTCAAGTCCGCCGTCAGCATCCTCTGGGCCGGTCACTGCAGCGTGCACAAGTTGTTCAGGCCCGAACACTGCCGCGCCATTCGCGCCGAAAACGCTGCCAACCCCACCGCCACACCAATCACCATCCTGGTTCACCCCGAGTGCGCCAAAGAGGTCGTCGATCTTTCCGATCTCAACGGCTCCACCGAATACATCATCAACACCATCCGTGCCGCGGCACCCGGCTCGCGCTTTGCCATCGGCACCGAGGTGCATCTGGTCAATCGCCTCGCCACCGAAGCCGCAACCCGCGGCGTCTCGGTCCGCATTCTCAGCGATTGCCAGTGCCTCTGCACCACCATGTACCGCATCGATGAGCCCCACCTCCTCTGGGTCCTCGACAACCTCGCTGGCGTCCTCTCCAAAGACGGCAAACCCAAAGTCGTCAACCAGATCAGCGTGCATCCCAAGGTCCGAGAACTCGCACTCCTTGCCGTGGACCGCATGCTGGCACTCAGCGCGACACCCGCCGCAAAAAAAACCGCCACTGTCGATTAAGCCCAAAAACTAGCCATTCCGGCCATTCAAATTTCCCGCGCCAGGGAATAAGTGCCCCAAGCCGCTCGGTACTTCCTTATGTATCCACCCCTTTGAACCAACACCCCGACCGATGTCCGGCCGGGGTGTGTGGTTTTTAGGCCGAATCGATCCTCGGCCCTGCAAGCTTCCGAATCGTCCGCGCAACTCCCTCTGACCGGGCATCGCCCCAGTCCAGGAGTTTCGCCCCATGCAACCTCGCACCCTCATCGCCGCAGTACTGGTCACTTCCACGCTCTCCTTCGCCGCGCTGGCTGTTCCAGTCACCTCGTTTCAGAGAAGTCACATCGCCAGCGGCACATCGCTGAGTGCTGCAGAAGTTGTGCAGACCAGCGATGGCGGATACGCCTATATCGGTACGCGGTACGTCTCTTCGTCGCGTGCGGAAGTCACCCTGACGCGCACGAACTCTGTCGGGCAACCATTGTGGTGCAGTTCCTTTGGCATCGGGTTGGGACGCGCCGAAGGCGTTTCGTTGGTTCAATCACCTGATGGCGGCTTTGTGCTGGGGTGCACCACTGAGAATGCCGCGATTCCGGGCAATCGCATCATGCTGATCAAGTTGGATTCATTTGGCAACCCGACTGCCGCCCGCGCCTATGACGGATTGCAGTTGGGCAGAGTTCGCAATGCCAGTAGTGGCGGCTATCTCATCGCCGGAAGCCGAAACGCTGGCACCATGTCCGCCTTTGGGCCGGGTGTGCTGATCAGGACGGATGCCAACCTGAATCAAGTTGCCGGTGTGAGCGTCATCCAGCCAGTTGATCCCAATGGCACCAGCACGTCAATCATCCTCAGCGATCTGGCTGAGAATCAGCGAGGCGATCTGTATGTCACGGGCCGCCGCGATCTGGGTGGCATGTCGTCGCGCTCGTTCCTGATGAATATTCCCCTCACCAGCCAGGGCTTTGGCGCGATTCAGTGGGCCAATGACTATTTCGCCCAGCACCCAGGATATGGGTCGGGATTCGGCGTGACCTGTGCAGCCAACGGTGATGCCATGATGGTGGCACGCATCTCGCACGCGCCGCTCAATACTTTTTCCTCGGGTGTCTGTCGTGTCAATCGCATCGGCGGGCGACTGTGGGGAAACCTCTATACCAGCGGCACGAATGTGAGCCGCATCACCACGTCATTCACCGGCAACGCAATTGTCGGGCTTCAGCAGCCGCGCGGTATCATGAATCTGGATAGCACAACTGGCAACCTCCAATGGGCTCGATACAGCAGTCAATCTACGGGAGAATGGGGTTCTGGGATTTCCCCGACCAGCGATGGTGGTTACGTTTCAACGGGCTCAAGCTGGAGCTCTCCCACGTTGTTCAAGTACGACAACCAGGGGTGGATCGGATGCAATATGCGCCAGGCCACTCCGCAGGTCGTTGCCAGCACGCAGACCGTGGCGATCGCACTGGCGACTGTGCCCATCGGCCCGGATTGTCAGGTTTTCCTGAGTCACGACATCGTCACGCTGATTGATGAACCCATGTGCTTCACGCAGCGCTGCCCGGGCGATTACAACACCGACCAAGCCGTTGATTTCTTTGACTACTTGGACTTTGTGGCTGACTTCTCCAGTGCCGCGCCGCGGGCCGATTTCAACGAAGATCAGAACATCGACTTCTTTGATTACCTGGACTTCGTGTCGGCGTTTGCCAGCCCGTGCTGAATACTGCTCAGTGCCTCAACCACGACCCCGACCAATGACCGGTCGGGGTTGTGCTTTTGGTCGATTTCTTCCCAATGCCCTGCAAGGTTCTGGACTTGACGGGCATTTCCTACTGAACCGGCCCGCTGCCGGCCCCAAGGAGCCATCCCATGACCACTCGCACACTCATCGCCGCCGCCATCTTCACCGCAAGCATCACCGCCGCGGCATCCGCAATCCCGATCACCACATTCCAACGCAAGAACCTCGGCACCGCCGCCGCTCAGACCGGCAACGACATCCTCCAGACCTCCGACGGTGGCTACGTCTACGTCGGCACTCGCAACTTCAACATCAACTACCGCCAGATCACGCTGACCAAGACCAACTCGGTCGGCCAGCCCCTGTGGACGCAGATCTACGGCATCGGCCAGTCGCGCACCGAAGGGCTTTCGATCATCGAATCGCAGGATGGCGGCTTTGTGCTTGGGTGCTCATCAGATAGCCCGCTGGTGGGAAGCAATCGTCTGATCCTCATCAAGACTGATTCGATCGGCAACATCAACGCCGCGCGTCGCTACGACGGCACCACCTTTGGTCGCGTGCGTTCCGCAGGTGGCAATGGCTACGTGATCGTCGGCACCAAGACCCTGACCAACGGCCAGAACGTCGGTGTCATGATTCGCACCGATGCGAACCTGATCCAGACCGCCGGTGTGCAGGTGAATCAGGCCGGGTCCGCTTCGTCCGTCATGCTCTCGGATATCGCCGAAGATCGTGATGGCAGTTTCTACATCGCCGGTCGCCTCGATGCCTCCTTCAACGTCGCGCGCTTCCTGGCCATTCGCACCCGCACCCCCGCCTCTCCCTTTGGCTCTTTCCTCTGGACCTATGACTACTTCTCCTCTCTTCCCGGCCTCTACACCGGCATGAGCGTGGTGCGCGATCGCGCCGGGTTCGCCACCTTCGCCGGTGTCAGCAGCGTCTCGCAGTTTCCCAGCGCCAACACCGCTGTCTGCCGCGTCGATGCCGCGGGCAATCGCCAATGGGCCAATCTCTATAACGGTTTCAATCCAACCGGCGGCATGTGCCTGGGTCAGAGCGATCAGATCATGCTCAACTGCTCCATCGCGCCACAGGATTGCGGCCTGATGCAGATCAATCAGAACACCGGTACTGCCAACTGGGTCCGCCGCTTCGGCGATTCCTTCAGCAACGACAGTGCCTCGCGCGTCATCAAGACTACCGATGGCGGCTACGCCTCCGTGGGGTTCCAATCTGGCACTCCAGCGCAGCCGATGCTCTACAAGCACGATGCCCAAGGGTGGATCGGTTGCAACCAGTTCAACCAGACCACCAGCACCGTCAACAGCCCGCAGCAACTCGCCCTCACCCTCACCTCCGCCGCGCTCGGACCTGATGCCGATGTGTCCTTCGAGTGGACTTTCGAGAATCGCGGCGAAAACGTCCTCTGCTTTGCCCAGCGCTGCCCCGGTGATTACAACACCGACCTGCAAGTCGATTTCTTTGACTACCTGGATTTCGTCGCCGATTTCTCCAGCGGTCACATGCGAGCCGATTTCAACGACGATCAGGAACTCGACTTCTTCGATTACCTCGACTTCGTCGCTGCCTTCGTCAGCCCGTGCTGAATCGCGTCAATCCGACACATACCACCCCGACTTGGATCATCCACACCGATGATCTGAATCGGGGTTGGTTGTTTTTCTGACACTGAGCCGCAAACTCACCCCAGCTTCATCGCCTGCAGCATCGCCACGCCCAGGTCCGCCGGGCTCATCGCCACCGTCACGCCTGCCGCCTGAAGTGCTTTGATCTTGGCATCTGCCGTGTCGTCTGCGCCGCCGATGATCGCGCCCGCGTGGCCCATGCGGCGACCAGGAGGGGCAGTCCGCCCGGCGATGAACGCAGCCACCGGCTTCTTCACATGCTTCTTGATGTACGCCGCGGCTTCAATCTCGTCGCTGCCGCCGATCTCGCCGATCATCATGATCCCGTGCGTATCCGGGTCTGCCTCAAACAGCTTGATGCAGTCGATGTGGTTCACGCCCCGCACCGGGTCGCCACCGATGCCGACACACGTGCTCTGGGCCAGGCCGCGGCTTGAGGTCTGCCACACCGCTTCATAGGTCAGCGTGCCGCTGCGGCTCACGATCCCCACCGCCTTGCCCAGCTTGGCCTCGCTGATGTGCGTGTTGATATACCCCGGCATGATGCCGATCTTGCAGCCACTGGTGGTGTAGGGATTCTCGCCACTGGCTCCCGCACCTTCGCGCGTGCTCTTGGGGCCGGGTGTGATCACGCCGGGGCAATTGGGCCCGACCAGCATGATTCCTGCGCCTTGGGAGTTCATCTCATCGAGAACGCCGCGGGTCTTGACCATGTCCTGAACGGGGATGCCTTCGGTGATGGCGCAAATGGTCTTGAGGCCTGCCGCAGCCGCTTCGAGAATCGCATCTGCCGCCAGAACCGGTGGGACGAAGATCATGGTTGCGGTCGCGCCGGTGGCTTTGACTGCTTGCTCGACGGTGTCCCAGATGGGGAGGCCGTGCGCGTCTTTGGTGCCACCCTTGCCCGGGGTCACTCCACCCAGCAGTTTGGTGCCGTAGGCCCAGCACCCCTTGGTGTGTTGGGCTCCGTAGGAACCGGTAATGCCCTGACAGATCACGCGCGTGTTTGCATCGACGAGAATGGCCATAGGTGGGGAAGGTAGGGAGGGAAAATCGGAGATTCCGGAGACAAGATGCGGGACTGATGCGGGGTTTCTCGCCCGGATTCCCGGCTCTTTGCGATTCAGCATCCACTGCTGAACACCGCGACAAAATCCAGATAATCAAAGAAATCCACCACGCCATCGAGATTGACATCGGCAGCGAGGGACCCCTCCGAAAAGACCGCGACCAGATCGAGGTAGTCAAAGAAATCCGCGGTGCCATCCTCGTTGAAGTCAGCAGCACACGGCGAGGCGAGCTGATTCATGTACAACTGATTGGGACGATTGTCGTCCCAATTCGACACGGCGAGATCAAGAGAGCGCGAGTAGATATACGCCACATCCACCGTCGCGGCATCGACGCCCAGCGACACCCACCCCAACTCGCGATTCCAGGTGTATTGCGCCGGGGTGAGATCCACACCATCGGCTTTGATGGCGACGACTGTTTCGATGGGTTGCTTGGGGAGTTGCAAGAGACGCCGCGTGTTGCTGGTGAAGCGTTGAACATACATCTTGCGGGCTGAGTTGTTGACATCACCCAGGACGAGCTTTTCGACTGTGGTGGTGTTGCCGGCGCTGGTCCAGGTGGGTGTCGCCCCAAAGCCGGTGCCCGTGCCGAGATTACGGAAATAGCGAGCGCGGCCGAACCATTCGCCGGTGATGAGATCGAGTCGGCCATCGCGATCGATGTCACCGAGCGTCACTGCGCTGGTGTATCCATCCGAATACGTCCACACCGCGCTGGCGTTGAAGAATCCGGTGTTCAACCCGGCGTACTGGCGGAAGCGTCCTGAACCGGGCCCGATCTGGTTGTTGTCGGCGAGAATCAGCTCGGCAAATCCATCGCCACTGACATCGCCATAGGCGAACATCAATCCGAACTGCGTGCGGCTGTCATTGGTGCGCCAGGTGGGAGTGCCCTCCAGTGTGGTGCCGATGTTGCGAAACACAAACGAATCGGTGCGGCTGCCGGCGTACGCCAGATCGAGCTTGCCATCGCGATCAGCATCGATCCAGAGGCAGTTGCCGAAGTTGCGAGTCGTCGGCGTCTGCCAGGTCGGTGTGGCGGAGAGTGAGCCGCCCACGTTGGCGTAGACCGCGTTGGTCTGCGGCACGTTGTCATAGGCCTTGCCACTGGCGACGGCGAGATCGGGTCGACCGTCACCATTCATATCGCCGAAAGCGACACCGAAGGAATCGGCGGAGATTGGGGCGCTCCACACCGCAGTCGAATTCAGAGTCCCGTTGTTGTTCAGGTAGAGCCGCGCACTGGGGCCGCCTTGGGCGAGCAGGATGCCGACGGCGACATCGGGCCAACCGTCACCATTCACATCGGCGACATCGAGGTGGCCGTGATATGCGGTGTTGGCGGATTGCCAGCCGGGACTGGCCTGCAATGCCCCACTGCCATTGTTGTAATAGACCACGACGCGCTGCAGGGAAATGTCATTGCCATTGGAAACGACCAGATCGAGCCAACCGTCGCGGTTGATATCGACGAGAGCAGCACCTGTGGAGACCTGCATATCGGCGCTTTGCCATTGGGGTGTGGTGGTGTAGACCTGGGCGGTTGCCAGTGTTGTGATGGCAACCGCAGCGAGACAGCAGGAGAGACGGGTTTTGAGATTGCGGGGGCGCATGAGATATCTTCCTCTGATGAGGTGATCAATGTATCAGATGGTGCAAGCAGCAGAAGCGGTGTCAGGAGTCGGGAGGGGGAAGAGACGGCAGAGAAGTGGCGGAGTGGCAAAGTGGCGCAGTGGCAGAGTGAGAGGCAGAAGTGAGTGCCGCACCTTCGGTGCTCGGGGATGAAGGAGGAGGGGTGA
>JAGWZK010000010.1 GCA_018968885.1 Planctomycetota bacterium | reverse complement strand
CTGGGCCCTGAAAGCACTGACCCGATGGACATCACCGGACTGGAGTGGATCCGGAGATGGAATCTGTCGGCTCAATCTGAGGGTCTGCCTCGAATGACCCTGTGCAGTGGGCGGCCGTTGCCATTTGTTGAGGCAATGTGCCGCGTGATCTGCAATACGACGTTGCCAGCGATCTGTGAAAACGGAGTGTGGCTGTTTGATGGGGCGAGTAATGGGTTCTCGCGCGATCCGGCGATCTCGGCGGCGGACATTCACGCCGTGCACGAGGCAAGCGAGTGGATCGAAGCGGACTTTGGGCCAAAGGGTGTGGTGATTCAGCCCGGGAAGGCAGCGTCGATCTCTCTGTGGCATCCGCAGGTTGATTTTCTGAGGCAACTGGTGCCGGTGTTGAATGAGCGGTTTGGGAGGGAAGGGTGGCCGTTTCGAGTGTCGATGACGGTGGCGTGGATCAATTGCGATCTGGCTCACATCAGCAAGGCCACCGGCTTGAAGCGGTTCGTCGAACGCACCGGCCTTCGCAAGGAACGCATGATCGGGATTGGTGATTCGGCGAGTGATCTGGTGATGAAGGAGCACGTGAGGGTGTTTGCCTGCCCTGCCAATGCGGCGGCAGAGGTACGGGCGGCATCAGATTTGATCTCGCGCGAACAGGAGATCAATGGTGTGTGTGAGATATTGAGCTTGATCCGCGATCAATCATTGAGGGCCAGATCATGAACCCAGATGATCATGTCTGCCTCTGCTTTCACGTCTCACTCCGCAAGATCAACTCGTATCTGGAGCGGGAGAATCCGCCGGTTGCTTCGTTAATCAGTGAGTGCCTGTCGGCCGGAACCGGATGCGGGTGGTGCGTGCCGTTTCTCAAACACCTGCACCGTTGCCATGCGCAGGGCAAAACGCCCGATCTGGCCGTGAGCCCAGAGCAATACGCAAACCAGCGCCTGACGTATCGCCAGACCAAGGAGCGGGATCAGACCTTCGTCGATGGCGTGACTGGCGAGGAAAAAGAAATCGGGCCGCCCGGTGTGGACGGCCCGCAATAGGTGTTCTTCGCATTTGAAACTAGGCGTCGAGGGTGCGGAGGCCCAGGCCCATTTCGGTCAGGCGGTCACGCACTTCCTTGAGCGATGTCGCACCGAAATTCTTGATGCCCATGAGCTCGGCCTCGGTGTGGCTGGCGAGTTCGCCCAGCGACTGGATGTTGAGCATCTGCAGGGCCTTGCGGGCGCGAACCGAAAGCTGCAATTCGCTGACCGACTTGGTGAGCAGCGTCTCCTGGGGAGTGCCTTTGTAGTGCTCGAGCAGGGCGCGACGGTTGGCACGCTGAGCATCTTCGATGCCCTGACCCAGTCGAAGGCCCTTGGCCTGCAGCATCTTGCGGATCTCCTGCAGCGACGACTCGCCGAAGTTCTTGTATGACATCAGTTCCGACTCGGTGATCTTCAAAAGGTCGCCGAGGGTGCGGATGTTCATCTTCTTCAGGCAGGTGCGGGCGCGGACGGAAAGATCAAAGTCCGTCACCGGCGTATCCATCATCGCCTTGCGCTTGAAGATGTCGCGTTCGGTGTCTTCTTCCTGCTCCATCGTCTTGCTCGCCATGACATCCTTCAGGAAGAGATGCGCGCGGCGGTGATTCGGATTGGTGTCCAGCACTTGACGCAGGCAACGCTCGGCACGCAGGTAATCGCCACGATCCTCGTGCAAGACCGCCAGGTTCAGCAATGCGTTGATGTGCGCGGGTGCAAGCTCAGTGCAGCGCTCGTAGTAGGACACGGCCTCGTCTTCTTCGCCGACAACATCGAGGTGGTACGCCAGGCGGAAGAGGGCGAGGGCGTTGGCAGGGTCAGCCGCGACGGCGCGGCGGAGCTCGGCGATCGCGTTCTGGCGTGCGCCCTTGCCGGGAATCTTGGCCTCAAATTCGCCCGCGGCTTTGAGATGGGCAACGGCGGCAGCGCTGTCGCGCTTGGCGGATTCGGAAGAACCGATGACAATATCGAGTGGGTCACCTGACATGAAACTCTCCGGGGGACGGGCTTGCTGCGAACAGAACGAAGCGAGAAAGACCGTGGCCACATCGGTGGTTGAGGGACCTCTTCGCTTCAAGATGATGTTGAACGTTATTGGTGACACCCGGCCCGGACAAGGGGTCGAGCAAACACCACCCTAACAGATCGGGGTGTTTTCGAAAATAATTTTGAGGGGCCAGTTACCGTGCGTTGCGCTGGTTCTGGTCACCGATGACCGCGCCACCCACTGCACCGATGATCGCGCCACCGGCAGCACCGGCACCCATCTTGCCAAAGAGCGAGCCGATGCCCATACCGGCAAGTGCACCCAGTGCGCCGCCGGAGAGTGCACCTTCACCGGCGTTATTGCAGCCGCCAGTGGTGGCGATCATCATCGAACCCGCAGCCAGCACGGCAACGGTGCGGAGTTTCCAAGAGCGAGCATTTGCAGTCTTCATCCCAAGTCTCCCGTAGTGAGCCGCCAACGTGGCGGCGGTGTGTTTCTGATGCGTTTGAGGTCTCCCGGTTCCCAGTCCGTGCAAACCCCTTTCAAGGTTATTCGGGAAGGCGGTGTCTCAGTTCCAACTGCACCCCTTTGGCCACGGTTCGCGTGCCTGCCTGTCGGCAAGGGTCAGAAGCTTGGCCAGCGCGCCAAGTTCAGAGAGCAGAATCTGCGATCGGGCTTCGATATCACCTTCGGCGAGGAGGCGGTACCTCAGCTCGGCATCGTGCACCATGCTGAAGGTGACGAGCTCGAGAAGAGCCGGGGTGGGAATGCGGTCGTCGTTGAAGAAATCCAGGACAGGGCGGACGCCGATGAGTTTGGAGAGGGCGGGACGACGAAGCGTGTTTTCGATGGTCTCGCGAATGCCGCTGAGTTCCTCGCTGTCGGGCTCATCCAGGCCGATGGGTTCGAGGATGGCACTGCGATAGAGAGTTTGCTCGTCGGCGGGAGTTTCCTTGGTGATCACAGCGCGGCAAATTCCCTGCACCATCACGTTGTAGCGACCACCTGAGAGTTTCTCATGCTGCGAAATCTGGGTGACGCAGACGGCGCGGCGGATTTTGGCAGGAGCGGAGGAGCCAGCGGTACGAGCGCGCGGGTCGTACACAGCCATGGCGATCTGGCCCGGGCCATCCAGCGTGTGATCGATCATCTGCCGATAGCGGGGTTCAAAGATGTGCAGTGGGACAACCTGCTGAGGCAGGACAGCGACGGTGGCCAAGGGAAAGAGAGGCATGGGCCGCCCGAAATTCACACGCACTGAGACGCCGTTTTCCACGAGTCGATTGTAGTTGAGTCACTTCAAGGGATCAGGCCGGAACAGCTTGGTATCCAAGCCCCATACCTTGTCGGTGAAGTTCCCACCCAGATCCGCCGATCGCTCATGCACGGGGCGTGCCGCGGCAAGTGCCATCGCCGTCTTGGCATCCAGATTGTCCAAGAGCGAAACGAAGATGGCCTCAGGTGTCGCGGGAATCTTCGCAGCGCCAAACTCGGGGATGCCGTGGTGGCTGAGAATGATGTGCTGCATCACCATCAGCAGATTGGGAGGCAGACGCATGCCGTGTTCGCGCATGACGACCTGGGCCTTGTCATGCAGCATGATGGCGCCATCGACGACGTGACCGATGAGTTCGCCACGATCGCTGTACGCAAACGCGCGGTCGTAAATCAATTCGCGAGTCTTGCCAAGGTCATGCAGGAAAAGGCCGAGGAGCACGATGTCGCGATTGAGTTTGGGATAGAAGGGGAGCATCGCCTGCGCGAGATTGAGGAGCTGCAGTGTGTGCTCCAGCAAGCCACCGATGAAAGCATGATGCATGCTCTTGGCGGCAGGGGCCTGCCTGAATCCATCCATCAGGAATTGGTCACCAAGGTAGACAGAGGCGAGAGCACGCATGGCGGGGTGTTGCAAGGTGCCGAGGATCGTGGTCAACTCAGCAAACATTTCATCGGGATTGCGTTCGCTCGCTGGCAGCAGGTCACGCAGTTGCTCTGCCGACGGCTCCAACGGTGAAATGTCATGAATGATGAATTGCAGTTCGCCTTGATACGGCTGCGTCTCACCCTCTGCCCACACAAACCCCTCGCTGGGCAGGCGGCGAAACGTCGCTTCATCGATCGACCACATCCGCGAAGTCAGTTCGCCAGTCTTATCGGAAAGCAGGCAGCGCAGGTAGGGCTTGTCCTGACGGGTCTTGCCCATCTGCGCGTTGGAAATGCAAAATGCGCCGGCGATCCGCTCGTTGGGCTTGACGTTGCAAATCCATGGACGAGGACCGAGGGCAGCAGGGGGCTTGTCTTTGAGAAGTGGCATCGACCGATGGTAGCGTGACAGGTCCCATCCTTTCGGATAACCGCATCACTGTCGCCACATGTCGGGAACTGGCCCTGATTCAGCACGGATGACGCTTTTGAACCCGCCGCGACCCTTCCAGTCGGTCTTGATGAGCATCCACGCGGGGTTCATGAGTTTGGCCAGATCATCGCGGATGCGATTGGTGACCGCCTCGTAAAAAATCCCTTCATTGCGAAACGATTGGAAATAGAGCTTCAGGGCTTTCAACTCCACGCACACGCCCCCCACGGCGGCCGGGCGGGGCTGAAAGCGAACCGTGATCGTGCCGAAATCCGGGTGTCCGGTCTTAGGGCACACGCTCGTGAATTCGTCGCAGACGTGCTCGACGATGAATGGCGTCTCAGCCGGAGTCGGAAAGGTTTCAAGGAGTTTGGCATCGGGCATGACCAAGCGTAGTCTGCCGCGATGTGCTTCTGCGCGCCTCGGCCTATCAGCGATCACTCAGCGAAAATGGGGTGAAATTGGTGTCGTGGTCAAAGTAGTCTTCCCCCTCTGCCTTCTTCAGCCAGTTGCAGATCAGGTAAGTGAGTGGAGTCATAACGACCTCGACCATCACCTTGAAAACCCAGTTGAACGCCGCGACTTTGATCAGCGTTGAATTCTCCCACATCCCTGCAAACGCGATCGGGTAAAAGAGGAAACTATCCACGCCTTGGCCGACGAAAGTGGACCCGATTGTCCGCGTCCAGAGCATCTTCCCCTTGGTCAGCACTTTCATCTTCGCCATCACAAACGAATTGGCAAAATCTCCGACCCAGAACGCCAGCATCGATGCCGCCACGATCCGCCATCCATTGCCAAAGCACACTTCGATCGCCGGCTGAATGATCTTGTTGTACGGCTCATTGGGGTTCTGAGGCAGGCGGATCACCACCTGGCTCATGATCACATAAAAGCCCAGTGCCGCGAAACCCGCCCAGATCACCTTGCGGCTGCGTGCGTAGCCATAGACCTCGGTGAGCACATCCCCGAAGATGTACGAGAAGGGGAAAAAGAGATTGCCCGCCCCGAAAACCAGGAGCGAGGTCCACACCAGCGCACCGGTCTTGTCAAAGTCGGGCACGATTCCCACGCCCAGGTCCACCGCGCAGCTCTTTCCCGGCCCGATCATGTTTGAGCACAAGAGCACCACAACAAACGCTGTCATCACAAACGAAAAGTACTTGTACGACCGACCCGTGCCGCTCATCCTGCTCGCTTGTTCGCTCATGCGACCTCCGGAAATCAATCCCCGTCACCCCCTGCCATCCTAACTGCACTCAGCATCCCTCAAGTGCCCGTTTTCGCTTCCCTCTATCGAATCGCGTAAAATCCCTCGGTTGGTCCTCCCGACCGGCCACGACGAACCCAGACATCCGTCCATTCCGAGCCCACCGCATGACCACGACCATCAACGTCGCCACCACCGAGTTTGAAAAGACCGATCGCTGTGCCTCATTGCCGCACCGTCCGCGCGTGCTTCTGGGCAAGATGGGCCTCGATGGTCACGATCGGGGTGTCAAGGTCATCGCCCGCGCCCTCCGCGATTCGGGCGTGCACGTCATCTATAGCGGCTTATGGCAGACTCCCCGTTCCCTAGCCATCTCGGCTCGCGATGAAGATTGCGATGTCATCGCCGCCTCCATGATGAGTAACTCGCACCTCGTCTTGGGTCCGCGTCTGGTCGGGGAGCTCAAGGCAGTCGGTCGCAGTGATCTTCCCATCCACATGGGTGGCATCCTTCCTCAGGAAGACATCCCCGTCCTGCTCAAAGAGGGCATCGCGCGCTGCTTCACCACCAGCACCGGGCTCATCGACATCGTCGATGCCGTCAAGTCAGCCGTCAAAGACCGCGGCCAACTTCTCCCCGCCGGTGCCACGCCCACGGCCCAACTGGCCCGCGATATTTCGCTGGTGCACGATGGCAAGCCCATCCGTTCTAACGCCAAGCGTCGCCGCCCCAAGCGCGTCATCGGAGTCACAGGCTCCCCTGGCGCTGGTAAGAGCACGCTGGTTGCCCAACTTGTCGGCGAGTTCGTCCGCATGGCCAAGGCCGAAGGGCTTTCCCTTGGTCGCGTGGGCGTTCTGGCCTTTGACCCGATGAGCCCGATCACTTCGGGTGCTCTTCTGGGTGATCGACTGCGAGTGGATTTTAACAATCTCGATCAATCCGTTTTCTTCCGTTCTCTGGCTATCGGTGGCGAGGATTACCACGCCCTCCCAGAGATCGTCGAGCTCATTGGCGGCGCCTGCGAAGGCACCAGCATCGAAGACGGCGGCTACGACACCCTCTTTATCGAGACCGTCGGCGCTGGGCAGAATGAGACCAAGATCCGCAAATTCGTCGATCGCACTGTCGTGGTTCTCACCCCCGGCATGGGCGACGCCGTGCAGATGGATAAGGCCGGGCTGCTGGAAATCGCCGACCTTTTCGTGTGCAACAAGGCCGACAACCCCGGTCAGAACGAGCTCATGCGCGACCTGCGTGATGTCGCCGGTCGCCGCCCCGTCCTCGAAACCGTTGCCACCCGCGGTCAAGGCATCCCCGAACTCCTCAAAGTCCTGTTGGGCTAACCGACAGTCCTCCAGACCTTGTTCTGATACCCTCCGCTATCCCGTGGCGGAGCCGCGGCAAGCCCCCTGCGGAGCAACCCAAGCATGGAAGCAACGACTCTTACCGATCAACCTACGACGCCTGAGCCGGCAGGCGCCGCCGAGATCGCCGAACCAACGACCAAGCCCAAACGCGCCCGCCGCGCAGCAACCGAGCCCATCGCCGAACTCCCTCTGACATCGCGCATCACCAGTGGCATCGAGGCGGTGCTCCTGTCGACGGATCGCCCAGTTCACCCGCGCAAGCTCGGCATCGCCCTCGGGCTCCTTGCCGAAGACTCGGAACCGGACTCCGATCAACCCAACCTCAAGAGCGACCAGCACGCCGCACGCGAGGCAGCAGTCGAAGCCCTGATCACCAAGGCCGTCGCCGCCCTCAACGACACCTACCAATCCTCTGAACGTTCCTTCCGTATCGAGTCAGTCTCTGGCGGCCTGCGCATCATGACGCTGCCCGAGCACGCCTCGGTCGTCTCCGCGTTTCGCAAGTCCGCCCAGTTCTCGCGGCTTTCCAAGTCCGCCATCGAAACCCTCTCCATCATCGCCTATCGCCAACCCGTCACTCGGGCCGAACTCGAAGCGATCCGGGGAGTATCTTGTGGCGAGATCCTCCGCACCTTGCTCGAGCGTCGTCTGATCACCATCAAGGGCCGCGCCGAAGAACTCGGCCGCCCGATCCTCTACGGCACCACGAAGCAGTTCCTTGACCATTTCGGCCTGGCCTCTCTCAAAGACATGCCGACCGTCGAAGAGTTCAAACTTGGTGCCTGAGACCCCCCCGCCCAAACACATGATCGGGGCTGCTTTCAACATGTGACCCTGTGACCCCCGATCGCTCCACATCCGCTTCAATCTCCACCTCAGGCGGCACGCCGATGGTCGTCGTCTCACGCCGCTATCACCTGCACTGGCCGGGCGCAGTCTTTGTCATCACCACCCTGCTGGTCGCACTCGGTGCCATCAATAGCCAGCACAACCTGCTTTATTGGATCTTCGGAATCGCCGTCGGCACGCTTCTCTTTTCTGGTGTCCTGTCGGGCGCGGTCCTTATGGGTGTGGAGATTCAGCGCCTTCCCCCAGCGCGAGGCGTTGCCGGGCAGCCCCTGCGCGTCGGCTATCGCATCAGCAACCGCAGCCGTCTCGTTCCTGCGCTTGCTTTACACATCGAAGAGTGGAGCACCAGCAAAGGCAAACCGCAACCGACCTGGAGCGACTTCGTCCCCTCCATCCGCGCCTTTGTTCCCTGGGTCCCTCGTCGCGGCACGCAGATCTTGCATAGCGAGGTCATCCCAGCCCACAGGGGGAAGATGACCTATGTCGCCTTGCGCGTGTGGACCACCTTTCCCTTTGGCATCACGCGTAAGTCCGTGCTCTTCACCGTTGCCGATCCGACCACGCCAGACGAGACATTGATCCGTCCCGCGCCTCTCGCAACCGATGCCGCGCAGACGCAACAACTCTCATCACTCGCCGCTCGAAGCGAGCAAGCCCGACGCAGCGGTATCGAAACCGGTGTACCTGTCTCTTTGCGCGAGTATGTCACAGGAGATTCTCCTCGCCGCATCGCTTGGAAACGTTCGGCCCTGCGAGTCATGGATGGTCGCAACCCTCTGGTGCGTCAGGATTCCCGCCCGACTGCTGGTCGCCTGTGGATTGTGCTCCGTTCCACTGGCGACTCGTCTGCCGATGAAGCGCTCATCAGCCGCGCGGCGGGGGTCCTCGATATCGCCATCGCCCGCAGCGTGCCCGTGGGGATGGTCATTCCTGACGCCGATGTGATGGTGCACCCGAGTGCTGCTCCGCGACACATCGCCCAGATCTACGACGGTCTCGCCACCGTTACCTTGCCCGCGCGCCAAGCCCATGTGCAGGTACCTCGCCCTCACCCTCGCGACACCGTCTTGGTCCTGGGGGATGAATCATGAGCCCGCTGCTGCGCCTGCGCACGCTCGCTCACATTGTCTCCGCGATCGCGCTGGCAGCATCGGGAATCGCGCAGGCCCAGCCGGCGCTGGCGGCGGGTGCACTTCTTATGGTCGCTGTCGCCGAACTTGCCTGTCGGGGCACGATCTCCATTCCATTTCTGGAGCCGCAATCTTCCAGTTCTTTGCGCACACTTGCTTTCCCACGCTGGATCACACTCACCGCCATAGCGCTTGTGCTGATTCGTGGCATGTGGATCGCGCTGAACTCCAACGTGCAGATCGGTACGCTCTGTGAGACTGTGGCCGCATTGCTGGTGATCAAACTCTTTGACCGGCGCAGCGTGCGTGATGAGGCGCAGATTCTCGCATTGGCTGTCTACCTCTGCATCGGCACGGTGCTGGTGTCGCAGCGCGTGGTGCCATCACTGCTCATCATCACCAACGTGCCCCTGGTGCTGGCTGCGGTGATGACTGCCGAAGTGGCCGCGGGTGTGGCCAGAGATTCTGGCGCTCGGCAGCAGCCACTGCCTCGAGGGGCCCTGCGCGGTGTCACCATCGCAGCGGTGGCTGCGATCTTTGCCGTCAGCGTTGTCATCTTTCTGCTCATGCCGCGTGGTCCGCTCATCGATCAGAGCCGGTTGCGTTCCTTCTCATCATGGGCCGCCGGGTTGGGTGGCTCCGGGCGCGTCACCGGTTTCTCTGACCAGATTCAATTGGGTCGTGGTGGCCTGATCAGCGAATCCAAGGCGATTGTGCTCGATGTGAATGTCGAAGAGGGGGGGCAGGGCCCGGGTCGTGCCCGCACTGACACTCTGTACTTGCGTGGCGCGGCGCTCTCCGTCTACGCCACCGGGTCATGGCGCGAGTACGCACAATCCAACGCCGCCACCGGGCCAAATCTTGATCGACCACGCGACCCACTCACCATCGCGCCCGGACAGACTCAGGTCATCTCTGGCACTGCCGGCGGACCGGGATCATCGCGAACCTTGATTCAGCGCATTCGTATGCGCGGGGCGGATCGCGTGGTGCCCCTCTTCGCGGTGTGGTGCCCGGCCTCGATTGAGTTTGTCACCGAGGAACGCATCACGATTGATCGGGGTGCCCTCACCATCAGCCGCCAGGGGCAGGATGCACCCCTCTCCTACATCGTCTCCTCCACGATTCCTATAGAGAGTGCGGCGGTCGCCGCAGCGGCAGGGTCGGCGGTGATTCGAGGCGACGTCAGTACGGCCAATATTCCGCGTGAGATCGCGCAGATCGCAAGGGAAGTTCTATCCCGCGCACGCATCGAGCCCGATCCGGCGATTCGCCCGGCGACCGATGATGCGCTGGCGATGCGGGCTATGGAGAGTTACCTCCGCCGCGAATTCTCGTACACACTTGATCTGGTGGCGGCTCCCTCAGGGCGAGATCCAGTGGAGTGGTTTCTGACTTCGGAGCGGCGTGGACACTGCGAGTATTTTGCCAGTGCCCTGGCGTTGATGGGGCGCAGTGTGGGAATTCCAACGCGGGTGATCACTGGATATGTCGCTGCGGAGTTCTCCGAGGCGACCTCCAGCTACGTGGTGCGTCAGAGCAATGCGCACGCCTGGGTTGAGGCGCGCACTTCTCCAATCCCTGCCAACATGTTGATGGAGTCGGGCCAGCATGGTGAGATTCCCACGTGGCACGGGTGGCAGACGTATGACCCGACGCCGCCGGAAGATTTCCGGCGAGTGCATCGCCCTGATCCGAATCTGGCAGGGAAACTGGGTCAATGGCTGGACTCGATGGAGTACTTCTGGGTCGCAAACGTGGTGTCGTATGACGATGCCAAGCAGACTGCATTTCTGGATCGGCGCACGACCACGTGGATCGAAGAGCGCGTGCGCGGGCTGATGCAGGTCGATCCTGAGACGGGCGAGCCACGCCAATCTGCGATAAAGCGCATCGGCACGGTGGGTGGCATGGTGATGGGCACCACGCTGGTGATCGTCGGTGCGTTTGGCCTGCTGCGATGGGTCGGTGTTCGCTTGTGGGGTTGGCGGCAGCGAGCGGATCGTTCGATCGAATTGTCACCTCCGTCAGCACGCTTGTATCGCGAGGTGGATCAGTGGCTGAAGCGTGAGCCACTGGCCACAGCGAGCCAGTTGCCCTTGTTGCAGCGGATCGCCACAGTGGGCGATGCAGGGCATCGAGGGGTACTTGCCGAGATGGCGACAGCGCTGAATGCTGAACGATTTGGCGGGAAGCCGATCCCACCAGAATGGGCGATGGAACAGGTGGCCAAAGTAAGGGGCTTGACTCACACAGCTGAGTCCGAGAACGCGGCGAGGGGCGATCATTCCGGCGGATGACCGTCGATTGTGGACTGCTGTGCTCGTCGAGCCGCACGATGCGGATCACGCCGGTCGATAGGAAAAAGTCCGCAATCGTGGCACGGAGGGGTGCGCACGCGCTGGACAAGCGAGGTTGACTGTGCCTGCAAATCGATCCAGAACTGAGCGTTGGCGTGAAGTGCTTCACCAGATCTTTGAGCGTGGTGGAGGGCTGGAGTTCACAGTCGATCGTGGCGACACGCAGGGCGCTGATGCGCTGGCCGACATCGTGTGGCGGGTGCGTCTGCTGCATCTGAATGAGCAGTTTATCACCGTCGAACCCCCGGCAGCAGTGGGGCGATCACTGAACTTCGAAGTGGGCACTCCCATTGTGGTGGTCATGGCGGTCGGCCAGAATCGCTGGATGTTCCGCTCGACAATCATCGCGGCGGCCCAGCAGCACTCCTCACGCGGCACGCTGGAACGCGTACTGAAGCTCGCTATGCCGACGCAAGTGGAACGGTGCGCACGCAGAAACTTCTATCGCGTGTCGACGGCGGAGATCACGCTTTCGGATGTCACCATGTGGCCGGTGCGTCACCTGGAGAGCGCGGTGCCTGCTGAGGTTGCCAATGCCGCTCACGTGCGCCAGGTGCAGCGGGGTGGCAAGTTGTCGCTCGATACCTTCTCGTTGATTCTCCCTGAGGTGGGAACGCCATTCACAGCCAAACTCATGAACGTTGGCGGTGGTGGCCTAGGCCTGATCATCCCCAAAGAGAATGCCAGTAATCTGGATCAATCGCGGCTCTTCTGGCTGAAGGTGGACCTGGGCGCCTCGTCTGGCGCGCCGCTGGGCATGGTGGCCAAACTGGCGCACACGCATATCGACAGCGAGCACAACACGTACGCGGGAATGGCGTTTGAATTCAGCCACAATCCTGCCCATCGCGAGTTTGTGGTCGAGCAGTTCACTCGGTATGTGGAGTCGGTGATGCCACAGCAGCAGCGCAGGGCGGCGTAGCGGCTGCGCCTCAATTGGCCAAGTGGATGCAGGCAGTCGAAAAGCGGACAGCTAAGAGTGATGAGTCGCGGTCCATTCCAAGTGGTCTGGGATCATCCGTTGTTGCTTGAACTCCTCTGCTTCGGCATACAAGTCGGTTCGAGGAAAGGGCGAGCAATCTTGCTTGCCGATCCAAGTGAGATGGGCCACGGCGAGACGCCCATCCTTTAAGAGAAACGCAACATCGTCTTGATCGTCACGATACGCGACCGCAGTTGCCGTCAATCCGTAGAGGGGATGTATTGAGTCAACTTCTCGTTGCAACTCTGCAAACAAGTTCTGGCGATCTTGTTCCGAGTTGAGAGGATTCCAAGGTTGCAGCCAGGTGCTAGGCATATTGCGGAACTGAACACGTGGCACATCGCCCGGAAGGGCGATGCCGCTTGAGATTGACCACACGCTCACTTCACCGCGCGAATCGTCACATCGCCATCGGTGGTGTTGATGGTGCAGCGTCCGGTGCCCGAGTTGAGCACACCTGACCACGCGCCGGGCTTTGAGACCAGGCCTGTGAAGGCACCTTGGCTAGTCAGCCGCACCTGACCGGTGCCGGTATTGCAATCCAGTCGCAGAGATGAATCTGAGTGCGTCGAAAAATCGACGGTGCCGCCATCGCTGATGAGAGTGACATCGTGAGAGATGGTGCCGGTGCGGACCGTGATGTTGCCGTGGCCCGCCTTGGTGGTCTGATTGCGGATATCGACGGTGCCAGTGGGATTGTTCAGGGTGATGGGTCCACCCGAGTTGGTGATCTTCACGCTACCCAAGGATGGCACCCAGACGGTGATCCGGACCCACTCGTTGGGTGAGGCCAGGTCACCGGCGGTGCTTTTGATGACGATGGTGTTATTGCCACCATTGGTGCCAGGGACGAGGCGGGCTTCGGAGTATTGAGCAGGGTTGCGGCCGGGGCCGCCCATCTCGCCAGTTGGGCGAGGGCGGGAACGCTTGACGTCGATCCACGGTTCCTTGATGTCAGTTTTATGGCGGATGTCGACCGTGCCGCTGGCGTTCGAGATGTCGAGATCGACGGGGGCTTTGACATCCCAAGCGACATCGGCGGGGACGTCGATGTGGAGGCGGGATTTGTTTGGACGCATGCATCCGCCGGTGGCTCCGGCGAGGACGACAAGGGCGGCGAGTGAGAGGGACACCGAACGGTGCGCAAACTTGTGAGAGGAAAAGGGCATTGGAATCTCCGTGGCTGGCGGTCCTTGCCAGCCGGTGGATCGGGAGCGGCGGCCCGGCCCACACACGCTGGGCCCGGGTTCTCGCTAGAATGGAACCGAGCATACCAGAATCGGCTCAAAGGGGGTCCGGACTTGTCTGGTCTTCACGAGGTGTTCGGTGTGCTCCCGACTCTTCTTGGAAGGGTCGAGATCCCGATTCGCATTCGGGTCCCGTCTCGGTCGTGCGCTTTTCATCACCGCCGGTTTATCGGCCTTTGAAGTGGAAGTTGCCTTGGTGTTTGCTTCAGGCTCAGATTCTTTTGATTCCCGCCGCGACGTGCGGCGTTTTGGGTTGGTTTCGGTGGGTTCGTGTGTGTGTTGGAAACTTCAGGGGCAACTGGTGCGACATTGTTGATGTGAAGTGCGCGGATTGAGCCGGGCCATAGACAAAGGTGTGGCCCATGGGTATGACGAATTTGACGCTTGCCGCCGGATTGGCGGACATGCCTCCGCTTGGCTGGGGTTTGATTGTGATTGCGCTGGTGATTGGCGTGGCGATCGGCACGATGGTGGTGCGATTGATCAGCGGTCAGACGCTGGGGCAGGCCAAGGCCAAGGCGGCTCAGTTGGTGTCTCAGGCAGAGACGGAAGCTAGAAATGCGGCGGAGAAGGCGCGGCTGGATCAGGATCGGGCGATCTTAGAGCGGAAAGAGAAATTTGAGAAGGAACTGGAGACGACCCGCAACGAGCTTCGCGAGACAGAGCGGCGGCTGGCCAAGCGCGAAGACCTGGTGGATCGCAAAGAGGAAACGGTGGGGCAGAAGGACCAGCAGCTGACGCGGCAGCTGGAACAGGTGAAGCAGCGAGAGGAGCGGGTGACGCAGAGGGATGCGGAGACTGAACGCATCCTGAATGAGCAGAAAGAGAAGCTGCTGAAGGTTTCGGGATTGTCGGTGGAGGATGCCAAGCGAGAAGTGATGCTGCGCGTCGAGCAGGATTCGCGGCACGAAGTGGCCAAGGTGGTGCGGAAGATCACTGAAGAGGCAGAGAATGATGCCAAGAACAAGGCACGCGAAATCACGTTGATGGCAGTGCAGCGGTATGCCAACGAGATCACCAGTGAATCGACCGTGCGGAGCGTGGCGATCCCCTCGGATGATGTGAAGGGGCGGATCATCGGGCGTGAAGGCCGGAATATCCGCGCGATCGAGAAGGCGACAGGTGCAGACATCATCGTGGATGACACGCCGGGCGTGATTGTGGTGTCGTGCTTTGACAAGGTGCGGCAGGCGATTGCGGTGGAATCGCTGGAGCGGTTGATCGCGGATGGCCGCATGCATCCATCTCGCATCGAAGAAGTAGTTGACAAGGTCAAGAGCGAAATCAACGAAAGGATCATGCAGCGCGGCAAGGAGGCGGTGCTGGAAGTGAACCTGCGCGGCGTGCATCCCAAGGTGGTCGAAGCGATGGGGAAACTGTCGTACCGCACCAGCTATGGACAGAACGTTCTGCGACACTCGGTAGAAGTTGCGTTCTTCTGCCAGTTGATCGCGGAACAGTTGAAGTTGGATGGAACGATTGCGCGTCGGTGCGGGTTTTTGCACGACATCGGCAAGGCGATGGATCAGGAAATGGAGGGCGGCCACCCGAAGATCGGTATGGACTTCGCACGGCAATTCGGCGAGAAGGAGCCGGTGCTGAACGCGATCGGCGGGCACCACGCTGACATTCCTTCCACCAGTTTCTATACACCGATCGTGATGGCGGCGGATGCGATTTCATCGGCGCGGCCTGGAGCGCGGCGCGAGAGCATGGAGAAGTACATCCAGAAGCTCAACGACCTGCAGGACATCGCGATGGGCTTCAAAGGCGTGACCGAGGCGTATGCGATTCAGGCGGGGCGCGAGGTGCGCGTCATGATCGATGCGGCGCGGGTGAACGATGACGAAGCGTTCCTCATCGCGCACGACATCGCCAAAAAGGTCAGCGAAGAAATGACATTCCCGGGTGAAATCCGGGTGACGGTGCTTAGAGAGACGCGGGCGATCGAATTCGCACGCTGAGTCATTTGAATCATCACCGTCACGTCGAGTGGGGAGACCGCTTGCTCAAGGTGTATCACCGAGCCGCTGAGCTCGTCAGCGCCTCGACGAGTGCGCGGGCGGCATCGGCGGGGTTACTACTCTTGCACACGGCGCTGCTGACGGCAATTCCCTTGCAGCCGGCACGTGCGAGTTCGCCGATATTCTCCTGACTGATGCCGCTGATGGCCAGGTGGGGAAGCCGTGAAGTGATCTCATCGGCGAGGTACTCGCGGAGGTATTCAGGGCCGCTGAGCGTTTCCTTTTTCTTGGTCGTCGAGGCGAACATGGGGCCAACACCGGTGTAATCGGCACTGTCGCGGGCGGCCCTGCGGGCCTCTTCGATGGTCGAGGTGGAGACGCCTAGGAGCATGTTGCCGCCGATCAAGCGGCGAAGGTCTGCTGCGGGGAGGTCGGTCTGACCAACGTGCAGACCATCGACTCCGGCCAAGAGGGCGAGATCAGCACGATCGTTGACGATGGAAGCAACATGTCGGGGGCGGCAGATTTCGACAAGATCGCGAGCGCGACGGAGAAATTCACGCTCGCTCAGGCGCTTTTCGCGAAGCTGAATGCAGTCGGCGCCGCCATTGATGGCCTGCTCGACCACTTGATACCACGGCATATGGATGCAGACCTCTTCACTGACGATGACGCAGAGACGCCATTGGGTGGCCTTGCCGGAGCCGAGGGCGAGCAGCACCTGCTGTTCGCATACGTAAGCGCGATAGCGCAAGCGTTCTATGGCGAGGGCTGCTTCACCCTTGCCGAGAAGTTTCAACTGTTCTTCGATGGACCGCATGGCTTCGGTCAAACGCCCGCCTGCCGCGAGAGCGACGCCGCGCATTCCGCTGCGGGTCTGCTCACCGCTCGAGGTCACTTCGGTGCCGACATCCCCTTCAATATCGCGAGCCGAGACGCGCAGGAGTTCGTCGATGCCGCACTGGGTCAGGACGGCGTGAAGCTCGTGGCGCAGGTGCTTGATCTGGCTGACGAGCTGCTGCATGCCCAGGGCAAATCGAGCGACATCGTCGAGCACGCGAAGGGCCTCCCGGGCACGGTTGAAATTGGCATCGATGATGCGATACTCGCTGCGAGCCCGAGCGGGCAATTCCATGGACATGCTGAAATCCCCTGATTGTTGAACCATATACAGACTTTGGTCTTGGACGGTCGTTGCGAATGCTCTGACCGCAAGCTCATACCGGCGTGACGCGGCCGAGTTGCGAAACGGGGGCACGGGGGGGGAGACAACATGGGCTTGGAGTGTTCGCTATGCTGGGAATCGTGAGTCAAGGATTTTCACAATCTGAAGGGGTTGAAGGTGGTCCGCGTCGAGACGCTTCGGACTCCGGAGCGTCGGGCGGGTATGAGGTGGTGTCGGCCCCGACAGCACCGAAGCTGCCCGGAATGACAGTGATGCGTGAATGCGCGGACGATGCGATCGATGCACTGTGCGCCGATCTGTTTCTGCATGCGATGAACTGCACACGCACGTTTGGGGATTTTCATTGTGCCGTTTCGGGTGAGCCTGCGGTGGAGCCGATTCTGCGTCGGCTGATGCTGGATCCATCGTTGCGTGAGTTTCCCTGGCACCGCACGCATCTGTGGCAGGTTGAAGAGTTGGTTGTGCCGCGGGACCACGCGGACTCGCGTTGGACGGTGCTGCGTGAGATGCTGATCGAGCCGTCAGATATTCCGCGGCCGCAAGTGCATGCCATGCACATAGAACGATCGGATGTCGTGCTGCGATATGAGCGTGAGCTGCGGGAGACGCTGGGGTGGAGAGAAAAGGGACATGATCGCCTGGATTACTGCCTGCTCGGGCCGTCGAGTCTGCAGATTCCCGATGATCCCGGGCAGGATGCGCTCGTGACGGAAGATGAATCGGTGTCGCCGGTGCGAGTGACTTTGGCGAGGCGGACGATCGGTGCATCGCGACTCGTGGCATGTCTATTGACCGGAACAGATGCCCGAGGCCACGTGATGCAACTGTCGCAGATGCGGCATGAATGGCCTTTGCGCACCACGGGTGGAGAGACGCGCTGGTACGTCGATCACGATTCAGCCGCTCATTCGTGAGAGTGGCGTGACAATGATGCATGTATGAATCTGTCGATCGAACCAAATCCCAAGGTGCCGTTCAAAGTTCGGTATGCCGATGATGAAGTGCTGGTGGTGGAAAAGCCGGCGCGAATCGTGACCCAGCCAGGGAAAGGGCATGAACACGACACGCTGATGAATGGGCTATTTGCCCAGTATGGGGCACAGCTGCAGAACCTGGGTAAGGATCGGGATTTCGGCCTGCTGCATCGGCTGGATCGCGCGACGAGCGGGCTGGTGATTGTCGCTCTCCGCGGTCGGGCATATGACGGATTGCGAAAGGCGTTTGAGGAGCGGGAGATTCGGAAGTTCTACTACGCCATCTGTCATGGGCATCCCAAATCCGAGTCGGGGGTGATTCGCAAGCCGATTCTGGAAGCACCCGAGAAGGCGGGCAAGCGAGGCGAGGCGGGGATGAAACTGGCAAGGATTTCAGGAGCGGGGAAGCCGGCGATCACGGCGTATCGAGTGGTGGCCAAGGCTAAGGAATTCTGCCTCGTGGAGTGCCGCGCTGTGACGGGGAGATTGCATCAGATTCGCGTGCATCTCGAGGCGATTCACTGCCCGATTCTGGGTGACGAGGTGTATGCCCCGCCCGCAATTGCCGGGCAGGCGGGGCGGCTGGCACTTCATGCCCATCGCGTTGCATTCGAACACCCGACGTCGGGTGAGGCCGTGGATGTGCGGGCGCCATTGCCAAGGGACTTGCGGTCGATTGCCAAGAAGAGGGGCTTGAGCGTTCCGGCCACGAGCGGGGCGGATCAGGAAGCCGACGACGGGGACTAAATCGACCAGACGTGATGCCAGACGAGTGCCGGGCAGGACTCCACGCGAGCTGGATTCGAGCTGGATTCAACAGAAATGCCGCGCCGGTGGTTTTTCCTGCCAACTTTCAACTTCCCTTCCCCCTCCCTGCCGATACGCTTGCCATGTCCCAAGTGCCGCGGCATCGCATGAATCCATCCTCCTCCATCCCTTCCACTTCTCTCCGACCCGTAGAAGTGGAGCCGCGCCTGGTTCGCAGTCCCAGTGACCTCCGCCAGACTGACAAATTCGATGTCCGAGGCAAACACGTCTACATGATCGGTATCGGTGGCTGCGGAATGTCCGGTCTGGCTCGTCTCCTGGCTTCGCGCGGGGCGTCCGTTTCCGGCTCTGACATGGCCCCCGGCAAGGAAACCCGCCAACTCCAGGACTTGGGCATCGAGGTTCTCTTTGATCAAAAGGCCGGTCTGCTTCCTCCTCAATGCGATCTCGTCGTCGCGAGCGCAGCCATCAAGCCCGATCATCCTGAGTGGCAAGCCGCCCTGCGTCGCGATATCCCCATCAAGCTGTACGCCCAGGCCCTGGGCGGCTGCATGCTCGGCCGTACCGGCATCGCTATTGCCGGAACCCATGGCAAAAGCACCACCACCGCGTTGCTCGGCTGCATGCTCGTCGATGCCGATCTCGAACCCTCCGTCATCGTTGGTGCCACCTGCAAGCAGTTGTGGCAAGGGTGCCTGCAGACTCCTGCTGGCGCGCAGGGGAGTGGCTTCCGATTTGGCAAGCCCGCGATCCCCACGGGGCCTCTGGCTGGCAAGCCCGGCATTCTGGTCGCCGAGGCGTGCGAATACGAACGCAGCTTTCACAACTTTCGCCCCCTCATGGCCTGCATCACCAGTGTCGAGGCCGACCATCTCGATGTCTACGGCTCTCTGGATGCTGTCATTGAGAGCTTTCGCCAGTTTGCCTCACTCATCCCCGCCGAATCTGAGGGTGGTTATCTTCTGATCGGGCATGATGGTGCGCACCGCCGCGAAGTCGCCTCCGGCCTTCCCTGCTTGGTCGAAACCATCGGTCACAACCCCCAGGCCGATTGGGTCGTCGAATACGAACCTGCAACTCGCCACGTCACCCTCATCAGCCGGAGTGCCAAGGGCTTCAGTGGTCAGATCGCCCAATGGCAAATGCAGATTCCCGGTGCGCACAACGCCCTGAACGCCGCCACCGCCATGGTGCTGGCCCTGCGCGCGGGTGGTGATGTCAGTGCCCTTGCCCAATCCGCTTCGCACTTCCGCGGCATCGATCGCCGCAGCCAGTTGATCGGCGAAGTGATGGTGGAGTCGGGCGGGTTGCCAGTGCGGGTGTATGACGATTACGGCCATCATCCGACGGAAATCGAAGTGACCTTGCGAGCCCTGCGCGAGTTTGAGGGACCTCAGGATCGTGGCGGCCGACTGATCTGTGTCTTTCAGCCCCATCAGCACAGCCGCACGCGGCACCTCTTGAATGAGTTTGCCAGTGCGTTTGACGAGGCCGATGTCGTTCTGCTTCCGGATATTTATTTCGTTCGCGACAGCATTGAAGACAAGTTGGCGGTGTCATCGGCGGATCTGGTGCGCCTGCTGATGCAGCGAGGCAAGGCGGCGCGGCACATCGCCGAGTTCGCGCAGATCGTCGCCGAGCTTCGCGCTGCTGCCCGCCCCGGCGACCTCATCGTCGTCATGGGCGCTGGACCGGTGTGGAAGGTCGCCTACGAATACTGCGGCGTCATCTGAAGATCGCATCCGAGAGTGAGAGAGTCATGGCAGGCGCAGTGATGAAACCAGAACTGACGATCGGCCCTGCGCCGATCCCGACGTGGTTCCAGATCGGCGGCACTGCCGAACGATTTGCGCGCATCGATTCTCTCGCCCAGCTCCGTACCGCCCTCGACATCGATCCCGGCGCCCGCACCCTCGGCGATGGTGCCAATCTTCTCGTCGATGACGATGGCGTGGCTGATTTGGTTTTGGCCCTTGGTGGTGAATTCAATCAGGCCCGCATTGATTCAGCCACCGGCGCAGTCCACGTTGGCGCTGGCTACAAGCTCCCTAAGCTCATCAACGACTGTGTCAACGTCGGTTGTGCCGGTCTCGAAGCGCTCGCCGGTTTCCCCGCCACTTTGGGTGGCTGTATCGCCATGAACGCCGGTGGTCGTCATGGCGAGATTTCTCAGTTCGTCCAGCGCGTCCACATCATCGATCGCAACGGCCGTCAACGCACGCTCGAACGCGCAGACATTCCCTTCACCTATCGCTCCAGCGGCCTTGGCGACACGATCGTCACCAGCGTGGAATTGCAACTGCAACCAGGCGCAGACATCGCAGCACTCAAACTCCGCCAGCGCGAGATCATGGAGTTCAAAAAAGCCAGCCAACCCCTTAGTGCCTCCAGCGCCGGTTGCTGCTTTAAGAACCCCACGCTGATGGAGGCATTTCAGGAGTTCGCACCCGGCACTCGCGTCGGTGCAGGGCTCATCATCGATCGCGCGGGCCTCAAAGGGCTCGCCATCGGCGGTGCCAGCGTCTCACCTCAGCACGCCAACTTCGTCGTGACCACCAAAGACGCCAAGGCCCGCGATGTCATCGCACTCCTCGCTGAAATCACCCGCCGCGTGCACGACACCTGCGGCATCCAACTCCATCGCGAAGTCGTCATCTGGTCGCGGCACACAGACTGAAAGTTGATCTCACCCATGGGCGAAAAACCATCCATTCTGGTGCTGGGGGGCGGCCCCGATGCCGAGCGCGAAGTGAGTCTCGATGGTGCCAAGGGCGTTGCCGAGGCGTTGGCCTCACTTGGTTTCACGGTTTACGCCCACACCCTCAACCGTCCATCACTCTCAGACCTTCGTGCCATGCCCGGCGACCTCGTCTTTCCGGTTCTTCACGGGCCATGGGGTGAGGGTGGACCGTTGCAAGACTTGCTGGCTGATCTGGGGCGTCCGTTTGTGGGCTGCCGCGGCCCGGCGGCACGCCTGGCGATGGACAAGGTGGCGACCAAGGCGGTTGCTCTTCGTGCTGGTGTCGCCACGGCCGAGTTCGCCATCCTCAACACCCGCGATCCCGCCTGCCCCCTCCCTCTTCCGGTGGTGGCTAAGCCCATCCATGAGGGTTCCAGCGTCGGCGTGCATATTTGTAAGGATGCCAGCCAGTGGGAGAAGGCGATTGCTGCCATTCGAGCCGATCTCCAGCAGAACCCCACCCGCACCTACATGGTCGAACGCTACGTCCCGGCGATGGAGTTGACTCAGGGAGTGCTTGACCCGCAAGGGGACAACCCCCGATTGCCCATCGTCGCTATCACCCCCAAGGCCGAGTTCTACGACTACAACGCCAAGTACCACTCCGACGACACTGGCTATGTCGTGGACCCAAAGTTACCCGCTGGCGTTGCTGATCAGGTCTTCCACGCCGCCCAGTCGGTGGCCAAGACGCTGGGTGTCCGGCACCTCTGCCGCGTGGATTTCCTGCTGGATCAGCGCAGCACACCCTGGCTGCTGGAGGTCAACACCCTTCCGGGGTTCACCAGCCACTCGCTGCTGCCGATGGCCGCCGAGAGATTCGGGCTTTCTTATCCCCAACTCTGTGAGCGGCTGATACAGTGTGCCTTGCGGGATGGTCTGAGCCGATAGAAGATGTATCGGATTAGATCTCAACCGCGCCGGGCACTGTCAGGGAAGGCAGTGTCCAAAGTGCGGCAGATTCGCACCAGTCGGAGCGCGCCATGGACGGACAGCAGGACCACACCAATCCAATTGCGCCCGAAGTGACAGACGCCGCGCCTGCGGCTGAGGTCGCTACTGGAAGCGGCGACACGGTTGCCAGCGACGCGATTCCTGATGCCGCCGGCACTAGCGAATCTGGCCCCGCGCCATTCCGCTGGGGCATGTTTGCCCAGCACGTCGCAACAATTCTGATCGTGTGCATGGCCATTGCCGTCGTTGGCGGTATTGTGATTGGCTACCGCCCACTGCACCGCACCGCGCGGCAGTCGGTGGTCGCCAGCCCACTCAAGGTCGATGTCGTGTGGCCCGGCACCGAGCCACCCGCGGGTAAAGAGGCACCTAAGACCATCGTTGATGATGCCGTCGCCCAGGCAAAGAAGATCGCCGAGGCCAATGGCATCGGACAATCACCCAGCGGCAACGGCACTGTCCGTACTGCCTCAATGAAGGAAGCTGGCAAAGAGAATGTCACTCTTGATGCCCCCAAGGAAACCTGGCTTCCCAAGCAGTTTCAGGATGAAGTCACGACGCTGATTCAGGCCAATCTTGGTCAGGACCCGGCAGTTTTTAGCCGCGATCCGTTGGTGTCTGTCGGTATTGCCTTGGAACGCAGTGGCTGGTTTGATGGCATGCCCACGGTGGCCCGCAGCAACGAGAACACCATCCGCGTCAGCGGCACATGGCGGATTCCGGTGGCGACGATTGTCTTTAAGCCCACCGAGCATGATGTGGATGAAGTCGAGCAGTTGATTTCTTCGACCGGGCATCCGATGCCGGTGACGTATCGCCCGGGGACGAGTGCGCTGCCACGGATTGTGGGCTTGGGCACACGTCCGGTGATGCAGACGGATGGTCAGATCGATTACAACTCGAGGTGGACCAGTGCGGATGCGCCGCAGAATGAGACCCTGGATGCCGCACTGGAACTGCTGCGGACGGTGAGCGAGCAACCGTGGGGTAAGCAAGTCGGTGGCATCGATGCCCGCGACTATCTGAGCACCAAGTCGCTGACGATTCTGACCCGTGATGAGTCGCGGATCGTCTTCGGTGGCCGGCCTTCGCAACCCCTCTTGGGTGAGACTTCGACCAAGGCCAAGTTGGCCCGCATTGGCGAGATTTACAAGCGGTTTGGATCAATCGATGCCAAGCGAGCCGCGATTGATATCAGTGGCGTGCACCCGGTTGAGATCAACATCGCTGCGACCGCCACGCCGGATCTGGTGGATGACCAACCCTCGGCCGAGTCGATCACGCAGGCGCGTAAGGACGCGAAGGCGGGCGTGAAGCCAGCTGCGAGCAAGACGGCTGCGAAGTCCCCTGCCAAGACACCTGCGAAGGCACCGTCAAAGACGCCAGCCAAGACGACGAAGAAGAGCGAGAAGCGGTCGAGCTAAGGCGGACAGTCGAAATCTGGCGTTCACTAGGGCACTGTCGCAAAGCCCGCCGCGGCTGTGTGCGGTTTACTCTTGCTCCATGTCTGACCGCTTCGGCCACATCCCAGTCTTGATGGACGAGGTACTCCGGGTCTTGCACCCCAAGCCGGGGGAGACATGCGTCGATTGCACGGCGGGGCTGGGTGGTCACGCGGCGGCGGTGGGTGCGATCCTCGGCTCGGCCGGGCGAGTGGTGCTGAATGACCTGGACGCAGGAAACCTGAAGCGGGCGACGGCGACGGTTGAGGCAACCGGAACGCCAGTGACGGCGATTCACGGGAACTTTGCCGAGCTGCCCTGGGCATTGACAGAGCGGGGGATTGCGGCCGACATGGTTCTTGCGGATCTTGGCTTTGCCAGTTCACAGGTGGATGATGCCGATCGAGGGCTGTCGTTTATGCGAGATGGCCCGTTAGACATGCGATTGGACCCCAGTAAAGGGCTCACGGCAGCGGATCTGGTGAATCGGGCACCGGAAGGCGAATTGACCAAGATGATCGCCGACTTGGGCGAGGAAAATCAAGCCGCAAAGATCGCGCGAAAAATCGTTCAAGCCAGGCGGGAAACGCCGATTCAAAGTACATCGCAGTTGGCTGAGATTGTGAAGGCGGCGGTGCCGTGGAACCCTGAACATGTTCGGATCCACCCCGCCACTCGCGCGTTTCAGGCCTTGCGGATCGCGGTGAACGACGAACTGGGGTCGCTGGATGCGTTCCTTGCGGGGATGGATGCCGCGATTCGAGGGGTGGGGGGCGGAAGGTCATGGCTGGCACTGGGCGCGCGGGTGGCGATTATCTCATTTCACTCGCTGGAGGATCGGCGGGTGAAGGAGGCGTTTGCGGGGTTGGTGAAGCAGGGATTGGTAGAGGATGAGCATGGGCTGATCCGGGCGAGCGAAGCGGAGCAGAGTGCCAACCCAAGATCAAGGTCAGCAAAGATGAGAGCGATTCGTGTCGTTTAGGTGGGTTGAATGTGTGCAGGCATGTTGGTTGCTGGTAGAATGTGTGAACTGACCGAAAGGTTTTTCGCACGATTTGTTTTGAAGGGCGGACGACCGGTCGGGAGGCATGGATGCACTTCGCGGTTGGGCTTCGATGAGTTTCGAAGCAGGCCGTCGGCGAATGAACAAGGATCGATGATCGGGATCTCCGATGATTGATCGCAAGCGCAAGGATGCGTGTGAACGTGACTCGAGAACTCAAACTGGCGCTGATCGTGGGCTTCTCTTTGGTGTTGGTCGTGACGATTCTCGTCAGCGACTACTTCTCCAAGGCCCGGCGAGTCTCTTTGGCGACTCCTGCGGGAGATACCCAGGTGTCAATGAAGGCGGCTCCGGAGTGGAAGCCAGCTCCTCCTGAGCAATTGACGCCGACGAACCCTGAGCAGGGTGGTATGACTGCGGCCGTGCCGCCACCGGTGGGTGGTTCTGAGCCAGTGATCATCCGTCAGGGCTCGGGATGGAATGATGGTGGTTCGTCGATTGTGGGCGGCGTCGATGGAGTGCTTAACAAGACTCCCGATCAGCCCCTGATTCGAACCACGGTCGAGCCCGATTTGAGTGTGAATCCGCAAGGAACGATTGTTCCGGACCCGACCAGGCCCGATGTGAATAAGCCAACCACCACTGTGACTCCCGTGCCGACGTTGGTTTCGCCGGCTCCAGTGGGTCCGACTGCTCCATCGACCAATGAAAAGATGCACACGGTCGCTTCTGGCGACACGATGTATGTGATCTGCAAGAAGTATTACGGCTCGACCAAGTACTGGAAGGAACTGGCGGCGTTCAATTCGGCGACGCTGAAGAACCCCGCGGCCCTGAAGCTCGGCCAGAAGCTGCGGATTCCCTCGGTGGAGATGTTGGGCGGCACCAAGCCGGGTGATGTCAGCGGCGTGGCGAGCAGCGAGCCCAAGCTGGAGTCCAAGCCCCAGGCCAAGCCATCGACCAAGCCCAGCACACCAGCCAACGGCAAGACGTACATCGTGCAGAAGGGCGACACCCCCGGCGCGATCGCACAGAAGACTCTGGGCACGAGCCGCAAGGCCGATGAGTTGATGAAGTTCAACAAGATCGAAGACGATGCCGCGCTGAAGATCGGAATGGTTCTGAACATTCCCAACTGAAGTGCTGAACAGATTTCGGATTTTGAGAGAGATGTTTGGATAGAGAGATGACGCGGCGGCTCTGAAAGGGGCCGCCAGCGTCTTTAGACGGGTGCGGCTGAACAGGAGCTTGGGCGTGTTTGGCAAAGTCGCGATAGTCGTGATCGGGCTGGGTGCGGCCAGCGCATCGCTGCTGGCCTTGCGTCAGCAACGCCTGCAGGCAGCGCATGAATTGGCCAAGGCGCAGCTGCGAATCGAGCGGCAGGATGAGGAATTGTGGAAGGTGCGAGCCAAGATCGCCGGGCTGGTCAATCCGCAGAGTGTTGAGATGATGGCCAGTGAGGTTGCGGAGTTGCACGCGCTGGTGCCGGATGCGCCCGATGCGAGCGTGCCACCGCCGGTGCAGGGCGGGGTGGTGAGCGTGAGCTTGACTCCGCCGCCTCCGAAGCGGTACATCCCTCCGGCCAAGAAGGACAAGCGAACCACGACAACCCCCACGAATTCGACGACGGCGAAGAAGCCGGATGCCAAGAAGCCGGATGCCAAGAAAGCGGATGAGAAGAAGCAGTCGAATGGCGCTAGCACGGCAAGCGGGAGCAGCGGGCGATGAATCGTGTTCCATCACGTCGGGTGTCGATGATCGCCCTGATCTGCGGCGGCGTTGCCACGGTGGGATTGATGGTGATGGTGGCGCGGGTGGCGCAGCTGCAGCTGGCTCCACCTGAGAAACTGGTAGCGACGGCCAAGGCGCAGGCGCGAGTGAGTCAGGCCACGCAGATGGGTCTGCGTGGCGACGTGCTGGATCGGCGCGGCCGGGTGTTGTCGAGCACGCGAATCGGGTATCGCGTGTTTGTCGATCCGACGCTGTTTCCTGAGCCCTTTGAAGAATCGGTGCAGAAGCTCGCGGCGGCAGCGCAGATCGAAGCTGCCAAGATTCGCGAGCCGCTCAAAGTGGCCAGAGAGAAGAACGCGCCAGTGCTGGTGTCGATGAAGGCAGAGGAAGAGGCCAGGAAGAAGGAACGCCGCGAATTGACGCCGGTGGGGCTGGGAAAGATGGTGCTCGCGGAGTTGAAGGGTGACGAGGTGAATCCGGGTGAAGGTCAGAACTCTGAATCAGACAAGCCCAAACTGGACAAATATGTGCCGATCGGGCGCGGCGGTGAAGTGCTGAGTGATGCCGCGGCGGAAGCGGTGCGAGCGTTGAAGATGAAGGGTGTAGCACTGGAGCGTCACCAGGTGCGTGAGTATCCGGGTGGGGCAGAGGTCGCACCGATCGCTGGATTGGTGGATTGGGACAACAAGGGCGTGATGGGCGCGGAATTGAAGTTGAACAAGGACCTTGCTGGCAAAGACGGGGGCGTGAAATACGTCCGCGATGCGCTGGGTCGGCCGCTGTGGATCGAATCGAGCAATGTTCGCGAGCCGGATCATGGCGATGCGGTTCGCCTAACGATTGATTTGGAAGTGCAGCGAATGGTGACAGAGGTGCTGCGCCGCGGGGCTGAAGAGTGCGATGCGCAAGGAGCACGCTGCGTGGTGGTGGATACGCAGACGGGAGAGGTGCTGGCGCTGGTGGATGTGGTGCGGCCGATGACCGGGCTGCATGACTTTCCGTATGAGGATAAAGATGCGCCGGTGGGGCCGAAGGTGGAGATTCCCGAGCGGCGTTATCGGTTGACTCAGGTGCCGCCGGGTTCCGAGAGTGATGCGTTTCTGGCGAGAAACCGGTGCGTTGAGGATGTGTACGAGCCGGGTTCGACGTTCAAGCCGTTTGTGTGGTCGACGATCACGGAACTCGGCTTGGCGCAGCCAAGCGAGGTCTTCAACACCCACGGCGGGCATTGGATCACGCCGGTGGGGCGGCCGATTGATGATGTGAAAGAACTGAACAAGCAGACCTGGGCCGAAGTGCTTATCAATTCGTCGAATATCGGCATGATCCAGGCGGGGCAGCGTCTGACGTACAATCAGATGAACGAGATGGCGCGGCGCTTTGGTTTTGGCAGTCGCACGAATGTGGGTCTGCCGGGTGAGACGGCGGGGATAGTCACGCCGATTCAGTATTGGACGAATTTCAGCCAGGTTTCGGTGTCGTACGGACATGAGATCGCGGTGACGCCGGTACAGATGGCGCGGGCGTTTGCGGCGTTCTGCCGCAGTGGCGACCTGGCCGGAACAATCGTGCCCTTGCGTTTGACAGTGCCGGAATTGGATACAACGGGTGAGCCAGGGCAGAGCGTCGTGACTCGCGTGCTGCCGGCGGATGTGGCAAACTACACGCGCGATGTGATGGGGCTGGTGGCAGAGAACATGGAAGCCAAGATCAAGGTGAAGCCGCCGAGCAATCGGGTCGGTGCTCAGAAATCGAGTGAAGCGGCAGATGTGCCGCAGTGGCGTTACTCGATCTTTGGAAAGTCGGGGACGGCAAAGGCATCGCCTTTGCCACCTTTTGGCAAGCGCAAGCCCAAGGGTGCTCCGGCGTACTTTCAGCATCAGTACAACAGCAGTTTCATCGCGGGTGGGCCGCTGGAGAACCCACGGATCGTGTGCATCGTGGTGGTGGATGATCCGGGGCCAAAGCGAATCGCGACCAAGACGCACTATGGCTCGGCCACGGCGGGACCGTTGGTACGCGAGATCATGGAGAACACGCTGACGTACTTGGGTGTGCCTCCGAGCCCGAGTAAGGTTGAGACGATGCGGGCGAATGTGCCGATCCTGAATGCTCGCTCGCTAGCCAAGCCGAGCGGTGGCGGAAACTAAGCGCGATGTCGCACGCTAAGAGTCAATTGTCGCTCAAAACGCTGATGTGGAGCGCTGCGGTGGGGTGTGGCGTGGCGCTGCCTGCCACGATGTGGCTGGCGTCGTGCCAATCTCAGCGGCAACTCGTAGAGGTCTTTGACAACGGACCGGTGGGTGGACCATCTGGACCCAGTGAGGGGTTCATCTGGGTGGGGAAAGGCGACAGGCCTCCGCCGGGAAAGAGCTACCGACCGACAGATCCTGCGACTTTGACGCCGGAACAGAAAAACTGCATTCGATAGCGCATGGTTCCGTGTTCCGGATGCGGGCACGGCGCGACGAAGTTCGTACCATGCTTGCTCACGATGACGAATTCGGCACAGAACCATCCGACAGAACAGCAGCCAAGGGCCGTTTCCAAAGCACTGGTGCCTTCGTATCGACTCGCGCCGGCGGGTCCGGCGGAGCCGTGGTGGCGACGGATGGCGCGGCAGCGGATGGCAATGTTGGGTCTGGGATTTCTGGCAGCGGTTCTGGCGATATGCGTGGGGACGTTGCCGTGGACGCTGGGTGGTGAGGGGGTGCCGCGATACGCGGCGGGCGATCTGAATCATGTATTGCTGCCGCCATTTTGGGTAGTCGGTGAACAGTCGGTGTGGAATGAGCGCATGTCCAGGGCGGGGTCGCCAGCATACGTGCTGGGGACAGATCGGCTCGGAACCAGTGTGCTGGTGCGGCTCTTGACGGGAGGAGGCATTTCGCTGTCCATTGGCATCGCAGCGGCGGCGGTGTCGGTGCTGATCGGTACGCTGTACGGTGCGACGGCGGGATGGAAGGGTGGGAAGATCGATGCGGTGATGATGCGGATTGTGGATGTGCTGTATGGATTGCCGTATGTGCTGATCGTGGTCCTGCTGGCGGTGGCGGTGGATGCGGGGTTTGAGCGGATTGTGAACGGGCGTGTGGAGGAAGCTGAGCGAACGCGGGCGAGATACGTCGAACGCGAACTGGCCAAGTTCACACCTGAGCAGGCGGCGGATGCGGAGTTGATGAATTTGATGAAGCAGGAAGCGGCAGCAACGTATCCGATCGAACCGATCTCTACGCCGATGCGGACATCGATCAACCTGGTGACGCTGCTGGTGGCGATTGGCGGTGTGAGTTGGCTGACGATGGCGCGAGTCGTGAGAGGGCAGGTGCTGAGTCTGAAGACGCGGCCGTATGTCGATGCGGCTCGAGCGATGGGGGCGGGGCCGGTGCGGCTGTTTGCGCGGCACCTGCTGCCGGGTTTGATCGGTCCGATCGTGGTGTATGCGACGCTGACTGTGCCGCAGGCGATATTGCAGGAGAGCTTCTTGAGCTTTCTGGGTATCGGTGTGAAGTCGCCGTTACCGAGCTGGGGGAACATGGCGGCGGATGGACTGGCGGAACTGAATCCGTATCGATCGCACTGGTGGTTGATCGTGAGTCCCTGTGTGCTGCTTGCGTTGACGCTGCTGGCCATGAATTTTGTGGGTGAGGGGTTGCGTGTGGTGCTGACGCCGCAGAATTCGCGGCATGGGCGCGGAGGGGTGGAGTGAACACTGGCGCAATGAGTGCGGAAAGACCGGTGCTCAGTGTGACTGGGCTGGCGGTGTCGTTCTCAGGTGGGGCTGCCAGAGGCAGAGGCGGCGCGGGTAGTGGAACACGAGTCGCGGCAGTTGGTGAGGCATCGTGGGGAGTGCACGCGGGCCAGATGCTGGCGATCGTAGGGGAATCGGGAAGTGGAAAGAGTGTGACCGCGCTTGCGGCGATGGGATTGCTGCCCCGTGGGGCGCGGGTGGATGAGGGTGAGATTCGATTGAGAACTTGGGGGAGAGATTGGGAACTCTGCCGCGCTGGCGCGGAAGAGATGAGACAGGTGCGTGGGAAGCATCTGGCGATGATCTTCCAGGAACCGATGACCTCGTTGAATCCAGTGATGGCGGTTGGAGAGCAGATTGAAGAGGTGATTCGGTTGCATCGCCCGGAGATGAAGAGGAATGTGCGCGAGGCGGCAATGGAGGCCTTGTCGGCGGTGAAGATCGATGAACCAGCACGGCGGTTGAAGCAGTTTCCGCATGAACTTTCGGGTGGAATGAGGCAGCGGGTGATGATCGCGATGGCGGTGGCGAGCCAGCCGGCGGTGCTGCTGGCGGATGAGCCGACGACAGCGCTCGATGTGACTGTGCAGGCACGGATATTGGAATTGCTGGGAGAATTGCGCTCGCAACGGGGGATGGCAGTGGTACTGATCACGCATGATTTGGGTGTGGTCGCGGATCATGCGGATGTGACGTGCGTGATGTTTGGGGGAAGAGTGCTGGAGTTTGGGCGGACGCGCGAGGTGCTGGCGCGGCCGGTGCATCCATACACGCGAGCACTCTTGGCGTGCAGACCGAGCGTGCAGCGCAGAGTTGAGCGATTGGCAACGGTGGGGGAATTGATCGGAGCAGAGGGGAAATCAAGCATGATGGCCCAGGGGGAGAGATTGGCGATGTGGTGGCCGTTCGCGGCGGCTCCGTCAGGGTGCGGTGACGATGATGCGCCGGTGCTGGTGCAGGTGGAGCAAGAGCGGTGGGCCGCTGTGTGGGGGACAGAGGCGGCACAAAGATTGAGGGTGAAAGAGGCACCTCAGTTGCGCTGAGATGTAGTGCCGGATGTTGTGGTGCGTTTGCCGGGATGGACGATACAGTGCCGTATGCGGGCCCTGATCATTGCCGACGAAGTCTTTGCCCTGCGCGAGCGGGCGATGCTGACGCGCCTGGAGATCGGGTTGGCGGATGAAGGCGTGCGGGTCGTGCACGCCATTCCGGATACGGCTGCAGCACGGGCGGGGGATTCCGGGTCGGCGGTGTTTTCATCGCTGGTGACATATGAAACGTCGGGGTTTTTATTCGCTTCGGCGTTGCGATTGAGGCGGTTGGTCGCGGCCATTGATGCCCTGCCTCGAGGTGATGAGGAGAGCGAAGACTTCGACATCGTGCACGCCTTTGGAGGGTCGACGTGGGATATGGCGTTTGAGCTGGCGGCGATCTATCACGCAACGCCGATGCTCGAAGTGTGGCGTGCAGGGCTAGTGTCGAGGGCGTTGACAGTGGCGGGTGTGGCCAACCGGACGAAACTTGGCTTGGACCCGGTGCTGATCGCACCCGATGTGACGATCGAGAGAGCGCTAAAGGCAGGGGCGGGTTCAGGCGCTGCGGGAGATGTGGTGGTGCGAGGAGCGTGGTGGGGTGTGCATGCACAGATCACACCACGCAAGGTGTTGCCAGCCGGGAAAGCGCCTTGTGTGATGATGGTGGGGAATGGGCGCGACGCCAAAGCCACGCGGACGGCGTTTGATGGGTTGGCGATGGCAATGCGCGAGCATGAGGACTTGCTTGCGTTCATGGATGCGCAGGCGGCGCGGAACAGCGGCATCTGGAGTTTGGCGCGAAAGTCTGGCGTCTTGGCCCGGATTTCGCTGATTGAAGATCTGGAGAGTCGGCGGGATCTCTTGGTCCAGGGTGACATTGTGCTGCAACCGGACTGCCGCGGAGAGCAGCGAACGATATTGCTGGAAGCGATGGCCTCGCGGATGGCGGTGGTGGCGGCGGCGGATGCGATGGTGAGCGTGTTGGCGGATGGGAAGACCGCGTTGCTAGTGCCGCAGACCGGGCCGGGAAGTGGCGCTGGTGGGTGGCGCGAGGCGATTCATCGGCTGCTGATGCATCCTGGCGCGGCTCAGGCACTGGCAGATCAGGCGCACGATTATGTTCGCGATCACCGGCGCGCCAGTGATCATGTCAAAGCGTTGTTGAATGCGTACGAGTGGGCAACCCGTGGAAACGCGGTTCCGATCGGTATGGCGGATCGTTCCACACGCGTCATGTAACTCGAGCTTGAACCTTGATGCTGCTTGGCAAGGTGCGATAACCGGATGGTTGGCGCGGCTGGTAACCACAGAATCATCACAAACCGCACGGATGGGGTTGCATTTTGCCGCACTTATGGCATTTTTGTGAATATGGGTAGTGTGGCTTGCGCGACTGCGGGGTGCGCACTGCCCGGAATTTTGGGGAAGTGAAAATATGGCACTGGAACTGCTTGCGGTTGCGGCTTCAATTTCTGCGGCGTCATTTGGCAGTCCGTTCCCGACGTACGCGTCGGTGGACTATCGCCGCCCGGATGAGGGACGTCGCCTCGCGACGCGTGCGCCATATCAGCGCGGCCGCGCTGACGACGTCCGTCGCCCCGGATTCAACGGCCGTCTGTGGCTGGGTGAGCGCTTCATCGGCGGAGAAACGCCGGATTGGAGCAGCCCGGCGTACATGAATTGGGCGGGGCCTGGACCAACGGCCTATGGCGCTGTGGGCAGCGAGATGCAGACGGTGTACGCACGCGTCGGGAAACTGACCATCGGCATCAATCCGTGGGAAGCGTTCCATGCTGAAGGGCTCGGCGAACTTGAGGCGGCTCGCAACGAGTGGCTGAAAGAGCGCGGGTATGTGGGTGGCGTGCGGACGTTCGTGAACGATTTGTACGTCGGCAACTTCATGGGCGGGATGGCGCAGCGTTCGCAAATCGTGCCCCGGGCGACGATTGAGATGCCCGCGGATATGCCGCGATTCCGCTCGCGTGAGCAGGTGATGCGAGAGATGGGGAGTCTCAAACCGGTGGTGAAAGTGTACAGCAAGGTGTCGCTGCCTCCGATGGCGCCCTTGGCGATGAAAGAGCGGATGGATGTTTCCCAGGTGGTGGTGCGTGCGAGCAAGTGAGAATTGACTGAGGATTTTGCCTCCGGCGGCTGTGAAGCTTCAGGGCCGCCGGATGCACGACGACGACGAGGGAGACAGCACCCGGCCATCATGCCATACTCTGGCGTGATGGCTGGTTTGCCTTTTGGAGATTCTGAAGAGAAGAAGACGCCGCGAAAGAGGGTGTCGTCGATGCCCTTTGATCCGGGGCAGATGGCGGCGAGCCGCGCGGCCGAGGAACGAAAGGCGGAGGAGACAGAAAAGCCGATCTCGGTATCGCAACTGGCGGGGTCGATTGCGCAGGCGCTGAAGGCCGGAGTGCCGGGTGTGCTGCGGGTGGTGGGAGAGGTGTCGGGATTTCGCGAGCGGACGCACTGGTACTTTGATTTGAAGGATGCGGACGCGGTGGTGAACTGCGTGGCGTTTGCGAATGTGGCGAAGAAGGCGGCGGTGGCGGTGCGCGATGGGATGCAGGTGGTGGTACATGCTCGGGTGGATTTTTACGCAAAAAGTGGCAAGATCTCGCTGATTGTTGAACGGGTGGAGGCGATGGGGGTGGGGGCGTTGGATGCGAAACTGCGGGCACTGGTCGCGGAACTGCGTGCGCTGGGGTGGATGGATGCGGAGCGGAAGAGAAAGCTGCCCCGGTGCCCAGTGCGGATCGCAGTGGTGACGAGCAGGAGCGCGGCGGCGCTGCAGGATGTGCTCGACACGTTGCGTCGAAGGGCACCGTTTATTGAGGTGGTGGTGTGCGATACTCGCGTGCAAGGTGAGCAAGCATCGGCGGAGATCGCGCGGACCATCGATCTGGTATCGAACCAGGCAGAGAGAATGGGGATTGAGGCGATTCTGGTGACACGGGGTGGAGGATCCCTAGAAGACCTCTGGTGTTTCAATGAGCGCGTGGTGGCAGAAGCGATCGTGAAAGCGAGTGTGCCGGTGGTGGCGGCGATCGGGCACGAAACGGATACCACGGTAGCGGAATTGGTGGCGGACGAGCGAGCGGCAACACCCACCCAGGCGGCGGTGCGGCTGTCACCGGAGCGTGGGGAGTTGGAGAGGCAGTTGGATGCGCTCGCACGGCGGATGATGCTGGAGATGGATGCGAATGTGCGCGAGAATGAAAGGAAAGTTGCCACTGTGGGGAAGGATGTGGTGGCAGCGTTGCGGCACATGATCGTGGTGAAGCAGCGAGGCATGGCAATGCTGGGAGGGAGGTTGGAAAGGTGTAACCCGGCGAGCCGATTGGGACGATTGAGCTCGCGTTTGGAGTCACTGGCTTCGAGATTGCCACGGGCGGCGAAGGGAAGATTGGCGAAGGAAGATGTGCAGCCGCGACTGACAGCGGCGGAGCGGAATGTGCTGGGAGCGATGAACGCGTACCTGGCCAGCAGGGTGGCGGAGGTGGAGACGCTGGCTGCTCGATTGGGCGCAGTAAGCCCCCTTGCGGTGCTGGAACGGGGATACTCGATGACGACTTTGAAGGATGGGTCGCTCTTGCGCAGCACCAATCAGGTGAGCGCTGGAACAGAATTGATAACGCGATTGGCGGATGGAACGGTGCAATCCAAGGTCGAGGGGGATCGGGTGGAGCATCGGCTCCAAGGGACCAATTTGACAGCGCAGCGGCCGGTGAGGCGGAAGAAGGATACGCGGAAGGATGATGCGCCAGGTTTGTTTGGTGGATGATGCAAAAACACACACGCCCTCGAGATGAATCCTCAAGGGCGAGTGATTCTTGCGAAGTTGTAATTGAAACTCAACCGGCGGTGGCTTCTGTGGATGCTTCCGCGGCACTGGTCTGACGCATGTCGGCAGCGTGAGCACGCTGATAGGTCTGAATGTCCTTGAAAGAACCATCTGCGTTGCGCACGGCATAGAGCTTCTTGCCCTTGCTGCTGTAGAGGGTGGTGCGCTTGCCCTTCTTCTTGGCGGTCTTCTTTTTGGCCGCGGTGTTCTTGCCACCCTTCTTGACGGCTTTTTTGGCAGCTTTCTTTTTCAGCACTTTTTTCGCGGCTTTCTTCTTTGCTTTCTTGGCCATGACAGTTGCTCCTTTTGAGCGGTGTTCCACAACCCCATCGGCACCTCAGATTGTTTTTGCCAATGTGGGCCGGGGAGTGAACTCCCCGGGCTTCGAGGTGCCTGAAATGTACCGCGCGGATGGTGTACGTGCAACTGTGAGATGGTGAGAGCCCGCAGTGTGGTTCTACACTGGATCGATGGCCAAGGAATCAGCAACGCAAGCGAGTGTGGAACGTGGCACCGTTCAGGGGGAATCACGCTGGGTCCCGCAGCCGTGGTCTCGCTGGGCGCTATTGGCGGGATTGATGTGGTCGGTGCTGATGGCTCTGGCCTTTCCGCTGCCGGGGCTTGCGCCCAGACCCGGGAACGAGCCGACGAGTGGGTGGGGGGCGGTACACGTGTGGTGCCAAGGGGGAATCTGGCCCCTGGCACTTTTGGCGTGGGTGCCGCTGGCGATGCTGGTGAGTCGGGCTTCGCGAGATAGTTCGGTGAGGGTGGGACGGATGTCCGTGTGGTATGCGGTGGGAACGTTGGCGTTCTGGGCCTTTGAGCAGTGGTGGGTGAGCCGCATTTCGGCGGTGGGGTATGTGCCATTTGTGGCGTTAATGGCGTGTTATGGAGGATTGCACTGCTGGGGGGGATTACGGATCGCGAGACGAACTGGCGCGGCGCGATACGGCGTGATCCTGTTCGCGGCGTGGGTACTGGCGGTGGATGTCTTTCGGGGTGAGATCGCTTTGAAGGGATACCCGTGGTACTTGGCAGGGCATCCATTGATCCGCTGGGGACCGGGAGCTTCGATGGCTTCGCTGTGGGGGGCGTATGGGGTGTCGTTTGCAGTCCTGCTGGTGTCGCTGGGATTGGGATGGATGGTCGTGAGGCGCGAAGCCAGGTTGGGGGGCATGGTAGCGATTGGGTTCGGGGTGCTGATGGGCGTACCAGCGATGTTGATGAAGAGGAGTGGGGATGCCGCACCGCCGCAGATTGTGACAGTCGGGCTGATCCAGACAAACGTGGCGCAGAACGTCAAGATGGGGTGGGGGCCGGAGGAGCAATTCAAGGAATGGCAGACACTTGAGGCGATGACAGCGCGGGCGGCGACACCGATGGTGGGGCTGATCGTGTGGCCTGAGACCATGATGCCGGGGATGGCGATTGATGATGCCTCGGTGAAGGCGATGAAAGATGCACAGATCTACTACAACGTGAAAACAGCAGAAGGGGAGCAGAAGCTGGCGGCAGCGGCGTTTGCGGATCGCCTTCGCGAAGTGCAGAAGGAACTCAATGTGCCGATCGTGGTCGGTGAAGAGGGGTTTGACAATCTTCGCTTTGAGGAGGTGCCGGGGGGAATTGATGTGAAATATGACGCGCGGTACAACAGCGCGTTCGTGGTGCAGAATGGAAAGGTGGAAGGCGCGCGCTATGACAAATTGCACCTGACACCATTTGGAGAGGAGATGCCCTACATCTCCAGCGTGGAATGGCTGGAGCGGTTGCTCTTGAGTTTCGCTGCGCGGGGGATGAAGTTTGATCTGGCAGAGGGGAAGCGGCCGGTGCGCCTGTTGCCACAGGTGAAGATGACCGCTCCGGGATCGGGTCAGGCTAAGGTGGAGTCGCTGGGCACAAGTGTGATGCCGATCGCTACGCCGATCTGCTTTGAGATTGCGGATTCGGCTCTGGTGCGCTCGCTGGTGCAGGCGACGACACCGTCGATGCCCTTGCCCACAGCGATGATTGTGACGATCACCAATGACGGGTGGTTTGGTGATTCGGATATGACGCGCAGGCAGCACACGCAATTGGCGCGGTGGCGTGCGGCTGAGCTGGGGCTGCCCGTGCTGCGTGCCGCCAATACCGGAGATTCGGGCGGTTTTGATGCGTGGGGGCAACCTATCGCGGCGATGCACTTGCCACCCGCGCCGCGAAGTCGGGAGGAGGGGATCGCGATCATGCAGGTGCCGACATATACGGTGCAGACGCTGTACGCGCGGATAGGAAATGCGCTGGCGTGGGTGATTGGGGCGATCGGTGTGGGGGCGTGCGCCTGGACGTGGAAGCGGACGAAGCTCGAAACGTAACTACATGAGATCAATCGGATCGACATCGATCGCGGTTTCGGCATCGCTCTTGAGGACCCCCTGATGGCGCAGGGCTGAAAGAAGCCGGATCAGGGAGAGCGCATCGGCAGCCAGGAGTTCGACAGCGTAGCGATACTGCCCGGCAATGCGTGAGACGGGGGCTTCCATCGGGCCGCGAACGGTGGTTTCGCCAAAGAGCGAACTGTTGGCAGCACGAAGGATGCTCGCGATCTCACCTGCGCGGGCCTTGGCATCTGCCGCGTGCCCATCGCGGCAGATGATGCGGGCCATCCGCCGCGCCGGAGGAAGGTGGGCACGCTTGCGTTCGGCCCATTCGCCGGTGGCAAAGGTCTGGTAGTCGTGTTGGGCAGCAAGTTGAATGGCGCGGCTGTCGGGGGAAAGAGTCTGAACGATGACGCGCCCGGGTTCTGTGCCGCGACCGGCTCGACCTGCGACTTGACTGATCAGTTGAAAGGTGCGCTCGCCAGCGCGAAAGTCAGGCATGGAGAGAGCGGTGTCCGCCATGATGACACCGACCAGCCGCACGTTGGGATAATCCAGACCTTTGGCGATCATCTGTGTGCCGACGAGGATGCGGACTGCACCAGTGCCGAAGCGAGAGAGGGCGTCATCGTACGCAGCGGCATTATGCATTGTGTCGCTGTCGCAGCGCAGGAGCGTGTCGCCGGTGCGGATGCGGTGCGAAAGGCCGAACTTGCGTTCAAGCTCATCCTCGACGCGCTGCGTGCCCAGGCCAAAGGTGATGACGGGGTGATGGCAGGTGGGGCAGGTGAGAGGGAGGATGTTGCGCCCGTGGCACTGGTGACATTCAACAAAGCCGCCGCGAGGGGTGTCTTTGGATTTGTGGAGGACGAGGCGCGCATCGCACTGATCGCAGGAGAGGACCCAGCCGCAGGTGCTGCTTGGGCAGGCGATGTAGTTTGCAAATCCGCGGCGATTCAGAAGCAGGATGATCTGGCCACCCTGCGAAAGCGTGCGTCCGATGGCGGATTCCAATGTCGGCCCAAGCAGGTGAACATGAGCGCGGCTGGATGGATCATGTTGCGCACGAATCTCGCGCTCTTTGGCCAGATCGACGATATGAACCGTGGGAAGAACGCCGCCGGTGGCGCGCTGGGTGAGAGACCAGAGCGTGAAACGCGCAGGGCGGTCGGCATCGGGCTGGGCGTTGACCCAGGATTCCAGAGATGGGGTCGCGCTGCCGAGGATGACGGGGCAGTTGGCGAGTTGAGCACGCTTGACGGCGACATCACGAGCGTGATAACGCGGAAGCTGGTCTTGCTTGTAGCCCGTGTCGTGCTCTTCATCGACGACGATGAGGCCGAGATGTTCGAGTGGTGAGAAAATCGCGGAGCGAGCGCCGATGACAACGCGGGCCTCGCCACTGGCAGCCCGGCGCCACGCAGCATTGCGTTGCGAACCAGTGAGCCCGGAGTGAAGGACCGCGACGCCACCAAGCCCGGCGCCTTCAAAGCGTTGCTGAAAGCGCAAGGCGGTCTGTGGTGTCAGCGCAATCTCCGGCACCAAAACAATGGCCGACTGCCCGCGTGCGATCACCTGCCTGAGCACGCGCAGGTAAACCTCAGTTTTGCCGCTGCCCGTCACTCCGTGAATCAGGTGCGGGGCAAACATGCCCAGAGTGGAGCTGATGCCACTGATGGCGTGCTGTTGTTGGGGATTGAGCGATATCTCATTCTCGCTACGCGTCGTGTACCCCGATGAAGGTGAAGAGTGAGTTGCGGTGCGCACCACCTGAGTTTCGACTTCGCGAAGCAAGGAGAGGGCGAGCAAGCGATTGATGGGGCCTTTGTTGCGAGCCCCCAGGCGATCTTGCAGGATGTCGGGCTCAAGCGGAAAGTCAGAGGCGGGGATGGAAAGGAGCGCATCGAACGCGCGGCGTTCAGCCGGTTTGAGAGAGTCGGGTGTGAATGTGGCGGGGGGTAAGGGGCGATCAATGAGTGTGAGTGTGCGCAGTCCCGTGCCGCGCTTCACGGCGGCGGGAAGCATGGTCGCCAGCACCATGCCCAAGGGGCAGATGTAGTACTCGGCCATCCACTGGGCGAGGCGGATGAGCTCGGGGAGTAGGCGGACACCCGTGGCTTCGATGATGTCTTTGGCGCGAGTGGGGGGGAGTCCATCAAGAAGCGTGGCGGTGCCGACTTCGACGACGATGCCGGGGGCGGGCTTGCCTTTTTTGCCCAACGGGACGATGACGCGTTCGCCGAGTTGAACGGGTTGAGTGTGGCCGTAGGTGAGGGTGCCCGAGGAGGAAAGGCGGTCAATACCGCGTTCGACAGCGATGCGTGCGTAGCCGATCCGGGGCGCGCTTTTGGGTCGCGCGGATGTCGGTTGAAAGAGGGAGTTATCGTCAAAAGTGTGAGTCAACCCACCTACACTATCGCTCATGCAAACTCAACATGCCGGGGATTCGACGCAAGGCGCACCACGAGGCCGCTTGGCGCTGGCTGACGGTACGGTATTGACCGGCCGCGCCTTTGGCGCAGTGGGTCGTTCCATCGTGGCGACCGCCGAAGTGGTGTTTACCACTGCGATGACGGGATATCAGGAATCCCTCACCGATCCCTCATACACCGGCCAGATTCTGATTTCGACCAGCCCCATGGTCGGTAACACCGGCGTCAACCCCGTTGATGTCGAATCCGTCAAAGTCCAAGTCTCCGGCTTTGTCGTCCGCGAGTTGTCGCGTGTGGTATCCAATTACCGCGCCAATCTCGATCTCTCCGCATACATCGCCCAGTACGGCGTCCTCGGGCTCGAAGGCGTCGATACGCGCGCCCTCACGCGCATCCTCCGCACCAGCGGCTCACAGAACGGCGTCCTCACCGACCGCGCTGATCTCACCGATGAACAGCTCGTCCAGATGGCTCGCTCCGCTCCCAGCATGGCAGGGCAGAATCTGGTGCCGCGCGTTGGCTGCAATGCTGCACAGGGTTGGAATGAGACTCTCGGCGATTGGTCTCCCGATGCCGGCTCGCGTTCCAAGCCAAAGTTCCGCGTCCTCGCCCTCGATTGCGGTGCCAAACGCAACATCCTGCGAAATCTCGCGGATCGCGGCTGCGAAGTTCAGGTAGTTCCTCACGACATCAAGGCAAGTGAGATTCAGGCCAAGTATGCCAAGGGCGAAATTGATGGCCTCTTCATCTCCAATGGCCCCGGCGACCCTGCCGCGGTCGAAGCCACCATCTCGACGCTTCGTGAAGTTATTTCGGGCGATCCCGCAAAGACCATCCCCACCTTTGGCATCTGCCTCGGGCATCAGTTGCTGTCGTTGGCGACCGGGGCCAAGACCTATAAGCTGAAGTTCGGGCACCGGGGTGCGAATCAGCCCATCCTTAATAAGAGGACTGGGCATGTGGAGATCACGTCCCAGAATCACGGGTTTGCGGTCGACCGGGAATCCCTCAAAGCCGCAGGGGGCGAAGAGACTCACACCCACCTAAATGATGACACGGTGGCAGGATTCCGGTTGAAGGATCGCCCGGTGATGAGTGTGCAGTACCACCCGGAGGCCTCGCCGGGGCCGCACGATGCCGGGTACCTGTTCGACGAGTTTTGCGATTCAATGGCGGCGAGGCGTCAGGGGTGAGAATCTGGGAAAGCTTCTCAAAGGTCCGTTCTTGGTTATTTCCGGCGTTTTCCAGTGACCTGAAATTTTAGGGCATTTTCACTATTTTGGCCCTTGCACGACGTGAAAGTTCTGGTAACCTGCCAGTATCGTGGAGGCCGCGGTGGTGTTCTGTGCATCCCCGCTTCCGGGACTTTCTGTTCGTGTGTGTGACCGAACATTGGCTTGGCGTGCGAAATCTGTGATCCAGATTCACACGAAGTGGTAAGGTTTCCTCAGATCGAGCGTTTCTCCCAACGATAACACGAGTCTGCCCGTTTGGCAGTGTTCAGGGTTCTGTTGTTCGCATCCTGAGGTTGGAGCCGGTCCGTTGTGGTCGGTCAACCCGAGTTGAGTTTGAGAAGGAGTTGAAGATGAAGGGTTCAATGCTGTTTGCCGTTGCTGGCTTGGCCGTCGCCTCGACCGCCCTCGCCGGTGGCCCCCGCACTCCGGAAGTTGCCCCCGGGCAGCCGACGGCTGTCAATCCGATCACGATCGCCCCGATCTATATGGTCGACGGTCAGGTTGTGGTCGGTCAGGAAATGCCTTACTCCCCCTTCCAGTCACGTCTGACTGGCTACGCCCTTGCTTTCGACCAGTATCAGGGTGATCAGACCCAGGCATCAGCGTTCCCCCCGATCGGCGGCAACGTTGCTCCCTGTGCGCTGGCTAACGCGGCCAACCGTTACTTCTTCGGTACGGCTCACCGCTCTGTCAACTTCGTTGACGACTTCACCGCAGCTGCTCCCGGCTCGGTCAACAAGGCCCCCAAGCAGTTCGCCTTCGGTTGGTCGCACAATCCCACCACCAGCCCCGAAACCTTCAACGTGCGCGTCTTCTGGTGGAACGACTTCAACGGTGACGGTCTCGACGGTTCCGCTTTCGGTGGCGGCACCGCCAGCATTATCGCTGCCAAGAACTTCATCACCGGCGTGCAGTTCGGTTACGGCACCCTCGCCACCGGCAATGGTTACTACTACTCGCTCGTCAACCTGTCCAATGTGAACTTGGCCAACATCCCGGATACGGATGGCGCCTTCCACATGCAGTTCCTCCGCACCAACCCCACCGGCGCTCCTGTGGCTGCTGACTTCAGCACCCGCAGCCAGGCCATGATCTGGGGTACCGCTGCCGATGCCAACACCCTCGGCGGCTTCCCCCCCTACGCCGGTCAGCCCCGTCCGGGTGGCGCTCAGAACATCGCTGTTTGGGATGACGACGGTGGCCAGACCGCCACTGACTACTTCCCCAACGGTGCCTTCGAAGATTCCACCGGCGCCAACGGCAACGAGTACTACAGCCGCGCCTTCGCCATCTGCTACCGCCCTGTCGGTCCCATGGCCGCTTGGTTCTACCAGGACTGCGTCGCCAACCCCGCATTCAACCTCCTGTCGCCCGCTAACGGCGCCAGCGGTCTGGATAACTCCGCCAACATCAACCTGAGCTGGGAAGTTCAGGGCTCGCCCACGGGTTACAACGTGGACGTCCGCGATGCCGGCAACGTGTCGGTCTTCACCGCCACCAACCTGCTCGTTGACAACGTTGACATCCCCGGCGGCACTCTCGGCGCTGGCAGCACCTACACCTGGACCGTCGCCGCTCTCGCTGGCTCCGGCTGCCCCTCGACCACTGCTGGTCCTTTCAGCTTCAGCACCGCTGGCGGTGCTTGCCAGGCTGACTACAACGGCGACACCGTCGTTGACTTCTTCGACTACCTCGACTTCGTTGCTGACTTCTCCAGCAACGCCCCCGGCGCTGACTTCAACGCTGACACGGTCATCGACTTCTTCGATTACCTCGACTTCGTTGCTGCCTTCTCCACCGGTTGCTAATTGTTGATCTGACTGATCAACTGGCTCAACTCAAATTCATCCAGCCCGCTCCCGAAAGGGGGCGGGTTGTGTTTTTATCCTTCGGGTGCTGCTGGTCTTGGGTGGCACCGGTCTCCAGACCGGTGTGATCCTGCATCTCTTTTAGCACCGTGGCCGTCTGAATACTTGGCCATTTGCCGATTCGCGTCGCACTTCATCCAATCAGCCGGCACATCTCGCCACTCCGCTCATATCGCGGCACACTCGCATCAATCGCCAGCGACCACGCATCAATCCCGCCCGCCATACTCATCGCCCCGGACACGCCCACCTGCCGCAGAAACAAACTCGCCTTGAGCGACCGCACACCATGGTGACACAGCGTCACCACCATTCGTCCCGCAGCCGCATCGATCACTTCATCCACACGCCCTTCCAAAAGGTGCAGCGGGATGTGCAATGAATCCTTGATCTGGGCCGTGCGAAACTCACTATCCAGCCGCACATCCAGCACCAGCGGCTTCTTCTGGCTCCCAAGCAAATCAGCCAATTGTCGGGGCGTCACCTCATACTCGGGGCGGATGATCGTGCCCGGCGTCAAGCCGCGCGCATCCATCACCGGCCGAGGTTGTGAAGACGGCGCACTCACTTGCTGGTTTCGATTGGCTTGGTCGTCTCGGTCTTTTCGGTCTTGGTCGTCGTCGTCACTGTTGTTGTCGTCGTGGTCGTTGTTGTGGTGACCGTGCCATCCGATGACGTTTCTGTCTTCACTTCGGTGGTCGTCGTTGGTTCAATCGCCGGAGCGTCGGCACCTGCTTCAGATGGATCATGCATCCAGCGCTGATAGCCGGGGCGAGGCAGACGTGGCGACACCTTTACGTTCGATTGTGTCGCCGGGTGAATCACCATTCGGAACGGCGCAGTCACCGTGTCGTAGATCAGTACGCCCGGCGTAAAGATAAACGTCTCCTTGATCTGCTTGACCGTGGCCTGTTTGTCCTGCAGATCCAGTGCCGTCTCCGCAGTGGGGAATTCGCCGCGATTCCTCGGGGTGTACTTCACGCGGCTGTATTCGGTCTTGTACAGGGGACGGTGGTACACACCATCATTGGGCACTTCCACCTCGGTCTGTGCCCACGCATCGCGCATTCCGGTTTGCGTCGTCGCATTCGCCAAAACGCCAGTAGGCACCGCCAATGTCGCCGCCGGCTCAACCGCCGTCGTCCGGAAGGTTTCCAATTCCAACGCCTGCCCCAGTTTCAAGGAGTGGTTCTGGCGATTGCAGCCAGCAAACATCGCGGCAAAAGCGGCCAAGGCAGCAACGGTAACAGCAGGGCGAGCGGTGATCATGGCTCAGGATAGCCCCTTGAACAAACCCACGACAGAACAATGGTAACGCGTCACGATCATTCGCACGCGCGCCCCGTTGAGATGCCACAGGCCTGCCCCCGTTTCACTCGATTTCAACCAGCAACCCCTGCAGCTCTCCCAGCGCCTTTCCATCCTGGGCTTTGCGAGCCGCCTCGATCCCCTTGCGAATGGTCACGACCGCCGCCGCGGCATTCTCCAAGGCCTGATAGCTCCGGGCCTGATGGAAATAGGCATAGCAGTAGAGGGGGTCGACCGCCAGGCACTTGTCATACCACTCCACGGCTTGGGCGTGCTCTCCCAGCCGGGCGTGCTCCTGCGCCAGCCCATACAGGACAAAGGTGTCGGCTGGGTCGATGGCGAGGAGTTTGGTCAACTGTGCGATGGAAGGCATGGGTAATGGTTGGCACGATTTGGACATTTGGAATCTGGCATTTGGAGTTTGACTGCGACCTACCCTGTGACCTTGATGAAGAAACGTCCCCAAGGGAGCTTCGTATGAGCACGACGATCGGCGTGATTGGTTCGGGTCAGATGGGTGGCGGCATCGCGCAGGTCGCCGCGGTCAGTGGCAGTTCCGTCATCGTCTACGACGCCTTTCCGGGCGCCATCGAAAAGTGCAAGGGTGTGCATAAGAAGTCTCTCGGCAAGTTCGTCGAGAAGGGCAAGATGACCCAGGCCGATGCCGATGCCGCGTTGGCCCGCGTCCGCTACGTCTCCACATTGGAAGAGTTGAAGGGTTCAAACTGGGTCATCGAAGCGATCGTCGAAGATGCCAAGGTGAAGAAGGATCTCTTTGCAAAGCTTGCCGCGATGTTCCCGGCCGATGATGTCGTACTGGCCACCAATACCAGCAGCATCAGCATCACCGAGATCGCCACCGCGGCTGGCACCAGCGCTCACCGCGTCGTCGGCATGCACTTCTTCAACCCCGTCCCCTTGATGCAGTTGGTCGAGGTGATTCCCGGCTTGCAGACGTCGAAGGATGTCGTTGAGCGCACCGTGGCCCTCGCGACCAAGATGGGGAAGACCCCGCTCAAAGCCAACGACCGCGCTGGCTTCATCTCCAATCGCGTCCTCATGCCCATGATCAACGAGGCGTTCTATGCATGGATGGAAGGCGTCGCCGAGCCCGAGGCGATCGATGGCATCATGAAGCTCGGCTGCAACTTCCCCATGGGCCCTCTGCGCCTGGCGGATTTCATCGGCCTCGATACCTGCGTCCACATCATGAACGTGCTGGCCGAAGGTCTGAACAACGACCGCTACCGCGCCTGCCCCTTGCTCAAGCAGCTCGTCACCGCTGGCCGCCTCGGCGATAAGTCCGGCCGCGGCGTGTTTGAGTACCCGGCGAAGTGATTGACCACCCTGCAACCTGGGGTTGACAGAGCGATACAACGGCCATGAGCATCCCCAAACCCCTCGTGAAGGTCGGAATCGGTTGCCTGGTGGTCCTGCTGACCTGCTTCGGCGGCGTCGGCTTCATGGCGTGGCGGATACTGGGTGGCACGGTGAAGCCGACCACCGACTATGCCGGCGAAATCAACACCTTGGTCGCGTCATACCAGAAAGAGGCAGAAGCCCAGCCCGATGCCTGGGATGAGTTGATGGTTCTGTTGGATACATCCAAACAACTGCACGAAGCAGCACGCACCTCCCGCACCGGCGAATTTGCCAACATCCTCCCCGATCCATCTTTGCTCCGTTCTCTGAAGCCACTCGATCCTGAATCAGTGGAATCCAAACCGGAGAATCTCGACTCGGCACGCAAACTCTTGGATGATCTGCACGCCAAAGGGGCATTCAAAGACTTGGACGCCCTCGCCCCCAGAATGCGCGCGGTCCGCAAACTCAAGGCCGATGGCGGCATGCTGATCGAGGTCCTTTTGCCCAACTTGGCAAGCTCTCGCCAACTCGCTCGCGCCAACGCCGCTCGCTATCACCTCGCCGTGATGCGTGGCGATCTGGATGAAGCCGTTAAGGCCTTCGAATCCGGCCTCGCTCTTGGCCGCTTCTTCATGCAGCAGGGAATCCTCATCGATCGCCTGGTCGGCCAGGCGATTGTGTCGCTACACACAACTGCGATGCAGGAAACCATCGACAAGATCACCGACGAAGCCACGCTGAAGCATCTGCTCGCCGCCCTCGATCGCCAGACTAAAACTCCACCAGTCGTGCTCTTCCTGGAAGCCGAGCGGCGCAGCATCCTCGACACCATTCAATGGACGTTCACCGATCTTGGCGATGGAAATGGCTACCTCTCGCCCCAGCGATTCGCCACCGTGCAGTCCCTGTCAGGAAATCGCATGCCCGGTGGACAAGTGTTTCTCGGCATCGTGATGGCCGATCGCAAGGAAACCACCGCAGCCCTGAACCGCTACTTCGATGAGATGGGTAAGTACGCGACCCTGCCGCGATTTGAACGGATCAAGAGCACGTTCCAGCCCGATGTTGAAGTGGAGCAACTCTCGCAGCGGTACCTGATGCTGGAAATGCTCTTGCCCGCCTTTGGCTCAGCGTTGAATACCGATGATCGTTGGAAAATGGAGATCGCTGGCGTTCGCACAATCCTCGGGCTGGAGATCTGGCGTCGCGGCCACGGTGGTGAACCGCCCGCAAAGCTCGACGATCTTGTGCCGGGATTTCTAAGCCAATTGCCCATCGATGTGTTCACGGGCAGCCCCTTCGGATACAAGGTGCTCGCGCCCGGAAGTGATGCCGCGGGACGCCGCTACTTGGTCTACTCCTTCGGCACCGACGGCATCGATGATGGCGGCGTGGAGATGCCGGATAAGCCGGGCGAATCCGGCAATCGACACCGGGCCTTGAATCGCACACCCGGCACGCCGGGATTCGACTTTGTGATCAACTATGTCGAGCCGCCAGCGGCAGCCCCCGCCAAGTCCGGGAACTAGCCCTTGGATGGCTCCCCGGCCACAGGGCGAGCAAATCGGTACCAATCTACAATGCTCGGACGTTGTTTCAGTGTCGAGTATCGGGAGCACATATGTCCACCATTCCGTCCGCCAAACCTGCCTCGACCTTGCCCAACCTGGAGACTCTTGACCCGCACGCGGTCACCATCAGCGGCATGGTGCTGGAGCCGTCGTACGGGCCGGGGAGCCCCGGCGGCATGCCGCGATCGCTGATGCCGGAGCGGCGTGAGATGGACATCCCAGAGGCGGGGAAGTTCCCGTATACGCGCGGTCTGTTCCCGCAGGGGTACCGGACGCGCTTCTGGACGATGCGCCAGTTCGCAGGGTTCGGTTCGGCGGATGACACCAATAAGCGCTTCAAGTACTTGCTTTCGCAGGCGGGAGCGAAGGGAACCAACACGGGTCTGTCGACGGCGTTTGACCTGCCGACCTTGATGGGCCGCGATTCGGATGATCCCCTTTCGGCGGGTGAAGTGGGCAAGTGCGGCGTGGCGATCAGCACGATCGAAGACATGCACCGGCTGTACGCGGACATTCCCGTGGACAAGGTGACGGTGTCGCAGACGATCAACGCTCCGGCGGCGATCATCTGGGCGATGTACCTGGCGATGGCCAAGCAGCGCGGCATGGATTGGAACAACCTGGGCGGCACCAGCCAGAACGATATCTTGAAGGAGTTCCACGCTCAGAACGAGTTCGTTTATCCACCCGAGGCGAGCGTGAAACTGGTGGTGGACACCATTGAATTCGCCAGCAAGCACGTCCCCAAGTGGCATCCAGTGTCGATCAGCGGCTACCACATCCGCGAGGCGGGGAGCACGGCGACGCAGGAGCTGGCCTTCACGCTCCGCGATGGCATGGAGTATGTCGAAGCGGCGATCGAGCGCGGGCTGGATGTGGATTCCTTCGGGCCGCGGCTGTCGTTCTTCTTCAACAGCCACAACGAGTTCTTTGAAGAGATCTGCAAATTGCGGGCAGCACGGCGGATCTGGGCCCGCATGATGCGGGATCGGTATGGCGCCAAGAAAGACAAGTCCTGGTACATGAAGACGCACGTGCAGACGGCCGGATGCTCACTTACTGAGCAGCAGCCCCTGAACAACATCGTGCGCGTCGCGTTTCAGGCGATGGCGGCGGTGCTGGGCGGGTGCCAGTCGCTGCACACCGACAGCATGGATGAGACGCTGGGCCTGCCCACTGAGCAGGCGGTGACGGTCGCCTTGCGCACGCAGCAGATCCTGGCCCATGAGACGGGCGTGACACGCGTGGCCGATCCACTGGGCGGGTCGTGGTTCATCGAGGAACTGACCGACAAGATGGAGAGCGAGGCCCTGAGCTTGATCGCCGAGATCGACGCGATGGGCAATGGCCCCTTCAAATTGAATGGTGAAGGGAAGAACATCGGCGGTCGCCAGGGCGTGGTGGGGGGGATTAATAAGGGGTACTTCCGCCGCGCGATCGCGGAGGCGGCGTACCGATTCAGCGAAGAGTGTGAGGCCAAGGACCGCATCGTGGTCGGGTTGAACGAGTACATCGAGAAGGATGAGAAACGCCAGATCGACATCCTGCAGATTCCGCACTCCGTCGAAGTGGAGCAGTGCGAGCGGCTCGCGGCGTTCAAGAAGCGGCGCGATGGCGACCTTGTGAAGCGTTCCCTGGACGCGATCCGCACCGCAGCGCGTAATGATGAGAACGTGATGCCCGCGCTGGTCGATGGCGCGCTGAACAACTGCACGCTGGGCGAGATGGTGCAGGCGATGGCGGATGTGTACGGGCGGTACACCGGCGGGCCGGAGTGGTAAAGGCAAGGCATCAGGCATCGGGCATCAGGGTTTAGAAGCTGCGCGGAATGAAATACGCGGTGCGAAGGGGTGATGTCCAGAGGTTGCGCGATGCCGCGCATCGCTTCACGATTTGGCAACCAACATGCGCCCGTTTCACCGGCGGAGAGCATGTGAGAGTGCGACCCTTGCGGGGTCGATGTGAAAGGGGCGGTCTTGTGCAGGGGCGTTGCCCCTGCCTATTTCATGGCAGCCCTGCGGGCTGAGAATTTGGATGGTGGTGCATGACGCGGGGGAAACGCGTGGACGGAGCACCGGTTTGCAAAGCCAAGCTGGCTGCACAGAGAAGCGGCACAAGTTGCAAGAACAGATGTCATTCAACATCTTCGACTCGAGCGGTCATGAACCCAATCAGTTGGCCGATTTGGTAGCCGCTGACCTCGCCGAGGGATGGACCGCCAAGCGGCCGCTTGGGCATGGGGTCGATGTACTTGAGACTGTGAATCGTCACAATGGACCCTGTTTGAGAGTATGTGGCGCCGTAGACAATGACCGCGTGTTGAGGAGTGGCAGTGATCGCTGGGATGCCTTTTTTGAGTGAATTGATCAGGATCGCGTTGGCAAAGTACTGGCGATCGTTTGGGTTGTACGCGGTTGAGTATGCGATGTAGGGGATGACCATCTGAGACTTACCGTCTGCTCCCTTGAAGATGCCGCCGAGAGCGACCTTGGCGTTTTCAAAGTGCGCTCCCGCCCCGGACAGTCCTCCGTTTGGCATCGCGGCAGTCATGCGAAGAACCTGTTCTTGCTCAGACACTTTGAGGTCAAGTTTCTCTAGCAGCATGCGGTTGCACGCCGCCCAGCATGTCATCGGTGTTTCCTGGGCGTGAGCCCACGTCATCGGATCGTCAATTTCGACGCTTTCGATGGCGGAATCCGTGTGCGTGGAATACACGGGAAAATGCACAGAACTCGAAGTTCCGGTGCTCAAGATTGCAAAAAGTGAAGTGCATGCAAGGATGAGTTTCATCGATCGCTACTCCCGGTTGTAAGCTTGTCAAGATAAGTCTAGCAGAATGAGAATTGATCGGTTCTAATGATCGGTTGCCGCCAGTTGAATGGGCTCCGGCGGGCCGGGGAAATGGGGTGCGGTGTTGAGGATGTGAGTATCGAGGACGGCGAGGGTGCGTGCCAGGGTTTCGCGGGCGCGGACGGTGAGGCCGGCCTTGCCACGGATATCGGGGGCGGGGTAGGCGATGGCATCGATGTTGTTTGCGTGTGCGATGAAGAGGGCGCGAGCACAGTGGAACTCTTGCGAAATGATGATGAAGCGTGATTGTCCGAAGACATCGCGGGCTCGGAGGACGGAATCGAGGGTGCGGAAACCGGCGTAGTCGAGGGTGATGGAGGAGGCGGGGATGCCGCGGGAGATGAGGGCATCGTGCATGGCGGTGGGCTCATCGTACTCGACGGTGTGGTTGTCACCACTGACGATGAAATGGCGGACTTTGCCCGAGCTATAGAGGGTTGCAGCGGTGTCGATGCGCGAAGTGAAAAAGAGATTGGGACGGCCCTGGGTGAGCGGGTTGGCTCCGAGGACGAGGGCGATGTCGTGGGCGGGAAGGGTGTTGATGTCGCGATGGATGTGAGAGGTTGTAGAGGAGGCAACCCAGCGATCGCAGAGGAGCGCGGCAGAGAAAACGGTGAGGCATGCGATGCCGGTTGAGATGAAGATGCGGCGGAGGAGCCTGCGGGAGAGTGGCATCGGAAAGGATAGTGAGGGGTAGATGTGAGCGACCGTTGCAGGGGTGCTGTCCCGGTCTATTTCATGCAAGCCATACGGGGTAGAGGATTGGTTCGTCAAGATCGCCGCGATGCGGCGAGATGATGTGATGGTGTGTGTCGCACCTTCGGCGCTCGGAAAGGGATAGAAGAAATTGGTGGTTGGTTCTGTTTCCCCGGGGCTCACGCCCCGGGCTCATGACGGACGTCGCTTCGCGGCGGAAAGCGAAGAACACGCTTCAGCTTCTCGTACATGCAAAAGCGACGGCTGCCGCGGATTAGGGGTTAAGCAAGTCCGGGATACTTTCGCAACCCATGATCTGTCATCCGGATGCGGAGATCGGCGATTTGAGTTTCCCATTCAGAGGATGAAAGTCGGCAAAGTTCTGCCACCCGCCACGCGGGCAGGGCCTTTGATTCGGTGTTGAAGAGTTCTATGACGTCATCTGCATGCAAGGAGGCCACTGCGCGCTGCGCGGACTCACTCGAACCGAATCCATCGACCATCAGTGGCAAGGGCATATCGGTGCCCGCAAGTTGATTCAGCATCCACATTTCACGGGTCATCGTGTCACCGATTACTATTACTCGCGATACGGATTGAAACCAGTGTGCATTCGCTCGAAGAACTCTGACATGTTGCTCGCGTAGGCGATGTGGTCTGCATGCCCGTCGCTCGCATACTCGATCATCAAGACTGGCGGGCCATTCCGGGTTGGATCGAAGAAAAAACCCTCACCAGCCCCATTCCCACCGAACTGAATCAGTTCGGGCCACTGATCTTTGATTGCCGGTTGCGCGTGTACGTCCAGGAGTTCCGTGGTTGAGAAGATCCGAATGTACCAGCCATTGTCCTCTGGACCGACGAATCCGCTCAATCCGTTCGAGAACGCAAGGAACGCTCGAAGTTCGGGCGGCAAAGCTGCACCGATGCTTCGCTCTACCGAACAAATCTCCTGATGGGTCGCACCAGTCTTTCGTGTCGTGTTTCTCGCAGCGCAGAATTCGGCGGGGGTTACAGGCATGGTGAGCCATGTCGCGTTGGTCTGCTTGTGCTTACAGATTCCCTCTCTTCTCCTGCTCCAGTTCCAGCGCCTCAAACAGAGCTTTGAAGTTGCCTTTGCCGAAGGCCTGGCTGCCGCGGCGGCAGATGATTTCGAAGAAGAGGGTGGGGCGGTCCTGGAGCGGCTTGGTGAAGAGTTGCAGGAGGTAGCCCTCATCGTCCGCATCGACGAGGATGCCGAGGTCCTTGACCTTCTGGTGGTCTTCCTTCACGCTCTTGCCGATCGAGGCCAGCATGGGCTCGATGCGTTTCCAGCACTGCTCGTAGTAGGAGTCGGGGATCGAGAGGAAGTCCACGCCGCGGCTGCGGAGGGCCGCGATCGAGTGGAGTTCATCGTCGGTGCGGAGGGCCAGGTGCTGGACGCCGGGGGTGTTGTTGTGCCAGTCGAGGTATTCCTGGACCTGCGACTTTTTCTTGCCGGGGGCGGGCTCGTTGATGGGCATCTTGATGAGGCCCTGGCCGGAAGCCATGACCTTGGACATCAGGGCGGAGTAGTCGGTCGCGATGTCCTTGTCGTCGAAGGACATGAACATCTTGAAGCCCAGGACATCCTCGTAGAACTTCACCCAGTGATTCATTTTGCCGAGCTCGACGTTGCCGACGAGGTGGTCGGTGTATTTGAGGCCGCAGGGGTTTTTGGCGTTGAAGTCGTTGAGGTTCTTGAAGAGCTTGGTCTGGGCGAAGCCGGGCATGAACTTACCAGTGCCGGTGCCGTGGGCCTGCTTGACGTTGGGGAGGGCGTATGGTCCGGACTGAGGACGCTGGACGAAGGTATGGATGACTTCGCCGTAGGTCTTGATGGCGGCGACGATGACGGTGCCATCGCCATCCTTCATCTCGCGGGGTTCGTAGGCGGAAGTGCCACCGTTCTTGATGGCTTGTTTCCAGGCGGCTTCGGCGTTGTGAACGGTGAAGGCGACATCTTTGACACCATCGCCGAAGAGCTCGACATGGCGCGAGGCGGGGTGGTCTTTGGTGAGGCCGCTGGTGAGGATGAAGCGGATGTTGCCCTGGGTGAGGTAGTAGTGGGCGGCTTCGCGGCTGCCGGTGGTTTGATCGCTGACTTGTTCGCAGGTGAAGCCGAAGCAGTGGCAATAGAAGTAGGCGGCTTGCTTGGCGTTGCCGCAATAGAAGCGAACGTGATCGACATCGATCAGGGTGAGAGGATCGGCGGCGAAGGAAGGGGCGGAGGCGGGCTGGGTGGTGAGGGTGGTCATGGATGGATTCTCCGAGGTGATCGCGAAGGGTATTTTGGGGGGTCAAACAGAGGAAGGAAAGGGGAGGGACGGGGATTGGGGACGGTGGAGGGTGTTTGGTGTCCGACAGGTTGTCCACCGCAGAAGGCGCGCGGGTGGAGGAATGGGCTCTCGGACCCAACGATTCGGGAACCGGAGGGGTTGTGTGAAGTATACTTCACACTTCAAGTTGGCCATGCCTTGGGGTGGTTGGGATTGATCAGGGTGACGGGAGTTGGGTTGGGGAGTATCAATAGGAATAGTCGCGAGAGACAAGGCGTGCCCGGAACGGTGTTTGCGGGTGATGTACTGGGTCGCAAGGGCGATCGGTGGAATCGGGATTGGTTGGCCACCATTGGAACTCATGGGGAAGCATGGACGACAGCCGCGACAATGTAAGTGGAGAGGAAACGAGAGCGGAAAGCGCGCCGTTTCTATCTCGACTGGCGACAGCGGATATCGGACGTTTCGGGCCGTATCGATTTGTGAGGCGGTTGGAATCAGCGCGATCGGCGAGCAGGTACTTGGCGTTGCACGAGCGCGACCTAACGAGCCATGTGGTGTATCGCTTCCCGCTGAAGGCGAGCGTGAGCGTTCACAGGCGGTTTTTGGGATTGGTGAAGGATCTGGCTGAGGTCGATCATCCGCATGTGCAGTCGATCTCGCAGTATGCGATTGATGAGAAGGGGCGGGGTTGCATTGTCACGCCTCACCGTGGACATGCGGAGGGGCTGACGACGCTGGGGTCGCTGCTGTCGATGAAGGGCGGGCGAATGATCGCGGTGGAGGCGCACCGCACGCTGAGGCAGTTGTTGACTGCCGCGGATCATGCGCACTCGCGCAAGCAGGCGCACGGGACGCTGGAGATGGATCAAATTCTGGTGGATCGGCACGGCAAGACGTTGATTGAGATGTATGGATTGGATCGGCGCTTGAGTGGTGGGGATGAGACGTTTGAGGTGTTGGTGCGGGCGGAAGTGCTGTCGATGGTGGCGATCGGCTATCGGTTGATGACGGGTTTCAGGCCGGATGTGCCGCCGGTACCGGTGACTGAGGTGTTGAAGCGGTTGGTGGATAAGCACGAGGCCAAAACGATTGACCCGGCGTGGAATGAGTTTTTCGCGGTGGGGCTGAAGGTGTACGGCGGATACGCGACAGCGGGCGCGGCACTGGATGCGTTGCCACGGCTGGAGACAGCCAAGCCCAAGACCGGGTTATCGCAGACGGTTGGCCGCTGGCTGCGTGCCAAGTGAATAAGCGGAAACTTGATCAGCGCGGCGCGGGAGAAGCGTCGCGCGTGGTGTCGTTTCCAGGGGCTGCGGAAGTCGTGTCGAGAGGTGGGCTTTGGGCGTTCAGGCGAGACTGCAGGGCTTCGAAGCGGGCGCGCTGATCGGTGGTGAGGGTGGGACCAAAGTCAATGGAGAAGGCATCGAAGGTGCGCTGACGTTCGTCGCGTGGCTGACCCTTGATGACGGTGAGGGCATCAAGCCAGGCGTCGGCATCGGCCTTCATGGCGCGGGCATCATCGATGCGAGCGAGGGCGAGCCAGCAGGCGAGAAAGGTGCGCGTGGTGATGGCGGGGTCGGCGTAGATATCGAGAGAGGGGAGAGATTGGAGAGCGGAGAGGGCGGCATCGGGCTTGCCGAGTTCGAGACGGGCTTGGGCGAGAGTGAGGAGGCCTTTTGCGATGGCTGTGGCTTGCGTGTCGTCCTGGGATTCGGAGAGGATGCGATTGGGATTCTCGAGCGTGGAGAGGAGGCGATCCAGGAGCGAGGGATCAGGGCCGATGATGGTGATGGCGGATTGCACCTGATCGGCGGGCATGACGCTGGCGAGGAAGGAAAGGAGGAAGATGCGCTGTTGGGCCTCTCCGGGCATGGCAAAGAGAAGTTTGAAGCTGTCGAGCGTGGGGGCGTGAAGCACGAAGGCCCGCGCGGCGAGGGTGATGAGCGCGGGATCATTGGACGCGGCAACTGCGATGGGGATGACGTATTGCGGTTCGGGTACGAGGGATTCAGCCGCGGCGTAGCGGATGGCGGGGCGGGAATCCTGAAGAAGTTCGCTGACGAGCGCGCGGTCGGCATCGGTGCCATACTGACAGAGGAGCTGGCAAGAGGCGGGAGTTGGGCCGGATTGCAGGCGTTCGCGAGCTGCGGAGAGGACCACAGAACGGAGACTGTCGCTGTTGATCTCACCCCGACGCATTTTGCCGAGAGCGATTTCAAGAGCCGCGGGGTGAGGCGGGTTTGACCATTCGATCCAGTGCTCGAGTTCGGCATCCGTGACGTGCGATGGCCAGGCGACGAGGGCTGAGAGGATGGCATCAATGGGCGCGGATTCGGTTTCGCGCGAGAGCTGGGCGGCGAGGGCCGAACCAGCATCGGGAGGTGAGAGGCGGGCCAGGACGCGTGCGGCATCGGCTCGTTCGGAGGGATTGTCGCTACGAAGCAGAGGAAAAACGCCTTGGGCAAGAGAAGCGTCGATGGACGTGCCCGCCGCAAGTTCGCGAAGCATGAGCTCAAGAGCGACGCCTCGGCCGGAGGGATTGGATTGGGTCAGCCATTCAGAGAGAAGTGGAGCACGTTCGGCAGGATTGAGCGCGAGATAGAGGCGGCGGCGTGCAGCGGTGAGATCGGCGGCGGTGGAGGAAAGCACCTGAGAAACCTTGGCGTGTTGGTTCGCCATTGTGCGAAGGCGAAGCGAGAGCCATTGCGCTTCGGTGAGGGCTTGAGCACGGTTGAGCCAATCAGTCCAAGAGGCGTGATCGTCAGGATCGGGTGCAGAAGGGCCAGCGAGAGCAAGGAGCGATTGGCGTGCGGCAGCGCGGGTGAGTTCGTTGGCATCGGCTGCAGTATGGCTGACGAGCCAGGGAAGCGTGTTGCGACCCTCACAGCGGGCAAGGACGCGAGCGATCTGGGGAGCCAGGATCTGATTCTTGTCAGCGCAGGAAGCAAGGCACAATGCCAGATCCTCAGGGATGAGTGTGAGTGAATCGGCGGCGGTCAGGAGCGGCTGAATGTTGTAGAGGATGTCGGTCTGCAGTAACTGGCACACGAGCGCCCGTGCAGCCGAAGAGGAGTTGTCGTTGAGCAACGCGCGGGCGGCCTGCACGCGAGTCTGCGCTGCAGCGGCATTGTCGTTGATGATGTCGAGGAAGCGGCGGTCGGCATCGTCGATATCGGTCGCGTTTGAGCTGGTGAAATGTGCGGGCGCGGGAGTGGCAGGTTGGGCAAGGGCAGAATGTGCCGCGACCAACAGCAGTAGGGCGGAGGGCCACACCGGGTGGCGGCGCGAAAGGTGCGGAATGGAAGTGCCGACGATCAATGCTCTCTCCGATTTGGGCATTTGGGACTGAGGGAGAAAAAACTCCCTGTTCCCATATCGGTGTTCGATTGCACTCGCCGTGAGGTTCGCGGTCAGGAGAGAATCGGATAGAGGTCAGCGGGATTTGTTACTTCGCAAGGCAAGCAGGCGTGAGGCCTCATCGACGTCTTTGTCGCCACGACCGGAGAGGCACACGACGATGTGCTTGTCTTTGGGGAGCTTTTGAGCCAGTTCGACCGCCTCGGCAAGAGCGTGGCTGGTTTCCAGGGCAGGGATGATCCCCTCGGTGCTGGCCAAGAGGGTGAAGGCGTCGAGGGCCTGATCATCGGTGACGGCGGTGTAGCGGACGCGGCCCGCATCTTTCCAGTAAGAGTGCTCAGGACCGACGCCGGGGTAATCCAGACCCGCAGAGCAGGAATGAACATCCGCGGTCTGACCAAATTGATCCTGCAGGACGTAGGAGAGTGAGCCGTGCAGCACGCCAGGTGAACCGGCCGAGAGGGATGCGGCGTGACCACCGGGGACATTGCCCCGACCACCTGCCTCGACACCGATCAATTGGACGTTCGTGTCATCGACAAAGTCGTAGAAGATCCCCGCGGCGTTGGAGCCGCCACCGACACAGGCGACGACCGCCGCGGGAAGGCCGTTCAAGAGGCGCAGACACTGCGACTTGGTCTCGCGGCCGATGATGGATTGGAAATCGCGGACAATGCGGGGAAAGGGATCAGGGCCAACGACGGAACCGATGATGTAGTGCGTGTGTTCGACGCTCCCCATCCAGTCGCGCATGGCTTCGTTGGTGGCATCTTTGAGGGTTTTGGAGCCGGACTCGACCTCGATGACGCGAGCGCCGAGGAGTTTCATGCGAGTCACGTTGAGTTTCTGGCGGCGGACATCTTCAGCACCCATGTAGACATCGCACTCGAAGCCGAAATGTGCAGCAGCGGTGGCGCTGGCCACGCCATGCTGACCGGCACCGGTCTCAGCGATGATGCGTTTCTTACCCATGCGGCGGGTGAGGAGTGCCTGACCAAGGGTGTTATTGATTTTGTGTGCGCCGGTGTGAGCCAGGTCTTCGCGCTTGAGCCAGATCGTCGCGGCTTCGCCAGTCTGGCTGCGCGAGCGGGCAAAGGCGGTGAGGCGTTGTGCGGGATAGAGGGGAGTCGAGCGACCGACGAAGGAGCGGAGAAGATCGGAAAGATCATCCCAGAAACGCGGGTCGCTGGAGACTTCGTCATACGTGGCGCGGAGTTGGTCGAGTGCCGAGTAGAGAGTTTCCGGGACGTAGCGACCACCAAACTTTCCGAACCGCCCGTTGGCATCGGGGACATCGGAGAGTTTGGGTGGCTTGGGCTTGGCGGGGATCAGATCGCGCGGGTCGCTGCGGCGGGAGCGCGCGGCTTCCATGGTGGGTGGGCCAGGTCTGCGGTCATCTCGACGATCGTCGCGACCCCCATCGCGGCGGGCACCATTGGGGCCGGGGCCGGGACCATTGGAGGGGCCGTTTCCGGGACCGTAATTGGGGCCACCAGAGGATGGACCAGGGCGGCGCTGTTGGTTGTGGTTGGGCTGGTTGGAGTTGGGCTGTTGTGATTGCAGAGGGTTGCCGCGAGGGGGCTGGTTGGCGGGTGCGGTGGGGGCGTGAGATTGAGATCCGGAAACGGCGCCGGAATCGGGACCTGACGCTTGAGGAGAATTGGGTTGTGGCGTGCCTGCCGCGCTCATGGGGAAAGGGTAGGGCGAGGTAGTGCGGAGGAGTTACCCTTCGAATGATGCGCCGTCGACGATCACCTCGGCCACAGCCATGCGAAGATGGTGCCGGTGATCAGGCCGTACATGATTCCATCGATCAGGTTCATCACCATCGCGCGGCGTTTAGTCTGAAACCACACATCGTTGGGAAAGCTCGCAAAGCAATACGCCAGAATAGCGGCGGTCCCAACCACCTGAAAGACTTTGGCAAACGCGGTGCCCCGCAGGCATGACTGCCCATCCCAGATACGCGATGATCGCGCTGGTGACGAGGAAGAAGAGAAAGGTGAGAAACATGTTCACACCCATGTTCATTTCGCCCCAGACGCGGAGGATGCCGTAGGGGCGCCTGTCGTACAAGGCCTTCAGCTTTTCCATGCGCTCCTTGCGCGGCAGGTTGTCGTACTGGCAGAAATCGGGGAAGCCGTAATTGCCGGGGCCGATGCCGAGCTTGGTGATGGAGTCCATGAACTCCTGCTCGCGTCCGGCGGGAATGGCATCGCGATCTTTCTTATGGTGGCCAATGGCCATCCAGCACACCGCGCTGGCGATCCAGACCCCGACGCCAGAGAGGAGGATGGGGAGCCAGAGTTGAGTGAGAAAGCTCATTTCGGTTTCCTTGATTTGGACGCGTATCACCCTTGAATGCTGCCAAGTATCGACACACTCGCCGCCACCGAGTGAATTCATAGAGAAGTCGCGGTCAAGCAAGGCCTTCTTGATGTACAGTTCTCGCCTTGACCGGACCCGTTCTCCAACCTGAAAAGACCCCTCTTGTCCCGCTCCATGGCGACGCTTGGCCATCTCTCTGCCTGCTCCTGGGCATCAACCTCCTCAACTACATAGATAGGTATGTTCTTGCCGCCGTCGAACCACTGATCAGCAAAGACTTGCTCCCCAACGACCCTCACGCCCATGGCAAGATGGGTTTGCTGGCCACGGCTTTTCTGGTTTCGTACATGATCGCCGCGCCCTTGCTGGGGGCGATGGCGGATTCGTGGCGACGCTGGGGCGTGGTGGCGGTGGGGGTGATGTTGTGGTCATTGGCCACTGGCGGTTCGGGTTTGGCCACGGTCTTCGGGGTGATGCTGGTGATGCGGATGCTGGTGGGAATCGGTGAGGGTGGATACGGCCCCGTCGCACCCACCATCATCGCCGACATCTTCCCCGAATCCCGCCGCGGCAAGGCGATGAGCATGTTCTATTTGGCGATTCCCGTGGGGTCCGCCCTCGGGTATCTGCTCGGCGGCTGGATCAGTTCGCATTGGGGATGGCGGACGGCGTTCTATGCCGCGGTGCCACCGGGTTTGATTCTGGGGGCGTGGGCGTTTTTTAAGAAGGATCCGCCGCGCGTGTTGCCTACCCAAGGTCAAAAGAAAGCCCCTCAGCGATTCTCGTGGGCGAGGTACAAGATGCTGCTTTCCAATCGCGAGTATCTCTTCTGCGTCATCGGCATGACGCTGATGACGTTTGCCATGGGAGGGATGAGTTTCTGGATTCCCCGATATGTCAGTGATTTTCGCAAGGCGGGTGATTTGAAGGAAGTGAATTTCCTCTTTGGCGCGATCACAGTGGTGGGGGGCATTCTCGCCATCGCGGCGGGGTCGTGGCTGGCGGATCGCCTCAAAAAGCGCTTTGCCGGGTCATACATGCTGGTCTCGGGCGTGTCGATGCTGATTGCGTTTCCTTTGATGATCGGTGTCCTGTACGTGCCGTTCCCATATGCCTGGTGGTTGATCGGCCTCACTATCTTCTTCATGTTCATCAACACTGGCCCCTCCAATGCCACCATCGCCAACGTCGTGGCACCCGAACTTCGCATGACCGCCTACGCCCTTTCGATCTTCATGATCCACGCCCTGGGCGATGCCATCAGCCCGCCGGTGATCGGTGCCATCACCGATGCAACCAAAGGCGACATGAACATGGGTTTTCTGGTCGTTTCCTTCACCATGCTTCTCAGCGGCATCGTTTGGACGTGGGCTGGCCTGCGGCCCGGACCGCATGCCCCGGCACAGAATGTCGTTGGCGACAGCCAAGCGTGAAAATGCCCCTTCCCGCCATATACTCGCGGCATGAGCACCGACCCTGACATGATTCTCCTGGAAGCCGAAGAGGCGATGCAGAAATCCACCGATTACCTCAAGAGCGAATTGAGGGGTATCCGCACCGGGCGTGCCACGCCGGCGATGGTGGAGTTTGTCAAGGTTGATTACTACGGCTCGATGCAGGATCTGAAGAATCTTGCCGCGATCAGCGTGCCGGAGCCGACGCAGCTCCTCATCAAACCTTTTGATCAGGGCGCGGTCGCAGCGATCAAGACTGCGATCGAGCAGAGCGGGCTGGGCCTGAACCCGATGGTCGAAGTGAAGCAGATCCGTCTGAATGTGCCACCACTTTCGGCTGATCGTCGCGCTCAGATGGCTGCACGCTGCAAGAAGCTCGGTGAAGAGTCTAAGGTGGCGATCCGCAACGTCCGCCGCGATGCCAATAAGCACGCGGATGGACTTGCCAAGACCCTCCCCGAAGATGAGGTCAAACAGCTGAAGGAAGAGATTCAGGAACTCATCAAGAAGTTTGAGGATGAAGTGGACAAGCTGGTGGAAGCCAAGAGCAAGGAAGTGCAGACGGTCTGAGTCCGCTGTGGTGGCGTTGAATTCAAGAGTGTTTCACAACGGGCGGGCACGGAGGTCCTCATGGCGGGCACACAAGTTGGTCCGAAGTACAAGCGCGTTCTGCTGAAACTCTCTGGTGAGGCCTTTGCCAAGAGTGGCACGTTTGGCCTTGACCCCTCTGAACTGACGCTCATCGGCAATGAGATCAAGCAGGCCCTTTCCAGCGGCACGCAGGTGGCGATCGTGGTGGGTGGTGGCAACATCATCCGTGGCGCGACTCTGGCGGAGTCGGGGCACATTCATCAGGCGACGGCGGACCAGATGGGCATGCTCGGCACCGTGATCAACGCGCTGGCGTTGAAAGAGACGCTGGTGGGGCTGGGTGTGCCCTGCCGCGTGATGTCGGCGATTGAGATCAAGGCAGTGGCTGAGCCCTTCATTCGCGGCCGCGCGCTGCGGCACATGGAAAAGGGGCGGGTGGTTATTCTGGCGGCGGGAACGGGAAACCCGTTCTTCACGACCGATACCTGCGCTTCGCTTCGCGCGATTGAACTCGAGTGCGAGATCCTGATGAAGGGAACCAAGGTCGATGGTGTGTACACCGCAGACCCCAAGAAAGACCCCTCGGCGACGCGCTATGAGAGTTTGTCATTCGCCGAAGCCCTTTCCAAGAACCTGCGAGTGATGGATATGACAGCTCTGGCGATGTGCCAGGAGCACAAGCTGCCCGTGCTGGTCTTTGATTTCAAGAAGCCGGGGAATATCGCGCGGGTGGTGCGGGGTGAGAGCGTGGGGACAGTGGTGCATGCGTAGTTTCCTTCGGCTTTGGCCGAAGGTGCCATCGTGTTCCTTTCAATGAGCAGGCTCGACTCCGAATCTGAATTGCACGAGTTTGGCGTCGCTCGGTTGAGCCATTCAGTTTTGGTTTGTTCAGTGCGAAACGCCATCGGCAGTCGCAAGCAGTTCAATTCGAGCGTGTTACCCGTCGATCGGTCCTGAGTTGAGATGCCGTGGGTTCGTGCCCTTATCGGCCGGAATGACTTTGGTTGATTCACGGAAGCAGAATTCTTGGCAGAGCCGGCCTATTGTTTCCAGAAACATTTCGAGATTGGCTTTGATGGGGACGCGGGTGGTCGAATCTCGAGATTGTCCAAGTAGCAGACCTCCCCAAACGGTTTGCGCCGGGTGAAGGTGACGAAAGGAACACCTATGAGAACTTCGATGTGGTTGGCAGTCGCGATGTTCGTTCCTGCGGCTTCCGCGTTTGCTGATGTTCCAACGTATCGGGTTGAATATCTCGGGGCTGGTTGGACGGCCACCGCGATGAACGAACGCGGCGATGCGTGCGGCCAGATCTCTCCGGATGGCACTTCCTTGTTGGCGGGCGTCTCGCACGATGGCCAGCCGTTTGAATATCTGCCGCTGCCGCCTGGCATGCAGACATCGCGGGCCCACGACATCAACAACGCCGGTGTGATCGTCGGTTCCGTCTGTCCGAATCAATACGTCATCACACAGCCGATCGCCGCAATCTGGAGGCCGACCGCAGGCGGTTATGAAGTTGAGGTCCTGGGCACATTGCCGGGAAATCCCTACAGCGCTGCGTACGCAATCAACAACGTGGGCGACATCGTCGGCGGGTCTGGCTTCTTTGGTTGGAATCTCTCGACGGGTGTGCGATTCACCGCAAATGGACTTGTTCCTTTGCCATCCGGATTCCTCGGTGGAGAAGTCAACGATCAGCGTGTCGTGATGTCGAGTACCAGACTTCTGGATCTGGATATCGGCGTCACAACTGAGATCCCTTTGCCGCCGGGAAACTGGCAGGGCTTCCAAAGTGCAGACCTGAACAACAACAACGATTTTTGTGGCTACATCGCCGGGTTCTCCGGCTGCAGCACATTTCCTATCCGCTACCGCCAATCGGCGGGTTGGGAGTTTCTCGGTGGGTGTGGCACCACGACCAGTGCGACATCGATCAATGATCGTGGCGATGCGGTCACCTATTACGCCTCGGCCGCAACTGGTGTGCAGTTTGTCGGTGAGGGCTACTTCATGCTCGGCAGCCTGATCGACGCCTCTCAAGGCGTGTGGAACGTGCAGCCCGGTGGCGCAAACGGAATCAATAACGCAAGGCAGATCATTGCCGCCGCTCGCCAAGGATCTTCAGGTCCGATAGGCGCGATTCGTCTGACACCGATGGTGAATGTCTGTCCGGCGGATTTCAACGCCGATGGCACTGTTGATTTCTTTGATTATCTCGATTTTGTGGACATCTTTGCCGGCGGCACTCCGGCGGCTGACTTTAATACTGATGGAGTTGTTGATTTCTTTGATTACCTTGATTTTGTCAGCGCGTTCAGTATCGGCTGCTGAAGTCATTGACGAGTGCCAGACGAAGGCATCGGATGATTCGGACACATCGCCGAACGATTGTGCATCAGAGGTTCGCGTGATACACGGTGAGGTGACTTGGACACCGAGCGGAGCCATTCGCTTCAATCTGAAGTCCGTCGTCGGACGTAGTCCAGACGAATTTCGGCAGAGCGCTCCTCGCCCCTGGGCGACCGCATCGGCTTGAAAACCATCTCGCAACCCAGCCCCTTCTCACCCGTACAAGTCTGGTCGAGAGGAGCCCGCCAACTGGTCGAATGCCAAGTGTCGGACCCCCTAACATTTCACTCGACTGATTCGACGCGCGCAGCCGATTGTCCCATTTATGGCCAACCCAACCGGGCCCAAATTCTCACCCAGCCCTTCCTCGCCCACGGGCGAAGTCGAGTATCCACCAGAGGTGTATCCCGATACGCCGCCGACCCTCAGCCAGGTTCTGGCTAAGTGGTTCTGGCGAGTCTCCGTCGGCGCCGTCGTCCTGTCCATCGTCGCCCACCTCAGTTTTCTAGCCATTTCCAAGTTCATCGTCGTCGGTGGCGGCAGTGGTGGGGGCTTTGGTCCATCCGAAGTGGGCATGGCGATCATCAACGAGACGGATATCCCAACCCAGGACGCCGCCATGGGCGAGGTTGGGACGAGTGCGCCCGAGGATCTGTCGGGCCCGAGTCCGGAGTTGGCCACTCTCAGTCCCAGTGTCAGTTCCGATGGTGGCGGCGCGGCGACCGAATTGGGTGGCGTCGGGCCGATTTCCGGTGGTGGCGATATCGCTGGCGGCGCTGGCGGTCTTGGCATGGGTGGTTCGGGTGGTGGCGGCACCAGCTTTTTCGGACTTGAGGCCAAGGGGTCAAGGTTCGCCTTCATCGTCGATGTGTCAGGGTCGATGAGCGTGGGGAGTAAGTTCCCAGCTCTCAAGGCCGAGCTCATCAAAAGCGTGGTGGCTTTGGGTGAGGGTGGTCAATACATCATCGTCCACTTTGCAACGGGCGCTGATGCGCTGATGGGCCGCCGCGAGTGGGTGCACAGCGATGAGCCGGGTAAACGTTGGGCGCGGCAGAATGTCACGCAACTTCAATCGGGCGGGAACACCAATCCCAAGCCAGCGTTCGACATCGTCTTTGCCTTGCGACCAAAGCCCGAGGCGATCTTCTTTCTCACAGATGGCGAGTTTGAGCCGTCGGTGGCGGAAGAAGTGCGCCTCATGAACAGCGAGTATCGCATTCCCATCAACACCATCTGTCTGGAGACGCAGGAATCTCAGGCCCTGATGCAGCAGATTGCCAAGGAATCCGGCGGCACATTCAAGTATGTCGGTAGCGCGACCGCGCCGGGCGGGGGCGGTAATCCGTGATGCGCTTCGCACGGATGCATTGTGCGATGGCACTTCGCGTGAGCGTGCTGCTGTGCGCTGCCGGAGTGCTAGTGCCGCGCGTAAACGCCGGTGAAGTGGAGCCCCGTCCCAACGTTGTCTTCACCAGTTCCGCTATCACCGTGAAGAATGTCTCCAAGGCGGGCGTGCTGGTGCAATCGGGGTCTTCGCGTCCAGCGCTCCTGGGGTGGGATCGTGTCAAGTCCATCACGGGAACCAACTCCACCGAGTCCAAGGCCTTCGCAGACATGGCCGAAAGATTGTGGCGTTTGCGCCTGCGCATCGAACGCGAGGATTTCGTGCTGGCTGAGCCGATGGCCGACGAGCTCGCGATTGAATTGAAGGATGCCCACGGGCCTTCCCTTACGCTGACGCTGGCGGCACAGACAGCGTGCCGCCTGAAGCGAGGCGCACGTACGGCGGCAGTGGACTCTTGGCTGGGGTGGTTGGATGCCAGCAGTGATCGGACCAATTTCTTTGCCGATGCCGGGCCCATTGAGCCACGAATGAATTCGTTGCGATTCGATGACTCGGGCCTGATTCCAGAGTTGCACCCTTTCTGGTTGGATACTCCGGCGGTTCGCGCCTTTGCTCAGCGAGCAACCGCCGCCGAAGCGCGGGGCGACAGTGCTCGCCTGGCATGGTTGTATGTGCATGCCGCGGCGTTTGAGGCGGGGCAGCACGCTGATGGTCAACTCCTTGCACCAGCATCCGCAGACAGTGCGGCGGTCATGCTGGTGAACGACATCGTGACCGCGCGCATCGCGGATGGTGCGGGTCGAGCCAAAGCGCGAATGGCACTGATCGCGCGGCTCAGTGCCGAAACCGTCTCCTGGCGGCGTAGTTGGCTGCTGGCCGGGATCGGGCGTTCACTGGTGCGCGAAAGTGAACGCGATCAGAAACTGCTGGGGATCGATGCGCTCTTGCAGGTGGGTGGCAGCAGCGACACCGGCTCAGGCGGCCTTGCCGCCGTGTGTCTGGCCGAAGCGATCATCGTGCTGCACGACCTGGGCGAAGTTGCCGGTGCCGCGTCACTCAAGGCGACTTTGTTTCAACGCTTCAGTTCCAGCCCGGTCCTGACGTGGCCGCCACTGCGCAAGGTGTCTGTGCCAATGGCCACACAACCTGGCACGCCATCGGCGGCAAATCCGGCATCCGGGGCGACGAACTCGCCAGCCAATCCCGCGACCGGAGGTGCGCCATGATGCGCACTCGGTTGATGATGCTGGCCACGCTGTTTGCAGCTGGTGCCGTCCATAGTGCTGCGGCCCGACAGCCCAATCAGGATCCACCCGATCCCACCGCAGCAACCGGTGAAGCGCCGTTGACTTCGCACGAACAGTTTCTGATGGATCACGGGTTGGAATCGGTCCTCGCTGCACACCTGCGGCAGTCCATGTCCGATACCACCGGGCCGCAGCGCACTCAGGCCGCAGAGCGTCTGGGCCGGCTGTATGTTCGCTTGCTTGCCAAAGCCAAAACCTCCCGGGAACGTCTGGCCCTCGAAGATGCCGCACGCGAGTTGATTCGCACCGTCCCCGATGCTGAGGCGTGGGACTTGAAGCTGGATCTGGCCAAGGCGACCTATCTGAAGGCCGAGGAATTTTCTGAGAAGTACCGCCTGCGCCTGGCCAGCGACGGTGAAAAGGCCGAGGCCGAGCGCATCTTGCGTGCTGCCGGGCCAGCATTTGAACAGATTGCCATGCGCGCATCCGCTCGCGTGGAGACTGCCGAACGCAAACAGCAGAACACCCGCGGCGAGGATGCCGAGCGCAATCGCCGCGAAGCCGAAGAGTCGCGCCGCATTCGCTCATTGGCTCGCTATTACGCCGGGTGGACGCGCTATTACCTTGGCCTCCTCACCGGCAACAGCAGCGCGGCCAATGAGGCGATCGTCGACTTTGGTCATCTCTTGGGCGCGTCCGCAGGCAAAGCGCCGACCGTGGAACGCATGCAGAAATCCATGCTCAAGTATGAGCACGTGTGCCGCGCCGTCATCGGCTGTGCCATGGCCAATTCGGTGAAAGGGAACGACGTCGAGGCCGCGCGCTGGCTGGATCTCTTGAGTTCCATTGAAGATGTGCCCAAGTCCATTTCCGCTCAGCTTTTGGATCGGCGCATCGCCGTCTTTGCTGCGGCGCGTCGTTGGCCGGATATTGAGGTCTACGTCTATCAGTACCAACGCACCGCTCCCCCGGGAACAGTGAAACGGTTGACCGTGCCCCAAGCACGCCTGCTCGCGGTGCTGGCGTTGGAAGCATCCGAAGAAGGGCTCTCGGAGCGATCGCGCGAAGCCCGCAAGGCACTCTCGCAACTGGCGATTGCAGACCTGATCGCAGTGGGTGAGATCGGGCACGTCGTCGATCTCACGACGCGCTTCGGCGTCGAGCCACTGGGCGATGATGGCTTTGTGACGCGCTACGCGCGCGGCCTGGTGGCCTTTGATCGAGCCCGCAAGCACCACGCCGAAGTGGCCCCCGGGAAGACCGAAGAGCCGGCGACGGACGTGCAGTCGATCGAGTTGTATCGCCGTGCTGCCGCGAATCTGCAGGATGCCGCCGTCCTTACTGATCAATCCAAGTTTGCCCCCGATGTGGCCCAGGCGCGGATGAAACTCGGTCTGGCCCGCTATTACGCCGCCGAGTTTGCCGATGCCGCAGCAGACTTTGAGGTCGCTGCCGAAACTTTGGCCCAGGCAGATGTCAAGCGTGAGGCGCTCTGGTTTGCCGTGGTCGCGCTGGATCGCGCTGTCGAGGCGGGCAAACTCTCTCAGGTCGCTCCGCGCGATCGCGTTGCACTCCTCTTCCTGGCTCGCTATCCAAAGACCGAGCAGGCGGCCAAATTACTCTTGCGCCGCGCTTCGGCTGGTGTCCCCGATGAAGATGCCCTGGCAACTTTGCTGGCGATTCCCGTGGAATCACCTTTGCGTGACGCAGCCCAGCGCGAGGCCGTGCGGCTTCTCTACCAGATGTTCCGTAAGTCCAAAGCCGGAGCCGAACGTGATGCCGCGGCACAGCGGTTTCTGACCCTTGCCGAGGAATCGCTCGAGCCCGAACAACGCAGCGTGATGGAAGCGGGCAAGACCGAGGGTGCGGAATCCGCCGAGCGCCTGGTGCTGCGGGTTCGCCAGATTGCCGATGTGTCGTTGTCGCTCTCGGCCCCGGATGTGGATCGCGCCGGGCGTGTGCTGGATCTGCTCGACCAACTGTCTCAAGCCAAGATCGTCGATGTCAGCAAGCTCCGTGATGAGGTGTACTACCGCCGCCTGCAGATGGCACTCGCGCGACAGGATTGGGCCGCCGCTCTCGCGATGCACGATTCGCTTCGATCGTTCGAATCGCCTTTCTCAATCGCAGCAGATCGCTCAATGTACCGCTGGGCCAAGGCCAAGTTTGCCGAGGCCATGAAGCCGGTAACCGCCCCATCCCCCGACGCTCTGCAACTCGGCGACATCATCAAGGCGACTGATGAGGCGCGTGCGGCAGCAGCACGCGACCTGCTCCTCTTCACCACGCGCATCATGGCCCGTGCAGACAAAGTGAACCCGTTTGCCGAAAGTGGCATGGCCCAGGTCTTTGACGATGCTGGCGAGGCCAACGGTGAATTGTGGAGGCAGAGTCAGGATGTGGTCGCTCGAGATGCCGCCATCAACGGTGATGAAAAATTGATCGCAGCCAAGAAGCACTCCCTCGGTACATTGATGCGATTTGGGCGACTGGCTGAATCCGTCGCGCGGCACGCCGATGCGCTGGAAGCGTGGCGTCAGGCCCTGCTCCTGCAGACTCCCGGCACTGATGGCTGGTTCGTCGCTCGCGTGGAGACGCTTCGCCTTTTGTCGCGCATCGATGCCGCGCGGGCCCGCGAGGTGATGGTGCAGCACAAGGCGCTCTATCCCAACTACGGGCCGCCTCCGCATGATGCGGTGCTGGCCGGAATCGACCGCGAACTTGGTCCTTTGCCCGCACCACCCGGAAACGCAAAACCAAACTCAAATCCGAACTCGAATCCCACCCCCCAACCCACTTCAGCCCCGAATTCAAACTCACCCAAGTAGGAACAGACGATCACCGTGCCACCCAGCGAGCCACACAACACCGATCCGGCATCAGCGCCGCGACCAATCAGCGCGATCGCGCGGTTTCTGGGCCCGGACGTCGAAGAGCAAGGCCCCTTCGTGCTCATGGGGCTGGATCCCGCAGCACACGAGCAGGCCGATCGTCTGGTGCCACCCTTGCTCGAAGCTCGCCTGATGCGCGTCAATGGGCATCCCCAGGCCAGAACTCCTGAGGCAGATCAGGTTCGTCTTGCTGTCCACGCCGCGGCGGCACAGTTGTTGAACCCAAAGACTCGCCTAGCCCAACTGCGCTACTGGCATCCAGAGCACGCGCCGGTGGAGGTTGTGCCACAACTTTCGCCCGCGGGGGATGCACAACCAAACCCGATCAACGATGAGGCCCGCCGCGTCATGGCGATGCACGGTGGGTGGAATCGCGATTCCATGCTGGCGCTGGCCTCGATGTCACGCGACACTGGGGCATCGATTCAGCAACTCGCGCAGGTCGCATCGAGTGCAGGAAGTCCCGTCGCTGCGCCAGCGCCGACGCGTCGCAGCGAACTTGCCGAAAGCGTGGCAGCAGCCGAAGCCACGGCCAAACCAGTGCTCAGTGAGCAGGTGGACCCGGCGTATCGCAAGATGCAGACCGGCGTGCGTATTGCCGGAATCGGCTGCGGCACCATCGTGCTCGTCTCAATCATCGGCTTTGCTGCCACACGCTGCGAAAGCACCAAGGTTCCTGCAAATCCGGTGGCCAAGCAGCAACAGGTGCCAGCACCCGCAGTCCGCGAGCAGGACCGTGCCCCCCTGCCGGGGACCCTCTTTGCGGCAGATGGCGAACGACTGCCCAAGCCAGCAACGACAGATGGAGCCGTAGCAACCGTCGCAAAGTCCGGTGTGACCGATGCCACCGCTCTCCTCACCCAGGTCCGTGAGATTCGCAGTGTGGGCGCAACTGACCCCGCGGCGGCTTCGAGGCAACTGGCGCTGGCGGTTGAGCAGGCGGGAAGTGCTTGGGCCACGTGGCAGCCGGATCAGATCGCCGCATTCACCGATGGCGTGGTAGATGCGGTGTACGCATTGTCGCGCGATGCCGATTGGGGTCGCGGTGCCATCGATGCCATCATGGCCCCCACAGTGTGGAGACAACCGGTGGACGCGCGTGAAGTCGCTCCACGTGTCTGGCCTTCGGTCTTTGCCTCTGGAGCGCTGGCGCGGCTGTCGCGCGAGCGTGATCTTCCCACCGCAGTGCGCAGCGCAGTGAACATCGAGTTGACGCGGGTTTCGGCGACTCCCTCCGATGCCACCTTTGAAGCAGGCGCACGATCCGGCTTGCAGGCGGTGGCCAGCAACCTCTCGGCGGTGAGGGGCTCGACTTCGTCGACCACCGATCTGGGCGCCGCGTGGGGCAAGTGGGCCGATGCCGCGCTTGCGACGGCGGATATGAGCGGCTCTGGCGATGTGTCGCGACGGTCGCTCGTGCTGCTGGTGCCCTTTGAGGATTTTCTTCGCACCGGGCCCGATCCCAGTGCCGACAAGCAGGCCTTTGAATCCATCCAGGCCATCACATCGCGCTTGGATTTCTCCACTGCCGGTCCTCCGCGCCAGTGGCTGCTGCGCTGGCTGATTTCGCCAGAGATCACCGCCGGGCGCTTGTTCGCACTCACAGCGCGCTTGGCACAGGAGCCGGCAGAATCTGGCGGCGTCGACACCTCATTGGTCGTGCCCGCCGCAGCGCATGAGAATCTTCGGGCTGATCTGCGCGATCGATACGCTAAGGCCTGGGGCATGGTGGATTCGCAGGATGCGGATGCACTCAAAGGTGATTGGGTGGCCTGGACCAAGGAGTTCTTGGCGGATGCCAGTGTGCCGCAAAGTCCAGCGATGGCCCTCGCGGGAGCGGTCGCCGCAGCGCGGATCAACGAGGCAGCATGGCTGATGTGGACCGGAGAGCCCGAGAGAGCTTCCTTCGCGCTGGATCGACGCATCGAGCCCGCGGCGATGGTGCAAAAGGCGCTGGAGGCCGTGAAGCCCAATTCGATTCTCGATCCCGGACCGCCGGACGGTGAATGGGGTGCCAAGTACTTGGTCGCATCGGTGAATGAGAAACGCGAGATGCTCAACGCGGTGGGGAGTGGTGCCGAGGTGGTTGGGCCACGCGACTGTTTTGTGATCGTCAATGAGATGATTCGTGGGCAGAGTGTGCCGCTGCGCGCGGGAGCACGCGACCGGGTGAGGTTTCTCAGTGGTCAGGCTCCGATGCTGGCGACGCTGCTGGACCTGGTGGGCACGCTGCCGCGCACGCGCGAGACCAACGAACTTTTGGACTTTGTCACGATTCAGACCATGCCCTCGACCGATGACCCGCGCTGGCGCGAGTACGCGCGCCGGGCCTTGGTCGAGCGTCTGCTGACGGCCATCGCGGCGGGGGGCGAGTTTGGCGTGGTGGACACCTTGGCCGAGCAGATGGGCGAGGCGTACCAAGTCCGCAGCGGAGTGGTCGCCACTGGCACAGTGCAGAACCCCGAGGAGGCGGCTCACCGTCTGGCGACGCGGATGATGAAAGTTGCTGAGACGCTGCCGGCGACAGGGCGCGAGCACGCAACGCTTACGGAGATTTCGCAACGCTGGACCGCGCGGCAGCAGCGCGAGAAGGCCAGTTCCACAGGAAAAATCCGTGTCTTTCTAGCTCATCAGATGACGTGTCTGGAATTGACAGCGTACACAATGGTCACCGAAGATCCCACGCGCGAGGCCAGGGTGAAAGAGGTGGTGAGCCGCGTGTCGCAGGTTTGGAGCGGAGCGAATTCGTCGATGGAGCAGGCGCGTATTGCCGAGCGGGGGATCTGCGAGCTGTGGCTGCTGCGCTTGGCGCCGATCCAGGAAGGAGCACCCAAGTGACGCACCGACTGACGTGCATGGCCGTAGCGAGCATCTTGAGCGTGCTGGCGCAGTGCGTTGCAAGGGCACAGGTGTCGGCACCTGCAACGACGAGCGTTTCGGTGGGCACACTTACACGCATCGCAGAGATCAAACGCGAGATGGAATCCCTGGATGGCTCGACCGCGCAGAAGTACTTTGATCTGGGTGAGGAGCTGGCAGAGATTCACGTTACGTATGCCGATGCACGCCTGGCGCAGGCGATGCTGGTGCACGCCTTTGAACTGGATCGAGTCAGTGGCAAGCGCGATGCCGGTGGTGAGCAGAAGCCGGGGCTGGCGGCATCGGCGTGCGTACTGCTCACCAAGGTCAGCAGTGCCAGAGATCAAGAGTGGCTGCTGAGTGTGGCCGCGGCGGTGGACAGCCGCTATGCCGGACTGGCGCAAGGTGCGGATATGTCGGGCGTGTCAGAGTCTTTGGCGTTGCAGGTGGCGATGGTGCTGGGTGCGGTGCGGGCGGGCGATGGAGTGACTGCAAGAAATCTCTTGGCCAAGCCCGAAGTGAAAGCGACACTGACGCGGTACGAGCGTTTGCTGACGGGTGGTGGGCCGGGTGGGGCAGCCCGGATCATCGACGCTGCCGACAAGTGGCCGTGCTCACATTGCAACAATGAGCGGTACATCGTCAAGGCACGAACTCCAAGCGCGGCGGGAGAAGCCAAGGTGTGTGCGGTGTGCCGGGGCAGGCCCGGCTTGGCACTGTCCGAATTTGAACTGGTAAACCAGTTACGGCTGGAGTCGCGGCTGCTGTCGGGGATTCAGTCTTCGTGGTCGGCGATTGTGACGGCCGATGGAGATTCGCCCCTACGCGATCCGGACCCCAGAGCATTGGCGAGGGCAATGGGTGTGGATGTCACGCGGCCCCTGTTTCGCGATGGGGTGTGGATGAATCGCGAGGAACTGAACTCGGGAAAGAGTGGGGCGGAGATTCAGCAGGCGCGGCAGCCCAAGAAACAGCCGTCGCTGATTGCCCCGAACTACAGTCAGCCGCGGCGGGATTCGGAAGTGCCGGATCAGCCCAAGTGATTGGGGTTTGATGAGGATTGATCGAAATGACACAGCCCACTGGTACTCCTGCTCCGGTTTCTACTGCTGCGCCCGCTGCCGCTGCTCCTGTTGTCGGCCCGGTTTCCAAGCCAACGATCACATTTGATGAATTCGCGAAGGTCGATCTGCGAGTCGCCAAGATTGTGCACGCCGAGAATCACCCGTCGGCGGATCGCCTGTTCAAGCTCCAGTTGGATGATGGCTCGGGCACTCCTCGGCAGATCTGCGCGGGTATTCGCGGGCATTACACGGCTGAGGAATTGGTCGGACGCTCCATCATCATCGTCGCCAATCTCGCTCCTCGCGTGATCCGTGGGGAAGAGTCACGTGGCATGTTGCTGGCGGCGAGCGACGCACCCAAGGACCCGGCAAATCCGAACGCGGATCGTCGCGTGGTGATTTTGATGCCATCGACTGATATCGCGCCGGGGGCGATTGTGTCGTGAGAGTAGCCTGACTTTTTGATGTCAGGGCTGATGTTCTTCTGGAGACACCGGCTGATCTTCCTTCAGCAACTGGGGAAAGAGATCACTTTGCCACGCCTTGGGATCCGACCCCATCTGCATGCCAAGATCGGCGAGTGATTCCATGGTCTCTTTGACGAAGATGCCGGCCTTGGGCGGACGCCAAGAGTCGGGTATGGCGACATAGCGGAACTCAACATCGACATTCTGACGGCGGAGAACTTCGGCTTGAAGCATGAGTTGGCGGAGTGAGCCAAGGGTGCTGGCGCGGATGGCGGTGGAGACACTGGCTTCAGTGATGCTGATCCACGTGGGCTGAATGATGCGGGGTTCGGCGCCGAGCTGGTTATTGATGATGATCCAGTATCGGAAACGCGGAACGGGTTGATTGGGGTATCGCTTCTGATATACGCCAAGAGGCGAATCGTCGGGGTGCATGACGTTGAGGAAGAGGATGTTGCCGGTGGTGCCGCCATCGACATAGAGTGCACCATCGATGACGACAGGTGGAAACGCCGCGGGAATCGCGGCGGAAGCCATGAGAATGTCGTAGAACCGACCGGGTACTCCACGCTCGACAAACTTTTTTGCCTCGGCGGTGAGATCCCATGGATGCTGGACGCCCAGATCCAGGTTTGTCGTGCCGATGGAAAGGGTGCGACCCTCACGTTCGGCCTGAGCGATGCGGCGGATGACCTCGACATCGACTTCGCGTTCCAAGTCGCGACGCAACCCCTTGGTGCTCATGAAGGACTCGCGCCCGGGCAGAAAGAAAAAGATGTCCTTGAGCGAAGCCCAATCCTCCTTGGGATTTCGATAGAGCTTGGTAATGCGTTTGTAGGAAGTCTCATCGCCCAATAACGCGAAGGGCGCGATCAGCGCGCCTGTGCTGACGCCAGTCACCACATCAAACGTGGGACGATGCATGGTCGCGTCCTTGACCGAACCCCATCCTTGGAGGAAGCCAGCTCCGAATGCACCGTAATCTCCACCGCCTGAGAGGATGAGAATGTCGAAGGTCGGAGAGGTGTCGACGCCAGCATGAAATGCATCGGCATCAATCTTCATGCGCTGCACATACCGATCGAGTGTGATCTGACGGTATTTGTCGATGTCACGCAGACGTTCGATGCGCATGCGCTCGAGTTCTTCGGTGGTCTGGGTTGGGCGATTGACCGCGCAGCCACTGAGTGGCATGATGAGACACGCGAGGAGCGAGACGCATGCGAGGATGTGCAAAAGTCGGTAGATCATGCGTTGGCCTCGATCGGGGTAGCACCCAGATGGCGTGCCAGAAAATCGGTCTGGACGGTTTTGGCTTCAGCACTGACGCGACCAAAGCCACTGTGTTCCTGGGGTGCGCCGGTGGTGGGCCAGGTCTTGATTTCGATCAGGGATGCATCGGCACCCGCCACGATGTAGCGATCCTTGAGATTGGAGAGAAACACCCGCATTCCTGCCCACGGCACGACTTCATCTTTTTCAGAGTGCAGCACCAGAAGCGGAAGGGGCTTGAAACTCGCAAGGCGGCGGGTGGGATCGAGGGCTTTGATCTTGTCCTGAGGGTGTTGAGGCAAGGTTGATGAGCGTACCGGCATGCCAGAGCGCAGTGGGGCATAGAGCCCTTCGAGCCAGCCGGTCGCGCCCTCGATGGCCGCGCAAGTGAATGGATGAGGATCGCAGAGGCGGCGGAGCGTGGTCATGCCTCCAGCGCTCATGCCACCGATGCCGAAGCGCGACTGGTCGAAGCATCCGCGAAAGTGTGGGCTGGAAAGCGCGGCGGTGATCTGATCGATCTCGCCGACCGCCTGCAGGAGGATGTCGAGAGTGCACTCGGGGAGCTGCATGGATTCATCGAAGCGTTCACCATGACCGGGTAGGTCGATCGCGCAGGTGGCGATGCCAGCGCGGAGCCAGCGCAGGTAGCGGCCGGGGTCGAGTTCCTTGGAGACGGTGCGCCCATGCAGCCAGATCATCACGGGCGCGGGTGTGACCCAATCAGGATGGGCAAGAAGCGTGGGGATAGACGATGCGCCCAAGCGCATGGTGCGAACCCGTGCCGCGAGTTCGGAGGGGAACTGCGCGAAACGGTCGGGAACCCCGGGGACTTTGGGAGTGTCGAGAGACATGAGGATCAGAGGGTGATTCGCGCACCGGGATCAATCTTGATGGATGCGGCTTTGGACTTGAGGTCTTCGGGCGCGATTGCGGTGAGGGGGGAAAGTTCGATGAGGGCGTTGACAGTGCCGTTGGTATGCCGCGGCACCTTGACTCCGACGGATTCGAGCCAGCGTGCAGCGCGGGTGGATTGCAGGTCTTTGCTTGATTCGGCGCTATCAGTACCGGTGGCATTTTTGATGGGGGCGAACTCTTCCAGCCGGTCGGTTTCGTAGACCAAAGAATTCTTGCAAAGTGGGAGCGCATCGAAAATGAACTTCTCGAGTTTGACGGCGTTGGGCCTTTCCGGGTTGACGAGGTTGCCGGTGGAGAGGTCGACGTGCGGCACCTTCTTTTCAGCGCGATGGAAGGGAAGGGCAAAGCGGGCATCGCTGGCCATGCGCGAGAGGAATTCGACGCTGATGATGTGGATGGCGATGGAGCCACCGGGGAACTTCAGAGAGCCGTCAGCAAGAGTGGCTTTGGAAAGTGCCGGCGGCATGTCGGAATATTCCATGACCTGCGTGCGTCCATCGATGGAGACAAAGACGCCGACTTTTTCGTCGGGCCCTGCTTTGCGGACCATTTTGCTCGACATTTCGCCACTGGAGTCGGGAGCCGCGGCGTGCAGTCCGAGGAAGACCGGGTCGACGATGTTGACGCTGGGGTTATCGACCTGAAAGTAGGAGAGGTAGGCGATGCCGCGAGATTGCATATCGGCGATGGAGCCACTGATGTCGAGGGCGCGGATGGCTCCGCCGTGACCATCCGGGTTGGTGGCGAGTTCGTCTTTGGCAGCGAGGAGGATCTTGCCACTGACCATGTCGAAGGACGGCATGACGCCTTGTTCGAAGAATTTCACGTCTTTGGCGTTGAGGCCGAAGTGCGAGTGTTGAGTGAAAAAGGCGACGGTCTGTGCGTGATTCAAGGGGCTAGTCATGATGTACCAGGGAATCGGGCGACCGTATTTGCGGCCAGCGGCGAGAAGCCCCTCGGCGAAAACCTGAAAGAGTGGTTTGTTGGTGATGGGGGTGGCGGGATAGCACCCCTTGGGGCCGTCGTAGCCGAGCCGCGTGCCCTGGCCACCGGCGACGGTGAAGGCGGCGACTTTGCCATCGCGGAGGAGTTGTTCGCCGACCTTGGCGTACTTGGAGCGATCCCAAGAAGTGTCGTGAATGGCGTAGTACGGCGCGGGGTTGATGGAGGTGGAGGCGGTGGTGGCGTCGGGCTTGGCAGTGACGTATTCAGAGACCCACTTGGGAATGTGACGGAGGTCGAGAGCTTTGATCTGGGCGAGGAGTTTGGATTGAGAATCTGGCGAGAGGGAGGGGTAATAGGTGAGAAGGTGAGATTGGTTGATGGAAGCGAGGGCTTGGGTGAGAGTCGGGAAAGAGGGAGTGGACATGGTGATCCTTTGGTGATGTGGAGAGAGGGCACGCCAGCAAAGCCTTGCCGACGCGCAATTACCCAATCAGAATACAAACATATGCCTCGCGCGTCAAGTGGGACGTGAGGAGAGCTAGCGGCAACTGACAACGTCGCCGATAATAACGCTGATTTCAAAATGAAATAGTGGATTTACGGGCGTTTAGGGGGCTCTATTTCGGGAAGATCAATCGCTGGAAGTGGAGTGGGGATGTGCGCGGTTTGCTTCTGTGCCAGAAGGTCGGAATAGGAAGTGCTGAGGGGTTCGCCAAGGGCTGGAGCGAATTTGGCTTTGAGGATGTTGAGGATGGAGTGGCACTGGCTCATGTGGTGGCTGGGAGAGACGAGCGCCTCAAATTCGAGGAACGTGCCGAGATCCTCGACAGTGTCGAGGTGGATGCGGACATTTTCAACCATGAAGAGTTCGCGGGTTTTGAAGACGTTGATCCACACTGGGAGGGGATGAGAACCAAAGCGCGTTTGTGCTTCGGATTGGGTGTAGATCATGAAACTGGACAGCCGCGGACGCGAATCGTCGCTTCGGTCGTAGAAGATGTATTCGGGTGGCTCGCCGATGCACTCACGGCGTTTAAGGCGGCCGGTGGTGAGGCGGTAGTAGGTGTCTTTTTGTTTGAGGTTGCCGATGAAAGTGGAGCCGATGGCGCGTGCGATAGAGCGTGCCAGTGGCAGATCGCGCAGTTCGTATTTGCACTCAACGTTCTGCATGTGAGACCTGTGAAATCACCTCAAGTGGGTAGAGAGTTATCGGCCAAACAAGCTATCGACCAAGCAGTGTGCCGAGTTCAGCGTGGAGTTTGGCTTCATCCCAAGTGGGGATGCCGAGGGATTCGGCCTTGGCGAGTTTGCTTCCGGCGGATTTGCCGACGATGAGGATGTGGGTTTTTTTGCTGACCGAGTCGGTGACTTTGGCACCGAGTCTTTCCAGGGCTTCGGCGAGTTCGGTGCGTTCCCATTTGGTGAGGGTGCCGGTGATGACGATGGTCTTGCCCGTGACGGGAGAGTCGGTGGTGGTTGGGGCGCGGGTGGGATCGATGTAGTCGACCGAGGCGAGGGAGACACCGAGTGACTTGAGCGCGGCGAATGTGCGCTGAGCGACTGGGCTGTGGAGATAGGCGTAGACAGCCGGAGCGGTGTCGACACCGAGCCCGGTTTCATACTCATTGGGTAACGGTGCATCGAGGTTGAAGAGTTCCATGCGCTTCTTGGGGCTCATGCGGTTGACGGCGATGGGCATGAGCTTGTAAACGGGGGCGGCGAGAAGATCGTCGATGCCGCGGAAGTTGCGAGCGAGGAGTTTGCCGGTGGTGTCGCCGACGTGGCGAATGCCCATGCCGGCAAGGAGTTTGCCAAGGCCACGAGACTTGGCAGCTTCGATGCCGGCGAGAAGGTTGTCGACTTTCTTTTCACCCATGCGATCGAGGGTGAGGAGTGTGGCGCGATGCTCGGGAAGGCGGAAGATGTCGGCGAAGGAGTTGAGGGGGATGGAGGGGGCTTCGGCCCGGACCTGGTCGATAGTCTTTTCGCCCAGACTGTCGATATCCATTTGTTTGCGACCACAGAACCAGACGAGTTTCTCACGCACTTGGGCGGGGCACTCAGGATTGATGCAGCGGCGGGCGGATTCGGATTCGGGAGTGGGGTTGGAAGGATCGGGATACTCGGGCTCAACAGGGCCATTGCATTCGGGGCAGGTTTCCGGTGCGATGATGGGGCGGGCATCGGCGGGACGCTTTTCGGTGATGATGCCGACGACGTAAGGAATGATTTCGCCGGCTTTCTCGATCTCGATGGTGTCGCCGATGTGTATGTCTTTCTGGCGGATCTGGCCGTAGTTGTGCAGGGTGGCGTGTTTCACAGTGGTGCCAGCGAGGTGCACGGGCTGCATGACAGCGCGGGGCGTGATCTTGCCGGTCTTGCCGACCTGGTGCAGCACATCGAGCAGGATGGTGGACTTGCGGTCGGGGGGATACTTGTACGCAGTGATCCAGCGCGGGCTCTTGCTGGTGAGGCCAAGGGCTGCCTGCTGATCAAAGCGATCGAGACGGATGACCATGCCATCGGTGGCGTAAGGGAGAGAACGGCGCGCGTCAGCGAAGGCAGCGATGGTGGCGACGACTTCATCAACGCTGGAGCAGGATTTGGTGTGCGGATTGGTGGGGATGCCGAGGGATTTGATCTTGGCGAGAAACTCGGTGTGAGATGAGGCGAAGTTGGGATCGACGTCGCCACGACCGTGGGCCTGAAAGGAGAGTTTGCGGCGGGCGATGAGGTTGGGATCGAGGTTCTTGATCGTGCCTGCGGTGGCGTTGCGGGGATTGGCGAGAAGGTCTTCGCCGGCGTCTTCGAGTTCGCGGTTGATCCGGGCGAACTCGGTGGTGGTCATGAAGACTTCGCCACGGACTTCGAGGACTTTGGGTGGAGTCTTGCTGTCGAGCGTCATGGGGATGGCGCGGATGACGCGTGCGGCGTGGGTGACATCATCGCCTTTGACACCGTCGCCACGGGTGACGGCGTGGATGAGCTTGCCATTCTCGTAGCGAATGGAGAGTGCGACACCGTCGATCTTGGGATCGCAGACGAAGGTGAGGGAGGGCGGGGAGGCGAAGAGGCCGGAGTCGCCAGAAATGCCGCGAGTCATGCGGGCGGCCCACTCACGGATGGTGGACTCGTCGTAGGAATTGTCGATCGAGAGCATGGGAACGCGGTGAGTGACTTGCGTGAAGCCGTCGATGGGCTCGCCGCCGACGCGCTTGGTGGGGCTGGCGGGATCATCGAGTTCGGGATGCTTGGATTCGAGTTCGGCGAGCTCGGTGAGGAGTTGATCGAATTCCAAATCGGGCATGATGGATGTGGCATCGACGTAGTAGGCGCGATTGGCGCGAGTGAGGAGATCGCGGAGGTGGTGGATGCGTGCGATGGAGTCGGCGGGGGGCATGTCGAATCGTACAGGGAATCTGAGTGGAGGGGCTAAAGTCGGGAATGCCAGCCCAGATCATTGATGGATTGTCATTGGCCAAGCAGTACCGCGAGAGCATTGCCGCGAGAGCGGCGGCGATACGGGCGCGTGGGAATGGAGTGGCGGGCGTAGGCGTGGTGCGGCTGGATGCCGTGCTGGTGGATGCGGGGGACAACTCGTCGAAGGTGTATGCGGAGAATCAGGCCAAGACGTGCCAGGCGCTGGGAATTGATTACAAGCTGCACCGGTTGCCGGCGGGGGCGGGGTTTGATGACATTGCGGGGCGGGTGCTGCTATTGAACACGCAGGATGATGTGAAGGCGATCATGGTGCACCTGCCACTGCCGGAGGGGGTGGATGCGTACAGCGTGCAGCGGCTGATCGCGGCGGAGAAGGATGTGGAGGGTGTGAACCCTGCGAACATCGGCAACGTGGTGTATGGGCGGAGCAGTCTGGCGCCGTGCACTGCGCTGGCGACGTTGAAGATGATCGAGCACGTGGTGCGGAAGACGCCGGGCGTGCCGCCGGGTGATGGGTTTTTGCGGGGGAAGCGTGCTGTGGTGGTGGGGGCGGGAGATGTGGTCGGGAAGCCGATCGCGGTGCTGCTCATGAGGCAAGAGGCGACGGTGGTGAGCTGCAACAAGTGGACGAGTGCGCAGAAGGGCGGCGTGGCGGAATTGTGCAGGGAGGCGGACATCGTGGTGGCGGCGGCGGGTGTGCCGCGATTGGTGACGGCGGAGATGGTGCGGCCGGGGGCGATCGTGGTGGATGTGGGAGTGAATCGGGTGACGGGCCCGGATGGGAAGACGGTGACGGTGGGAGATGTGGATTTTGCGGGGGCTTCGCAAGTGGCGGGCCACATCAGCCCTGTGCCGGGTGGCGTGGGACCGATGACGGTGGCGATGCTGCTGTTGAATGTGATTGAGGCGTGTGAGCGGTGACGCACATGACATCACAGAAATGTGCAAATTGACAAATTTGCAAATGCGCAAATGAGACCCGTCGTGACTTGACGCACGGTTCTAATTGCAGATTTGCACATTTGTAAATTTGCGAATTTGTGTCTATCGCAACTTCAGCGGCAGGCCTTCCTGCTTGAACTTCTCGATCATGAGTTTGGCTTCGAGGAGTGCGGCATCGAGGCGTTTGGCGGCATCGTCGAGGTTGCGGTAGAGGTCTGGGTTTTTGACGAGTTGGCCCAGGGTGCCTTCGCCCTTTTCGATGGATGTTGCGATGCTGGTGAGAGATGAAGCAGCTGAATCGACGCTGCGGATGGTCTTGTTGGCATCGTCGATGAGGGATTGGATCTTGGGAGAGTTGGCGGCGACGAGGGCTTTGACTTCCTTGGAGGTGTCGTCGATGGTCTTGACAGCGCTGGAGGCATCGTCGAGGAGAGTCTTGATTCGGGCGAGGGAGGCCTTGGCATCGCCGAGGGCGGCATCGTCGCCGAGCCACTTATTGGCGGAGGCGAGGGCGGCATCGGCGCGGGCCATGGTGGAGCGAAGGTTGGGTTGCTTGTCGCCGGAATCGACTTCGGCGAGGGTGCGGGGTTCGAGGAGATCGTTCAAGCGTTGACCGGTGGTCTCGAGCGTGGTGGCGACGCGGCGGATTTCCTTGGCGGTTGCGCTGAGTTCCTTGCTGGCATCCTGCGCGATGTTGGCGAGATCGGCAAAGAGGGATGAGGCCTTGGTGGGGCCGAGAGCATCGGTGCCGTCTTTCTTCAGGGTTTGGGTGATGGACTCGGCGGTGGCGTCGGCAGGGAGGCGGAGGTCGATGGAACTATCGCCGACGAAGCCCTTGTCGATGATGATCTGGACGGAGCGTGGGATGCTGATCTCTTCCTTGACCTGAGCACGGATCACGACACCGTTGCGGGGATCGGGCTCGTTCTTGATGCTGACGACTTTGCCGACTTTGACGCCGCTGAATGCGATGGAGGCGGTGGAGGAGATGCCATCGGCGGAGGTGAGCTTGATGTCGAATTGATAGGTTTTTTCCGAGAGCCCGCGCAATTCACCAAAGCGCCAGAGCATCCACACCAGCCCGGCGAGGGTGAGGAGCGAGACAAAGCCGGTGAAGAGATCGCGGCGAAATGGACTGCTGGTCACGGGTGGCTTCCTGCTGCGTGGTCAACGGTGCAATGCGTCCAATGGTAGATGGGAGAGGGGAGTTTCGTGAGCACTACAAGCTTGCCGCCTGGCCGGGAGAGCTGGGGCGTTCGGCTTCGATGTCATCGCGGCGATAGACACCCTGGAGGAATTGCTGCACGCGGAAGTCGGGGTTCTGCTGCAGTTGTTCGAAAGTGCCCTGGGCCGCGACTTTGCCGTTCAGGAGTAGGAAGCAGTGCTCGGCGACCTTGCGGGCGCTGTTCATGTCGTGGGTGACGACGACGCTGGTGACGCCGAGCTCTCTGCGGAGCTTGTTGACGAGTTGGTCGATGCCATCGGAGCGAATGGGGTCCAGGCCGGTGGTGGGTTCGTCGTAGAGGATGATGCGGGGTTCGAGGACGATGGCGCGGGCGAGGGCAACGCGCTTGCGCTGACCGCCGGAGAGCTGAGCCGGAAGTTTATTTTCGACTCCGTCGAGGTCAACGAGTTCAAGGGCGTGATGAATCTTGTCGCGGCGTTGCGATTCGGTGAGGTTGGTGTGTTCGATGAGGGGGAAAGCGATGTTGTCGGCGACGGACATCGAATCAAAGAGGGCGGAGAGCTGGAAGAGAAAGCCGATCTGGAGACGGATGGGGCGAAGATCACGCTCGCGGAGGGTGTCGATCCGCTGATCCTCGACCCAAACCTCGCCGCCAGTGGGTTGCAGCAGGCCAACGATGTGCTTGAGCATGACCGACTTGCCGCAACCGGATGGGCCCATGATGACGGTGGTCTGGCCACGGGGAATGTTGATATTGACACCGTCGAGGACGGTTTGCGGGCCGAATGAACGTGAGACGTTCACGAGGCGAATGGCGTAGCCGGTGGTGGGGGTGTGAGATGACGCTGACCCAGGATTTGGGGCTGAAGCGGCGCGTCCATGCTGGGGCGAAAGTGTGCTCACGTTCGTACGCTCTGAGTATGGAAAATGATGCTAGGGGCCAGATCAGCCGCGTTGTGATTCATAAGGGACGGAAGTTTGATTATGAATCCGTCCAGTATGTCGGCAAGTCTGGAAAGGTGTTGAGCAAACAGGTCGTGAGACACCCGGGAGCGGTGGTGATCGTGCCGATTTTGACTGGGCATGGGCCCGGCACAGGGGGAGAACCGCATGTGGCGATGATTCGATCGTTCCGGGCCTCGCTGGAGAAATACATCCTGGAGTTGCCGGCGGGGACGCGCGAGGTGGGAGAGGATGCGGCGGTGACGGCTGGGAGGGAGATTGTCGAGGAAATTGGTTACGAAGCCGCAACCTTGACCGAGATCGGGCGGTTTTACACGAGTCCGGGGCTGTCGGATGAACTGATGGTGGCCTATGCCGCCACGGGGTTATCCCATGTGGGGCAGCGACTTGAGGAGGATGAGGATTTGACGGTGGAGTTGATGTCGGTGGAGGCGGTTTTCGCCGCGATTGATTCCGGCGAATTGATGGATGCCAAGAGCATGCTGGCGATGCATCTGGCGCGGAGAAAAGGATTGATCTAGATCGAGCGAGAGGGGTCGGTGGGGTAGTTGGGTGTGTGATTGAGACATGGGAATCGGGTGACAAGATGCTCCTGAGTGCTGAGAAGTCATGGTCGCGATACCACCCGTTGTCGTGGTCGTTGCCATTCGTGACTGTGCGAGGATGCTCAATCCGTCTGCATGCGTTGTTCGTGGTGTGGGGTGCGAGCGAGATTCTGATCTCAGTGGCGCAGCCAGGTGCGAGCGTGCAGAGTGCATTGGCGTGTGTGTATGCCATGCTGGCGGTGGTGTTGTGCCGCGAGATGATGCGTGCGGCACTGGATCGCGGCACCGTGCCGCGACGCGGTGACACGGGATGGAGTGGTCGTCAAACATCTGTGATGTGGCCGGGTGGCGCGGTTTGCGCAGGGGCATATGGTGTGTGGGGCGCTGCGGCGGGTGGTGTGGCAAGATTTCGCCGGGTACGTCACGCGGTGGTGGGGCTGGCATGCGGAGCGGTGTTGGTGGGGGTGGCGTCTGGAACGCTGCTGGCGAGTGGGGCGAGTTGGGAGATGTTGGTATTCAACCCTCTTCACCCGTCTGAAGCGATTCGTAAGTGGGGTGTTGAGCAGGGGTGGATGTTGTGGGCGTGGTGGCTGTACGCCGCGAGTGTGGTTGCGTTTCTGATGAATCTGATTCCGTTGCGGCCGATGGATGGGGGTGTGCTGGCGGGTGAAGTGCTTTCGCACGCGGGGTGGGAGTCGCAGCGAAGCTTTGCCGGAGTGCTGGCTGGAGCGGTCTTGATCGGGTTGGCGGTGGCATTTGATTCCACGCGAGGTGTGGCGCTTGTGGCTTGCTGTGCGTGGTGGTCGCTTTCGAATAGGGGCGAAGTTGATGATGTTGTCTTTGCTGATGAAGTGGATTTGAGTGCGACAAGTGATCCTCAAGAGGGTCACTGGCTGGTAGACGCGCTGACGCGGCTTCGTACCCATGGACCGGGGGCATTGACGGGCAAAGAGATTTCAGAATTGGACCAGATTCAGGCGGACTTGCGAGATCACCTGCACCTGGAATCAGATCGACAAACAGGGTGGCGTTCCGGGCCTCATTCCGAGCAGGAAGGGCGATCGGAAAGTGCGGGAGATTCACAGGTTTTCCCCGAGCGATGATGACCCGGGGGTGCAATCGCCGATACCGTGACGTGAACCCGGAGTGGGATTTCACGTACGGAACGCGGCACCCATGGCGATAGACAACCGAGACTACTACCGAGAGAAGCCGACCAACCCACTTGCGAATGGCTTTCCCATTCGTTCGTGTAACACGTGGCTGATCATCATCAACATCGCGATCTTTGTGATTCAGGCGATCACGGTGCGAACAGTGCAGACCCCGAGCGGCACGGTGGCCGAAGGGTTTGGCCAGTGGTTGTACTTCCAGGGACACTTTTCCAGCGAAGCGATGCTGCATCGGCTGGAGTTTTGGCGGCTGATCTCGTTTCAGTTCCTGCACTCGGGTGTGATTCACATCGCGCTGAACATGCTCGGGCTTTATATGTTCGGCAGTGTGGTTGAAGAGCGATTGGGAGCGCGCCGGTATCTGGCGTTTTACATCGTCTGCGGCATCTTTGGCGGCGTGATGTACTTCCTGTTGAATCTCGGTGGCACGATCGCGGCCAAGTACTTCAACATGAGCGAGATTCCCGGGTTGTTATTCAATGACATGAACACGCCGCTGGTGGGGGCTTCGGCGGGAGTCTTTGGCGTGATGATGGCGGCGGCGCATCTGGAGCCCAAGACCGAAGTGATTGCTTTCCCGATCCCGATTCCCATGAAGTTGCGGACGCTGGTGTATGTGTATCTTGGGCTGGCGACGTTGAATCTCTTCTTCGGCCGGTATCTGTCGTGGTTCCCGTTGATCAATTCCTACAACGCCGGTGGCGATGCGGCGCATCTGGGCGGGGCGATTGCCGGGGCGTTCTTCATCCGGCGGATACACCTGCTCAGGGATTTCTGGGATGTGTGGAGTGATTCGCGGAAGGACCGGCGTGCGGCGCAGCGAGTCCGGGATGAGGGGCAGAGGCGGGCAGAGATCGACAGGATTCTGGACAAGGTCAAGACCGCCGGGCTGCATTCGCTGACAGAGAAAGAGCGAGAGGCCCTGCGTGATGAGACAGACCTCAAACGCCGGGCCGGATGAGTCGATGGCGGTGGTGATACGGTCAGGTGATGCCAGAGCCCTTGCAGTTTCAGATTTTGCATAGATCAACGGTCAGCCACGCGCGAAGGGGGCGGGTGACGACGCTGCACGGCACGTTTGATACTCCCGCATTCATGCCGGTGGGGACCAAGGGTTCGATCAAGGGGATCTTGCCAGAGTTGGTGGCGGGCACTGGTGCGCAGGTTGTGTTGAATAACACGTATCACCTTCTGCTCAGGCCGGGGCCGGAGTTGGTGTGGCGCCGCGGCGGTGTGCATCGCTTCATGAATTGGAACGGCCCGATTTTGACTGATTCGGGTGGGTATCAGGCGTTTTCACTCGCTGAGACGAACAAGGTAGATGACGATGGCGTGACGTTCAAGTCGATTGTCGATGGTGCGTCGATTCGCATGACGCCGGAGCGGGCTATCGAAGTGCAGAACCTGCTGGGTGCTGACATCATCATGGCGTTTGATGACTGTCCGCCAGCCGCGCCGGATTCTGGTCAGGTGGTGGAGGCGGGAACTCAGCCAGCACGGAGAGAGGCGGCTGTCAAGCGAGATAGTGGTAAGAAGGGGTATGACCACGTCAAGCGTCTGGATATCGCGCTGGATCGCACGGCCAAGTGGTTGCAGCGATGCAAGAACGCGCACTCGCGTCCGCAGGAGCAGTCGCTCTTTGGCATCACTCAAGGTGGGTCGGATCTGACGCGGCGTGCCAGATCCATCGAGCAGGTTTGCAACGTCGAATTGCCAGGATATGCGATTGGTGGCGTGGCTGTGGGGGAAACAACGGAGGAGATCGCATCGGTGGTGCGATTTGCCGCGCCGAGGTTGCCGGATGGCAAGCCCCGGTACCTGATGGGTGTGGGGTACGAACGCGACATTCTCGCGGCGGTGATGGCAGGTGTGGATATGTTTGATTGCGTGCTGCCGACGCGCAATGGCAGGAATGCCAGCGCGTTCACGGCGACGGGGGCGCTCAAACTTCGCAACCTGGCTCATGCGGAGGATGAACGACCGATCGAGCCAGGGTGCGACTGCTACGCCTGCTCGCCGCGCTCTCATGGATGGCAGGGTTCGGATCTGGGGCATTTCTCACGCTCGTACATTCGGCACCTGTTCATGGCCGAGGAGATGCTGGGGCCGATTCTGGTCACGTTGCACAATCTGCGTCATTTCCAACGCTTCATGGCAGATATTCGGGCCACGGTGGCGACTGACGATTGGGACGGGCTGCTGAGCCGCTGGCCGGTGGCCCGCCCCGCAGGTGGTCTGGTGGTTCGGGGTGGAGGCCAATGACCGCAGATTCCCTCGCGTAGAATCTTGCCCGGACTATCTAGTTTGGGTATTGTTAGCAAGTGTGAATTCCGACGTGGCCGCGCTGCGCAGTTCGCAGGAGTGATTCGTCGGGTGAAAGGTTGTCATGTCTGATCTGGTCTTCACGTTGGCGCAAACTACATCTACACCCTCGACCGGCACTGGTGTCGGTGTGCCCGGAGCTTCGGCTGCGTCGGTGCCCGGCGCAACTGCGGGAGCAGCTCCGACGAGCACAACGACTCCGACGCAGACTGCAACGACGGGCACTGCCACTCCAGGTCCTGTTCCGGGTCCGGCTCCCTCGATCTGGTCGAGTCCGCTGATCCCCATGTTGGGCGTGATGGCTGTCTTTATGCTCTTGATGTGGTGGCAGGGGCGCAAGCAGAGCAAGCAGCGCGAGACGCTCTTGAACAGCGTCAAAAAGCATGACAAGGTGGCGACGACTGCCGGCATCATCGGCACGGTGGTGGAGTTGAACGATCAGGAGATGGTCTTGCAGGTCGAGACTGGCAAGATCCGCTTCAGCCGCTCGGCATTGGCCACGGTGCTGAAGTCGGAGGGAAAGACCGACCCAAAGTCTGATGCCAAGATCGAAGCCAAGCCCATGACCACGGCGACGGTGTGATCTGTGTTGGGCTGGCGGACAGCATGTGTTGATGCATCGGTGGTGATCGCAAAAGGGACGCGATGAGAAAGATCTATCAGACGGCGGTTTTGGTGCTTGCGGTGCTGGCGTTGTGCTGGTACTCGATTGTGCCGCTGGAAAAGCAGTTGAAGCTGGGCAAGGACCTGCGAGGCGGTGTCTCGCTGGTGTATGCCGTGCAGATCAAGCAGGATGAAAGTGCCAAGGCGGTGCTGGATCAGACGATCAACGTCCTCAAGCAGCGCATCAACCCCACCGGCACTCTGGACATCACCTTTGTCGCGCAGGGCAACGACCGCATCGAAGTGACGATGCCCCTCCCCAGCGACAAGGTCAAAGGATTGAAGGCGGTGTACGAGTCAGAGTTGCAGCAACTCGGCCGCACCGCGATGAGCGAGGCGAGGTTTGACTCCATCGTCCGCATGGATGCCGCTGGGCGTGAGAAAGCCATCAACGACCTGTTTAAGGAAGAATCGGGTCAGAAGACCAAGCTCAAGGCGGCCCTTGCTGCCGCGGATGAGGTAGCCGTAGCCAGAGAGGCTGAGCGCGCAGCTCGCGCCGCCAACAAGAGTGGTCCTGAGTATGACGCTTTGGTTGTCGCAGCAGGCGAAGCGATTGGCCGCTTTGACGCCGCTCGAACGGAGTTTTTCAAGGGCGTTGTCTCAGGTGAAGAAGTTCAACGCATCCTGAACCTTTCCAATCGCACACGCACTCTGGAGGATCCGGCTGCCAAAGACCCGGCCCAGAAGCGCATCGTGGTGGAAAGCCCGCGTGAGCGTGGTATCAAGGTGCTGAAGGCGGCCCACCCTGAGGCGGTGCCGCAAATCGAGCGGATTATCGCGGCTCAGGATGCGTATCTGAAGGAACGTACCACACTTGATGATCCCCAGGATCTGATTCGCCTGCTCAAGGGCGCGGGCGTGATCTCCTTCCGTATCACGGTTGATCCGGCAGCGAGTGGTGGCAGCAATTTCACCACAGATGAGGATCGCCTGCGCACGGAACTGCGGACGCGCGGTGCCCAGAATGTGCGATCGACAGATGCACGCTGGTACAAGGTCAATCAGATCGAGAACTGGTACACCAGCACAGCGGAATTGGCGTTCTTGCAGGCCGACCCGGCGGCGTTCTTTGCCTCGCGCGGCTACGTCGGTGACATGTCCAAAGAAGGGGAGTATTACCTCCTGTGTTGGGATGTGCGGGGCAAGCGTTTGACGGCGGACGAAGGCGATTGGCGCGTCAAAGGTGCTCAGGAGAGTGCCGACGAACTCGGCAAGCCCTCGATTGCTTTTCAGATGGACCCTTTGGGTGGCACGCTGCTGGGGAACCTGACGCGCGAGCCAGCCAAGACAAATAACAAAATGGCGATCCTGCTGGATGATCAGGTGTACACAGCGCCGCGGTTGCAATCGGCGATCTCCAGATCGGGTCAGATCACGGGTGTGGATCAGAAGGAAGAACGCGATTACGTGATCCGCGTGCTGAATGCCGGCTCGTTGCAGGCCAAGCTCTCTCCCAAGCCGCTGTCGATTCAATCGATTGGTCCGGCATTGGGTGCTGACAACCTGCAGAATGGTCTGAAAGCCGGTGTGGTCGCGCTGGTGGTTGTCAGCGGATTTATGGTCGTCTACTACTTTGGTTGCGGCTTCATCGCCGTGATCGCCCTCTTCTGCAACGCCCTGATCATCGTGGGCATGATGGCTCTGGCCAAAGCCGCGTTCACGATGCCGGGCATTGCCGGCGTGATTCTCACCTTCGGCATGGCGGTGGATGCTAACGTGCTCATCTACGAGCGCATGCGCGAGGAAATGAACCGCGGCGCAGATCTGAAGACTGCAGTGCGACTCGGCTTCTCCAAGGCCCTGTCATCCATTGTCGACGGCAACGTCACCAACCTGATTGTGTGCGTGGTGCTGGCGTATGTCGGCACGCAGGAAATCAAAGGCTTTGCCATCACTATGGGCATCGGCGTCATCGCCACGCTGTTTGCAGCTTTGGTAATCACCCGATTGATCTTTGATGTGCTCATCGTGCAATTGGGGTGGCGCAAGACCAGCATGTTGCCGATGGCGGTTCCCGGCTTGCAGAAGGCGTTGACCCCCAACATCAACTGGATGCGTTATCGGCACATATTTTTCACGATCTCCACGATCTATGTGCTCATGGGCCTGTATGCCGTGTTCCTGCGTGGCGACAAAATGCTGCACATCGAGTTCTTGGGCGGTACTCAGGTGGATGTGCAGTTTGCCACCGACCCCAAGACCGGCAAACCCATCACCATGGAACGTGCTGAGGTTGAATCCCGATTGCGCAAGGCCGCCGAATCGCTGGCTGCGGATGACCCTTCGCGATTGCCGTTGCAAACTCTGGATGTCACCCCGATTAATCCCGATGAAACGGGTGTTCGTTCGCACTGGTTCATGATCAAGACCACGGCGACGGACGAAGCCACGGTGCGCGACGTGGTTGGTCAGGGGCTTGTGGGTCTGATCAGCGAAGACCGCGAACTGCGCTTTGCCTCCATGGAGGCGACGGATTGGCGCAAGGCGCCGGTGTATCGCGTCGATCGGGCGACGCTGGGTGATGTGATCGAGCGTCCGGCCATTCGCAGTGATGTCAAGCGGTTTGAAGGGGGCGTGGCCCTTGTCGTCGATGGGATCGAACCCCCGGTTTCTTTGGAATCGATTCGCGCTCGCATCGAAAAGAAGCGTGGTGAACCGGAATACTCCGACACGCTCAGCCGCACATCCGAGTACTTCGTGCTTGCCGGAGATGAAACCGCAGTATCCGGCTTTGCGCTTGTGGTGCGCGATGAGAACTTCAGTTTCATGGCCGATGAGGATCGCTGGTCGGACACCGTCGCCCGGCGCGAATGGAATCTGGTTCGGGATGCACTCACGGTTTCCTCTACCTCCGCGAGTGTGCAGAATTTCAGCCCGGCGATCGCCAACACCTTTAAGGCCCAGGCAGTGGCTGCCGTGCTCCTTTCGTTCGTGTTGATCGCAATCTACATCTGGGTTCGATTCAAGGGTGCCAGGTATTCGTTGGCGGCAATTGTCGCGACTCTGCACGACGTGCTCACTGTGCTGGGTGCAATCGCTCTGTGTGAGATTCTTTGGGAGTCACCTTCATTGCAGGGTGTGGCTCACACGCTGGGCATTCTGCCCTTCAAGATTGATCTCAACATGGTCGCAGCGATGCTCACCGTTGCAGGATACTCCCTGAACGACACCATCATCATCATGGACCGCATTCGCGAGACTAAGGGCAAATTGCAGTATGCCACGGCAGAGATGATCAATCTGGCGGTCAATCAGACCATCAGCCGCACCATCATCACTTCCGGCTCGACCGTGTGTACGTCCCTTATTCTCTACTGCTTCGGCGGAGAGGGTGTCCGTCCGTTCGCATTCGCCCTTGTGGTTGGCATCGGCATCGGCACCTACTCGTCGATTGCGGTTGCCGCGCCCATGGTCTGGTCACGCAAAGGCAATGAGACTGAGGCGACGCCTCGCGGCGTGGTGGCTCCCACAAACTGATGGACCCGGGACTGATGGGCTCAGGACTGATGGGCTCAGGACTGATGGGACAAGGGAGGTTTAGGCCGATGATTCATTTTGAGCCATCAGGTTTGGATAGGAGGTTCGCGTGAATCACGCCTCAGCACGCATTCTGGGTGGATTGCTGTTGCTGGCGGTAGTGTGGATCGGCACCTATTGGATGTGGACACCCCGGGCTCCCCGCATCAGTTTCGCTGCGGCTCCTTCCGACGAAAATGGCGGATTAACCGAAAATCCGACACTACTCGCGGCACCTGATCAGGGTGCCGAGGCCGATGGTCCGCCCCCGGTCTCTCCGAATGCTGGTGTGATTCCACCCGGCTTTCATCAGTACACGGTGCAACCGGGTGATTCCTTCCAGACCATCGCCGAGCGATTCTTTGGTTCCGGCGTCGATGGCAGTGTCATCGCCAGGTCAAACCCGCTGATGGATCCGCGGCGTCTTCGCGCCGGCCGCGTGATCCTTGTGCCCAAAGACCCCAACAACATTCAGGGCATTCCCGTTGCTGTGCCAGAGCCGGTGAAGGAGAGTCCGGATGCAGCAGGGGCAGGTCAGCCAACTTCGGTAACTCGCACATACACGGTACAAAGGGGTGATTCGTTGTCTTTGATCGCGCAACGAATGCTCGGTTCACCCAAGTACGCCGACGCGATTTATCAGGCCAACCGCTCGACCATGGCTTCCAAAGATGCTTTGAAGATCGGCCAGGTATTGACCATTCCGCAGGTGAACGACACCCAGCAGGATGGGCGGTGAGGAGCGCATGACTGTACGCGAACGCTTCATCATCACGGGTGGCAGTGGATTTGTCGGATCCAATCTGGTGGCGGCGTTGCTTGGCTCGCGCCCCGGCGCCGAAATCGTCATCATCGATGACTTTTCCAGCAGCCATTTTTCCAACGTCGTCTCTGCGTGCGATCGTGCCAACGTGGCTCCCTTTCATGGTGAATGCATCGGCCGCTGTTACACCAGTGTCGATTGGAATGACCTCCTTTCAAAGCCCACTCGGGCGGTCTTTCACCTTGCAGCCATCACCGATACCACCGTGATGGACCAGCAACGCATGCTGGCGATCAACACTGAAGGATTCCGCCCTCTCGTCGATGCGTGTCTGAAGCATGGTGTGACTTTGGCGTATTGCTCCAGTGCCGCGACCTATGGCACACCCCCCCAGACGGCGGCGCGGGTTGCGTTCCCAATCTCTGCGGCGGGCAGGCCCAACAACATCTACGGCTTCAGCAAATGGCTGATGGAATCGGTCGCCTCGCGAGCCATCGCACGCGCTGGGGGCAGCGCCCGCTCGTCGGTGGTGGGGCTGCGCTACTTCAACGTCTTTGGCCCCGGCGAGGCGGCAAAAGGAAAGATGGCCTCCATGGCTCGCCAATTGGTCAGGCAGTTCACCTCAGGCCAACCGTCGCGCCTCTTTAAGGATGGGTCTCAGGCCCGCGATCAGGTGTATGTCGACGATGTGGTGAATTGCACCCTCGCCGCGGCGGGACTGGCCAACCCCGGAGGCCACCTGCCCAACCCGATCAGTGGCGTCTACAACGTCGGCTCTGGCGTGGCGACGAGCTTCCGCGAGATTGCCGAGGCGATCGCCTCGGTTCCTCAATTCGCCGAATTCAAGGTTGAGTACTTCGACATGCCCGAACACATCCGGGCCTTTTATCAGGATTTCACTTGTGCCGATCTTTCGGCGACGACATCCGGGCTGGGATGGCGACCGGTGTGGAAGCCCCGCGAGGCCGTGGCGCGATACGCTGCCATGTTAAGCCAAGACCCGACACTCTGACCCCAAACTGCACTCAGCGAGAGGAATAACCGTGGCGATCAAGCGGATTCTGGTGACTGGCGGAGCTGGCTTTCTTGGTTCGCACTTGTGCGAGCGATTGGTCGAGTCCGGGCACGATGTGATCTGCCTGGATAACTTTTTCACCAGCCAGAAGTCCAACGTCGCACACTTGCTTGGCAAGCCCAACTTTGAGTTGATCCGCCACGATGTCACGCATCCGATTCATCTGGAAGTGGATGAGATTTACAACCTTGCCTGCCCTGCGGCACCTGGTCACTATCAGTACAACCCCATTAAGACGATGAAGACTTCCGTCATGGGGGCGATCAACGTGCTGGGCATGGCCAAGCGCTGCCGCGCCAAGGTCTTGCAGGCCAGCACCAGCGAGGTGTACGGCGATCCGACGGTGCATCCGCAGCCAGAGTCGTATCGCGGCAATGTGAATCCGATCGGCCCTCGCGCGTGCTATGACGAGGGAAAGCGCGCAGCCGAGACGCTTTTCTTTGACTATTACCGCTCCAATCGCGTGAATATCCGCGTGGTGCGCATCTTCAATACGTATGGCCCCCGCATGCACCCCTTTGATGGTCGCGTGGTGTCAAACTTCATTCGTCAGGCCCTTTTGGGTCAGGACATCAGCATGTTTGGTGACGGGGCCCAGACCCGCAGTTTCTGCTATCGCGACGATCTGGTGGAGGCGATGATCCGCATGATGAATGGTCCCGACGAGTTTGTTGGCCCGGTTAACATCGGCAATCCCAACGAGTTCACCATCATGCAGTTGGCTCAGTTGATCATGGAACTGACGGGCAACAAAGGCAAAATCATCCACAAGCCCCTGCCGCAGGATGACCCGCTGCAGCGTCAGCCCGACATCACGCTGGCGCGGCAGAAACTGGGTTGGGAACCCAAGACTCAGCTCCGCGATGGTCTGGTCAAAACCATCGACTACTTCCGTTCCATCAATTTCTCTGATTTCAGGGCGCCGACTCCCAACTATTGAGCACCAAACCATGGATGTGTCGGTGACGGCGACCGGCCGCACCCATCGGCCCAGCGCGTTATCATGCCGACGTGGCCGACGGCTCCAACATTCTGACTTTGCTCGATGGCGATCTTTCCAGTGTCATTGGTGCTGCGATCGTGCGCGATGAACTGCTCGGCTCTGCCGGGGGGCAGGGTTTGGCCGCGATTGCACCGGGAGTGGGCGCCGCCGCACCACTGCGCCGATCCGCCGCCATCGATATCGCCGAGGCCTTTGGACTTCGTGTGGTGCTGACGCAAAGAGCGGATGAGAGCCAGAATCAGTTGCTGGTTCGCGCTGCCGAGGTGGCTCGCGAGCAGCGCGTCGGCAAGATCAGTTGGCCGGTGCACGCGGGTGGAGTGGGTGTGGTCGATCTGGATGAAGCGGCACGTCTGGTGCACCGCGCCGGACTTGCGGCCCGACTGGTGCAACTCGCCAGTGCTGATCCGGACCCGATCCCGATTCGAGCTGAGCTCGTTGATCTTGCTGATGAGCAGGTGGCCGATCTCGCTCTGGATGTCGATGCGCCGGTGCGATTGGCGTGGTGGTGGGATGACACGCTGGTGGCGCGAGTCATGTCTGATCGACTTCCACCAGATACCGCGCTTGATGCGGCATCGCGATTGAAGTTGATTCAGATCCGCCGCTGGCTGCCGATTTTGATGGATGCCGGGATCGATCTTTCGCTGCCGACGGCGTGACTCCGCTCAGGCCGTAAAGCGTGCTTCAGTCCACTTGTTCTGCGACTGGCTGCTGGCGATGGCTCGCTCGATGAAGTGCACACCCCGCGCACCATCGATGACACCCGGAAAGTCAAACTCAGTGGCCGCTTGTGGTCCACCCGCGCCGGCTCGGATTGCCGCAGCGATGCTGTTGTAAACGTTGGCAAAGGCCTCGATAAATCCTTCGGGGTGGCCACTGGGGACGCGAGCACTGGCCTTGGCGAGGTTGCCTAAATACGGATTGCCGCGACGGAAGATGCGCTCTGGCTGGCCATCGCTGCGCAGCACCAGGAAGTTAGGGTCTTCCTGACTCCAGGTGAGTGTGCCCTTGCTGCCACCGATGCGGATGGTGAGGTCGTTTTCGCAGCCGGCCTGAATCTGGCTGGCGATGAGCATGCCTCTGGCGGCGACGCCGTTGCGAGGGGCAAAGCGCATCATGACGGCGGCGTCATCATCGACACGCCGACCCGGGAGGAATGTGCTCAGGTCGGCGCAGATCGAATCCAGTTCTAACCCGGTGATGTAAGACGCCAGTTGCTCGGCGTGGCTGCCGATGTCACCGATGGCGCCTGCGCCCGAACGCGCTGGGTCGGTGCGCCAACCTGCCTGCTTCTGGCCGCTGCTCTCCAGCGGTGTGGCCAGCCACCCCTGGTGGTATTCCACCACCACGCGGCGGATGTCGCCGAGTTCGCCACTGCGCACCAGATCGCGCGCTTGCTTGACCATCGGGTATCCCGAGTAGTTGTATGTGACGCCAAAGACGACCTTTTGGGCCGCTGTGATCGCGCAGAGTTCTTTGGCCTGAGCCGAGGTCAGCACCATGGGCTTGTCGCAGACGACATGAATCCCCGCCTCGGCGAAGGCCTTGGCAATGGGAAAGTGCATGAAGTTGGGCGTAACGATGCTGACAAAGTCGATGCGCTGCTCGCGCGGCAGCTTACATTCCGCAGCCAGCATGGTCTGCCAATCCGGATAGACACGCGAGGGGTCCAGACCCAAATCGCGCCCCGAAGCCAGAGACTTTTCGGGTGTGGAGGCCAGTGCCCCAGCAACAACGGCGACATGCCCATCCATGCACGCCGCGAGGCGGTGCACGGCGCCGATGAAGGCATCGCGTCCGCCACCGACCATGCCCATGCGAAGAGTTCCCGGCCGTTGAGATCCGATGTGTGCCAAACGCGCCTCCCATCTGCTTTCCGGGGGCACTGTACGCAAAACCGTCCATGAATGGTCAGAGTTTGCTGAAGATGGCGAAGTGAATCGCCAGTCCGATGGCAAGGACCGGACCAAGAAGAAATACCCCGGAGAGAATCCATGCCGTCAGCACCCACCCACCCAGGGAACGAAACGCGGCAAAGTATCCTTTGCGTTTGGAGGGGGGAACATAGTTTCTCAGCGCGTGGCTGGTGGAAATGGGGAAATTCAGCAGGTTGGCGATGAACAGCAGCGCGATCGGGCAAGCCAGAGATTCAAGTGAGCCGCGTGGAGACCAGGCGCTCAGCATCACAAAGAAGATCATGGGTGCTGCGATGAGGGCTGGCCATCCTAGCCGCATGACCAGTGAGAACTGACCCGGATAGGGAAGGCCTCGAAAGGCGTGGGCAAAGGAGTAGTTGGTGCCGCACTCCGGGCAGGCCCCGTCGGTGGGCATGTCGGCGAGGGAATAGGAGCAGCGATAGCAGACGTAGCCAGCGGGGATGCGGGGAGGAAGTGGCTCGTAGAGCGTGCGACACTCGGGGCACGACCCGGTGGCGGCTAGCCCTCGCAGCGAATAGCCGCAGGTGATGCAGCGGCATTCATCCGTGGTGTGCACGTGCTTGCCACCCGGCAGAGGCGGTGGGGTATCCGAAGAGATTTCGGAAGTGGCAGCGGTCGATGCAGTTTCAGGACCTTGGCCATCTGGACTTGAACCAAACGAAGCCGGGTCGGTCGGTGTAATGGCTGCACTATCCGGGGTGGTCGTCACGAGTTTCAGAGGATACGGGGAAATCAGGGTTGCGGTTCGACTGGAAAGTGATTGGGAACGGCAGGAAGCTACTTGCAAAGGTGATCGACCGGGCTTCGCTGCCACTCTGTCAGTCAGGTGTCACTCCGGCACGAAACCGTGGCATTCCAAGTGTGTTGGCACCTTGATAAATGAGAGTGGACGTTCCTGATGGGCTGGATCTGGTCTGGCACGGGTGTTGCAATACCTGAGCTATCCGGGTGGTGTGGACCACTCCGGCAAATTGAACCAATATTCTGGAGGTTTGGACATGAATTGCAATACTCGCAACGGTCTGGTCAGCACCCGCACGGCACCGGTTCCTTCGGTGGTCGCACAGTCGCTGCTTTCAGATCCTTTCTTTGCGCCGTTCTTCGGAACCAGCTTTGCTGCGCCTCGCGCCCGCAGTGGCGAAGCACTGCCTCTGGACATTTCTGAAACCGCGACTCACACCATTCTGCGGGCATCGCTTCCGGGCTTTTCCCGTGAGCATGTGCAAGTCGAGGTGGAGGATCGCGTGTTGACCATCACGGCGACGCGTGAATCGAACACCGACTCAAGCGATGAGACAATGATCCGCCGCGAGCGCTACAGCGGCACGGTGACGCGATCTCTGGCTCTGCCCGAGACCTTGGATCCTGAGAGTGTCGATGCTGAGTTGCGTGATGGCGTGCTGACGCTGCGCTTGACCAAGATCACGCCTGAGAAGGGGCGCAGGGTCGAGATTCGCTGAGAGTCAGACACGTGAGAAAGGTCAGACGGGTAGGGAAAAATCCTGCCCGAACTTCAGGTACGGAGAGAGGAGATTGGAGAGAGCAGCGCGAACCGCTCAGGTGGTTCGAGCGTAAGAACTATGCCACGTCGTGGGATGACACAATCCCCACGTGGATCCAAGAGCTCTCTCCTTCCGGGGTGCGGGACTCGCTTTGGCGGGCCCGCATTCTTTTTTTGGATGTTCTCAGGCCGCGATCAGCGCGTCAGCCGTTCGTAGATCGCCGCGAGGTGTTCGGGCGGCGGGGCGTAAGGGATGTCTGGATCAGGCACCCACAGCATCATCTGGGCGAGTGCCTGCAGAATGAACATGTCGCGGCCGTAGTGCACTCTGCATCCGGCGGCCAGGGCGTCTTTGACGAATGGCGTCTCGCGAGGCGTGTAGATGGTCTCCAGAACTGCCGCGTTGCCTGCGTTGTTCCAGAACTCGGGCGATACCGGAGTCTGATCCTGATTGGGGCCGACCATGCCCACGCTGGTGCACTGAATGATGAAGTGGAATCCTTCGGCTTTGATGGTTTCAAGATACGCGGATCGAGCGTGATTGGGGAATCCGGAGAGCGCGATGGAGTTGACGATCGCCTGGGCCTTGTCGATGGTGCGGTTAGCGATGGTGACGTGGCAATTGTCACGAGCCAGGCCATGAGCAATCGCGCGGCCCACACCGCCTGCACCAATCACAAGTGCCTTGGGCCGACCAGAGTGTCCAGCTCCGCCCGACATGGCGACACCGTGAGGATCGAGTAACTCCGATACCGCACGAACATCCGTATTGAAGACAGAACATCGAGGAAACGCGGGGTTGCTGCGATCTACTACCAGAGTGTTGGCACTCCCCGAAACATCGCTGATCGTGTCCAGCTTCCATTTCTCTGCGCGAGCGAGCCGCACCAGATTCTCCTTGTGAGGTAGCGTGACGCTGGCCCCGCAGAAATTCAGATGGGAATGATGGATCAGATCCCACATGGTGGCTTTGAAGCTGATGTACGACGCTTCGAGGTCATCACTCGCCGCGATGGGCAGCGGCACATACACCGCATCCTGTTTGAGAAGTTCAAAGCCAGCGTTGTGCACTTTGGGCGAAAGCGAGTGACTTACCGGCGACCCAATGATGCCGTAGACGCGCGTGCTGGGCTTGATGGATCTGAACCGGTAGAGATCAGTGAGTTCGGAGAGTGTTGGTTGCCCCGGCGCAGTCGCAGACTGCGCAGCCAGCGAGGCGAAGGTGAGAAACCCGCCGAACTTGGGTGCCAGAATCCGCGAGAGCGTGCCATACTCGCCCATGCCGAGCGCGATTGTGGGGCTGTCAGCCTCGCGGCACAGATCGAGCAATTCCAGCGAATCCCGTAGCGAACGAGCGCGATACGCGACTTTAAGGACGGATGCCTTGTCGATCTGTCGCGCTGCGGCGAGCCGCCGCAAAAGGTCCGGTGGTCTTGTCGCAAAGTCGTGCATCGAAGCGATGAGCCAGGGAGCATCATCGCGATCACGCTCGGCGACGGCCAGATTCACTTTCATCGCCAGATTGGCCGAACGCAGGTAGGTTGCCGCTTCGATATCCAGATAGCGGGGAGGATGAGAGTTGAGATCGCCGATCTTGCCACTCGCGGTGCCTAGCCGCTCGTAGAGGGAAATGCGTGCTTCATCAGTGCCGTCGTAGTGGCCACCCTCGTCTTTGCTGCGGCAGGTGACGATGCACGCCAAAGGGGAAGACGCAACGAGGCGCAGCAGTTCGCGTTCCTCGCGATCGGCGGTCTGGGCATCTCCAGTGAAGAAGTCATCGATGCGGAACTCAACCAGATCCGCGCCGCCACTCTTGCTGCGCTGGGCATCATGCAAGGCCTCATCCACATCGTGCACCATGATGGGGACACAGATGAGCGTGCGGGGTGTGGTGGGGGGGCGGCGTGTCATGGTCAGGTGGCGGATTGTTGACCGAGTGCCATTGCGGCGGACTTTCCTGCGACAAAGCCGCTGGCCCAGGCCCATTGGAAGTTGTACCCGCCGATGCGACCGTCGACATCGAGGATTTCGCCGCACAAGTGCAGGCCGGGGCGCACACGCGATTCCATGGTGGCGAGTTGGATTTCGGAGAGGGGGATGCCTCCGGCGGTGACTTCTGCAAAGGTGAAACCGCGCGTGCCGCTGATCGGGAGTTTCAGGTCGGTCAATGTGCGGGACAATGCCTTGCGGCTGTCGCGGGTGAGCGCATGGCAAGGCATGGAAGGTTCGATGTTGGCCATCGCGCAGAGCACGCGGATTAGTCGCTCGGGGAGATCGCAAAGCCCGGTCACTCCCTCGGCAAGTTCCAAGGGTTCGCGTGGCGGCTTGCGGCGAGAGAGATCACTGACGAAGTTACCAACCGATGTGCCTGCGCCGGTGGCCAGCATCTGATCCAGATCATCGGTGAGGTATCCGGGGAGAAAGTTGATGTAGAGTGCCGCCCCCGCATCGGTTGCTTGTGCGGCTTGCAGGGAGCGGCTGATATCCAGCGGCCCCGGTCCGGACAAGCCAAAATGAGTGAGCAGAGTGTCGTTGGTGAATGCCGCCAGACGCTTGTTGGTACCACCGCGGACCTCGAGTGTGCAGGGGAGCGCAAGGCCGGAGAGCGTGACAAGCGGGTGGCTCTGTTGGCCATTTTGTTGAAGGGTGAGAGGGACGAGCGCGGGCACGATTTGCGGCGTCAGCGTGTGTCCGAGTGCTTTGGCAAAGGAGTAACCCAACCCATCGGAGCCGGTTCTGGGCAACGCCTTACCACCGGTGGCGAGAATCAACCGTCGAGCGCGGATGAATGCGGGATCGCCGGGGACGTGATCGAAGGCGGTATCACGAGCGATGAGAAAGTCTGAGCCGCTGTGTTCAACGCCCGTGACACGCCAAGGGTTCAACAGCCGCACACGGCTTGTCTTGACAGCCGCGAGAAGCGCATCGAGGATGGTGTGTGCATCGTCGGTGGTGGGAAAGAGTTTGCCGGTGGGTTCGGCTTTGAGTGTCACGCCTCGACTGGCAAAGAACTCGACGGTCTTCTCCACAGGAAACTGACGTAGGACGTTGCGGATGGAGTTGCGGCTCGAGCCGTAGTACGCAGTTTCAGAGACTGCCGCGTGCGTGACATTGCAGCGCCCGCCACCGGCAACGAGGATTTTGGCCCCGATCTTGCGGGCACCGTCGACCGCGATGATGGAGATGCTGGGGTCGGTCAACCCTGCCCAAATAGACGCAAATAGTCCTGCCGCGCCAGCACCGACAATCGCCAGATCGCAGGTGGTGGTGTTCAGCGGAGTTGGTGCAGAGTCAGTAGGCACGAGCAGATTGGATTTACAGCAGGTTGTGCTTCACGATTGCCGCGAGGGCTTTGACGCCATCCTTGGGGCGGATTTTTTTGCCTTCGTCGTAGGTGCGTCCCCAGTATGACACGGGCACTTCGTAGATTCGTAAACGCCGCCACCCTTGGGAGGGGGTGTCTTTGAGTGAATCATCGCGGACGCGGAGCCGCGCGAGCTTGGCGATCAGTTCGGGTTCGACTGCAAAGTCAGATTCGTCGATATTAATCTTGGCGAGAATGTCTTTGGCAAAGGCCTTGGTGCCGCACTCGATATCGGTGAGGTTCAGATTGGTGCACATGTTGGAGAATGTGGTAATGAAGCGATTGGCGATGGAGTGCCAGTAGTAGAGAACGCGATGAGTCTGCCCGAGAAAGCGCGAACCGATGACGGCATCGGCCTTGCCGTCGATGAGGGGTGCCAGCACGGCCGCATGGTCTGCCGGGTCGTATTCCAGATCGGCATCCTGCACCAGAATGAAATCAGCGTTCTGCTCCATGGCGAGAGTAAAGCCGGTGCGAAGGGCAGCGCCTTTGCCTCGATTGGCATTGTGAATGACAGTGCGCACATCGGGTCGCGTGGAAAGTTGCTGCACCAACGCCGCCGTGCCGTCGGTGGAGCCATCGTCGACGATGCAGAGAACGCGACTCAGCCCCGGTGGTGGGGGAGTCTGATCGACGCGCGCGATCGCCTGCATGAACAGGTTGCGCTCGTTGTATACCGGAATGACCAAAGCAAGCAACATGCAAAGAGAGGTTATCCGCGACGACTTCGGCGGGGGGTGGCTTCTGAGGCAAAATCGAAGCCCAGAACGAGGAGCTTGCGCTGAATGTTGGCCAGGGGAAGTTCGGAGAGGTCTTCGCGAGATGCGGCGCGGCGATTGAACCGCGTGAATGAGAGACCTTTTCCCGGGCGAATTCCAAAGGCAGTGATGTGCAACTCGCGATGGGTGAGCGTGTGTGTCATGGTCGCGAGTTCTTGTACTCGCCCCAGCGATGGTGCAGGCATGTCAAGGTACTTGGCGGCCAGCGATTTCAACTTCGCCGGAGAGATCTCACCCTTGATTTCCAGCATCGGCGGCTGAGTCAGGTTGGCAAAGAGGCCGGAATCGTTGCGATCTTCGATGAGGATCTGGCCATCCCCAAGATCCACCAAGAGCGCAGCGAGGTGAATCTGCGGCCGCGCAATGCGCAACTTTGGCGTGGGAATGGAATCGACCAACCCCCGGGCGCGCGCGGCACAATCATCCTGCCACGGGCATTCGTGACAACGAGGTGCCTTGGGGGTGCAGACGGTGGCTCCGAGCTCCATCAAGGCCTCGTTGAACATTCCCGGGGATGCCGCCTGAGGGAGCGCGAGCACCCACGACTCAGCGGTCTGCCATGTCCATGTCGCAACTTCCTTTTCAGCGCTTCGGCCCGGCTTGGCAAGCACTCTTTGCAAGACTCTCGAGACGTTGCCATCCACCAGGGGCACGCGCTGATCGAAGGCGATAGAGGCCAGCGCACCGGCCGTGTACGGACCTATGCCGCGAATATTCAGTAATGTCTCGACTTCGTGAGGGACGTTTCCCCCGTAGGTGTTGAGGATGTCCTGAGCCGCGGTGTGCAAGAGGCGGGCGCGGCGGTAATACCCCAGACCACTCCACGCCGTGAGCACGGCCGATTCTGGAGCGGTGGCCAGCGATTCCAAGGTGGGAAAACGCTTGAGAAACGGCTCAAACTTCTCCAAGACGCGGGAAACCTGCGTTTGCTGCAACATGAACTCGGAGACCAGTGTCTGGTACGGGTCGCGCTGCCCCGGTGGACCGGAGTGCCGCCACGGCAGGTCTCGTGCGTTGGCCCGATACCAGCGGAGCAGGAGTCGAATCAGCGCTTTCGTGGGGACTTTGGTGTCGGGAGTGGCGGACTTGGCGGAATGCCGCGGCATGGTTCAGCCCTTTGGCAACGCGGATTCGAGAGGAACCTGCGCGAGGATCGCGGTGATCTTGGGCTTGAGCGTTGTCCAAGTCGTGTTGGGGGCTTTGACCACGGTGACCCACCCGGGGAGGATGAGCACGCTGACTATCCCAGAAAGTGCAAAGAACTTTGACGCGAGAGGATCGGTTTGAGCATCCGATGAGTTAAAGTATGATCGTGGGGTCTTGGCCCCGGGCTCATCGGGTAAGGGGTGGCTCAACACGCATTTGAGCGCGTTGGGATTCGGTGTGGGTTGAAAGTCAGTCACAGTTCGTTGCGTCACATTCAAGGGTAACCCCCTCAGGGATAAACAGGAATTCACCAGCGTGTTTCAGTTTCAGCGATTCCAAGACCTCCTCGACCGCCTCAGTGGCTATTCGCCACTGGAGGTGGCTCTTGAATTCGCGTTAATCTGGGTAGTGGTGTATGTCGCGCTGCGGTTTGTGCAGGGAACCCGTGCCGCAGGAGCACTCAAAGGCCTGCTTTTCCTGCTGATTGTGGCCACGATTCTGGCTCGCCTCTTTGGCAGTGCAGGCACTTTTCAGCGTGTCGGGTACCTCTACGACCGGTTCCTGGCTCTGGTGGCGATAGCCCTGATTGTGATCTTTCAGCCCGAATTACGCCGCGCGTTGGTGCGCCTGGGCGAAACATCGCTCTTCCGTTCGACTCCCAAAGACATCTCAATCATGGTGACCGAGGTAGTTGAGGCGGCGACGTACCTCTCTCGTGCCAAGTTTGGCGCTCTGATCGTCATTGAGCGTTCGGTGGCTCTGGCCGGCATCGTTGAGGGGGGAACCACGCTGAATGCCGAGTTGTCGGCCCGGCTGTTGCAGACGCTCTTTTTCCCCGGCTCGGCGCTGCACGATCTGGCTGTGGTCATCAAGGGGCGGCGTTTGGTCGCGGCGGGGGTGCAGTTGCCTCTGGCTGAGCCCGGTGAAATGCCCGACCCCAGCTTTGGCAGCCGCCACCGCGCGGCGATTGGCCTAAGCAAGGAATGTGACGCGTTGGTGGTGATCGTCAGCGAGGAACGTGGTCACATTCGTATTGCCGAACGAGGCAAACTTAGTAGCCCCCTTTCCGGGGATGAGTTGCAGATCGAATTGCTCAAGCGACTCAAAGCCACCGCGCCCAAGCCCGTGGCGACTCAGGATGGCACACTCACCCCGGTTGTGGTCGATGGTGTCGCCGAGCATGATCCATTGGGTGGTTCGAGTGTTGCGGGAGCAGTCGAGAACCAAGCTTCTTTGTCCGGGTCAACCGGTTTTGGGTCTGGATCGATGTCAGGCGAGTCGGTGGCCGGGGTTAATGCCTTCAGCGCTGAGTCCGGGGAGTCGGTGGCCGGTAAGAAAGTGGTGTGAAAGTTCCAGATTCTCGGACCAACGGAATACACGTCAAGGCCCTCATAGTCGTTACAGACGGTACACATGGCACAGGCGGCCCAGACGGTCACGCGATGCGCCGACCGGGGGTGTCTGTAGCTCTCGCAGCAAACACATGAACTCGGATGCTCGATGACTCCTTCAGCGTCGTCCACACTTTCGCACAGGGCGATGGAACGCTGGTGAGAAGAGAAACTGCATTTCCGGAGCATGTCCATGTCTATGAATCGCTGGTTTGTGATTGGCGTCCCCGCTGCTGTGGCCCTCATGGAGATCGCTTCTCCGGCCATGTCTGACAACAAGAACAACCCCGCCGCTGAGCCAGCTCAGCCCGTTCAGCAGGATGGCGCTGCTCCCGCGACGAGCAATACCGATTCCTCCGCCGCGATGCTTGCCCCCAAGGGTGGCCGCGTGAGCGCTCCGGGCTGGAATCAGGTCAATACCTCGTTGGTCCGTTCGGCCGAAGGCACGACGACTCGCACCAATGCTCGCGGTGACACCCTCACCACGACCGTGACGCGCGATGTGGCCACCGGTTCGGTGACCCGCACCGAGACCGTGACCAACAAGGCCGGTCAAACGGCGACTCACACCGTGACCGCCACCCGCACCGAGCAGGGCGTGGTTGAGACGGGCAAGATCGTCGGCTTTGACGGCCGCACGGTCACCACCACCAACACCATCAGTAAGGACGGCCGCACGGTGACGAATAACGGCAACGCCAGCTTTGGCGATGGCACGACCTTTACCCACAACGTCACGACCACCCGCACCGGCGACACCACGCTGGAGCGTACCGGCACCCTGACCAACCGCAAGGGTCAGACCTTCACGACCAACGGCACATTTACCCGCACCGGCAACGTGGTTGTCGCCAACGAGAAGTCGAGCCGTCCCGATGGCTCGCGCGAGCGCATCGTGACCGACACCAGCAGCACTGGCTCCGTTGTCCGCAACATCAAGTGGACTGATGGCAACGGCTCGACCGGCGAGAAGAACTTCACTCTCCCTGCCAAGCGCACCGCCTCGAAGGGCGTGTCCAAGGATCAGGCCAACGTCGAATCCAAGTAATCGACGTATAAATAGATGATTCCGGCGGGCCGCTCGTGGTGGGCGGCCCGTCGTGTTTTTGCTTGAGTGAGCATCACTTCCGCCGTTTCTTGAACTGCGATTTGATGCTGGGTGTGAAACTTGACCCCTTGCCTCGCAGACCGGGAATCGACGCGAGCGCCGCCGGATTGTTGTTCTGCAGTGCCTGCACCGCAGCCATCTTGTCGGCACTGTTCATGCCCGACATGGTCTTGGTCATCTGATTGACCATTTCAAACTGCTTGACGAGCTGTCCGACGTCATTGGGCTGCGTGGAACTTCCCTTGGAGATACGCCGACGGCGTGAATTATCCAGCACTGACGGCTTTTTGCGCTCCGCCGGAGTCATGGATTGGATGATCGCCTCGACGCGATCGATGTGCTTTTCATCCAGATTCACATCTTTGAGCATGCCACCCACTCCGGGCAAGAGGCCCATGAGTTGCTTCAATGGTCCCATGCGGCGAATGGTGCGGAGCTGCTTGAGGAAGTCATCCAGAGACATCTCGCCGGATTCGAGCTTCTTGTTGAGTTCTGCCGCGTCTTCTTCGCTTGATTCGGCTTGCGCCTTTTCCACCAGCGAAAGCACGTCGCCCATCCCCAACATGCGGCTGGCGATGCGGTCGGGATAGAACTCTTCCAGGGCGTCGAGCTTTTCACCGACTCCGATGAACTTGATGGGTGCGCCAGTCACTTTCTTCACCGAAAGTGCTGCGCCGCCGCGCGTGTCTGAATCAAATTTGGTCAGGATCACTCCGTCGATGGCGAGTTTGTCGTGGAAGCTCTTGGCAGAGTTGACGGCATCCTGCCCGGTCATGGCATCTACCACCAGCAGAATCTGGTGGGGCTGCACGGCAAACTTGACCTGTCCCAGTTCCTGCATCAGGTCGTCGTTGACGTGCAAACGACCGGCAGTGTCCAGAATCAGCACATCCACGTTGGCCTTGCGGGCTGCCGCCAGAGCGTTGCGGCACACATCGACCGCGACACCAACCGCCTTGCCATACTCCGCCACACGAGTCGGCTCGCTGTAGAACAGCACTCGAGCGTTTCCCGGTGTGCCTTCCACTTGCTTGGCGATGGTTTCCAACTGATCCACCGCGGCCGGACGTTGCAGGTCTGCCGCGGCAAGCATGACAGACTTGCCACGCTTTTTTAGGAATCCGGCGAGCTTGCCACTGGTTGTGGTCTTGCCTGAGCCCTGCAAGCCACACATCATGATGACGGTCGGGCCGGGAGAGGCAAAGAAGAGGCCCGAATCCGGAGCGGGAAGCGCAGGGGTGCCCGGGAGCTTTGGGGTGCCGCCCAGAAATTCGACGAGCTTGTGATACACGATCCCGATCATCTCCTGACCGGGTTCAAGCGATTTGGTTACGTCCTTGCCGATGGCATCCGCAAGCACCTGCTCGGTGAACTCGTCCACGACCGAATGATGCACGTCGGCATCGATGAGGGCCGAGCGCACATCACCCATCGCCTCGCGAACATTGGATTCGGTGATCGTCCCTTTGCCACTGACTTTGCGAAGGAGTGAATTGAAACCGTCAGTAATGCGGTCAAACATGAGAAAAGTCCCTACTCCCGACACGCGCAGCGTGTGCGCCCTCGGGAAGAGGATCAGAGCCGTGACCGCGGCAAGCAAAGCGTACGAATCTCACAGGAAAAAGCCAGTTCTGTGTATAGAGAATCCGCGATGGGGCCGTGTTTCTTGCAGAAAGTGAGCATTTGTTTGGCGCTCCATGAAAATCAAACAGGTTTTCCCGGCACTTTCTTGTGAACGGTGCGTCTCTGCTTGACAGGCGAAGCGTTTGACGGTCAACTATGCGCCCGGCTGCCCGGACCGCCCTGGTTCGGCAGCCACCCTCGGGCCAAGGTGTATGCGCCTGGGGGTTCCAATCGCCTCACTACCGCGGCTGTGCCGCAGATCGAGTTTGCCATGAATCAGAATAACATCATCGATTTCGCGGCGTGCGTCTCCGACCGCCGCGCATTTCTGGGTCAGGCCGCCGGCGTTGCCGGAGCTGTGGGAGCGGCAGCCGTGCTCGGGGGGGTTCCTTCGGTCGCCTCTGCCAGAAGCGGCGTGCAGGCGGACAGTGTCGGTCTGGGAGTGGTCGGGCTGGGTAAACAAGGCAGCGCGATCTTGGGCGAGATTGGCAAGATGGAAAATGCCAAGTTGCTGGCTCTGTGCGATTCGGATGATGGCCGCCTGCAACGCGGATTGCGCAAGTATCAGGGGCTTGCTGGGGAAGCCGACTATCGCAAAGTGCTCGAGAATAAAGCGGTGAGCGCGATCGTGATCGCAACGCCAACCCATCAACACAAGGAGATCGCACTTGCAGCGATCGCCGCGGGCAAGCACGTCTATTGCGAAGGACCGCTGGCGCACACCGCCGCCGATGCCCGTGAAATCGCCAAGGCCGCCGCCGGTGCCAAGGTTGTGTTTGCCGTGGGACATGAAGGGCGTTCCAATCCGATCTACAAGCTGGCTCGAAAGTTCTACAAGAGCGACGCAATCCGCGACCTCATGGGCATTCAGGCCCAGGCCAATCAGAAGACCAGTTGGCGCATTCCCGGTGATGGTGAGCGTGGTCGTGCCTTGAACTGGCGTTTGGATAAGGACGTCTCACTTGGGCTCGCAGGCGAAATCGCCAGCCACCAGATCGATGTGGTGCATTGGTACACGGGCAAGTATCCGATCGCCGTACGCGCCAGCGGTGCGGTCCGCAGCTATCAGGACGGGCGCGAAGTCCCGGACACTATCGCGGCCACACTGATCTTTGATGATGGTACTTCGATGCAGTACTCCGCCACCCTGGGTAACAGCTTCGGCGGCAAGTTTGAGCAGTTCCTTGGCTCCAATGCTGCCATCAAGCTCGCGTGGACCGCTGGCTGGATGTTCAAGGAAGCCGATGCCCCCACCCAGGGGTGGGAGGTGTATGCCAATCGCCAGCAGTTCCACAACGACGAAGGCATCACGCTCATCGCAGATGCCACCAAGCTCGCGGCACAGGGCAAACTCAAAGATGGTGTCGGCATTCCCAATCCCACCGTCTATTACGGTCTTTGGGATTTTCTCGCCAGCGTCGGCGAGGGCAAGGCGCCGACGTGTTCCGCGGAAGAAGGGCTGCGCAACGTCGTGGTCGCAGCAGCGATCAATAAGGCAATGGCATCCGGTTCAGAAGTGAAGATTTCTCCAGACGAGCTTAAGGCTTGAATTCAAAGATCGGCCCTATGCGCATTGTCTTTAGCTCTTGATCAATTGACCTTCACAAGGATGTGACCATGCAACTTCGATCGCTTCCTGCTCTGACGCGACTTGGCCTGACATGTCTTGTGCTCGTGCTCTGCGGCGGGTTGATCGCCTCTGCCGCGCACATGTTCTGGCATCACGGCAATCGCGATGAACGGCCAGAGTTCACCATGGACGATGTGAAGGCCCAGTATCAGGGACTGGAATCACGGGCTCCATTGCTCTTGGCCCTGGATCGCAATCACCCCGAGAATCTGGACCCCAAGGCCAAGGAAGCATTGCTGAAGTGGCTCACAGGTACGCGCATCGCCGAGGACTATGACAATCTGGATGCCGGGGACTATGCCCCAGCAGAGATCATCGCCAAGAACTGCACATCGTGCCACAGCCGCAAAGCGCCTGAGGCACAAGCGGTTGCCAAGAAACTGCCGTTGGACTTTTTCGACGATGTGAAGAAGGTGGCGTTCAGCCGCAAGATTGATCGGACTCCGAAGAAGATTGTCGCCGCCAGTTTGCACACGCACTCTCTTGCGTTGGGCACTATGTCCATTGCCATCGCGGGGCTTGCGGTGTGCACAGCGTGGTCACGCAAGGGAGTGGGGGCGCTGGTCTTCCTTTCCGGGTTTGGCCTGTTGATGGATCTGGCGTGCCAATGGTTCGCTGGCGACATCAAGCCCATGATCTATGGAGTCGTTGCCGGCGGAGCCATGTACGCCTTGTCCAGTGGGCTCCTGCTGGTAATGGTGTTGATTGATCTCTGGCGGCCGGTGAAGATCGAGTCGTAATCGCGAGAGCCATTGAACCTACTGTTGCGTGTTCTTCAAGGAGTTTGCCTATGTCCATGTGCCGCGTGGCTGCGTTGTGTGTGATTCTCGGTTGCTCGTGTGCAGCGCTGGTGGGTTGCGCTTCCACGACGATCGCTGCCAAAGAGAGCATTTTTGGCATCGCCAAACGTGATCAGCTCGTGGCGCGGGTGCAGGACGCCAAAGAGGGACAGGTCGAGGCCAAGAAGCAGTTTGAGTCTGCCCTCGCCCAATTCCTTGATGTGACGGACCAGAAAGGCAAACTCGGTGATCTGGAAGCCAAGTACGACAAGCTCAAGAGCGCGTACGAATCTGCGGATGGCAAGGCATCCAAAGTCTCCGGCCGCATCAAGGATGTTGAGAATGTGGCGGATGCCCTCTTTGCCGAATGGCAGAAAGAACTCAGCCAGTACACCAATCAATCCCTGCGCTCGGCGAGTGAGAATCAGTTGAACGCGACAAAGAGTCAGTATCAGACCCTGCTTTCCAAGATGCGCGCGGCTGAGGGCAAGATGCAGCCCGTTCTGCAATCTCTCAAAGAGCACGTCCTCTTTCTGAAGCACAATCTCAACGCTCAGGCCATCGCTAGTCTGCAAGGCGAGGCGACCACGATTCAGAACGATGTCAGCGCGCTGATCAAGGAGATGGAAGCTTCCATCACTGAGGCGACGACATTTATCGATAAGATGCAGACGGCCAAGTGATGAATACACCCTGTGGGCCCAGAACTACTTTCTTGTAGATCTTTCGAAAGGCAATCCAACCGGTGATTCCGAGGAATATCGCTGTCGCGAGAATCAGCAGCACCAGCGCGATCTTGAAGTCAAATCGCGGCAGGCGATCGCTGAACCATCGCCACACCCCACCCCAGCCCGCCGCGGGTCTCTCTCGCTTGGGTGCGTCAAATCGGTATGTCTCACCGCACTCTGGACAGTTGCCGCGTAATGCAAGACCTTTGAGCGGATACCGACACTTGGCACATGTTTCCTTGGCAAGTGAACCGCGCCGGTAGAGGTATTCAAAGCCGTACGTGATGCCGCATTCCGGGCAATTGCCTTTCGTGGGCAGGCCAGCGAAGGAATACAGGCACGATTCGCAGCGTGCATCCAGCGGCAGGTTCTCCGCGGATCCTTTCGTTGGCGGCTTCATATCAAGAGCATACCGAATGACAAAGGCGGGAGGTGCAAACCTCCCGCCTGATACGTGACTTTCTGGTGGTTCTCACCGGCTCTTGCTGTCGCCGCGGGCAAAGATCGAGGCAACGTAGTTCAGCACATCCGTCGCGCTGGTTTCGTTGTACCCAAAGTTCTTGATCAGACGCTGCTTGACGACGTCGATCTTCTTCTGCGTCTCATCGTCAACCACGCTGGAGACCAGGTTCTTGAGCTTGATGGTGTCGCGCTGGTCCTCAAAGAGTTTGAGTTCCAAGGCCTTGTACAAACGTGCATTGGTGTTGAATTCAAACTTGCGTCCATCCAGCGCCAGTGCGCCGATGTAGTTCATGATCTCCTGACGGAAATCGTCCTTGCGAGATTCGGCGATCTCGATCTTTTCCTCGATCGAGCGCATGAGGCGTTCATCCGGCTCATCGTACTTGCCGGTGTACTTGTTCAACACCTTTTCCTTCTGCGTGTAGGCGCGGACTGATTCGATGTAGTTGGCGCACAGGCGGCGGATGGCGTCCTCGTCGGCGCTGATGGCCCGCTGCACTTCGCTCTTGATGATGTCCTCGTATTCCTCTTTCACCACCGCCAGCAATTCGCGGAATCGCTTGCGGGTGTTCTCATCGTTGATCAGGGAGTGCCCGGAGATTCCCTGCTCCAGCTCATTGATCACCATGAAGGGATTCACCGTTCGGTCTTCAATGGCCCCGCGGCTCACCAGCGCGTTCGACACCTTGTCCTGGATATACCGAGGACTGATCCCCGTCATGCCTTCGCGGTGCGACTCTTCCTTGAGTTCCTTGATCGAATCCTCGGTGAACCCCGGGATCGACTTGCCATTGTAGAGTTTCAACTTCTGCAACAGGGTGAGCCCCGCTTTCTTGGGCTCTTCCAGACGCGTCAGCACCGCCCACATCGCGGCGACCTCCAGCGTGTGCGGGGCGATGTGCATGCCCTTGATCCGCTCGGCACTGAAATCCTTCTGATAGATCTTGATCTCGTCATCAAGCTTGATGTTGTACGGCACATCGATCTTGATGGTGCGGTCTCTGAACGCCTCCATCAGTTCATTGTTCTGAAGCCGCTTGTATTCCGGCTCATTGGTGTGCCCGATGATGACTTCGTCGATGTGCGTCTGGGCGAACTTTTTGGGCTTGATCGAGTGTTCCTGCGATGCGCCCAGCAAGTCATACAAGAACGCCACATCCAGCTTCAGCACTTCGATGAATTCGCACACGCCGCGATTGGCGATATTCAGTTCGCCATCAAAGTTGAACGCACGCGGATCTGAATCGCTGCCAAACTGGGCGATCTTGCGATAGTTGATATCGCCGGTGAGTTCGGTTGAATCCTGATTCTTCTCATCCTTGGGCTGGAAGGTGCCAATACCTACGCGATCCTTCTCGCTCAGCACAATGCGGCGAACCTTCACGTGCCCCATCACCTTCTTCCAATCGCCGTCATAGAACCGCATCAAGTCCTCAACCACCTTGCGGCAGAAGGGGCACGGCTCGCCCTGCAGCTTCAGACGTCCGTTGTGGTGCTCGGGGCGGTACTTGGCGTTCAATCTCGCCATGATGTCTTCGCGGGCTTCCCGCGGCACCAGCAGCAGCGGCTCCTCGTGCATCGGACAGATGAATTCATGGCTCTTCACTGCCTCGCGCGTGCCACCCGCCGTGGCCACCGGCTCCACTTCGCAGTTGCTGTTCAACAGCCACGAGTACGAATACAGCGCGCCTTCCTGCGTGCGCGAGTAATGCTCCATCCCCTTCTTCAGGATCCGAGCGATCGTTGACTTCGATGATCCCACTGGCCCGTGCAGCAACAGAATGCGTTTGTCGGTGCCATACCCCTCAGCCGCCGAGCGGAAGAAGTCCACCAACTGCATGAGGGCGAAATCCAGCCCAAAAATCGCATCCTGACCACGATCGAAGGGATCGCTGAAGAAGTGATACCGCACGCACTCTTTCTTGAAGAGCTTGTAGTGCTCGCTGCCGTGCGCCATGATGGCATCAAACGCGCGCTGATACGCATTGCGCAACATGGCAGGGTTGGCATTCACCATGTCGAGGTATTCAAAGAACGTGCCGCTCCAGTGATGGTCCTGATAGCGCTTGCGATCAAGTCGTGACTCGATCACGGAGGCCAGATCGGCTTCGTTGCTGGACTCGCCGCCCACAGGTGGGGTGGTGCCACTTGCCTTATAAAACGCGGCAGTATTCCACGACGGCTGGTTGATCTCATCGTTCACGGCAAGGCCTCCTGGCGATGGAATCCATCGCCTCGGACCGGGAAGCGTGAGATGAACTTGGCCGGCCCCGACCGGCGGGAACATCGAACAACCCGGCAAGGCCCGGTGTGAGGTTGCCCCTCGCGCCGGAAAGGTGGATGTGCCGCAGCGCATCCATCCCTGAGATATCGGCCCGGCGCACGGTCGTCTGAACCCCATACCCCGGAACGTCCTCAACTAGAGATACGTCAGGGCCGGTTATCCGTTCCGCGTCCCTGTGCAGTTACACGCGAATTCACGCATAGACCGAGGGAACGCCCGCATAAAGTCAGGCATGACGGATGTGGCCAAGAGCAACGCGGATTCGATCAAGCCCAAGCTGTATGACACGGCACCGGGTGTGATCGCTGTGACGCTGGCAGAGTGCCCGGTGTTGCCGGATGCCGCGATGACTGATCCGGAAGCGGGGCGACTCGATCCGCGCCGTTGGTTTGCGCATCCTGAGCGACCGTTTGAAATCGAGATCGGCACTGGCAAGGGCGCGTTCATCGTCAACCAAAGTGCGGCAGACCCGGAGACAAACTATCTGGGCATCGAATGGGAAGGGGAGATTTGCGCGTACTGCGCGGATCGCCTGCGGCGACGCGGAGCCAAGAACGTGCGCATGCTGCACACCAACGCCGTGGACTTTCTGCGTTGGCGCACGCCAGCAGGCATCGTGCGGGTGATTCACCTGTATTTCAGCGACCCCTGGCCAAAGACCAAGCACCACAAGAACCGCGTAATTCAGGATGGGTTTCTGACCCAAGCGTGGCGCGTGCTGATTCCTGGTGGCGAATTGCGCGTGGTGACCGACCACGATGAATTGTGGGAATGGGACCGCACGTTCTTTGATCGCTGGTGCAGCAAGAGTGGGGCTGGTGTGCCTGCGGAGATTCGCGCTGCGGCAGGCGGAGCGGCGTTTACCGAGAGACCGTTTACCGCGCCTTTGTGGGCCGAAGATGGTGAACTGCTGGGGACCAACTACGAACGCAAGTTCAAGCGTGATGATCGCCTCGCTCACGCAACGGTGCTGGTGAAGCAGGGGACGGTTGGGGTGGCGGTGTCGCGTGAGTGATGTGCGACTGCATACCGAAACCGCCTCGCGTGTCAAGGTCGCAGAGACGTTTACCTCTGTGCAAGGTGAGGGCTCGCTCACAGGTGTGCCTTCCTATTTCATTCGACTCAGTGGCTGTAATCTCCGGTGCCGCTGGTGCGACACGGCGTTTGCGAGTTGGGAACCCGAAGGGGATGTGCGCGGCGTGGAGAGTGTTTTGGAGGAAGCCGCGCGGTCAGGTGTGCGGCACGCCGTGGTCACGGGTGGTGAGCCAATGCTCTTTGATGCAGTCGAGCCACTGTGTGCCGGTCTGCGGCAGCTAGGGATGCGCATCACGATCGAAACCGCCGGGACAATTCACCGAAGTCCGGATCGACTGGCTTGTGACCTGATGAGCATCAGCCCCAAGCTCGCAGATTCGGCACCCCAGAAAGGCGACCCGCGCGATCCCGACGGGGCGTGGCGCCTGCGGCACAATGAGCGACGGTGGAAACCGGATGTGGTGCGGGCCTTGATGAACGACTTTCCCGCCTATCAACTCAAGTTCGTCGTCTCGCACCCCGCGGAACTCGCAGAGATCGCCGCGATGCTGGCCGAACTCGCCATGCCCAATGCACAGCGTGATCGGATCATGCTCATGCCCGAGGGGACGCACGTGCCCACGCCTGGTGAGCATCAATGGATTGTTGATGCCTGCATCCAGCGCGGCTGGCGTTTCTGCCGCCGTTTGCACATTGATCTCTTCGGGCATCGGCGGGGAACATGAAGACGCCGCCCCGGATGGGACGGCGAATCGGTTCGTGTTTCGGGCGAGGGAATGACCAACCTGCAATCAGCGGCGGCGGCGAATCGCAACCAAGCCCATCAACGCCACTCCCGCCGATGCCGGAGTCGGCACAATCACGTTCTCTGCGTACTCGATTGCCGCTTCATGGTCCAGTTCGTCGGCACCATCGTTGATCACCAGCCAGAAGGAATCAGAGTTGGCGATGGT
>JAGWZK010000003.1 GCA_018968885.1 Planctomycetota bacterium | reverse complement strand
ACGGGGACGCTGAATTTGCTGGAGGCGTTTCGTCGCCATCGCTCGCAGGGTGTGTTCATTCACGTGTCGACGAACAAGGTGTATGGGGACGGTCCAAACCATGTGCCGCTGACGGAACTGCCCACGCGGTTTGAGTATGCGGATGCGGCACTCTCGAAGGGCATTGCTGAGACCTTCTCAGTGGATCAGACGCTGCACTCACTCTTTGGCGCGAGCAAGCTGGCGGGCGATGTGCTGGCGCAGGAGTACGGGAGGTACTTTGGTCTGAACATCGGCGTGTTTCGTGGCGGATGTCTGACTGGCCCGCAGCACAGTGGTGTGGAACTGCACGGGTTTCTGAATTACCTGGTGAAGTGCGCGGTGGAAGAGAAGCCGTACACGGTGTTTGGGTACAAAGGCAAGCAGGTGCGCGATCAGATCCACTGCTTTGACGTGGTGAATGCCTTCTGGCAATTTGCCCAGCAGCCGCGACATGGTGAGGTGTACAACCTGGGTGGCGGCAAGGCGAATTCGGCGAGTCTGCTGGAGTGTGTGGAGTTGATCCGGCAGCGGACGGGGAAACTGCCCCAACTGACGTATTCACCGAAGAACCGGATCGGTGACCACATCTGTTATTACTCGGACTTGACGAAGTTGAAGAGCCACTACCCGGGATGGAACCTGACTTATTCACTGCCGCGGATCGTGGATGAGATCGTGGGCGCGGTGGAGGGGCAGAAGCGGGCGGCGTAAACCGGTGATATCACGCCGACTTTTGCCCGCCAACGATGCGGGTGATGACCAACGCCCAAAGCCCATTTTCCTCGATTGAGTCATGCCTCGCCGATCTGCGTGCGGGCAAAATGGTGATCCTCACGGACGATGAAAATCGTGAGAATGAGGGGGATCTAGTGCTGCCGGCGGAGTTCGCCACGCCGGAAGCGATCACCTTCATGCTCCAACATGCTCTTGGCTATCTGTGCCTGTCGCTGCCAGAGCAGGACTGCGACCGGCTTGAGCTGCATCCGCAATCGGCGACGAATACGACGACGCGGGGAACGGCGTTCACCGTATCGATCGACCTGCACCCTAAGTATGGTGGCACCACCGGAGTCTCGGCCAAAGAGCGCTCCAAGTGCATTCAGATGGCGATCGATCCGACGCGGACGGCAGCCGACTTTGTCAGGCCCGGTCACATCAATCCGCTGCGCTCGCGCGATGGTGGCGTGTTGGTGCGGACCGGACAGACCGAAGGGTCGATTGATCTCTGCCGTCTCGCAGGGCTGAAGCCCGCGGCAGTCATCATTGAGATCATGAAGCCCGATGGGGAAATGGCCCGTGTGCCGGACCTGATCGAATTCTGCAAGAAGCACGGCATGAAGATGTGCTCGGTAGCGCAGATCATCGAACACCGACTGGCGCGAGAGAGTCTGATTCAGCGTCTGGCTCCCACGCATGGACGCACGTTGCGCACAGAGCTTGGTGAGTTCACGGCCTATACGTTTCGCAGTGTGGTGGACCCGCTGCCGCACCTGGTGCTCACGGTGGGTGGAGTGGGGCAGCAGAATGGTGACATCGAAGACCCTGTGCTGGTGCGAATGCACCGGCGGCATCTTCTGGGAGATGTCTTCGGCGATCTGGATTCAGGGTCATCGGGACCAACGGGCAAGACTCTGCGCGCCAGCATGAAGGCGATTCAGGATGCCGGACGCGGAGCGGTGGTGTATCTGCGCACCAATCCGCATGCTTCGGGAGAAGATCTGGAGAATCTGCTGCAATCACCATTGGGAGTTGCAGCAGCCGCACGCACCGCGGCCAACCCGGATTTGCCCGCGCTCACCAGCAGCGGCATGAGTGAACGCGAGTTCGGTGTGGGTGGCCAGATCCTGCGGAATCTGGGGATTCGCAAGATGCGCCTGCTCACCAATGCGCACAGAGCATGGCCGGGGTTGGAGAGTTTCGGGCTGGAAATCGTGGAAACTGTGCGGGTGTAACGAGTGGTGCCCGGCTCTCGCATTGGTGGGGGAACGTGCCTAATGTTCGGACAATGATCGGGAGTTCGGCCTGTCGTTTGCCGCTCTCAGTCGCCGGTGCGATCAACTCGCGTGAAGCGACCGCAGCCGCGACCAAAATTGAAAGTCTGGAGAGTCTCATGTCTGCTCGCTTGCTCGTTGTTGTCGCGTTGTCCGCATGTTCGATCGCCATGGCGGATGATCCGAAAGCTGCACCCAAGGTTGATCCTTCCAAACCGGCGGTGGTTGTGCCTGCGACCCCGGCGACACCGGCCACGGCCGCACAGCCAGCCAAGGCCGCGACCCCCGCGGCACCTGCTGCGCCTGACATGAAGGAAATCATGAAGGCGATGGAAGAGGCCGCCCAGCCCGGCGCTGAGCACGCCGCGATGGCGACCATGGCGGGCGATTGGGACGTGAGCATGAAGTATCTGGATTGGTCCGATCCTTCCATGCAGAAGTGGAACGAGAGCAAGGGCGAAGAGAAGTGTGAAGTGGTCCTCGGTGGCCGCTACGTCTTCGGCGTCTTCAAGGGCGAGTTCAACGGCCAGAAGTTCGAAGGCCGCGGCTTCCACGGTTTCAACAAGGCGACCAAGCAGTTTGAAAGCTCGTGGGTCGACACCATGTCAACCTGCCAGCTGCTGTATACCGGCACGATGAGCTCTGACAACATGCTGCGGATGTCTGCAACGTACACCGATCCCGCGACGGGCGCCAAGCGCGAGAGCCGCATGGTGAGCAAGATCATCGATGCCAACACCCGTGAGTTCTCGATGTACGAAGTCGAGGGTGGTCAGGAGATGAAGGTGATGGAAGCCAAGTACACCCGCAAGGGAACGGCTGCCAAGCCCGCAGCGAGCGTGACTGATAAAGCGACCGATGCGGTGAAGGCCGCGGAGAAGAAGGTCAAGGATGCCAAGGACGCCATCAAGGCCCTTGAGCCGACGAAGTGAGTGATGCCGCAAGGCACCATGCATCAGGCACCAGTGAGAAACAAAGGCACCTCGTCATGGGACGGGGTGCCTTTTTCAGTGCTTAGTGCCGAGCAATGAGTGCTGAGGGAAAGAAAAGCCGGAATCAGCACCCAGCACTGAACGCCGCGACAAAGTCGAGATAGTCAAAGAAATCAATAGTGGCATCGCCGTTGAAATCCGCGCCGCGGCTGCCGCTGCTGAACGCCGCGACGAAATCCAGATAGTCAAAGAAGTCTGCAACAGTGTCGCCGTTGTAGTCGGCCAGGCAATCCATGCTCAACGCCGCGAGAGCATTGACAAAGCCATAGCCACGCACAAAGGTCGGATCACTGGCGTTATTGGCGACATAGTCCGTGGCGCTGTGCAAAACCGCAGCACGCATGCGGGCCACACTCCACCACGGCCGGGCCTGAGAGAGACAGGCGATGGCCGATGCCACGAGTGGAGTGGAGAGTGATGTGCCGCTGGCTGCCGCGAGATTCACATTGTCATTCGGCCAGACAGTGAGCGTGGAGACGCCGCGTGCCAGCACCTCGGGCTTGACCCGACCATCGGCGGTTGGGCCGTCGGAAGAGAATCCAGCGATGTTGCCATCACCATCTGCCGCGCCGCAGGTGAAGACATCAATTGCATCGGCGGGAGCGATGAGGTGGCTGGTGGCGGGGTCGGAGTCATGGCCGGAGTTTCCGGCTGCGGTGCAGCAGAGCACGCCGTTGGCCGTGGCGATGTTCACGGCGATGGTGGTGACGGCCGTGGCGCCATCCAGATCGGCCTGTGTGTACCAATCGATATAGCCAAGGGAACTGGTGCAGACATCCGCACCGTTGGCCTCGGCGAATTCGAGGCCCGCGACGTAATCGTCTTCTTCGATTGGGACTTCCTGCGAGACATCTTCGGTCTTGCACAGGATGTAGTGAGCATCGAAGGCACCGCCCACGAGGCGACCGGGTTCGTACGCGCCCAGCACTCCAGCGATCAACGTGCCGTGCATGTGTTGGTCGGCATGATCGCCGGGTTCGATACCCACATTGGCATCGTCGTTGATGAAATCGCGTGCCGCGACAATGTTGATGGCTCGCCCCGGCTGATTGAAACTCTGATGCGTCAGCACAAAGCCGGTATCGAGAATGCCGACGATGACACCTCGGCCTGTGAAACCAAGATCGTGCACGGTGTTGAGGCCAATCTGTTGAATCTGCGCAGCCGATGCGCCGTAGTCGGTGGCGATGCCGGGAGCATCAGCGACCAATTGCGGCATGGGGTCTCCCTGGCGCACTCCCTGTCGCACCGGTTCAACTCGCGTCACGCGAGGCAGAAGCGCCGCGCCAGCAATCGCCGCAGCGTCACCTTCGACACTCACCGCATTCAGCCAGCGGCTGTGATGCACGATGCGCAGACCCAGACCTTGAATCGCCGCGACATCACCAGCGTGGATGGGAAGGTCGCGTGCATCAATCAGGCCCGGAGCAGTCCGGCGAACCTCGCGCCGCGCGAGCGCGTGCGGGTTGTAGGTGGATTGCACATTGGCGAGCGCGGCAGAGAGCTCATGAGGGGACACGCCTTTGTCCGCGAAATAGATCCAGTGCCGTGAATCGGCAATGGTGTTGGTGCAGGTGCCAGAGATCAGGCAGAGGCCTGCCGCGAAAGGGGTGAGGGTCGAGGGCATGTGTTCTCTCCGTACTCCGCCGAAGAACCTGACGTGGCAAGGTGCCACATCAGCGGGTGCGCAGAATACCGGACTTTGCGCGGTTCGAGTCTTGATCTGCCGCCAGTTTGGGGGATTTCCCGCAACAACCCTTGTATTTTCAATGCTCTCGGACGTTGATCTGAAGTTCCCGGTCCTTGTTCTCGATACCAGATCAACGCCCCCTTTCGGAGAGTGCTCATGTCGACCCAGAATTCGCAGCCCGGCTCCACCTCGGCAACACGTTCGAATCTGACCCTGACTGGTCAGGAGGGGATGCCCCGCACCTATGGGCGGACGGGAATCACGCAGGGTCAGTTGACGGTGGATCGCCGCACGTCGATTCGCCTGCCCATGACCGGTGTCGCCATGGCGGCGTTTGATGATGGCGAAGGTGGCACGATCCTGACGAGTGTTGAACTCACGGATACGTCTGCTGCTGGTCTGGGCATTCGCTGCCCAGTCAAGGTGACGCCGGGAACTCGCTTCAGTCTGTATTCCGATGGCGCGACTTGGACGCCCCGCACCGGCACGGTGTCGCGTTGCGCTGAAGATGGCCACTATTACCGCTGTGGCCTTGCGATTCGCCTGCTTGCCGCGGCGTAATCACCTAGTTGATCAAAGCTTCATCGCGACCGCAGTAGCGCGGAATCGCGCGGCCATTGCATCCAGCGAGCTGGGTATCACGCGAATCTGCGCGACGGTGCTCATGAAATTCACATCGCCACCCCAGCGCGGCACGAGGTGTGCATGCAGGTGTTGCGGCACGCCCGCGCCCGAAGCACGCCCCTGATTGATGCCGAAGTTGATTCCCTGAGGTTCCAGCGTGCGCTGCATCAGGTCTGCCGCGATCTCGATGAGATTCCAGAATGCGGTGCGTTGGGCTGGCTCGTAATCCAGCAGCGTGGGGCGCGCATCGCCAAGGGCGACGAGCAGGTGGCCATTGGAATATGGGAACGCATTGAGCAGGATTAGGCCGTGGGCATTGCGGATGATGACATGGTTCTTGTCATCGCTCGATGGATCGCGCCAGTAGTCAAGGAGAAAGCTACCGCTGCCGGGTTGCGGCGGGCCGGAGGATTTTTCCTTTTCGCCGACGTTTTCGAGGTACTGAAGGCGCCACGGCGCCTGCAACGCGGCTGGGGCGGGAGCGGTTGGTGAGTTGGTCGGCGAAGAGGCAGGATCGGTGGGGGGCATGAGGAAGAATAGTGAGTCGTGCATCCTTCAGCGCGTTTCTTTGCCCAGCACACTTCCACAGGTCCACGATCCATCTCTCTTGAAATCGACCCAGATCGCCCCATCACGAGCGGTGATCAGCCACGGGCGGGGGCCTTGACCTGTCTCTCTGGCAGCATTCCAAGCAGGGTTGTTCAAGCGGCGCGGGCCGGTGGATTGCAGGACGAGACTGGGGTTGATCTGCCGAACCAGTTCCTCGGCTTGCGGATTGAAACTGCCGTGGTGGGGGAGTTCGAGCACCTGCGGCGATTGAAGTTGGCCGGCAAGCACTATGGTGTTCAGCCGTGCAAGCGCTGCAGGGCCTGCATCGCCAGTCAGCAGGATCTTCGGCCCCATCCCTGAGCGCACCCGCAAGACCAGCGAATGGTCATTGTCATTGGTCCACGGTGGAACATCTGTCGGAGGCGAGAGGACATCGCATGAAAATCGTCCAACTTGCAGCACCGTTCCGGCATCCGCGAACTTCACTTTTGTTGCTGACGCATGCTGCCCGACAAACTTCAGCATCGCCGCAGCAGAACCGCTGGGGTCCGCGTTTGCCTGTGCCAGCGTGCGCGGACTGGAGACAATGCGATCAACCGCAAACGTCCTCAGCAATTCCGGCACGCCACCAAAGTGATCCACATCCGGGTGTGAGATGATGATGGCATTGAGTTCTGGCACATTCAGCTCGGTCAGTGCTCTCGCAATAGTGTCTCCGCCCAGGCCGGGGCGCAGACTGCCCGCATCCCAGAGCATCGCGGTTTGTTCTGCCCTCAACAGGATGCACGTACCATCACCCACATCCAGCATGTCGATCTTGACGGGGTTTGTTCGATAAGGCAAGATGTGAACGCTCGCCCAATGCGCGAAGTACCACACGAGCAGCAAACCCAGCGAGGCCCAGTATCGGGCGTGACGCAGGCGCCCTTTGACCAGCCATGTGATCGCCAGCGCGGTTGCGGCGAGTGCCCATAAGAGATCGGGGCGTGTGATGCGCATAGACACAAATGGCAGTTGATCAAGCGTCGTGACCATCCAGGCGATTGCCCGCGCTGAGAACGCTAGCGCAGGGCCGCACACCACCTCGCTCTTGGGCACGACCAGTCCCAGTCCTAGTGAGACAAAAGAGACCCACAGCAGGATCGTGGCCGGTGGCACAACGATCACGGTCGCGATGAGTGACAATGGCGAGACCAATCCGGTGCGAAAGACAACCAGCGGTGCCGATGCCAACCAGCACAAAAGTGTGGAGCCCACCAATCCCGCCGCGCCTTTGCCCGCTATGCCCAGCAACCACTCAGCAATGGATGTCTGCCGCGGCGCGACACCTTTCAATGTGATGCCAAAGAGATTCTCAATGGTGGGCCGGGCGCACCACACCAAGAGCAATGTGAGCCCGCAGGAAAGTTGATATCCCAGCGACCACAGATCGGTTGGGTCAATCAGGAGCAACGCCGCGGCGATCAGAATCAGCAGGACGCCTCGATCAAACCGTCGACCGAAAGCATCCGCCGCGAGGAGTGCGACCGCGAAGATGCCGGAACGCAGCACCGGCGCGCCGGCGGGCACGATCAGCATGTAGCCAATGACCAGCAGGGTCACGATCGCCGGTTCGAGCCATCCGCGATCGCCGGTGAGGCGCAGCAGAAGCAGCGTCAGACGCGACATGACGATGAGGTGGAATCCGCTGATGGCCAAAACATGCGCCAGCCCCAATCGCAGAAACGCCGAGGAGAGCGTGTCATCTCGGGGTGATTCGCCCAGCACCAAAGAGTGAACCATCGATCGTGCCGGTTCAGGTGTGGTCGCAGTCGCGCGCGAGAGTGCATCGTGCGCTCGATCACGCAGCCCTGCGTGCCAGCGCGTGACGATCTGATGGGCTCTCTGCCATGGCGTTGCCGGAGATGTCACCACATTGACCAACGAGGCGTTTGAGAGAGTCAGCGTCCCCGCGACATTATGCGCGACACTCCATCTGGCCAAATCAAACTCCCCCGGATTGGTGGGCGGGGCAATCGGCTTGGCGATCCCGGTGATCTCCACCAAGTCTCCTGCCTGCGCTGCCGGGATCGTGGCATCATCAATCCGCACCCAGAGTGTGCCGCTGCGTGGGGCCAGCGGATCATCTGCCACTGCCGTCACCGCCAGCGAGAATCGCGTGACGGGCTGAGCAAACCCCATGTCGCCCAATGGCGAGACCTTGGGCTGAATCACCTTGGGCGTGTCAACCACCCTGCCGCGAATCGTGATGATCGTCCCCCCGGTGGGCGACGCTGCAGATCGTTCAGAAATCACTGGCGCAAGCGAAGTTGCGGGTCTTTCCGCCGCGCGCTGGGTGAAGACCGCCCAACCAAGTGCCGCAATCGCCAACGTCAGCAACACGCGGCACGTCCATCGCTTGGTCAAGAGCGCAGCGACCAGCAATCCTGCGGCAACGCCAAATCCTGCCGCGCTTGGTACAAATCGGGCCTCCAGAGTCAGCGGTCCAAGCGCGATTCCCGCCGCGAGGGCGCACCACAGCCATAGCGCACGTAATCGTGCACCGCGAATGATTGCGGCTTCACGCTCCAGCGCGACATCGGAATAGGGTGCGACTCCCACCCGCCCAGCGTAACAGATTCACATCGCCGTCAAGCTTTCGGCCTCACCGCGGCACATTGACCACCTGGCAGGGTGCCAGTTTGCCACCTTGGTTCTTGTCGCGTAACGCGGCACCATTCAGCAGCACATGCGGAAACAACTGCCGCGCTTTGGCGATGGCAATTCCCTCGCGAGCGTACTTGTCGTAGTCGGCCTCAGTAAAGACCCCCACGGTGACGCTGGATGAATTGGCACCGTGAAAGAAATATGCTTCGTGTCCCTGATCGCGCAACGTTTTCACGGCATCCTCGGCCGCAGTGCGAAAGCTCTTGGCTTCCTCGGCAGTCGGCTTGCGGCGATCCTCATGCCCATACACCGCGACCTCAAGAGAGAAAAACTTCATCTTTGCCGGTTTGCCTTCGCCAATGGAGCGCAGGTCATACTGCGAAATACTGCGGCCACGCGAGGAGGTGTCGGCCACCAATGTTTCCGGCGGAGCCAGATAAGCCCGTGCATAAGGAAATTGACCGCCAACGATGATCTCGCGAATTTTTTCCAGATCCCCCGTCGCTTCCGCAGTCATCCCGTCGTAACTGCGCCCGGAAACGATGACGGTGCTGTTGCTGCGGCGTTGCAGCATGGCATCCGGAAGTTTGCCCACCGTCTGGATTTTCTCCAGCAGCTCCTTGGCAAAGGCCTCCTGCTCTGCCGCGTTCGCGGATGGGGGCACCACGGCCACCACGATCGACCACACGCTGATTCCCGGCCTGCTTCCGGTTCCAACGGCTTCGCTTCCGCCAGAGTTCAGGGGAGTTCCGCTCGCATTCTCACGCCGCTTGCCCAAGGGGCGAAAAACCGCCTGCCCTTCGGCCTGTAAGGCCGGATCAGCTGCGGCATTTTCGCCTCCCCACGCCTCATTCTGGGGGTCGGGAGACTGGCTTTTGCTCGACTGGCCGCAACCACTCTGGGCCAGAATCATGCCTCCCCAAAGCACCCCCAGCGTCATCGCGCAGGTGATGCGGATCAGCGTGTGGAAACATCGCTTTTTTGTGTCTGGTCCAAACATGGTTATTGACGCTAAGTGTTTATTTTATATTGGTTTACGTTGCCTGAGCTCAACATTGGGAAATGTGTGCCTGTTGTGAAGACACGGACGATGAAACAGCACGCAGGACGCGGCAATCGAGGTACGCCACACACCCGGGTGGAGATCCCGGAATCTGGTGGACTGACGAACCTCGAAGACATGATAGAAGTACCCCCGTGAAGGTGGACAGGTTCCACGTTATCTGGGGGTGAATACGCAGCACATGCCGCCTCCCGGGCGACCCCAGCCCAGAAGCGAAGAAAGGGTGATATGGACGTGACCAGCGTGACAGCAACCGGAGCAGTAGCTCGTCCCGTGCAGGTTTCGGTCAACACCGCTGCTGCGGCGTACGCCCGCGCTGACAAACCCGGCATGGTGCGTGGCAGCGACACCGTGGAAGTCTCAGCCGAGGCCCGCGCTGCTGCCAAGGCCAGCCGCGCCCGCCGTAGTGAGGATGCCCCCGTGCGTCTGGATCTGGTGACGCGCGTCCGTGATGAGATCCAGCAGGGGACGTATGTGACTTTGCCCAAGATGGATCAGGCAATCCGCGAATTGACGCCAGAGTTGGTGGGCGTGTGATTATTATCCTTTGAAAGTCAATACTTACACTAGACAACGGTTTACGTTTCTGGTACAAATGCGAAGGACGTTTGGGACTCGCTGGTTCCCTTTGTAGACGAGCACCGACGAGCACCGCAGGAGTTCTCAATGCGCTGTTCAAAGTTGGTTCGCTTCGTCATTCCCGCATTTTTCCTGACATCTTCTCTTGCGGGTATTGCGCTCGGCTTTGTCGATAGTGGAGGCCCGCAAGAGGGAACTGCAAGAAGTTGGGATTGCACCCAGACTTCGTGTTCCGTTGTCAATCCTAAGAAAAGTTGCCCTGCAGGAGAATTTGCCTGCTGTTGCAACGCCAGTGCGACAGGAGTTCCGGCTTGGGTGGCAGTTTGCTATGCCAACGCAGATTGTGGTGGAGTTTCGAGCTGCCAGATGTGTCAGTAGATGCGCGATCTTCAAGGAGGCATTTCACGCATATGCTGGCATCGCCCCGCAAGATTGTTCCAATTGTGCTATTCGTGGCGATTTTGCTTGCCGCAGGTCTGTGGCGAGTCCAGAAAACGCACCGAGAAGTTGATCAAGATGCAGTTCGGCGTGAACAGATCATCAGCGAGATGATCTCTGCTTCCAAGACAGTACGGCTGATTCCTCTTTCGTCCGAATCATCAGAGGTCGCGTCTGCGGTCAATACGTCAGCGATCGCAGCCGGTGTTCTAGCGAATGTTCCATCGGACATTTCCGGTGATCTCGCGCACACCTTTGTAAGAGACGTAACGCTGCGTTTCACGGCCTCTCCTGAGCAATACATCAGTGCTCAAACTGATGTTGGACATCGAATTTGGAGCCGCGAAGGAGCGGCCAAACTTGGTTGGGATTTGGATGCTGCATCCAAGCATTATCTCGGTGAAGCCAATACAACAACCACATTCATTGCTTCTTCTCTCCCCTTGATTATGGCAGAGTCTGATCGACGCAATGATGGGGCGTCGAAAATCACTAAAGTTCCAATCCGTGCTGAAGATTGGGAGATCGTCATCAAAAGAGTGACTCCGGAAGACCCTTCATCGCCGGACATTCCGGGCAAGATTGGACGCGCGGCATTTGCCGGCGCAACTGCATTTTCGATGCGGACATGGTGGGAGGTCGATGTATCGTTTCGTAAAGCGTTTGATGCTCAGCGTGAAGCGTATATTGCGTTCGTTGCTGGCGTGGTCGAGTGTGCGGACGGCAAAAGACGCAACATCTACTGGTGCTATCTGTACGACCAAGAAAAAGCCGTGTGGTGTTGCGCTGCCATCGGAGTTGTTGTTGATCCCAAGGATCAGAGTCTGTTCACGCGATTCGAGTTCTGAAATCTGCTCATTCACAGTTGGAACAGCAACATGGACAACGTGAATCGGATACGAATGTGGCTTGCACTGCCAGCGGGACTTCTGATCTGGGCGGGTGTTAGCAAGTTCGTGGATCCAGATGCAATCGTGACCTCGCTAAAGTTCGTGTTCACAATGCTGGGTCTTGCTCATGAACCTCTCATCGAAACAGCTACGGTGCTCGCGTGCGTTGAGATTCTGCTCGCTGTGCTTCTCATGCATAACCCGAGAAGCCGACTCGTTCTTGCAAGCGTCATCGCGTTCCTAGTTCTTCTCACTTTTGTTCTGATTTGGTTTATCCTGGTCAAGGGAGCTCCGTCATGCGGCTGCTTGGGATCACGACTCCCAGGAAAATTCACGAATGTTGCGGGAGTTCTTCGAAATGTTGGCATGATCGGGTTGGTATTTTGGGTGTATCTGGAATCTGGGAAGTCTCTTTCTCGATCTCAGATACCACAGGTCACACAACAAGTAATGTCAAGAGCATCGCGAGCATTTTCGCTGATTGAAGTTCTCGTTGTGATCGCGGTCATTGGTCTTCTCATCGCCATCGTACTTCCTGCTCTTGCGAGTTCACGCGACCAGGCTCGGCAAATTCGAACACTCAGCGTGCTGCATCATCTCTCTCTTGCCACGATGTCCTATGCCGACGATTATCGAGACAAATTCCCTTTCACGGCGACTCCAGAGAAGCCGTGGCTCGGGGTCGTGCTCGCGGGTCTGCCGTACTCTGTGTCGTACTTTGGTGGTCAATCCTCGACCTATGCGAATCTACTTGTACCGCACTACTTTCAGGATCGCGCGGTCATCGACACACCCGGTGAGTACGGCGAGAGATCAAGAGCGTCGGAGTCTTTCGTATCTCCATTTCTGCTGACGTACGGCGCATTTGCTCCGAATCCCTATTGGCAAGGGGAAACGGCTCCCGACGACCTCTTGCTGTATCAAGGTGCCCCTAGGTATAGTTGCACGTTTCCTTCGAACAAAGCTATGCTCATGCACTCTCTATCAGGCATGTTCTCCCAACAGTCTCCCTCAACACAATTGCTCGTGCTCGGCACCCGAATGGACGGTTCGGGCATCACAGTGGTGTTGCCCCACGACTACAAAGATCGGCTTGCCGATCGTCCGTACGGATGTCAGCCGATTCCATTTCTCGCCACGCAAGGCGGCTTGGCCGGGCGCGATTTTTGATCGGGGAGCACCATTGTCACTCGTTCGTCACTTTGATCGATCACACAGGTTGAATCAGTACTCGGCTGGTAGACTCTCTGCGCAGGTATGAATCCTGCGGAGGTGCCTCATGCTCCGTCGTGGTCCAAGCATCGTGTTGGCGTGTTCGTTGGTAGTTGCTGCTGGCGGGCTCGCGCTGTTGAGTGGCGTGGGCAGACAGCCGGAGACTGCGCGGCCCGGGCCTCAGGTCGAAGGGCGGCACGACGATTTGTCCAAGCAGACCGGTGTTGCTGTGGAATGGATGGGGAGTTACTCCTCGATTCAGACGCCCAGAGTCGAGTTGGTCGAGAGTGCCAGCGCCTGGGAAGCGCTTTATACAGAACACACACGTGAGAAGCCGGAGAAGAACGCCAATGGCTTTGTCACCTGGCCCAAGATCGACTTTGACAAGTTTGCTGTCGTGGCCCTCTTTGCCGGCAAGTCAAAGAACAGCAACGGGTACGAAGGTGTGTCGGTGACAGAGTCTGTGGCGGGGGTTCTGGTGCGCGTCGATCAGATTCACTTCCAGACGGCGTCGTTTGATGGCAAGGATGCAGGGATCGCCACCACGGCATTTGGTTTCTTGGTGATTCCTCGCCGCGTGGGCGCATGGATGATCGAAGAGAACACGCAGAACCTGATCGGTGGTCCACCCCAATGGACAGAGATCAAGCGATTTGGTGTGAAAGACAAGTTGCCGGGCGTGAAGTGAGTGTTCACTTCTCGGATGGTTCGGCGATATCGCGCGTCGCGCCGAGAATTGCGTTGGCGGCCTTGGTGAGCCGCGGGAAGTCGATCGTGTCGATGGTGTCGGTCGGCTGGTGATAATTCGGATTGCGGAAGTTGGCGGTGTCGGTGATCATGAGTCCGGGGACGCCGGCCATGACGAAGGGTCGGTGGTCCGAGCGCATCATGTCGGGGACTGGCACGGGCATGAAGTCGACCACGACGGTTTTCAGCGTGGGCTCATGCGTGAGCATGAGGGTGTTGAGCCGCTGTGAGAAATCCTTGAAGCGGGCGATGCCGGTGATGGCGAGGAAGTTGCCGACGGTGGGCGGGTCGAAGAGTTCGGATTTCTTGATCGGGCTTTTCTGTGAATCCGGCGCATCGGTGTAGAAGCCCATGGTTTCCAAGCTCAGCATGCCGATGACGATCTCTTTGGCGGGAATGGTTTTGGTCGCGTCGGCTGGGTCTTTGCTTTCGCGCCAGTTGGGCATGGTGGTGCGGACGTACTCGGCTGCGCCAAGGAGGCCGACTTCCTCGAGAGTGAAGTAGCAAAGGCGAATGGAGCGTTTGAACTTCTGGCCGGAGAGACACCGGGAGATTTCAAGGAGCGTGGCAAAGCCGCTGCCGTTGTCATCGGCTCCGGGAGACTTTGGCACTGCGTCAAAGTGGGCACCGAGGATCAGCACTTCGCGCGACAGCGCGGCATCGGTTCCGACGATATCGACGATGATGTTGCGCCATGGCGTGGGCGGGGCGGGTGGTTGTCCATCTGGCGCGTCTTTAGGTTGACCGGGAAGAACCCACTTCACATCCTGGGTCCATGGGGTGTAGCCCAGTGAGGTCATCTCTTTGATGATCATCTCTTCGGTGTCGCGCAGGCCTTTGGTGTGTTCGTCGCTGCCCCAGGGGCTGCGCTTGGTGGGAAGCGAAGCGATGGCCGCGCGCATGCGGTCGGGGGAAATGGTGCAGTGCTGAGCTGCCGTCGGGGCAGGAGTTGGGGCGGGTTGGAGTGCGAGGGTGGAGGCGGTGAGCACGGTGGGCAGCAGGGTGGCGAGTAGAGTCGTGGACATATGGGGAGGATATGGAGTACCCCCCTGTTCCACGTGGAACATCACAATTAGTGTGGAACGTGCAGAATTGCGGTTGATAACCCCCTTTGGGCCCTTGGCGCGCGAGGTGGTTATTGCAGGTGCGGCGTGGGGGGGCGTGACTACGAAAAACAACCGGGCCAAGTAGCCGGGCTGATGGGTCTTCCTGATTTCTCAGCACTCAGTACTCGTTACTCAGAACTCTGTCATTTTCTGCGGCGACGGAGGGCGAGGAGCGAGGATGCCGCGAGGAGAGAGACGGAGGAGGGGGAGGGAACAACCACGCTATCTATGAAGAAGAGCAGGTTGTTCTGCGGATCCGCACCCAGATCAATGTTCTGTCCGCTGGTGAAGTTACGAATCAATGAGGAACTGGAACCTGTGTTGATAGGACCACCATAGCCCACACCAACTTGGGATAGATCAATGCCCTGAACACTTGTGACTTGGGTTGTGATGAACACGGGTGTCGAAATGATGGTGTTTGTTCCAAAGAAAAACCCGCCCTCCGAGAACACGTATCCAGCTCTGCCGGGGTCAATACCTCCACCAATCAGAACATAGTTTGCAAAGTCATCGAGCAGTACTTCCATCGTCGTCGCCGAGTAGATACGAATACGCAAATCGAACCCTGTGATGCTCCCGCTGTTTGCCAAATTCGCGACTGTGAATCCAAGATCTGACAGTCTCACTGTCTCAGTTGAGGCAAACACGAGATCATCGCCATACTCAGACGATCCAGTAGTCAACGCGCCACGGCGAACGGTCTGGCCACCTCGATTCGTGCCGCGCCAGTTGTCGTAGCTTCGCTCGATCGCGGGCAACGGGTCGTTCGCGGCGAATGTGGAGAGGTGTCTCACTGAACAAGATTCTGACCAAGAGGCAAAAAAATCTTGGGCAATCGCAGTCCTGAACTGCAAGAACATCGCAATCAGTGAGGAGGCGAGCACTTTGGTGTGTTTAGAGATCATCCATGCCTCCGTAATCTACACGAGCGGGTTTGGTGTTGCGTGCGCGGCGGCGACGGCGGGCGAGGAGAGAGGAAGCTGCGAGAAGGGAGACGGTGGAGGGGGAAGGGACGACAGTGTCGATAAAGAAGCCGAGATTGGCCTGTGGATCAGCACCTAGATCGATGAGTTGACCGGTTGTCATATTGCGGATGTATTGAGAACTGCCACCGAAGGTAATAGGACCGTAATTCAAAGCCCCCAAGTCGCTCGCATTCACACCTGTTGCCCTGAAGAACTCCATTTACATATACATAGAAGATCGAGTTTGGAAGCCGTATCCAGCAAAGAACCCATCATCTGAGTAGACCTTGGCTCCTCCTCCAGGGGCAATCGTCGCCCCGGAGTATGAAGCTTCATCAATACCAATCAAGTTGAACTGTGAGTCGTAGAATCGAATGCGTAACCAATATGCAGTCATCGTATCGGTGGTAGATGCGTTGTAAATCGTGAAGCCCAAGTCGTTGACAATTGATGGCTGCCAACTGTTCAAGATCAGATCATCACCGAGCTCATTGCCGTTGAACCCAATCGAACTGCGATATCTCGAAACTCCGGGTGGTGAAAAGCTTGGGCCTCGCCAATTGTCATAAGCGCGATCACCTGCTGCTGGGGAGACGCCGGTATCGCCTTCAACCAGCACAAGCGAACGAGCACCGTCAGACAACCTCTCCATGCGATACGCAGGGGTGGCATCAGCGAGAGCGTGTGACACAGTTATCACTGACGCGCACATCGCAACCATTTGCGACAAGACAGTGTTCATGACACTCCCCTGTGTTCATTCACAATTCATCCGCCTCTCCGTATTCGAATTCCGTAAGCCGGGTGAGTTGACCCGTCTTTGGGCCAGCGGAGTGATTCGTCATCTTGAATTGTGAACCATGTTCTGGGACTTGCCAACCAAACGTGGTGGTGAAAGTGGTGGGCGGGGTGAGAAGTGTTGCGAATTGAGGGGATCGAGCCTCGTCTGCACAAGGTGCGCGAGGAGATGAAGTGGCTTTTCCAGGGGCGGGATCGCCCCACCTGCGGTGGATCGATCTGCGCACCCTGGCAATTCTCGTTCGCCCAGGGGGCGAAGAAGCGACACAGCACCGGTCTGGAGACCGGTGCCGCCCCAAACAAAAACTGCCCCGGAAGGCCGGGGCAGTTGGACGTGAATCAAGATAATTCAGCATCCAGTGCTGAAATCAGCGACGAAGTCGAGGTAGTCAAAGAAGTCGATCACGGCATCGAGGTTGTAGTCGGCGATGGGTGTGTTGGCGCTGAAGGCGGCGACGAAGTCGAGGTAGTCAAAGAAATCGAGGACGCCATCGCCATTGATATCGGCGTTGCAGACGGGGGGGAGTGTGGCCTGCCATGCGCCGCGGCCGTAGGTGCCTGCGGTGAGGCGGCGGAGGTTTGCCGCGAGGTGCAGATCGCCGACGTTGACGTTGGGGAATGAGGCATCGTCTTTGAACCAATTGCCACTGCCGTTGAGTGAGGCCCAGATGCCAGCGCCGGAGCCGACGTAGATGCCGGGGCGGCGGGTGGCCCAATCGATGGCAAGGGCGCGTGCCGCGACGCCGGAGGGAAGTGTGCCGGTGGCATCAGTCCAAGAGACTCCGGCGTTGGTGGTCTTGAGCACTCGAGCTCCGGTGGTGTTGAAGAAGGAGACGTAGGCGGTGTTGGGATCAGTGGGGCTGACGACGATGTCGGAGACCTGGCCCGAGGGGAGGCCGGTGGAGCGGTTGTTCCACGTGGTGAGGTTGGTGGTCTGGTAGACGCGGCCGCCGGTGGTTCCGGCGTAGATGGTGCTGGGGAATCCAGGCGCGACGGCGATGGCGTTCAGGGTGGTGCCGGACTGCAGCGCGCCGGTGGAGAGCGCGGTCCACGTGGGCGTGGAGGCGGTGGAGTTGGTGGTGCGCCACACGCGATTGGTGCCTTGCAATAGAGTGGTGTTGCTGTTGGGGTCGCCCACGAGAGGCGCGATGAAGTTGGAACTGTCGGAATCCCACGCGCCGGAGATGTCGTTGCCTCCGGGCCAGCGGTAAACGGTGGCGTAGACGTACGTGGTGTAGCGCGTCGTGGTGTTCGTGGAATCAAAGACCGAGAAGCCACCGTCGCCGGCCTGCAGCTGCGGCCAGTTTTGTGAAGCGGTGGTGCGCTCGGGTGTGCCGTTGTCCTGTGTGCCGCCGAGCATGCGGTTGGTGGAGGTGGGGTGTACGGCGATCTGGTAGATCTGTGCCGCGCCGAGTGTGGCGTTGAGGTTGGTCCAGTTGACGCCTCCGTTGGTGGACTTGTAGATGCCACCGTCGTTGCCTTCCCAGATGGTGGGGCCGGGGCCCCAGACCATGACGTGGTGATCGGGGTGGACGTTGTTGGCGGTGATCATTTCCGTCCATGAATCGCCACCGTTGGTGGTGCGGGCGATGCTGGTGACGGCGTAGCGTCGGTCAACACCTGCGACAAAGGCGATGTTGGGGTTGGCGGGATCGACGGCGACGTAGCAGTTGTAACTTCCTTGGGGTGAGGGGAAGTTGGGAGTGGCGGTTTTCTGTGTCCAAGTTGTGCCGCTGTCTGTCGTCTTGTAGAGGCCGAGCAGGCCACCACCCGAAGAGGCGCAGAACGCGGCGTAAAGGGTGCCGGGGGTGGAATTGCACAGCGTGAGGGAGATGTAGGTGAAGCTCGAAGTGGGGAGGCCACCGGTGAGGAGGGTGTTGGTGGTGCCGCCATCGGTGGACTTGTAGATACCGGTGCCGCGGCGGGCGATGTAGACGTTGTTCGGGTTGACAGAATCAAGCGCGAGCGACGAGCAGGAACCGCTGATGCGTTGCGACCAGGTGGCTCCGCCATCGGTGGAGCGGTAGTAGCCGCCAGTGGAGGTGACGTGGATGATCTGAGGATTGGTGGGATGGACCAAGACCTTGGAGATCTGGTTGCCGACCTGAGCGGCGGTTGCGATACGCGTCCAATTCACGCCGGCATCTGTGGAGCGGAAGATGCCGTCGCCTGTGGAGCCGGTGACGTATTCGCCGGTGCCGAGGTAGACCGTGTTGGGATTGGAAGGATCGATGGTGATCCAGCCGCAGTTCAGGATCGAGAGTTCATCGGTGATGGGATTCCAGTTGGTGCCGCCGTTGGTGGTCTTCCACACACCACCCGAGGCGGTGGCGATGTAGCAGATGTTGGGATCGGTGGGGTGTGGGGCGATACCAGAGAGGCGGCCACCTGCGTCAGTTTCACCGGACCAGTATTCACTGGACATGGGGCGAGGGCCGACGAAAGACCAGGTCATGAGTGAGCCGGCTGGGTTGATGTCGCCACCGGGTTGCCAATTGGGGACTGGTTCGCCAACGGTGCGGATGTATCCGTAGGGGGCTGGTCCGGCTTCCCATTCATCGTCGCCACGTACCACAGCGATCCCTGCGGGTTTTTCTGCAGGTGCGAAGCCGTCGATGCGAAGGTCATGAATAGAAACCTGGCGAGTGCAGCCATTCAACACAGCGGCGGCACCAACCAACGCCAACAGACAACGCGCGTGCATCAGATCCACCCTTTCCGTTCCGACGAGCAAAATCACGACCGGACGAGAATCGCCCGGCTGACACTTTTCGGACAGATTCGCAGAAACGTTCCCAAACTCCAAGGGATATTTGAAGTCCGATAATCAGACGCTTCCAGTGATGAAGAAGCCAATCCAAAGCAGTCCGGCGGCGAGGAGGCCGGCGAGCAAGTCATCAACAAGGATGCCCCAGCCACCGGGCACTGATTGAACTGAGCGAATCGGCCAGGGTTTGATGATGTCGCAGAGTCGGAAGAGGACGAACGCCGCGAAGAGAGACCCGGCGATCTGAAAGGGCGTAGCGATAGCGGCGGCGGGAAGCCAAAGGAGGGGAATCGCCTGACCGGCTGTCTCATCAGCCACCACTTGCGAAGGGTCTTTTTTTCCAAACCGCGCCTCAGCGCGATCTCCCTGCACCACGCACGCGGCGGAAAAGAAAATCAGCACGCCGAGCATGACGGGTACATAGAGGTATGGACTCTGCTGCGGGCCGTGACCCAAACCGATCAGCGCGGCGGCGATCAGCACTGTGGGAATCGAACCCCACGTCCCGGGAAACGGGCGGCAGTAGCCGAGTCCAAACGTTGTGATGGGCCACAGGGGCTGAGATTTCATAGTGCGGATGAGAGTGCCAATCAGAGTGAGGGTGGCTTGGGAGTCGGAGAGGGTTCCGAATCGCGCAGTGCCTGTATGCCGCGGACCAGATATGGAAGCCCGGAAACGATGGTGACGATGAGCATGATCCAAGTCGTGATGAGGACGGTCAGACGGCCGGGCGTGTCGATGCCGACAGGACAAAGCGCGAGGATGAGGATGATCAGCGGCAGTCCCACGGATTGCACGAACATCTTGAGTTTGCCAGCAAGCGACGCGGCAAACGACCCGCCCCCGGATTCGATGAGGCCGCGCAGACTGGTCACAAGTAGCTCGCGCACAAGCACGACCACGGCCATCCACGGCTCAATGCCGCTGATGTGAAAGCGGCGGCCGTTGGGATCCAGCGTGTTGAGTGAAGAAAAATCAGGGCCGGCGAGGAGGATGAATGCGCCGAGTACCAGCACCTTGTCTGCAAAGGGGTCCATGACGCGGCCGAACTTGGACTCAACCCCCCATGCTCGAGCCAACTTGCCATCAAAGATGTCGGTAATAGCCGCGATTGAAAACAGGATCGTCGCGTAGATCAACACCCAGTCGGGGTGCGGAATCGGGATCGAAGCCGGTCGCCACGATTGCAGCAGGACCACAAATGCAAGGGCAATGACCACTCTGGCGGCGGTCAAAGCGTTTGGAAGCGTGCGTTTCCAGGATGGAAGCGATGCCGGTGCAGGTGGCACTGGGGTGGCGAGCGCGGCTGCGGCAGTAGGTGCAGGGGTATCGGTGGCGGCATCGGTCGCGTGAAGGGGGCCTGTCTGGGTTGTGGATGCCGCGGTGGTCACAGAGTGGGTTGATGGTAGCAAAACGGTGGATGGGTTCAGAGATTGCGGCCGAGGGGCGCGGTTGAAGGGGGAACCGGTTGCAACTATCCTCCCGGCTCATTCCCGGTCCGGGAACACGGGTCCACTTGCGCGCCTTGGCGGCGTGAGGTGGTGTGTTGCCGGGTTGGTCCCTCGGAAGGGGATCGGTTGAACCTTTTTCTCAACCCCTTTGTGCTGTATTCGCTGGTGGCGCTGGGTGCCGTCGGCGTGAGTCTGGCCTTGCCAAGGCGGGGCGTGAATCCGCAGGTTTTGGGCGGAATCATCGCCGGAACCGCCGCGGGATTGGTGATCCTGATGCTCGGGGTCAGGGCGGTGGGTGATGGGGCCGGACTGGTCAATCCTTTCTTTTACGTCTTTGGCATCGCGGCGATCGCGTCGGGCCTCCGGATGGTGACACATCCCAAGCCGGTGTACGCGGCGTTGTATTTCACGCTGACCATTCTGGCGACGGCGGGGCTGTTTCTGATTCTGGCATCCGAATTCATGGCGTTTGCCCTCGTTATCGTGTATGCGGGTGCCATCCTTATTACATATCTGTTTGTGATCATGCTGGCGAGCCAGTCTGGCAAAGAAAGCGCCGAGGAAGGGCTTGCGGCGTATGACACAGAGTCGCGAGAGCCAGTGATATCCACGGTCGCTTGCTTTGTGCTGCTGGCGGCACTGCTGACGCTGACGTTCAGAGGCGTCAAGGAGATGGGTCCTGGCGCAAATATTGCGCAGTCGGCTGCGGTGATTGATCGCCTGCCTGGCAAGGCCGAGCGGGCCTTGATCGATGCGGGTGTGATTGCCAGCGGTGACAAGGTTGAAGTCTTCAGTGGCAAGTCGCAGGTTGCGAATGTGCGCAAGGCGGATGGGACGGTTGTCGAAGTTTCCGCGGCGAGCGCGGGAAGCAAGTGGCCCAAGAGCCTCGAGGTTGAGAATGTCGAGGGATTGGGATTCACCTTACTGAAGGATCATCCGGGGATCATCGAGATCGCGGGTGTGGTGCTGCTGATGGCGATGTTGGGCGCCGTGGTGCTCAGTCGCAAGCAAGTGCAATTTGATGAGGATCAGAAGGTGGCGCAATCGCGCCGCCTGCGTGAAGAGACCGCGCGTCTGTAAATCGAACCCGACCCGGAGAGGACTATGGCGATCGGCGACATGATGATGATGGGGAGCGGGTTGATGGGGTCGGTGCTGGCGCAAGCCGCGCCCCCTGCTGCGATGAGCGATGTGCATCTGGCCCACTATCTGTTTGTGGCGTGCGTGATGTTCGTGATCGGGTTGATTGGGTTTCTGACCCGGCGCAACCTGATCATCATGTTTCTGTGCACGGACCTGATGTTTCAGGCGGCGGGAGTGGCGCTGATTGCGTTCTCTCGCTATCACCTGAATCACACGGGTGAGACATTCACGATTGTGTTGATCACCGTGGCAGCGGCGGAGGCAGCGATGGCGCTGGCTCTGGTGGTGCTGCTCTTCCGCAAGAAGGAATCGCTGGATGCGGAGGAGTGGACGGAATTGAAGGGCTGAACGGACGTGGTTGGTTCGAGACAGTTGGAAGTGACTTGGGTTGCTTGCAGGAAGGTCTGAATTTCGATGATGACTCTGCTGACGAATACACACGGTCTGATGCACGCACTTTCGGGTGCGGCGTTGGCTGTTTCAGATGAGGCGGGCCATGCCGCGGGACACGCGAGTGGTCCGGTGGCGCAGACCTTTGCCGCGGGCCCGATGTTTGGCTTGCTGGTGGTGGCTCTGCCACTGCTGGCGTGCATCCTGTGCGGACTGTGCGCGATGGGTCGCGTGAAGACCAAACTGCCAGCGTTTCTGACGGTGCTGTGCCTGGCGGGTTCGTTTCTGGTGACGTTGGCGTTGTATCTGCAGCATCATGGTCAGCCAGCGGGCACAGCGTGGATCATCCAGGGATTTGAGTGGATCCGCCTGGACTATCGCCAGATGGTGGACAGTGTGGTGCAGAGCCGCTCGTTCATTGCGAACTTTGGCTTGTACGTGGATTCGCTGACTTGTCTGTGGATGCTGTTTGTGACTGGTCTGGCGACGCTGATCGCGCTCTATGCCAGCGAGTACATGAGCCACGATGTCGGGCAGGGGTACAACCGCTTCTTCGCGGCGTTCAGCTTGTTCGTCTTCAGCATGGCTTGTCTGGTGATGGCCGACAACCTGGTGTTGTTGTACCTGGGCTGGGAAGGCGTGGGTCTGTGTTCGTATCTCTTGATCGGATACTTCTACAAGAAGCCCAGCGCGGTGGCGGCGGCCAAGAAGGCGTTTATTCTCAACCGCATCGGTGACCTCGGCCTCGCGCTGGGCATCATGCTGTGCTACGTGCACTTTGGCTCGGTTGAGTACAAGGTGATCTTTGAGAAGTGCGCTCCATACATGGCTTCGCTCGCGGCGGGGCAATTGGATCAGATTCCGCTGATCGCGCAGTTCATTCCGCTGTGCCTGATGATCGGCGCATTCGGCAAGAGTGCGCAGCTGCCCCTGTATGTGTGGTTGCCGGACGCGATGGAAGGCCCGACCCCGGTGTCGGCCCTGATTCACGCGGCGACGATGGTGACTGCGGGTGTCTTCCTGATTGCCAGGACATATCCCCTGTTCCTGATGAGCGAGTATGCGTTGCCGATCGTGGCGTGGGTAGGGGCGCTGACCGCGCTGCTTGCCGCGACGATTGGTATGGCGCAGTTTGATATCAAGCGGATCATGGCGTATTCGACCGTGAGCCAGCTTGGCTACATGTTTGCCGGGCTTGCGGTGCTCACCAGCGTGGGCGGCGCGGCACATGTGTTTACCCATGCGTTCTTCAAGGCGATGCTCTTCCTGGCGTGTGGTGCGGTGATGCACGGCTTTGCCGGGCAGCTCGACTTGCGCAAACTCTCGGGCGTGGGGAGCATGCCGGGATGGCGCGTGGTGGGAATCGCGATGCTGGTCGGGTGTCTGAACCTGGCTGGCTTCCCGATCATCACGGCGGGCTTCTGGTCCAAGGACATGATTCTTGGCGAGGCGTTTGCCAATTCGCAGATGCAGGCGATCGGCTGGATTCTGCTGCTGACGGCTGGCCTGACGGCGTATTACACCTTCCGTGTGTACTTCCGCGTGTTTGTCGGCCCGAAGCACTACGAGCCGGGTGATGAACACCACGGCGACGACCACGGCCATGATCATGGTCACGGCCATGCGGACGGCCACGACGAAGGTCACCAGACTTCTGGCAAGCACGGGTTCCATCCTCACGCTCCGGGTTGGGCGATCAACACGGTGCTGGCGACGCTGGCAGTTGCTGCGTTCGTGATTGTGCCGCTGGTTGCGCTCAACCACGGTGGCTGGGTGAAGGACATGGTGGGTGCGTCAAGCGCACAGTTCAATGAGAAGGCGGCGTACCTGATCGCCGCCAAGGGTGACTTACACACCAAGTTCTTCGGATTTGATGCCCACAAGGCGATGATGGTGGTGTCGTCGATCGTTGGATTGATTGGCATTGCTGTGGCGTTTGTGTTGCACTATCAGGGGCGGACGACTGCCGCGACGAGCAAGGCGGATGCGCTCCTTCCCGCGTTTGGACCGATTGCCAAGTGGGCACAGAACAAGTGGTATGTGGATGAGTTCTACAACGCGATCGTGCGGATGCCTTTGCTGGCGCTGGCACAAATCTTCCACTGGTTTGACAAACTGGTGATTGACGGTTTGGTGGATTTCTTTGGTTGGACGCCGCGCGGCTTGGGCGGCTCATTGCGTCCGGCACAATCCGGCGAGATGCACACCTATGCGGTGGGCATGGCGGGCGGATTAGCCGTGATGGCGGTGGTGGTGATTGTGGTTCTGATGTGATTCGACTTGCCGAGTTGGTTCGGCAGAGAAGGGTGTGCTGATGTTTCTGCTCGGATTGCTTGCCATACCCCTGTTGGGTGCCGCGTTGATCGCGGGTTCGCCGGCTCACGCCGCCAAGCGTGTGGCCCTGGCGGCGACCTCGATTGCCGTTGCCCTCTTTATTCCGATCGTGGCCGGGTTTGATTTTGCCAACAACGGCACGATGCAGGGTGGTGTGGAGTATGCCTGGCTGCCGACGCTGGGTGTCAAGTTTGCGGTGGGCATCGACGGGGTGTCGCTGGCGCTGCTTGGGCTGACGGTGCTGCTTGGGCCGATCTGCGTCGCAGCGAGCTTTACTGCGATCACCGATCGTCCCAAGACTTTCTATGCCTGGCTTCTGATTCTGCAAGCCGCGATCACGGGCGTCTTTTGTGCGAGAGATCTGGTTCTCTTCTACATCTGCTTTGAGTTCACGCTGATCCCCATGTTCATCCTGATCTCGCTGTACGGCTCCACCAATCGGGCCAAGGCGGCGATCAAGTTCTTTCTTTACACGTTCACTGGTTCGCTGATCACGCTGGCTGGCTTGGTGTATGTGGCATGGCAGCATTCCCTCAAGCATGATGGGGTGTGGAATTTTGACATTGACACCCTTGCCGCCACGGCGCGTAACTTGCCCTTGTCTACGCAAGGGTGGGTGCTGTTGGCGCTGATGGCCGGCTTTGCGGTAAAGGTGCCGCTCTTCCCGGTGCATACTTGGCTGCCTCTGGCCCACACCGAGGCACCCACTGCGGGCTCGGTAGTGCTGGCAGGTACCTTGCTGAAGCTTGGCACCTACGGCCTGTACCGCTTTGCCCTCGGGTACGTCCCGGGAGCCATGGCCGAACACGCGCAGACCATCGCGATTCTCTGCGTCGTCGGCATCATTTACGGCGGCCTGATCTGCTGGGTGCAGCGCGATGTGAAAAAGCTGGTGGCCTACTCGTCCGTCGCCCACTTGGGCTTCTGCGTGCTTGGCCTTGTCGCGCTGAATCAGACCGGTATCACCGGCAGCGTGCTGTACATGATCAACCACGGTCTGTCGACGGGCGCGCTCTTCCTCTGCATCGGCATGATCTATGAGCGGTTCCACACGCGCAACATGGCGGAGCTCGGTGGCCTTGCAGCGCGGATGCCAGTGTGGTCGACCTTCATGGTCTTCTTTGCCATGGCCAGCGTGGGCTTGCCGGGCTTGAACGGGTTTGTGCCGGAGTTCCTGTGCCTGATCGGGAGCTTCCAGGCCGACAGCCGCTGGGGCCACGGCTTGTGGGGCTCGACCACCACCAGCATGGCGTCATACGGAACGCGCGGCGATCTGGGCCCGTGGCTCACGCTGATCGCCGGCACCGGCATGATCATCGCTGCGATGTACCTCTTGTACATGGTCGGTCGCGTGGTGTGGGGCCCGTTGGTCCTGCCACCGGGATTCAAAGCCGATGATGGGCATGGCCACGGTCATGACGACTCGAAGGGGTCACACACGGCTGAGGCGGAAAAGCACGACGATCACGGGCATCATTCGGTGCTCCCCACCGATCTGTGCGGGCGTGAGATCGCGATTCTGGCACCCCTCGCCTTCTTGTGCCTGGCCCTGGGTGTGTATCCAAAGATTTTGACCAGCAGCATGGACTTGGCGATTGATAGCCAGGTTAAGGTGCTGGAAGAGAAGTTGATCGAGCGCGACCGCACCCGCATGGGCAGCACAACGCCGCTGGTGCCGGTGCCCCCCGCAACCAAGCCAAATGAGGGTTCGGGAAGGCCGTCGGCTTCGACGATTGATAGCAGGATCATGGTGCAGAATGCCGGTATGCAGGAGGCAGGGCGATGATGGAACGTCTGGCATATCTGTGGCCTGAGATCGCTCTCTTCATCGGCACGTGCATCGTGATGGTGATGGGCTTGTCGCACAACCCGGCGGTGCGCCGCCTGTGCTCGCCGATCTGCGGCATCTTCATCGTCGCTGCAGGCGTTCTCGCGGCGTACACGACCCCCTGGGGCGAATCGGCAGTCTCTATCGCCGGACAGACGCTTTTGCCCAACATGCCGATCTTTGCCAAGGTGCTGATCAGCGTGGTGGGACTGGTTCTGCTGCTGCTGCTGGCCGGTACGGTCGATCGTCAGGAAGAGGGTTTGATCGCTCGCGGCAAGCGGGCGTTTGATCCTCTCCGTACGAATCGTGCTGAGTTTTACGCCTTCTATCTCTTTTCGCTGACTGGCCTGATGCTTTGCGCCTCGGCCGATGACCTCATCTGGCTCTTTCTGGCCCTCGAACTCACCAGTCTTCCCACATACATCATGGTGACGTTGTCCACGAGCGCGAATAAGAGCCGCGAAGCGGGTGTCAAGTATTTCTTCCTGGGTGCGCTCGGGGCGTCGATTTTCCTCTTCGGCTTCGCATTCATCTACGGTGGCACGGGCACGACAAACCTGAACGCCATTCACGCCTCATTTGTGCAGAACGGCATCAACGGCATCGCGTTGGCAGGCCTCGTGATGGCGTTGGTGGGACTGGGTTTCAAGATCGCTTCGGTGCCGATGCACTTCTACACCGCCGATGTGTATGAGGGTGCTGCCGCGCCGGTGACGGCGATGCTGGCCTTTGTCCCCAAGACCGCTGGATTCATCTCTATTCTCCTCCTTTGCGCCACCATCGGCTGGCAATATGTCCCCGGTGGTGAGACGGCGCTGATGCCCGCCGTGGGTGTGCAGGGTGTTGGCGGCACGGCCTTGCCCGAGCCCATTCGAGTTCTCCTGTGGGTGATCGCGGCGATGACGATGACCGTCGGCAATGTGTTGGCGGTGATGCAGGCCAGCATCAAGCGCATGCTCGCCTATTCCTCCATCGCCCACTCCGGTTACATGCTCGTCGGTGTGATCGTCGGTCCCGGCAACAACACCTTTGCCACCAGTGGCGTTTCCGCCGTCATGTTCTATCTCCTGGTGTACGGCGTGATGAATGTCGCGCCCCTGGCCGTGGTCGCATCACTCGAAAAGCCCGCGCGCAGCGACGATGAACCCACCGAGCCCGAGACACTCGACGACCTGCGTGGATTGTGGAAGCGTCGCCCAGCTTTGGCGGGCATGATGGTGATCGGTTCGCTCGCGCTCCTGGGCTTCCCTCCTTTGCTCGGCTTCTTTGGCAAGGTGCCGCTGTTCACGGCGGGAATTTCCGCCGGCGAAGTCGCCCTGGTCATCATCCTGGGACTGAATTCGGCGATCGGCGCGTATTACTACCTGCGTCTGGCCGCCATGCCATTCCTGGCTGAAACGCCGGGGGCGGTCCCCTCCGAGAGTTACGACCTTCACCCCCGCACATCGCGCACATTTGCCGCGGCACTCTCAGCAAGTGCCGCTGTGGTGCTGGCACTGGCTGGAAGCCAGCTCATGGATATCTCCGCCAAGGCGGGATACGTCGACTCCCGCGTCAACGGCATGGACAGACTGCAGCCCTTCAAGCCCAAGTTAACAAGCGTTGAAGACGGGGGCCGCCCGGCGAACGGAGCAGGGGCGGTCGTCGCGCCAGCGAACTGAATGAACTGAATGACGTGACGCGGCCCATGCGCAAAGCTGCGCGTGGCTTCGCTACCATTGATCGCATGGCTGCTGCGCAGGAATCCACTTCAATCAATGTGTGGCACTTGGCTTTGCCCGGTGCCGAGCGCGTGGTTGCCGACATCGCTCAGGCCCGCGCAGCTCACCCGGGCCAGACCGTCGCGGTCCCCGTGATGGTGCGATTGCTTGCCGACCAATTGACGCCCGTCTTGGCTTATCGCCGCTTGGTCAGCCAGGACCAGCGCGAGGCACCTTCCTTCCTCTTCGAATCCGTCGAAGGAGGAGAGCGGCAGGGGCGGCACTCGATTTTGGGCGCCCATCCGGTGTTGATGGTCTCGGCCAAGCGCGAGGGGACAGGTGCTGGTCAGGTGACGAGCGTGGTTCACGACCCGGCGCGGCTGACCTCGTGCACGCCCAAGAGTGGCGAGGCCCCTCTCGATCTGGTCCGCCGCATCAGCGCGGGTTTGACGCTGGTTCGCCCGGAGATGAGCCGTGATGCCGCAATGCCAGCGACCTTTCTGGGTGGCTGGGTCGGGTACGCGGCGTACGACAGCGTGAGATCAGTTGAGCCGGATTCGCTGAATCACCCGCCGCGAGATGATCGGAATTTGCCGGAACTCAGCTTCGGCCTGTATGACGGCGTGGTGGTCTTCGATCATGTTGATAAGTTGGTCTACATCGTGCAGTTGGTCCTTGCCCGCGCCAGCGACGACATCGACGAGGCGGTGGGGCGGGCACTCACAAAACTCAACCAGACGTGTGAGCAAGTACAACGTCACTCGCGCCCGCTTCCCGCTGGCGTTATGAATCCGGCTCCGCCACGTGGAACGGTGCAGAGCAATATGTCTCGCGAGCAGCACGGGCAGATGCTCGCCAGGGCCAAGGAGTTCATCCGTGCTGGCGATGTCTTTCAAGTGGTACTGGGACAACGCTTTGAACGACGATCGGTCGTGGACCCCTTTGATGTGTATCGCGCGCTGCGTGTGGTGAACCCCAGCCCGTACATGGTGTATTTGCAGGCGTCGGGTTGCATTCTGGTGGCGAGCAGTCCGGAGATACTGTGCCGCGTGAGGGCGACCAATGCTGGCATGCAAGTGACGAATCGACCGTTGGCGGGAACGCGCCGGCGTGGAACCACGATTGCGGAGGATGCAGCGCTTGAGCAGGAACTGCTCGCGGATCCCAAGGAGCGGGCCGAGCACATCATGCTGGTTGATCTTGGTCGCAACGATGTCGGCAAGGTGAGCGATCCCGGCACGGTCGATCTTCCCACCATCATGGAGGTCGAGCGCTACAGCCACGTGATGCACATCTCCAGCACTGTCACCGGCACGCTGCGCAGCGGTCAAGATTGCTGGGATGCGTTGGGTGCGGCTTTGCCGGTTGGCACCATCTCAGGAGCGCCCAAAGTGCGGGCCATGCAGATCATCGATGAATTGGAGCCGGTGCGGCGCGGCCCATATGGCGGCGGCATGGGGTATGTTGGGTTGGATGGGCAGATGGATATCGCGCTGGCCCTGCGAACAATCGTGGTGCCAATGGCTGCTCGCGAGGGGGGGCAGTGGGTGTATCACCTGCAGGCCTCTGGCGGCATTGTCGCCGATTCGGTCGCCGAGGATGAGTATCAGGAAACCGTGAACAAAGCCGCGGCGTTGGCAAGGGCGATTGACGTGGCCGAGGCGGCCTTCGCGAGTCAGCATGAGGTGACTTCATGAGTGATGAACACGACGCACCAGCACCGCCCCCTCCATCCACGCAAACGCAGACGCGCACCGCCGTGGCCGAAGAGACACGCAGCAAGCAACCCGTACCGTGGAATGTCGTGCTGCTGGATGATGATCACCACACCTACGAATACGTCATGGCGATGATGATGCAGCTCTTTGCCATGGATGAGGTGCAGGCGTACAAGATCGCGTGCACGGTGGACAAGGACAAGAGAGCCGTGTGCCTGACCACCCACAAGGAACGGGCGGAATTCAAGCGCGACCAGATCTTGGCATTCGGGCGAGATCCGATGATGTCGTCCAGCGTGGGTTCGATGTCCTCCATCATCGAGCCCGCCGAGTTCGATGGCGATGACAACAAGGATGGTTTGGATCGAGGCGGGGCGTGAAGCATCTGGTGATTCAGACTGAACACTTGGACCCCGAATGTGCCGCGTGGCTGGGTGAGCGGTGTGAATTGGTGCAGTGCGGTGTGGATGATGCACGAGCTGCAGACTTGCTGGCGCGGGCGAGTGGTCTGGTGGTGCGAACATATACCCAGGTCAACGCGGCGTTGTTGGATCGCTGTCCACAGGTGAAGGTCGTGGCTCGCGGCGGTGTAGGGTTGGACAACATCGATGTTGCGGAATGTCGCAGACGGTGCATCAAGGTCGTGTACACCCCCGAGGCCAACGTGCAGGCCGTCACGGAGTATGTGATTGCGTTGATGATGGATGCGGTGCGGCCGCGTATAGATCTTGCCGCGCCAGTGAGTCAGCAGGAGTGGAACACTCTGCGTCGGACTTATGTGGGCAGAAAGCAGATTAGCGAACTGGTCTTTGGCATTTATGGCTTCGGCCGCATCGGGCGGCGCGTGGCAAGAGTGCTCGCCGCGATTGGGGCGCACGTGATGTATCACGACTTGCTCTCGATGCCGCCGGATTGGCGTTCGACCGCGCGTCCCGTGCTGCGTGAGGAACTTCTGGCCCAGTCGGATGTCATCACGCTTCACGTCGATGGGCGCGATGAGAACCGCCATCTGATCGATGGCTTTGCTCTCGGGCGCATGAAATCAGACGTCACGCTCATCAACACTTCTCGCGGCACGGTGATTGACCCCGTTGCCCTCTCCCGATTCCTCAAAGAGCATCCCAACGCCCGGGCCACCCTCGATGTTCACGATCCCGAACCAATCGAGTCCGGAAGCCCGCTCCTGGGCCTCCCCAATGTCCGCCTTTTGCCTCACCTGGCTTCATGCACGCTCAGTGCCCAACGCGAGATGGCGTGGGTGGTGCGCGATGTGTGGCGCGTACTGAACAATGAAGTGCCGGAATTTGAACCGCCGGAGGCGTAAACCTCGCTGGTGCGATTGGGAGAGGGGCTGTCAAGGACGGGTGTGGCTTCCCTACCCTCCTCTCCCATGTCTGCTGCCGATCCTCTTGCCATCTTGTCCGCACGCTTTGTCGCCGCAATCCGGGCCGCTTTCCCGGATCTGAATGGCGAGATCGATCCTTTGGTGACGGTGAACAAGAACGCCGCGCTGGGTGATTTTCAATCCAACGCTGCGATGGGGCTTTCCAAGCGGATCGGTAAGCCGCCGCGCGAGATTGCCCAGGCCATCGTCGCCAAACTCGAACTTTCTGACATCGCCGAACCCTTCAACGACAAATCCATCGCTGGTCCCGGCTTCATCAATATCACGCTGAAGTCAGCCGCACTCGCCGCGTCTCTCGTGGCTCTCGACACTCCTGGCTTGGGTGTTGAGCAAGTCGCCGATGCAACCATCGTGGTCGATGTCTGCGGCGTGAATCTCGCCAAGCAAGCCCACATCGGCCACCTGCGCTCCATCGTCATCGGCGATGCCCTTGCGCGCACGTTCGAACGCCAAGGCATTCGCGTTATCCGCCAGAATCACGTCGGCGATTGGGGCCTTCCCATTGCCATGGTGACGGGCAAGTTGATGGCGGAGCAGGCGGCGGGGCGGCTGAACCCGGCCACCCTCACCCTCGATCGCCTGGAGAAGCTCTACAAGCGTGCCCAGCAGGAATGCGAGCGAGATCTTGCCGGGCTGGAAGCGGTCAAGAAGTTTGGGCTCGGACCCAAGGCCCTAGCTGAAGTGGAAGAGCAGGTGCATGGCGCCACCGAGGCCTTCACCCATGCGCGGCAGACGCTGGTCCGCCTGCAATCCCAGGATCCCGCCACCATCGCCGTGTGGAAAGCGATTTACGACTGCACTATGAGCGATGTCCTCGCCGTGTGCAAGCGCCTTCACGCCAACGTAACCAACGAAGCGACTGCGGGCGAGTCCAGTTACGCAGATGAACTCGGGCCTCTGGTCGACGATCTGGTCAATCGCAAGATTGCCGAGGAATCGGACGGTGCCCTCGTCGTCTTTGTTCAGGGCACACGCACTGGCGAAGATGGCCAGCCGATTCGCGAAGCGTGTCTGGTGCGCAAGAGCGACGGCGGCTATCTCTACGCCACCACCGATCTTGCCGCCATTCGCCGCCGCGTGCAGAAGCTGGGTGCAGGTCGCGTCGTCTATGCCGTGGATGCGCGGCAGGCCCAGCACTTTGATCAGGTCTTCAAAGCCGCCACCCGCGCTGGTTACGCCACCATTCTCACCGGCAAGGACAGTGGGGCGGTGGCGAGGATGGATCACGCCGCCTTCGGCACCGTGCTGGGCAAGGATGGCAAGCCCTTCAAGACCCGCAGCGGCGAAAGTGTCAAGCTCAACGATGTGATCGAGGAAGCGGTGCAGAAGGCGCTGGCTGAGGTGGCCAGCCGCAACACCGAAATGCCAGCGAGTCAGCAGCGTGAGATCGCCGAAGTGCTGGGTGTCGCCGCGCTCAAGTATGCCGATCTTTCCAACGATCGTGTCAAGGACTATGTCTTTGATTTTGATCGCATGGTCGCCTTTGAGGGCAACACCGGCCCGTATCTCCTCAACGCCCTCGTGCGCATCAAGAGCATTTTCCGCAAGGCCTCGGAAAAGGGTGTGGACACCAACTGGAAGGGTGCGCTGTTCGCACCGAACGCCCCGCAGGAAAAGACCCTCGCTCTGGCCCTCCTGCGCTATCCGGGTGTGATTGAGCAGGTCGCCGACACCCTTGAGCCGCACCGCATGTGCGGGTACCTCTACGACGTGGCGTCGGCCTTCGCCAGTTTCTACGAAGCATGCCCGGTGTTGAAGGACGATGTTTCCGCTTCAACCCGCGATGCCCGCTTGCGCTTATGCGATCTGACAGGCCGAATCCTCTCCGACGGCCTGGTGACCTTGGGCATTCCTCCCTTGGAACGCATGTGATGTGGACAGTGGATGGAGCATACCTTCCCGTCCCATGTTCAAATCCATCAGCATCGTTTCCACCGGTTCCCCTTCCACGCTGGTCCTTGGATACTTCAAGGATGCCAAGCTCGACAAGGCCTCCGCTTCGCGCGACATCGGTGGCGTTGCCGCCGCGGCACTCACTCGCACCGAATCCACCGGCGATCTGGGCACCGTCAGCGAGGCCTACCCGGCGACCAAGGCGGGCAGCAAGAACGCCATCACCCGCATCATGCTGGTTGGGCTGGGAGCCAAGGACAAGTTCGAATCTGGTTCCATGCGTGCCGTTGCTGCCGCCATTGGCCGCCGCTGCGTCGCCAACAAAGAAACCGGCATGGTCGAGATCGATCTCTCCGGCGCACTCGGCGAGGTGAAGAAGTTTGACGCCGAAGCCGGGGCTCAGTCCTTTGGTGAAGGTCTCGGCCTGCTCGGCTGGGTCTGTGATCACTTCAAAGGCACAGGGCAGAAGGAGCCGATCAAGCGCCTGCCCCTGAAAGTCAAAGTTGCTGCAGGCGACGTGGCTCAGATCAAGCGCGGCGTGGCCATCGCCGAGAGCGCAAATTTCTGCCGGACATTGAGCCAGACTCCGCCCAATGTGGCGACGACGGGCTGGATGGCCCAGCAGGCAGTCAAGATGGCGCGGCAAACCGGCCTGAAGGTCAAGATTTTCGAGGGCGCGGATCTGGAGCGTGAGAAGTTCGAGGGCCTGATCAACGTCGGCAAGGCCAGCGAAAACAAGCCGTGCATGATCCGTCTGGAGTATCGCCCAGCGGGCGGTGGTCGGGGTAAGCCCGCGATTCTCGTCGGCAAGACCATGACCTACGACACCGGCGGCTTGTCACTGAAGATCAACAACGGCATGGTCGGCATGAAGCGAGACAAGGATGGTGGCTGCGCTGTGCTCGGTGCCATGCACGCCATCGCCACCGTCATCAAGCCCAAGCGCCCCGTGATCGCGCTGCTGGCTGTCGCCGAAAACTCCATCAGCGATGAGGCTTACCGCCCCGACGATGTCCTCACCTATCGCAACGGTGTGACGGTGGAAGTGACCAACACCGATGCTGAGGGTCGCCTTGTTCTCGCTGATGCCCTCTGCTGGGCCTGCGAGAAAGAAAATCCTGCATACATCATCGATCTCGCCACCCTCACCGGTGGCGTGGTCGTCGCCCTCGGCTCCACCTATGCCGGCATGTTCTGCGAGGATGACAACCTGCGTGCCAAGCTCGAGCAAGCCAGCAAAGCCAGTGGCGAGCGCGTCTGGCGCCTCCCCATGCACGAGGAGTATCGCGAGCTCATGAAGAGCCCGATCGCCGACATTCTCAACAGCAACCCCAACCGCAAGGCCCATCCGATTCAGGGCGCGGCGTTCCTGTCGTACTTCGTCAAGGAGAACATCCCCTGGTGCCACCTGGACATCGCGGGTGTGCACGCGACGGAAAGCAACAAGGGCATGTTCGTGGATGGCCCGACGGGCTGGGGCACCCGCCTGCTTGCCGCGATGCTTGATGCTGAGTAAGGCCGCGGTCTGCGGCGGTGCTCACTTGGGCATCGCCACCACACTGATATTCGTGACAGGGGGCGGCACACCAAGGCCGCCCTTGTCTATGGCATGCTTCACTTCCGCAAGCAGCACGGGCTTGGCGGCGGCGAACGCCGCAGTGCTGATCCACACACCGATGCTCCAGGTCGACGCGGGAGCAATCTCCATCAAGCCCACGGCGGGCGCCGGATCGGTCAGCGCTCCGTTGTACTTGCCCGCGAATGAGCGAGCTGCTGCCTCCAACGCCGCCTGGGTCTGATTCAGTTCGAGTGCGCCGGAAGTCTGCACGATGATGGTCAGGCAACGGCGCTCGTGGTGGGATTGGTTCTCAATCACGCCGCCGCAGATCGCCCCGTTGGGCACGATCACGCGGCGGTTGTCCGCCGTATCCAAGTTCGTCGTAAACAGATCAATCGATTCCACCACACCGGCCTGCCCCGCCACAATCACCGAATCACCGACCTTGAAAGGGCGGAAGATGAGCAGCAACACGCCACTGGCCAGGTTGCCAAGGTTGCCCTGCAGGGCCAAGCCAACTGCCAGACCGATCGCCGCGACGACCGCAGCAAACGTCGTCGCTGGAATCCCCAGCACCGTCAAGCAGATCGTTACCGAAAAGCCCAGCACTGCCCACTTGGCCAAGTTGCCCAGAAACTTGCCCAGCGTCGCATCGACATGGGTCCTGTTGGTCGCGGTGATGATCAAGCGCCGCAACCACCCGGCGATGATCCACGCGATAAACAGGATCACTAATGCCGCGATGATCGACGGTCCTTTATCCACCGCCCAGTCAAATCCCTTTTCCGCCAGGCGCGCTGCCCAATCGACGCCACTTCCAGTCGCGGCCACAGTCTGGTTGGCGGCATCTGTCGGTGTAATCTCCCCTTGCTTGGTGACTGCTTCCGTCGTCTTGTTAATGATGCTTGCTTTGTCTGCTGCCGATTGCAATGCCAGTGTCAGCATGAGGATCACTCCTGTGTATGTGACGGCGTGGCCGTCATCGCGGCAGAATACGCTTACGCATGTCCGTTGATGCTCTTGCCGACATGAAAGTCGCCCTCATCGTCCCCGCAGCCGGATCTGGCTCGCGCTATGCCGCGTCTGGCGGACTGCGGAGCAAACTCGATGAGGACCTTGGTGGTCGTCCCGTTCTGCAGCGGACGCTGGAGGCCTTCGTCAACCACCCCGAGATCGGCCCTCTGATCCGCATCATCATCGTCCCCGGTCCGCACGATGCCGAGGGTTTCGCCGAGTTCAAACATCGTCATGGTGATCGCCTTGGGATTATGGGTGCCCACCTTTGCAAGGGTGGAGTAGCCGAGCGATATCAAAGTGTCCAGGCCGCGCTGGCGCACTTGAAGTCACTGCCTACCTCCGCCGACATCACCCACATCGCTGTGCACGATGCCGCTAGACCCTGCATCGGCAATGACCTGATTCAGATGGTCTTTGAGCGTGCTGCCCGTGTACCTGCCGTGATCCCCGCACTCGATGTCTCTGACACGCTGAAAAAGGTCCGCGAAGAAGCCGCTCACACCGACGATGAAGACCCGGTCGCCCGTATTCTCGGCAGCGACACCTCACCCAAATCGCGCCGCGTTGTCGCCTCGGCCGTTGATCGCCGAGATGTCGTGATGGTGCAGACGCCGCAGGTCTTCCAGCGCGCCCTTTTTGAACGGGCCTATGCCCAGAAAGATCTCTCCAGCACCGACGATTCTGGACTCGTCGAGCGCCTCGGCGAATCCGTCGAGGTCATTCCTGGCGATCCCCGCAATCTCAAGATCACGCGGGCTTCCGATCTTGCGTTAGCACGCGCGATCCTCGGTGTCAGCGGACCAGGCGAACGACCAGCGCACAAACGCTTTTGAGTTCCGATCCTGTGGTTACGCCGCCTTGGCCCATGCAGCCATGGTGTCGGCATGGATCGTGGGTTTGCCCAACCAGCGCTGGCACGCCGCCACAATCGCCGTACTCGAAATCGGCTTGCTCAGATAGTCGTCGCAACCCGCTTCAATGCACTTGTCCCGATCACCACTCATCGCGTGTGCAGTAATCGCGATGATTGGTGTGTACAAGCCGTGCCTCCTCAGCATCGACGCAGCGGCATATCCATCCAGCTGCGGCATCTGCATATCCATCAGAATGACATCAAAGGGCTTACCCGCATCCCGCTCGCGCAGCGCTTTCTCCAGCGCCACTCCTCCGTGATCGGCAAACTCAACAGTCGCTCCGGATCGCTTGAGGTGATACCCGATCAATCTCTGATTATCGACCCCATCCTCCGCCACCAGGACGCGGCAGTTCAATGGTGCCGTCGAGGCCAACTGCGCAATCTGTCGCCTCTGCTCATCACTTTGCGCCATAGTCAGCGCCTCAGTCAGCGATCCCACCTGCCCCGCCGTCAGATCCGGCTCAAGTTTCAATTCAATCGTGAATGTTGAGCCCTGCCCCGGCGCACTCTGCACGCTGACGTCTCCGTGCATCAACTGCGCCAGTTGCCGCGCGATCGTCAGCCCCAGCCCGGTGCCTCCAAATCGCCCAGCCGTCGAACGATCCGCCTGCACAAAGGCCACAAACAGTTTGTTCATCTGCTCAGGGGTCATGCCAATGCCCGAGTCACTGATGGCGATCCGCACGATCGAGCCCCCCGGCTCATCGCTGGTCAGGTGTTGCGCGCTAATGCGCACAAACCCGCTCTCGGTGAATTTCACGGCGTTCCCCACAAGGTTGATCAGCATCTGCCGCACTTTGCCGGCATCAGCAATCATCCGTGCTGGCAGTGGAAAGCGGTAGGATGTTTCAATGCTCAAACCCCGTTCCTGTGCTTGCAATCTCAGCAGCGTCGCCACATCTTCGACAATTTGCACAAGTGACACGGGCCGAGGATCCAACGTCAGCCGTCCGGCCTCAAACTTTGATATGTCCAGCACATCGTTGATGATCTTCAGGAGATGTTCGCTGTTGCGCCGGATCGTCTCCACAGAAACACTGCGGTCCTCTGCAGACTGGGCCGGATCGTCCAGCAGCTCTGCAAATCCGATGATGGCCGTCATTGGAATCCGCAGCTCATGGCTCATGTTCGCCAGAAACGCGCTATTGGCCTGCGCCGCCTCCTGGGTGGCCAGTCGCTGCGCTTCGATGTGCTGCATTGCCGTGTGCAGCTCGGTTGCCTGCTGGAGCAGCAATTGCCGTACATCCAGCATCGCGTAGCGACCATCAGCACGGCGGACCACAATCGGCGCAAAGCTCGAAGAGGCCGGTCGTGACAGCGACGCATCAATCGCTGTCGCCAGGGGTGTCGTGTAGTCCAAGCAGAGCAGGGGCTCCGCATGAGATTCCAGGTACGTGCTGATCGGCTTGTGCGCGTACAACTGAGTTCCAAAGCGATGTGCCAGCGTGGTGTGCAGTCGCTCTCGTGAAAGCAAGGCCACCAGCTTGGAGCCATCAAAGACGATGGCGCCGTGCAAAGTCGGATCCGCCGCGAGACGATCGGTCACCACATGCAGTTGTTGCCTCACATCCACGGAGAAGCTCTGGGCATGGGTCGCGGTCACTGACTCAATGGTTGCTGCCAAGGAGAAGGATGGCGTATCCGCTGGAACCAAAGTTGGATCTTTCACTTCTGTCAACGGTCAATACTCCATTCGGGTTCGCCTTGAGGATTACGGCATCGGTGTGAGAGTTTCAAGCAACGCGTTGCTTTTGTTCATGGTGATCCGCTATTGAGTCAGACGCCAACCCGCTCAAAGACTGCCCCGAGGTGTTGGCCCATTGAGCGCATGCTTTGATCAGAGTGTCACGGTCCACTGGCTTGGTGATGTAGTCACTGCATCCGACTGACATGCATTTGTCCTTGTCTGCCAGAAGCGCGTGCGCTGTCAGTGCGATGATCGCCCCCCCCCATCCTTGGCTGCGCAGCTGGCTTGTCGCCCCATATCCATCCAGTTCCGGCATTTGCATGTCCATCAGAATGACATCAAATGGTGTGCCTCTGGCTTGAGATTCAAGCACCTTCTCAACTGCGCTCCGCCCGTTATCCACAACCACCAGCTCCGCGCCCGCGCGGTGCAGGTGATGAGAAATCAGACGCTGATTGTCTGGACCATCCTCAGCCAGCAGAATCCTTCGACCCTGAAGCACGTTGTCCTGCGGTGCAGACACACGCCGAGATGCGCTCACGCTCCCCGGCGCCTCTTTCAGCATGCGGACCTTGGCGATGTCTCCCGCGTCAATATTGAGCGTAAAGGTCGTGCCGATTCCCAACGTGCTCGACACCTCGATGTCTCCGCCCATCAGCGCAGCGAGGCGTTTGGAGATTGTCAATCCCAGTCCTGACCCTCCAAAAGCGCGAGTGGAAGAGTTGTCCACCTGGGTGAACGGTTGATACAGCCTGCTCATCTGTTCGGCGGTCATGCCGATCCCTGTATCAACCACCTCAAAGCACACCATGTCGCGATCATTGTTCTGCACAAGCGATGCCCGTACGCACACGCCCCCACAGTCCGTGAACTTGATCGCATTGCTCACCAGGTTTGTCAGAATCTGCTGCAAGCGCAACGGATCGGTGCAGATCGTTGCCGGGAATGGCGTGCACACCTCGCTCCGCAGCGTAATCGCCCGGGCTTGCGCCTTCACCTGCATGGTGGAAGTCAGCTCTTCCATCACCCGGAAAACATCCACAGGCGATCGCTCGATACTGATGCGTCCATCCTCAATCTTTGCCAAGTCCAGAATGTCATTGATCACACCCAGCAGGTGCTCACCATTGCGGCGAATTGTCTGTACGCACAGCGAACGTTCGGTGACGCTCTGGGCCGGGTCCAGCAGCAGATCCGAGTATCCCATGATTGCCGTCATAGGCGTGCGAATCTCATGACTCATGTTCGCCAAGAAGGAACTCTTGGCCCGCGTCGCCGCTTCAACACCATGCTGCGCCAACCGCAGCGCCGCCGTTCGCTCTTCCACCGTTGCCTGCAGTGCTTGCACTCGGTTGCTCAAGTCCTGCTCGCGCGATACAAAATCCTCTGTCGCCTGCCGTGCAAGGTGCATGAGTAGAGTCCGTTCGGAATCTCCTTCCTCCAGTAGACCGTCCAGCGCTGCAATCAGTCGCTTCCACGACTCCGCATCAGGTGCAAGGTCCGGCGACATTCCGAGCGTCCGCAGAAGATGTTTGAGCGAGGAGTGCATCGCGTCACACTTCCTCTTCCCGCAACCACGTGCGTGTCACGCTCCCGCCGTTGATCTCCGTCATAGCCCCGCGCCGGAAAAACTCTCCTCCCAGCGCAAGCGCGAGCTCCTGTTCCGATCCCGATACTCCATCTTCCGCGCCGCAACCCTCAACCCAAGTCATTCCCCACGCGCAACGCGCCGCGCCGACCCCTGTGAACCTGATTCCCCCATCCTGACGCAGCGGCAACTCCGCCTCGGTCACCATGTCTTCACTCGGGCCGAACTGCAACTGCGCCGTGGCCCCCTCGGGCATGTCTGCCGCAAACATGATCGACCCATTGCTCAGATCCACCTGCCGCAGCGTCCGCACCACATCGTGTTCGCCGATGCGAATAGCCAGTGCCAGCTTTCCCGCCGTCTCTGCGCTTGCGGATCTACCCAGGTACGCCCGGTACACCTCCCACGCCGAGCGCCCGTCCAGTTCAAAGACTGTGCAGTCCCGCGCTCGCGTGATCCGACGCATCGGCCCCACCGGCGTCCAGCCGTTGTGCACGCTTTGTCGGATGGAGAGCGCTGTTCCATATAGCCCGATTGCCGACACACACCCGTCGTTGGGCACACCGTTCCGCAGTACCCAGTGCTGCGTGCTCCCTCGAATCGAACTCGACAGTCCACCAATGACGTTTACATGTTCGCCCACGACTTGATTCAGCCCGCGCAGAAACTGTGACCCGTTGGTCTTCCCGCCCTCAGCCATCACCAGCATCGCCTTCAGACTCGGTGTCATCAACTGCTGGCCTAGCAACTGCCCGGCGCGGTATGAATCCGACGGCCCCCGCAACGGCGCCGACGCCAGCGATAGCCGCGTCTTCTTCATCTTCCACACGAGGGCCCGCACTTCATCGCTTGCCCCGAGCTCCGGCAACCAATTTGTCGAGCACCCGATCAGCGATGCTGATCGAAACGCACCCCGCAATTCGTGCACCGGCCCGCTGTCGGTTCGCAACTCCCCAGTGCCGCAGGCAATCACAAGCGTCGACGCGGAGTCCAGATGCGATGGCAGCGCACCACCAATCCACGCTCCATCGGCGTGTCGCAGCATTCGCACAGAATGGGTCACCGTTGCCAGCACGCGCAGCGCCTTTCGTGATCTCGCAAACGAGACCACTAGAACTTCTCTGTTGTCATCGAGATTCTCGCCCAAAGACTTGGAATCACCGTTCCGATTCCGACCAAAAACCCTCGTTTCTGACCGAAAAAGCACGCTCTTCTCCTTATCGCTCCACCAAACGGGGGAGGGGTTTGGGCAATCCCCTTGGGGCGTTCACCCCAGTCGTTTTCACATCCTCAACCCCCACGCAGCGCGCGGCAAACGTGCGCATGCAACACTCCGTTGCTCGCCACGCACTGTCTCGCGTGGGGCTCATCTGTACCGCGCCAGTCCGTCATGGAGCCCCCAGATTCTCGGACGATCGGCACCAGCGGTGCCACGTCCCACACTTCCATCACTGGGTCCAGCACCACATCAACTCGCCCCGTTGCCAAGAGCACGTACGCAAAACAATCATTCCAGCCGCGGCACAAGCGCACCCGCTCCTCCATTCGCACCAATCCTTCAAGCAACCCCTCGCGCGCAAATAGCCCCCGATCGGTGTAGCACATCACCGCCTCACTCAATGTGTCAATCCGCGACACCCGCGCGATCTCTGCCGCCCGTCCCGCTCTTTCCCAACACGCTCCCATACCCGTCGCACCGTGTACGGTCTCACCCAGTGCTGGCATGTGCACTACGCCAATCTGTGGTACTCCATCCCATTCCACACCAACCATCACTCCAAACAGTGGTACGCCACACACAAATGCTTTAGTCCCGTCAATCGGATCGAGCACCCAACGCACGCCACTGCATCCCGTCGTCTCGCCAAACTCCTCACCCAGAATGCCATCCAGCGGAAACTCGCGTGCAATGCACTGGCGCAGATACTCTTCCGCCCGTCGATCCGCCCTCGTCACCGGTGACCCATCGCGTTTGTGCTCCACTCCCACATCGCGGCTCTGAAAAACCTCCAAGGTCAACGCCCCAGCACATCGCGACCATTCCACCGCTCGTGCGTATCGCTGTCTCAACTCATTATCAAGAGATCTGCTCATGCCTCACCCCTCAATCGCGCGTCCACGTGCCGCGCCGCTGCCAGCAGATCCGCAAACCCGCCCGTCGCGTGTTTCGTTGACGCGATCAGCAAGCAGTGCGAGGCCTCCAATCCTGCGTTGATCCCCGCCTCCACATCGCGCCGCGCATCACCGATCATCCACGATCGCGCCAAGTCCAAATCATGCTCGCGCGCTGCTTGCAGCAGCATCCCCGGCCCCGGCTTGCGGCTCGCATGTTCCATCGCATATTGCAGGTTCGGACCGTGTGGCCCATGCTTCCCATCTCGAATCGGGCGATACGGCGAGAAGTACACCGCATCCACATCACACCCCTGGTTCCGCAGCAACTCGCGCATCCGCGTGTTCACCCGCTCCACATCCGCATGAGTTCCAAACCCCTGCGCGATTCCCCCCTGATTCGTCACCACGATCAGTGCTAGCCCGTGTCCACGCAATATCCGCAATCCCTCCGCCGCGCCGGGCAGAAGTTGAACCAGCTTTGGATCAAACAAGTCCCCCGGTGTCGCGGTGTGCCGCGTCACGCTCTCATTGGCGATGATCGTGTCATCACGATCCAGAAACACACACGCTCGCTGCACATTCTGACTCATGGTCAGCAGCGTAACACGACTACCGCTGACTCAGATTTCATCCTTTCCCTTGGGCTTGGTCGCGGGCTTCCCGCCTCCGCCCGTTCCCATCATCCGGTCCAGAGATAGTGCGCCCGATCCCGTGCAAGCCAGCGACAAGGCGCACATCAGTAGAGACAACTGCCACAGCAGGGGTCGCCACGCCGCGATGTCAAAGCCCCCGTGCCTGGGCAGAATCCCCAACATTGTCTGTCCAGATTGAATCGCCGGACCCAATTGGTCCAGCCAGATCGCGCACCCCATCACCATCGCCAGAAGCACCCCGGCAAAGCGGCCGAGCAGGCCTGTCAACGCCAGGAACCCGCACAACACCTCCGTCAGTGCCGCGGCATACGCAAACGCCACCGGCCATGGCTGTTGATCCAGGATCTTCGGCCACACTGCCGTCTGCCCCGCCGGTGGGTTCGCCGCCTTCACCAGTTTCAACGTCACCCCGTGCAAGCGCAGCACACTTGCCCCATTGGGAAAGTCCGCCGCCGTGTATGTTCGTAGCGAAACAGTCGGTGCCGGCGGCGGTGCAGCAGGCGATGATGCTGGCGCACCGTTCCCAGGGTTTGATGCTGGTGGGTTGACCGGCGGGTTGGCTGGCACCGTCGCTTGCCCGATCGTCAGCTGCGCAAGGGTCAATCCACCCCCGCCCAGTGCCGCAGGCCGAATCGCCTGTTCGGACGTGATGACGCCGACATTTGCAAGTATCGCGGCATCCTGCGGATTCAACCGATCAGATTCGAAGCACTTTCCCAATCCCGCCCACAAGAACGTAATTCCCAGCGCACAGCGAATGAAGACCGGCGCGGCACCACTGGCAAGCGAATCCTTGAATCCCATAGGAGGGGTTATCGGCACAATCTGCCGATTTCAGCCACTCCCCTCGCCGCCCCTCTCACCCTCCCCGGTACGATGTTTCCACGCTGCGGGCGTGGCGAAATTGGCAGACGCGCGGGATTTAGGTTCCCGTGACCGAAAGGTCTTGCAGGTTCAAGTCCTGTCGCCCGCATTCACTTGTTCACCACGCGCGACGTGAGTGATGAGCCGGCACTCCCACCACCGTTTCCCCATCCTCCACATCGCGCACCACCACCGCACCCGCGCCCACCGTGCTGCCGCTTCCAATGCGAATCCCCGGCAGCACCGTCGCGCCCAGGCCCACCAGCGTCCCGCTTCCCACCCGCACTCGCCCACCCAGCGTCACACCGGGTGCAATATGCGTATTGCTCCCGATTTGGCATTCATGTTCCACAATGCACCCTGTGTTCAGAATGCAGTGGGGGCCCACACTCGCCGCCGTGTGAACAATTGCGCGTGGTGCGACAAATGTGCCGATGCCGATCTTGGCCGTCGGTGACACCATGCCGGACGGCGAAATCACCGTCGTCGCGCGCCCCGCCAGCGGTGAGAGCTGGCCCAGCAAAACGTGCCGCGCTTGCAAGTCCCCCACGCACACAATCCACAGTGCCCCTGCCGGGATTAGCTTCGCTAATTCCGTCGTCGCTCCCAACGTCGTAATCCCCAGCACCGTTTTGGTCACTGGGCCAGCCGCGGCTTGAGCCGCATCGTCGCACACGCCCATCACAGACCATCCCGATGCGCGTGCCGCTTCGGCGACTACCAGCGCGTGACCCCCTCCTCCAACCAGTATCAGTGATGCAAACCCAATCATAAGGACAGTATACCTAACAAGTTACTTCCTAGCAAGAACCAGCATGGCGGCCGAAACACCGGTTCCTATGAAACAACCGATTGGAGGACAGTTGGGGATCGATATTATAGGACGATAAAAGGGTATATTCTTTAAGAAAAATTGCCATTTTCCTTGCGTTCTATGATTTTTGTGATAAAGTCGGGTTGTTCATTCGGTTGCACCGCCCCAGTGGGGGTGGTGATGCGCGTGCTGTTCCGGCACGCTCATCAGGCCGGTTTGGTGACCGACCTTGCGAAATTTGTTCCTGCCGTGGCGTGCGTCGCGGCTTTTAGAGGGAGTAGAGAGATGAAGACTGTTGCACTTTTGGCGATCGCTGGTATCGCCGCGGCCGCTTCGGCCGATTTCACGGTTTCCGATGCTGGTCCTTTCAACTCGAATGGCCCCGTTGGTAATGCTGTCAACGGCGTGTACACTTTCACCGCTGGTCACAGCGGTGCATTCACCGGCATTCGCATCCAGGGCACGGCTACGACCGGTGGCATCGGCAGCTACAAGAGCGAACTCCGCTACCGCTTGACCGCTGATGGCGGCGTGAACCGTGATAGCGGCGCTCTGGCCTCTGGCACCACCTGGACTGGCAGCTTCGCTGTCGATAACACTCAGGTCTTCTCTTCCTTCAACCTCACAGGTGGCAACTCCTACAGCATCCGCTTCTGGGAGTCCTTCGATGACGGCGGCACTGCTGGCGTTGACGCCATCTGGTCCAACGTCTCCTTCACCTTCACCGGCCCGGTTCCTCCCGGCCCCGGCGACAACCAAGCCCTCGCCATCGACCTCGGCACCCTCGGCAACGGCATCACCAGCGTGAGCAGCGCCCTCAACTCCGCGACCACCAACCTCAAGTGGTACAAGTTCACCCTCGATGCCGGCAGCACCTTCCTCGATGGTTGGACCAACGGCACCGCGCTGGACACCGAAATCGGTCTCTACGATGCCGCCGGCAACCTCGTCGGCACCGACGATGACGCTAACTTCGGCTTGCTCTCCGCCCTGCGTTACGGCTCTGGCTCCCCCCTCACCACCGGTGGAGATATCGAAGCCGCCGCTGGTGCGAACGGTGCAGTTCCCGCTGCTGGCGTGTACTACATGGCAGTTGGCGGTTACAACTCCGTCTTCGGCGCGACCGGCTTCAACGTCACTGCTGGCGCTGCGACTGGTTCCTTCACGCTCAACCTGATCCCCACCCCCGGCAGCTTGGCTCTGCTCGGCCTCGGTGGCTTGGCTGCGGCTCGCCGCCGCCGCTAATCACCCTCTCGGGTGAAATCGCTTGCTCGGTCGTGGCCTCCGTCGTGGCCGAGCGTGACAACCATACTGAACCGCAAGGCCCACATCGCAAGGTGTGGGCCTTGTCGTTTTCTATCACCACACCATCCTCGCAGTTCGCTCGCTCCGCCTCAGTGCGGCTTCTCCACCGACGCGTGCATCAATGTCACTGTCACCAACGCACCAACGGGCAACGCTCTCGGCCGCTGCCTCAGCAGGATGGCCTCGGGGACCCAACACTGCACGTGATTCGACTCCCCGTCCGCCGCACTACCCGTCCCTTCCCCGATTCCCAATGTCAGCGAGTACGTCGCATCGCCCAAGTCCGGCCAGCGGAAGCTCACCAGCAGCGTGTGCGTCCCCGGCATGGTCTTCATCGTCCCCAAGCCACTGCTGGCGTTGTTCCCACCTCCCACCGATTGTCCGCTTCGATCCACAATCGAGAATCCTGCCACAAGGTGGGCAATCTCTTTCAATGCCATCACCCGCAACGCGATATCCACGCGGTCTCCGGCATGCACAGTGTGCGCTGCCGCTGGCACCACATTCTCACCATTCACCATCACGCTCAATCCCGTGACCCGCGCTTCCAATTCTCCCAGCAGTGTTTCCTGGTTCACGGGCGTGAATGCCGCGAACCCCTGTGGCGCGCCGCTGCGCTCCGTGGACTGACCCTCCGATGTGGATTCCGTACTTACCACACCACTGGCAATCGCCTGCGCAGTAGCTTTCCCGGCATCTGTCAACGCATAATGCGCCAGCAAGGCGTCCACATCATCAAATTGATCTCCCAGCAGTGCCACCACCTCACTCAGCTGCTGCGCCGTCAACCCATGACGCAGCGTGCGGGTATCGCCGCTGTATTCATCGCGTTGCAGGTTCACCGGGTCCGAAACCGGTGTCCGCTGCACCTTTTCATTCTGTACAAACGCCGCCAGTTGTGGCGACATCTCCAGGCCCAGAAAGTTCAGCAACTGCCCCGTCACTTGCTCCACATCCTTGAGGACATCCTCGTGCACAATCTCCAGGTACTGTCCCGCAGGCAGCGTCTTTCCAAACGCTCTTCCCGCTGCCGTGATCCGCGCCCAGATATCAACCGCCGAAGCCAGTGTGTGCCACTTCTTGGCGACCAGCGAATGCACCACCGCGCGCGGATCACGCCGAATGTGAATCCACTTGGCTGCCGGGAAGATCTCGCGGCTCAGTTGCAGACACCCGCGCGACAGCAGCGGGTCCGCATACCCCGGAGTCTTGTCGCCCCACACCAGCAGCTTCTTGTGCGCATCCCGACCCAGCGTTTCATAAAACGTCCGCACCAGCATCGCTGATCTGAGCTTGGCGTGTTCGATAAACCGATCGCGATAATCCGGATTGTGCAACAGGTGCCGGTTCTGGGCCGTGCGGCCGAAGACCTCGGTCAGAAAGTTCATCACGCGGATCTCGTTGGTGATCAGCACCTGCGGGTGATGATTCAGCAACTCACCCAGAAACGTGGTCCCACTCCGCGGACAACCGAAAACAAACAACGGCGGAGTCGTCAATGCCGATCCCGCATCCGAAGGATTGGAAGCCGCTATTTGCGCGGCAGAGTGCATCACAGTCACGCGATTCTCCACACCTTTGAAATCCGAGCCGGAAGAAACGAGCCCTCAAGCCAGGAATGGCATGATACCCGTTTCTCCAAGCCGGTATGCTTCTGCCATGGATTGGTCCCACTCTAACGTCACCGTCTTTGACCACCCTCTGATCCAGCACAAACTCGGCATGATCCGCGATGCCCAGACTGGCCACCGGGCCTTTCGAGGGCTTTTGGCTGAAATCGCCGGGCTCATGGTCTTTGAAGCCACACGCACCTTTCCCACTATCGAGGTGGATGTCGCCACCCCCATGACCCGCACCAAGGTGCGCCGCCTTGCCGGCACCATTACCGTTGTCCCCGTCCTGCGTGCCGGGCTGGGAATGGCTCAAGGCATTCTTGATGTGATGCCCGAGGCCAGAGTCGGCCACCTTGGAATCGTCCGTGACGAGCACACTCTGCGTCCGCGTGCCTATCTTGAGCGGCTCCCCAAGACTCTGGGAGATGGCCCCGTCGTGCTCGTCGATCCCATGCTCGCCACTGGCGGCTCAGCCGTCGCGGCACTGGACACACTCAAGAAAGCTGGCGCCAAAGACCTGCGGCTCATGTGCCTGGTCGCCGCCCCTGCGGGTGTCACCCGCGTGCATGCCCAACATCCTGACATCGCGATCTATGCCGCCGCCGTCGATGCGGATCTCAACGAAAAGGGATACATCGTTCCCGGGCTCGGCGATGCGGGTGATCGCATGTATGGGACGAATTGAGAAAGCAAGACGCCAGTTTAAGGAACCAGACATCAGGCGATAAACCTTCTCACCACAACCGTGTCATTCTGCCCACCAAACCCAAACGAGTTGGACAGGCATACGTCCACGCCACCCGCATTCCGCACATCGCGAGGCACATTGGGGACATAGTCCAGGTCACACTCTGGATCCGGATTGTGCAGATTGAGAGTGGGGGGGAGCACACCCGTGCGAATCGCCAGCACGCAGGTGATCATCTCCACACCACCCGCCGCCGCGATGCAGTGTCCGAGCATCGACTTCACGCTTGAAATCGGCACCCGCGGCGCCAGGTCACCAAACACCGCCTTGATCGCCCGCGTCTCTATGCGATCATTCTCCTTGGTGCCCGTGCCGTGCGCAGAGATGTAGTGCACCTGTGGACGTCCATCCTTACCTGGCGAGCGCGCGTCGATTCCCGCCTGTTTGAGTGCCAATTCCATCGCTGCCCTGGCTCCGCGTCCATCCGGGTGCATATCCGTCACGCGATACGCATCCGCCGAAGATCCGTACCCCACGATCTCGGCCAGTGGTGTCGCGCCTCGCGCCATCGCGTGCTCGAGAGTCTCGAGAATCAACACGCCCGACCCCTCTCCCATCACGAATCCGTCACGCGTGGCATCAAAGGGCCGCGCTGCCGTCTGCGGGCTCTCACGCCGCCGGCTGCATGCCGTCAAGCGAATGAACCCCGTCAACCCCAACGGGTGAATCATCGAGTGCGCCCCACCTGCAAACATCACATCCGCATCCCCGCGGCGCAGAATGTCCGCCGCCTCTCCAATCGCCTGATTGCTCGCAGCGCACGCGGTCAGACAGTTGAAGGCCGGTCCGCGGCAGCCAAATGCCGACGCCAGATGAGTCAACGCTAGATTCGGCTCCTGCTCGACTTCACGCTCAGCCACCAGCGTCGTCGCCGCCTTCGTGGCCCACGCCACGGCATCGCACGTGCGCGTCTCGGGCTTCCACGAAGCCAAGTTGGTTCGGGCGAAGTTTCCAAAATCCAGCGGCCCTTCGCCACTGGCAAAGTAAATCCCCATTCGGCGCCGGTCCAATCCTGCAAACTGTGCCAATCCCGACTGTTTCCACGCCTGCATCGCCGCGCCGAGCGCAAACTGTGAATGCAACCCGGCACCGGCGTGCTCCTTGGCTTTGGCACCCAGGATGGATTCCAGCGAGAAGTTTTTCACCTCTGCCGCGAAATTGGTCTCAAACGTTGAGGCATCGAAGCGCGTGATCGGCCCCACGCCACTGCTGGGCTTGAGAAGCGCGCTCCACACCGTCTCCAGATCATGCCCCAGAGACGTCACCCAGCCCATCCCGGTAATCACCACGCGCTGCTGAGCCATGGGGTCCATTCCCTTTGTAGAACTCACTCTGCAAACAAAGCCGCCCCGGCGGCATCACCCGGCGGGGCGGTGAATATGTGCACCGATGGTTCACACGCGGTCGTCAAAGTTGACGCTACGTCCGGAACCAAACGAATCCGAGCCGGAAGAAGAATGGTCATCCCATTCCGAATCGCCGGAAGAGTGCTCGCCTGCGCCTTCACCACCGCCTTCGCCACCCTCGTCATCCGCCAGATCAAACTGGCCGGGGTGATCACGCTTGAGCTTCTCGATGTTCAAGACGCGCACCAGACCATCCTTCAGGCGGCGGCCGCCAAAGGAAACGATCAGGCCCAGAGTCAGATCCGCCGCCTTCAACTGCCCACGCAGCTGGCTGCGATCAAAACCGCCGATGTGGGAGGAACGATCGCTGATGGTGACGATGAAGAGATTCTCAATCACAAAGTCGGCGGTGGTCTTTCCCACAACGCGATCCTTGTACGACACATCAAATGCCTTGCCAGCGGTGAAGTTGATTCCCGCGGCAGTCATCTCGTTCTTGAAGGCCTCGACATACACCGCGCGGTCAAAGCCCGGGCCCAGTGTGCTGTGAATCTCAGTCGCGATGCCGATGATCTTGTGGCTCACGCTGGTGAGGTTCTGATCCAGGGCCGAAAGCGGAATTCCCTGACGACGAGGACGACCCCGTCCCCGATCCCCACCACGATCGCCGTATCCGCCGCGACCGCGACCACGCCCACCACGATCTCCTCCCCGATCACCGCCGCCTCTGTAGTCACTCCTGTAGTCGCTGTGGTACTCGCCTGACATTGCAATCACTCCTGTAAAGAGCTTGAAGCACTTGAAGCGGCTCCGGCCGACATGACCAGGCCGTGCTTGAAGCTCTCGATTGTTGGCAGGCCGCCACCACAGAGTGGTGGCGGGAAGTTTCAAATAACCAGATCACCAAATGACCAGATCAAGGCACGCGGGATGTGACCTTAGCGAATGCGGGGGCGTGTTCTGAATATCGCCATCTGGAACTTTGGCCATTTGGCACTCTGCACCTGCGCCTGGATACTCAAGATCAGTTCGACAACACAATCGCCGCGTTCTGTCCACCCAATGACGAGGTGCACACCACGATATATCTCAAGTTCACGCTGCGCGACGAGGACTTCTCCGCCCGCGCATCCGGTGGTGGCGATCCCGCGTGCAAACGACCCGGCAGCGTCTGTGTCGTCAGCGCCATCACCCCTGCCGCCACCATCAACCCCGCCTGTCCTGATAATGAATGCCCCACATTCGGCGTCAGCGTGATCAGCGGGATTTCCTTCAAGCGCGTTCCAAACACCTGACGCAGCGCGCCCAGCTCCGGAGTATCCACATCCGCAATTCCGCTGGCGTGTGGCACGATCGCATCAATCGCATCCGCCCCGATCCCCGCATCGCGCAGCGCCGCCAGAATCGACAGTGCCAATCCCTCATCCGGCTCTATTCGCCGCTGTGCAAATGGTGGAATCTGCGGCGGGGGAGAATGGGCCGCCCCGAATCCCGCAATCCGCGCCAGCACCTTCTGACCACGCTTTTGCGCACACTCCAATGACTCCACCATCACCACCGCACCCGCCTCACCGGGTGTAGTGCCGGGAGACGCGGCGTCATATGGACGGGGCACATCGCCACCGTTGTCATCCCCAGCCGTTGCCGCAAGCCGCCCCGCCAGTTGCAGGCGCGCCAGGCGCATGTGATTGATATTGGATTCAGCACCGCCCGAAAAGCACACGTCCGCCGCCCCACGCTCGATCACCCGCATCGATTCCCCGATCGACAACAACGCACTCGCCTCATTGCAGGTGATGGTGTTGCTCGGTCCCTCGGCCCCATGCAGAATCGTCACGTGACTTGCGAGCATGTTGGGGAGATACTTCAAAAGCCACAGTGGAGTCAGGTTGTTCATCGCCCCTTTGCCACCCGGCGCACCACCCCAGGCCTGCAGGTCAAACTCTCCATCGCTCTCCTTCACCGCAGTCGCCATCGCCGTGGTCAACTCAACAGTCTCGGCCGCGATCAACGCCGCCCCGATGTGACACCCCATCCGCTCGGCCGGATACGTCGTTCCCGTCGTCTGCCCCTCCGGCAACCCGGCCCGAGTGATGAGTCCCGCGTGTTCGGCCGCTTCCTTGGCCGCCACCACCGCCAACTCGATATCCCGCGCCATAATCTTCACGGCCTTGCGATAGTGCTTGGGCACGTGGTCCTTGGCGGAAAAGTCCTTGACCTCGCCTCCCAGTTTGGCGCCAAATCCCGAGGCATCAATGCTCGTCAGCGGGCCCACCGCCGACCGCCCTGCCACCAGCCCCTCCCACAAGGCAGGAACGCCCACACCCATTGCACTCACTGCTCCCAGACCCGTGATGCACGTCGCTCTTCGCATGATCGCAAGCGTAGACCAAAGTCGTGACGCACAGGACCCTGCGCCACAACCGCACGCTGACTGTAATTCAAGAGGATCCTTCAATACACCTTGCGCACGCCGCTGCCCGGATAGAAGTGTGTTGCCATCTGCCGCCAGCTCACCCCACCTTCGGCCATCGCCTTGGCACTCCACTGGCACATGCCGACACCGTGGCCAAAGCCGCGACCTGTGATCACCACATCCGTCGCCGTCACTTTGAATTCCATATCGCTGGACCACACCCGTGAGGTGTCGGTGATCGCGGCTGTTCCCGCCGCCGGGTGGTTCAGGGCCTGACGCATCAACTCCGCTCCCAGTTCAAAGGTCTGCCCACGATCATCAGTAATCCTGAATTTGCGCGGCCGATCCGCCTCGTTGCGCTTGCTGACCTCAATCGCGCGAATCCGCCCCAGCGTGCGCAGTCCTTCTCCCGATGAATCACCCCACATCCTCACGCGGCGTGAGACATCATCGCTGCTCCGCTTCACCGTCCAGCGGGCTTTGGGGGATTGCTGCGAGTAATCCGTTCGCCGCGTTGCCTGCAGGGGTGAGGCACGGTTGTATTCAAAGCCATTCCCCGTCGGCCACACATCACTGGCCGAAGCAGGGCGCCCGCCACTGCACGAGCTGAAGTAAGCACGCAGAATGTGCCCCGACCCATCGCTGAGCACCTGGCCCCGTGTCGCTTCTACCGCCGCGATAACTGTGGCGCTCGCGGCAGTTCCGGCAAAGGCCTGACTGCTGGCCGGCGAGGAGTCAATATCAAATCCCCGACCGGTGGAGCGAGCCCGCTGCTGCTCATGCAATGCAAAGCTGCGGGATGCGACGGCCTGCATCTCATATGCCCCGCGTGGCCAACTGGCGTACATCTCGCGCGCCACCACACCAGCGACATACGACTCCATCGGCATCTCAGAGATCACATCCATGCGGATGCCCCCGCCTGCCCAATCTCCTTTCACAGTGATCACTCCGGGAACACTCATGCTCGCCCCCTCGCCGGGGAGAGTGAGCCGCGCCGTCTCTATGCCGGTGCCACGAACGGCACCGACGTGGGCGTGGGCCGAGGCAAGGGCAATCTCCACATCCTGACCAATCGGAAAGAGCGTTGCGGCGCCACTGGCCGGGGTCACGCGGATACCAGCCGAGGAGATCTGAATCTGAAGGGGCGGGGTCAAGGTGTTGCTGCGGGCACCCGTACCGGTCTCCCCACCAACTCCTGCCGGCCGCACCAAGAGGGGAGCGGTCCCTTGCAACGAACACGTGGGGATCGCGCCGACGAGCCGCACCTTGATGGTGGGCTCGTCGCGAAACTGCACCGCAGGGCCGGAGTCGCGCTCCTGCCACGGGGCACGGATCAGGCGATCCCCGTCGTCGTCATTCAGACAGCCGGGGAGACTGAGCAGACTCAGACCCAGCACCAGACAGGCGGCGGGGCGAGATGATCGGACACGGAGAAGGTTGTTTGATAGCATGAGCATGATTCCTGGCCCGAAACATCGGCAAGTGACGTCCTGGAGGATGATTTGACCAGCACCCGGTTTTCTCACAATTTGCCCAGCACATCCGGCTTTGCCAAAAGCAACCCGATTCATCGCGCCCGGCCGCTACGGCTCGCCCTGTTGGGCCAAATCGTCATGGTGACAGGGGTGCTCACGCTCAGTGGTTGCTATGGCACCCCGCCCAAGCCCGTTTTCCCCGAAGGGGAGGAGGACCGCTTCTCCGGCCTTGAGATTACGCTGGATTCCGCCGGCCCGCAGCATGTCCTCATCGTCAAGACCCCGACCGGCGGCTACCAATGCGCCATCACCTACATCGCCGATTCCTTTGGTGGCAAGGACATCTACCTCCTCATCCGCGAACCCAACAACCTCTACGTCTACTCCACCACCAACCACCCCGCCCGCGTCGCCAGCGGGGTGGAAAGCTCCATTCCCGTCCGCATTCTCGCCTTGCAAGCCCCTCACAATGCCAAGCTTGATCGTGAGGCATATCGCCTGATTCGCACGACCCCAACCCCCGCCCCAACCCCCGCCTCCACCCCTACCACGAAACCCTGATACCTGCAAGGGGAGCATGGCCGACCACACCTCATCACCTTCTGCAAGCGCGGCCCACACGCGAGATCTGTTGCGGCTGACGCTGGTGCCCGGGCTGGGGCCTGTGCTGATTCGCCGCCTCATTGAGCAGTTTCGCTCCCCCGCAGTGGTTCTTGGGCTTTCCGCGTCTGGCTTGGAACAGGTGGACAAGATCGGCCCCAAACGCTCGGCCGACATCGTCGCAGCATTTGCCGCTTCCGCCGATCTGGCCGAGCGCGAACTGGAACGCTGTGCCCAAACCGGTGTGCGGCTCATCTCGCAGCAGGATGATGAATATCCGCCCCTATTGAAAGAGATTCCTGGCGCACCCCCATTGCTGTATGTGAAAGGGCAATTGGATCACGCCGGGCGTGATCGCTTCACCCTCGCCGTGGTGGGCAGCCGCAAATGCACGGCGTACGGCGTGGAGCAGGCCGAGCGTTTCTCCACCGTCATCGCCTCGGCGGGGATCACGATCGTGTCGGGTGGGGCCAAGGGCATCGACGCTGCGGCACACCGCGCAGCCCTGCGTGCCAAGGGTCGGACCATCGCCGTGCTGGGGTGTGGGCACGCGCAGTGCTACCCACCCGAACATGCCGAGATGTATGAGAAGATCGCTCAGACAGGCGCAGTGATCAGCGAACTGCCTCTGGATACGCCTCCGAATCCCGAGAACTTTCCCGCGCGTAACCGCATCATCAGTGGCATGTCGCTTGGCGTGCTGGTGATTGAAGCCGCGTTGCGGTCCGGGGCGCTGATCACTGCTCGATTAGCGGCAGAGGAACACCACCGAGAAGTCATGGTGGTGCCGGGGCGGGTGGATTCTGCCGCCAGCCAGGGAAGCCACGAACTCATCAAGAGTGGCGGGGCACACTTGGTTACTGAACCGGGTGAAGTCATGCAGCTGATCGAGCGTCCTGCCGAGCACGCGCACCAAGGGACGCACGAGTCGCGATACACCGACGCAGGCCTCTTCGCGGCGAATCAGGAAAAGCAGGAGAGACAGGCCAGAATCAAAAAGGTGGTGGGGCTGACCCCAGAGCAGGCAACCCTGCTGGAGATGCTGGAAACGGCGCAGACACTGGATCAACTGGTGGCGCGATCGGGCCGCCCCGTGGCAGCGATCCGCGGCGATCTCACGATCTTGGAGATTCACAAACGCATCAAACGGGCGGGAAGCCAGTTTGTGGCAAATGGCTGATTTTCAGTACCTTTCATTTTCCGAATAATTTTCATAAACCCATATTTCACAAGACTTTACGCAAGAATCCGCGTGCGGCCTGAAAATGCTCGCTTTTGGCAGTTTGGCCCAGAAACGCCGCAGTTTTGAGGGTTCAGGCAATTGTTGCAGGAACCTGACAGACAGTTGACAGTATGAAGTGTTCTGTTATACTACTAACACCCAAACGCTCGGGAAGAAATCTGATCGGGCGTGCGATCGGGTTTCGATAGACCTGACATGAACCACACGACAGAACACAACCTGTTGAATCTGAACGCTGCAGCGACGCGTCGTTCGATGATGTCAGTCATGTCTTGCAGTGCACCGCGCGTGCATCGCCCTCATCGTCACGTGCAGCGCGAGATCACCGCAGCGTGCACCGCATCGCGTTCGCACATGAGTGTCGATCGCGTTGTCATCGCCTCCGGTCGTCCTCTTACCCGGGGGGCTCACTGATGCCAGTCTCAGCACTTGCCATCGTGCGCCTGGGTCCAGGTGGGGATTACCTCACGGACCTGCTGGCGGATCCTCAGTTGCCGGGTCAGTTGGTCGCCGATCACCCCGAGCCGATGGAGGCGGCGGCGCCCGTGCCGACATTGCCAGCCGATCCCGCTCTCGCGTTGGAAGCCGCGTTGGGCGCGATTCTCGCCGCAGAGCGCATTGTCCGCGATCACGGCAATGTGCTTCGCACCAGTTTGCGGGCACTGCGGGGCTGGGCCTCGGGCACCAGTGCCGACAGTGCTCGCGACGCCGTCCCCGGTCGGTTTGCTGTGCGCAGAACCAAGTCCAGTGAGCGATCAATGAGTGATCGCGTTCGTGTTCATGGAGCGACGGAATCGCAAGTGTTCACCCCTGGCGGGAAATCCGCCCCTGAGGAGGTTGCCTATGGCCCGTGCCAATCAATTGAATCTCACTCCCAAGCAGCTGCGGATTCTGCAGCTGATCCGCGATTGCCGCGTCCGTCGCGGCTACTCGCCGACGATGCAGGAGCTCGCGGACGAGATCGGCGTGTCGAAAGTGACGATCTTCGAGCACGTCGAGGCCCTGATCAAGAAGGGCGCGTTGATCCGCGAGGCGAACAAGGCACGCTCTTTGTCGATCGCTGATGGCATCGCCGTCCCCGACGAATCGCGACCCTTGCGCTTCCCTCTGGTTGGCAAAATAGCTGCTGGGATGCCCATCGAGCGCGTCGAGGACGCCGACGAAATCGACCTGACCAGCATCTTTGCCCCCAAGATGGGCCGGGGTGACAGCACCTTTGCCCTCAAGGTCGAAGGGGACAGCATGCGCGATGAAGGCATTCTCGATGGGGACTTCGTCCTTATCGAGCGCACCGAGGTGGCCCAGAATGGTGACCGCGTCGTCGCGCTTCTCCCGGATGGCGCCACCACTCTCAAGACGTTCTATAAAGAAGACGACCACATCCGTCTCCAGCCCGCCAACAGCAACTACGAGCCCATCCGCGTGAAGTACTGCCAGGTGCAGGGAATCGTCAAGGGTGTGATTCGGCGCTACGGGCGCTGATCAGATCCCAAGTGATCCTGCGCCGCGCTCGGAGAGTCATCACTCCGGCGCGGTTCCGCGCACTGACGCGCATCACGCAGACACCTTGTGCTGTACGACTTGATGTCGGGATCTTGATCTTGGTCTGTTGTGACTTGTGGGAGGGTCGCATGAAACCTCAAGTGGTGGTCGTGCTCGTTGTGATCATCGGCATCGGCGCCGCGATCGGCGTATCCCATTTCAAAAAGACTCAGCAGAAGTCCGCCCAGCAAGCCGCGGCGGTCGCTGCCGGACCCCCGGCCGGTGCCGCCATGCTGCACCGCGATCAGGATGAACAGGCCGTCATGATGACCGGTGTGCGCAACGTGCACAAGCCCGGTGAATCCGCACCCGGAGTCAGCGGCTTTGCCAACTACTGGATCGCTGAGCCAGGATGGGAAGGCGTCGTCGAGCAGATCACTGATGAGAACGAAGGTGTCGCCCTCCGCTGGCAGAAGTCATCATCCGGTGTGCTCGGTGGCAACTACGGGGTGATTGTCGTTCTGGCGCAGAAAGACCCGCGCGTCAGCGTGGGGTCGCGCGTCTGGGTGCAGGGGCGCATCGACAATGCCGATGCGATCATGAACGAAACACTGCCCACACCCGTCTATCGCGTCATCGTGAAAGATGCCCGTGTGCTGAGCGTGCAGTAGAAGATCACTTACTGCAACTGCCCGACCAGAATCACGTACCCATCCGGGTCAATCACACGCAGTTCGCCCGCAGGCATATGTGCCGGATGGGCGATCTCATACACCATCCCCGGCCCGTCATTCGGCGTGGCGCAGCCAGCATACATACCGCCGTCGCGCACGCCGCTTGCCAGCAGGTGCTGGCGAAGCGTTGCTACATCACTTGAGTACATGTAGAACAGCACGGCCTGCTGACTGGCGTTCACCGGCCCGCTGGCAACCGCGAACATGATCTCGGCCTTGCTCGCGTCATCGCCACTCTGCAACATCGCCCAGAAAGGTCTGCCAGATGAATCGCTCATCACATGCTGGAGCATAAAGCCAAGCAACGAGTAGAACTCAATTGACGTCTGCACCGTGGCAACATGGACAAAAGGAACCAGCCGCTGCACCCGGCTGGCATTGATGGGGTTCAGCGTTGAGTGTGCCATGACTCACAGTATGCGCCGGGATTGATCAGCCACATCCGGCGGCGATGAAGGCCACGAAATCCAGATAGTCAAAGAAGTCCAGCACGCCGTCCTGATTGAAATCCGCTCGCATGTCGTTGTCTGCAAACGCCGCGACGAAATCCAGATAATCAAAGAAGTCCGCGACGCAATCCTCGTTGAAGTCAAAGCCGCATTGGGGTGGCAGTGTGAGCACAACCGATCGGAGCCGGGTCTGGCTGGTCTGGCAGATGCTCGTGTCTCCGAAAGAGCCGCGTCGCGACGCGGTGACTCCCGTGGATCCAAACGGCATGCTGAGAATTTGATTGCCATCAATGAACAGTCGCGCCCCGCTGCCGGGCGTGATTGTCATGCGATAGCGGTGATACGCGCCGGTGGTGTTGAAACTCGCGGCCGGTGCATTCGCGCCGACAAATGAAGCGCTGTTGTTTGAGAGAAAGACAGTTCCTGAGCCAATACCACACATCACGATTCGTCCATCAACGTCTGTGACCGGTGCGTACTAGCCAGCACGCTGACCGGTGCCGCAGGAATTGGGGTTGTAACCGCTGGAGACGACCTGCAACTCCCACTCAAAGATCACGGTGTCGCGATCAAAGTCGTAGAGCAATTCGTGGTCGTAGAACTGAGTCGAAGCGACTGCGACCGGACCGGTCAGCAGTTCGCCATTCACCACCTGCGGAGCCGGCGAGTTGACGCCGTTGAAATCCCGGCACTGGGCGGTAGGCAATGAGCCATTGCCAGCATCGTACTGCAAGGTGGGGCTGAACTGAGCGCAGGCCACGGATGTGGCAGCGGCGATAGACAACAGTGCAAGGCGGTTGAGCTTCTTTATCCCTTTGAATGAAATTCAAATCGTAAATCAGCACGGCGAGCTGAAGGCGGCGACAAAGTCGAGGTAATCAAAGAAGTCGATGGTGCCATCGACGTTGAAGTCTGCGGAACAATCGTTGCTGCTGAATGCGGCGACAAAGTCGAGGTAGTCAAAGAAGTCCACAGTGCCATCGGAGTTGAAGTCCGCCGGGCAGCCGATGAAGGCCTTGACCAGCGTGGTCGCGTTCGGGCCTGTAGCCGCTGGGAAGTTCGCGACCAGAACGGTGCCGAGGGTGCTGTTGTACGTGTAGGTTGCGGGGCAGCCATTGATGGTGACACGCCCGATGCTGCTGCCGGCAGGAACGCGCAGGGTGGTGGTCAGGCCCAGCGTGTTGCCGGTGACGTTGGTGAACTGATGTTCAGCGCCGTCCGACAGGCGGCGGACGGTGAGATTCACACGATGCTCGACATTGGCGGGGGCCACACGCATCTTGATGCCATTGAAGGTCATGTCGGCCCAGGAGGAGGGAAGGTTGGGACGGAAAGACATGGAGTTGTTAGGGGCGTTGGGGGCAAATTCGACAAACTTCATGATGCCATCGGCAAAGGTGCTCATGCTTTCCCATGCGTTGGGCCAGGCGGTCTGCAGTGTGAAATCGGATTGACCGGGATAGAGGTAAGAGTTCGAGAAAGCGATCTGTTCAGCGCCGAGGCCGGTCGGGCCAAGCTTGGACTTGAGGATGTCCAGACGCAGTTTGTGATTGTCGATGTCGCCGGTGTTGGGAGTCAGGTGCTGACGCTCGGCGTAATAAAGGCCGTACCACGCCGTGGAGAGGAACCAAGGGCCGCCATTCCAATATCCATCGCCCCAGTAGCGATTGATGGTGCCGGCGTGCTCGCCGGAGTTGTTGACCAGGGGATGAATGTTGCCAAAGGTGTCGGCGGCGACGCCGTTGATGCGATCAATCACGCGAGTCGAGCGCGAGTCAGTGGCCGAGTAGACATTGAAGGGGTAGACGATGCCGAGCTGGCTGATGTCGGTGTTCTCACCGTTCCAATCCAGCCGCGCATCCAGGCCAGACTTGATCATGTTGCCCTTGCCGGTGGCGCTGGCGCCCTCACTGAAGAGGCCGAGGGCGTTGAAGATGCTGCCGGCATCCCACAAGCCGCGAACCACGTTGGCATTGGAGTAGACAAAGGTGTCGTAACTATCTTCCCACACGTTGTTGGAGTAGACAAGGTTGAAGGCCTCTTCGTAACGCAGGCGAGAGTCCGAGGAATCTCGGGTCATGCTCTCAACCGAGTCGCGGACCTGCTCCACAAATTGCGAGAGGAAGAAGGAGTCGCCGGTGAGTTTGTACTGATACCAGAGGCCCCAGGGGAAGACGGCGGTCTCATCGATCTGCGGCGCACCCCAGATGACATAGCCGTCGGTGGAGTACTTCTGCTTCCAGAAGCCCTTGCGGCCCCAGGGCTCAAAGTCGCGATAGGTTGTGGTCTTCATCCACTGGTACACATTCGCGGCTTCGTTGAGGTGGCCGGTGCGGGCCAGCGTCACCGCGGCATACACGGCATCGCGGGGCCAGACGTAGGGATACGCGCCGTTGTGGAACCCTGCGATCACGCCGCCGTTCACGGCATCGACGTGCAACGCGGTCGCGAGGAGTGAGCGACGCATGAAGGCGTCGTAGGCGGGATCAGGTGTGGAGACAGTGACGCCACTGGCAAGCCAGTTGGTCCAATAGAGATCAGTCGCGGCTTGGACCGAGCCCATGTCGGTGTTGTAGAACCAATCGACGACATTGGCGGCTTTGAAGCCGTATGTGCCGCTGGCACCGGCGAAGCGATCATCGACACCGACCATCAAGATGTCGACCTTGACGGGAACGCCCGGTGGCAGATTCACACGCATGCCCATCCAACCCTTGTCGCCATCGGCACTCGTGTCGCGCCAGAAGTCGGTCGCGGTGCTCTGCACGCTGCCATTGGGAGCGAGCAACTTCATGGCGCTGGCGAGATAGAGAGAAATGTCCTTGGTGTAGCCGGGCGAGGTGGTGGGGTTGTATTCGTTGGGAGCAGTGAAGCCGGTGCCTGTGCCGGTGACCACGCGGAAGGTGTTGTCGTAGGCGACCATGGCGCTGCGAGGTGCATCGACAAACGCAGCGTCATAGCCATCGCCACCATTGAGGGCGTGATCGACGTACCAGTAAAGGGAAACTTCCTGAGCCGAACCGGTGTTGTTGGTGAGGGTGAGGCGCTTGATGTAGATGTGACGTTGAGCACTTCCGCCATTGTCATTGGGGAAAGTGATCCCCATAGGGGAGAAGTCGGCCTGTTGAACGGAGATGTTGTTGCCACCAGCGTTCAATCGCTGACTGGTGATGATGGTGTTGCTGGTGGAGACGTAGTTCTGCTGGATGTTGTTATAGCTGACGCCGTTGGGATTGCTGAGCCAGTGAGTGATGCCATCGCCGGGAGTGCGGATGCCGAGCATGGCCTGATTGATGTGCATCTGACCACGCCAGCCCAGGGGCAGGCCGGGGGGAAAGGTGTCGACGCCATCGACGTATCCCTCATTGCGTGTGCCCACGCCCTGCACACCGCCGGGAGTTGGGAAGTGGAAGTCGTAGACCGTGCCGTTCTGGTCGATCTGGCCGGCGGTGTACGTGTTGCCGAAGATGGCTTCTTCTTTCCAGAAGGAGACGGGTGGGTATCCCGCGGCGGGGTTGCCCTGTCCGGCACCAGCACCGGGCCACACGATCTTGTTCACATATACATATGTGTTGGCAGCCGCGGCGGTGTTGGCACCATTGGTGAAGACTTCGGGGCCGTTGAAATTCTGCCAGGCGGAGATTTTGTACTTGATGTTCTGGCCATAGGCGCGGGCCGAACCGGGGAGAGTGGAGACCCACCAATCGCGCGTGCCGCCACTGGATTCGTTGCGAACAAAGGTGACTTGGCCGCCGGTGTTGGTGAGGACCTGGGTGCTGCCGCTGGGAGTGCCGAAGGAGCCGGATGGCTCGGAACCATCGGTGGTGTAATAGATGCAGACGCGGTCGTAGGTGAACTGGAAGGAGACCCTGGTGTAAATGCGGACTGGTTCGGTCTCGCGGGGGGTCTCGGGCTCGCGCATGGTGACGTCGGAGGGTTCGCCGAAGGCCTGTTGGCCGGGTGTGTGCTCGACCTGTGAGGGGATGGCGGCGGCGAGGGACGAAAGGGCGAGTGCCGCGATGAAGGTATACAGACGGGTATAGATAGCTCGAGTCATAACCTGCTCCAAAAACAATGATCGCCGGGTCCGAAATTTCTCGGACTTTGGCGAGTTGGCTCTCGAATGACCTCATACTTTGACCGGTGATGGTGAGGTCGTCAAGGGAATTCATGCAGAATGGCGCCGAATCGACCCAAATCCGGGAATCCACTCTAACTCTTTTCTTTCTCGAACCTTGCGCCTTCCTGTCAAGGTCCAAACCAGAGTGTCATGAGGTTGCGACGCGCGGCAGAATGGGGAACCTGATACCTTTCGCTGCGTCATGAGAGGGCCGGATTTCCCGGTCAGATCACAATTCCAGCAGGGATGAGGACACATGTTCACAGTTGCAAAACGCGCGTTGGCGACGATCGGGGCAGTGTTGGCGATGAGTGGCTCGGCATTGGCGGCGGTCGCTTCGGCCGACCCGATCAAGATCGGACACTATGGATCGCTGACAGGTTCGGAGGCGACTTTTGGTCAATCGACCTCGAACGGCATCAAGCTCGCGATCAAGGAGTTCAATGCCAAGGGTGGCTTGAATGGCCAGATGATCGAACTGAAGGAATACGACACGCGAGGCGATGCTGGCGAGGCCAAACTCGCGGTGGAGCGCCTGTGCAAGAGCGACAAGGTCGCGGCTGTCCTGGGCGAAGTGGCGAGCAAGCTGTCGCTGGCGGGTGGCCCGGTGTGCCAGGAGGCGGGCGTGCCGATGATCACGCCGTCTTCGACGAACCCCAAGGTGACGGCAGTGGGAGACATGGTCTTCCGCGTGTGCTTTATCGATCCATTCCAGGGGTTTGCGGGCGCGAAATTTGCTCGTGAAGAGTTGAAGGCCAAGAACGCGGCGGTGCTGGTGGATCAGGCCCAGGCGTATGCGGTGGGCTTGGCAGAGCAATTCGTGCTGAACTACAAGAAGATGGGCGGAACGATCTCAACAGAGCAGACGTACACGGGCGGAGCGACGGATTTCACCGCTCAGTTGACGAGCATTCGCAGCAGCAAGCCGGATGTGGTGTACATCCCCGGTTATTACACGGACGTCGCGAACATCGCCCTGCAGGCCCGCAAACTGGGCATTACTGCGCCGCTTCTGGGTGGCGACGGATGGGATTCGGAGCAGTTGGCCAAGATTGGCAAGGACGCGATTGAGGGGTGCTATTACACCAATCACTACGCGCCGGATCAGCCCGATGCCGCGGTGCAGACGTTCATCAAGTCGTACAAGAAGGAGTTTGGCGGCTCGACTCCGGACGGATTGGCAGCGCTGGGATATGACGCCGCGAACATCCTGTTTGCAGCGATGAAAAAGGCCAAGACCCCGGGTGGGCGTGATCTGCGGGATGCGATCGCCGACACCAAGGATTTCGCAGGTGTGACCGGGAAGATCACCATTAACTCCAACCGCGATGCGACCAAGAGCGCGGTGGTGGTGGAGATGACGGGTAACCCGCCTGAGCCCAAGTATGTGACGACCGTGACACCGGAGTGATTCCGGCTGCGTCGGTTTGGTGATCACGATTGCCAAAGTTGAATCACCTGAACCCGGGCGGAAGTCCGGGTTTTTGTTTGGTCTGATGCAGAGTTCGGGTGCGTGATGATGAGATTCTCTGCTAAACTGGACCCCCCGGGCGGGTGGCAGGTGTGTGGTTACCGGCGGGGGCGATGGGAATAAGAATTCGCGTGGCTGATTTTGTCCAAACTCTGATTGCCGCGATCGCCGTGGGGAGTCTCTACGCGCTGGTGGCGCTGGGGTACACGCTTGTGTATGGCGTGCTGAAGTTCATCAACTTTGCTCACTCGGATATATTTGTCTTGGGGACGTGGACGTCGCTGACGGCGGCGGTGGTGATCACCAACAAGATGGGGATCGAACCGGAGCATGCGCCGTGGTGGGTGGCGATGTGCGTGTTTCTGCTTGCGATCGCGATGTGCGCCACGTTTGGATATTGCATCGAACGATTTGCGTATCGGCCCTTGCGAGGCGCGCCGCGGTTGAATGTGCTGATCACGGCGATTGGCGTCTCGCTGCTTTTGCAGAACGTGGGTCAGTTGCCGGGGAAGACGGTGGCCGAGAGTGGCGGATCGCCTGCGGCGACAATTCCCTTTGGCGCGATTCCCCGCAATATGCCCGCGCTGATTGAAGATCGGGTGCTGAATGAGACGAGTGTGGCAGAGGGGACGATGGCAGGGGGCTCCAAGCGCGGCACGGTGAAACTGGATCAGAACCTGACGATTGAAGCCGAGCGGCAGTACCGGATTGAGTATGTGAAGCCCCCGGCGGCGGATGCACCGGCAGGGGCACAGAGCAGCATCGAGACATTGAATGTGGTGGTGGCAGAGCCGGGAACGATCGCGGCGGGGGAGGAGATTTCCACCCAGCCACGGCGGAATGCAAAGGACGTTGAAGGAACCAAGTACCGCGTGCTGCGTTCGCCCCTGGTGCCGATCCGGTTGATCGATGTGCTGATCGTGACTGGGTCGATTGGGCTGATGATCGGGTTGCAGATATTGGTTTTCAAGACCAAGCTGGGTCGGGCGATGCGGGCGGTGTCGCACAGTGTTGAGACGGCATCGCTGATGGGGATCAACACCAACGCGGTGATCAGTTTCACGTTTGTGCTTGGCAGTGCGCTGGCGGCGGCGGCGGCGTTCCTGTATCCCTTGAAGTATCCATTGGTGAATCAGACGGCCCACGGCATCTGGGTGCTCCTAGGCCTGAAGGCATTTGTGGCGGCGGTGGTGGGGGGGATCGGCAATGTGCGCGGCGCGGTGCTTGGTGGATTCCTGATCGCGCTGATTGAGTTCTTTGGCTCGCGCTATGTGAGCACGGAACTGCGGGATGTGTATGTTTTTGGACTTCTGATCCTGGTGCTGCTGCTGCGTCCTAGCGGACTCTTGGGATCAACAGCGCGGGAGAAAGTCTGATGAAGACCCTCGCGCAACATCAGCAGGATGTCCCCGGCAAAGTGGCGACACGCTGGGACGTGATGCTGCTGCCGTGGGTGGCGTGCATCGTGGTGGCGTTGGTAGTGCATTTTGCTTCACCCGTGCTGGTGAATGAGTATTGGCAGAATGTGTTGCGGCGCGTGGGTGTGTTTGTGATTGCCGCGGTGTCATTGAACATTGTGAATGGATACGCCGGGCAGTTCTCGATGGGACATGCCGGCTTTATGGCGGTGGGCGCGTACGTGGCGGGGGCGACGACGTATTACGGGTCGCTGCTGCTGCATGGATCGGTGAATGATCCGAATTTCTACTACCAGGGCATCGGGCTGATGCTGGGAGGGATCGGGCTGGGGTGCGTGGTCGCGGCGATCGCGGGATATCTGGTCGGGCTCCCCTCGCTTCGCTTGCGGGGTGATTATCTGGCGATCGTCACGCTTGGCTTTGGCGAGATCATTCGCGTGATGCTGGAGTTGACCAAGGGGCAGTTGGACAACGCGGCGGCAGTAAAGGATGCAGGCGCCAAGCTGCTGATCCACCTGAATGGGCCGTCGGGGTTCTTTGGGATTCCCTCGTACGCAAATCTGTTCTGGATATTCCTGTTTGTGAGTGTGACATGCCTGATCGCGTACCGGATCAAGTATTCGAGCACGGGTCGGGCGCTGCTTTCGATTCGTGAGGATGAGATCGCCGCGCGGTCGATGGGTGTGGATCTGACCAAGTACAAGGTGCGGGCGTTTGTCTTGGCGGCGGCCTTGGGCGGTGTAGCGGGTGGGCTTTATTCGCACATCGGAGCGAACCCATCGCCGACGGATGCGGGTTTTCAACGCTCGTTTGATGTGATTCTGCTGGTGGTGCTGGGTGGGCTGGGGTCGATCAGTGGCAGCGTGCTGGCGGCGATCGTGTTGATCCTGCTCCCCGAGGTGCTGCGCGAGGCGCAGCAGTATCGCCTGATCATTTTCGCGCTCTTGCTCATCATCATGATGATTGTGCGTCCCAAGGGGCTCTTTGGCGTCAAGGAAATCTGGGAACTTGACTGGTTCACCGGCTGGTTCAGTGGAAAGCGCCGTGAGCGGAAGGCAGGTGCCAAGTGAGCACTGCTGAATCAACGACAGCGCTGTTGGATGTGCGCGGGATTGGGATTTCTTTCGGCGGTTTGAAGGCGGTGCAGGATTTTTCGATTGCGCTGCCCCCACGCGGGTTGTATGGATTGATCGGGCCGAATGGCGCGGGAAAGACCACGGCGTTCAACCTGTTGACGGGTGTGTATACGACGCAGACGGGAATGACCACGCTGGCGGGAAAGCGAATTGAGACGCTCAAGCCCCATCAGATCGCGGCGGCGGGGATCGCGCGGACGTTTCAGAACATTCGGCTGTTTGGTGAGTTGTCAGTTTTGGATAATGTGAAACTGGCATGCCACCTGCGAGGGAAGCACACGTTGTTGGGGACGCTCTTGCGCTCGCCACGATTTGTCGCACAGGAAGAGGCGATGCGACTTCAGGCGATGGAACTGCTGTCGATATTCGGGTTGGAACGGGTGGCGGATGAATCGGCGCGGAACTTGCCGTATGGAGATCAGAGGAGGTTGGAGATCTGCCGCGCGCTGGCGACGCAACCGAAGGTGCTTTTGTTGGATGAGCCGGCGGCAGGGATGAATCCGACGGAGAAGGTGGAGCTGGCAGAGTCGATCCGTGCGATTCGCGATCGCTTTGGGCTGGCGATTCTGTTGATTGAGCATGACATGGGTCTGGTGATGAAGATCTGCGAGCGGATCACGGTGCTGGATCACGGTCAGACGATTTGTTCGGGCACACCGAGCCAGGTGCAGAATGACCCCAAAGTGATCGAGGCCTATCTGGGAGTTGAGGAAACGGCGGAGGGTGTGGTTGGGGGCGCAGTATGAGTGCTCTTCTGGAAGTCAAAGACCTGGTGGTGAAGTACGGCGCGATCGAAGCCCTGCATGGCATTTCGCTGACTGTGAATCAGGGCGAGATTGTGTCTTTGATCGGGAGCAATGGCGCGGGAAAGACAACGACATTGCGTGCGATCAGTGGGATTCGGCGCGCAGCGAGCGGCAGCATTGTCTTCAACGGCGCTGATATCTCGCGGCAGGCGGCGCACGCGATCGTGCGCTCGGGTTTGGTGCAGTCGCCCGAGGGTCGCGGAGTTTTTCCGAATATGACGGTGGCGGAAAATCTGGACCTGGGTGCGTTCATTCGCAATGACCATGCAGAGATTGCCAAGGACTTGGAGCGAGCGCTTGGCTTGTTTCCGCGCTTGCGTGAGCGGATGGGGCAGATGGCGGGGACGCTTTCGGGTGGAGAGCAGCAGATGCTGGCGATGGCGAGAGCGATGTTGACCAAGCCGCGTTTGCTCTTGCTCGATGAACCGTCGCTGGGTCTCGCGCCACAGATCGTTCAGACAATTTTCAAGATCATCCGCGAGATCAATGCGAGTGGCACCACAATCTTGCTGGTGGAGCAGAACGCGCGGATGGCGTTGCAGGTGTCGCACCGGGCGTATGTGTTGGAGACGGGGAAGATTGTGAATCAGGGGGATGCCAAGGAACTGGCATCGAGCGATGTGGTTCGGAAGGCGTATTTGGGGCACTGAGCGGACACGCGCAGCGGCATTATCGGGCGTTGTGAATCGAGTCAAGGTTGGTATGGGGTCTGGACGCGGCGAATATGCTGATGGTGAGAGAGCGCGGCGAAGCCGCCACGTGGCGGCATTGCAGAAGGAGCGGATCATGAAGACGCGTGCGGCACTAGCGGTTTGTGGTATGGCGATGACTTTGGCGAGTGTGGCGCAGGCCGATCCGGTGCGTGGGTTGCTTGTCCCGGATTGGACTGGGGACCGCATCATGCTGCTGAGCCGCGAGGATGGCTCCATCATCAACCCCAACTTCATCGTTGATAACACCATCAATCCCGCGATGCCCGCCCTCAGCTCCCCCAAGAAGGCGCGCCGGATCGGTAGCGAGATCTGGGTTGCGGATCAGGTTGAGGATGCGGTTCGGCGTTATTCGCTGGATGGAACGCAGTACCTTGGAGACTTCACCAATCTCGCTACTTCGGGGATCGACAACATCCGCGGGTTTGAGCTCGCGTTCGGCAAGGTGTACATCTGCTGCGATAGTGGCGTGTTTATCAACAAGGTCGTCATTTTCAACGTGAGCGATGGTGTGACTCCAGCGGCCACAGTGAACATCGGCGGTTCTTTTGATTGCACCCGTCTGGGCAATGAAGTACTGGTCGCCGATCAGGACACCGATGACATCATCCGCGTGGACGCGAACGGGAACATCCTGGGCACATTCGTGGACAGCACGGCCAATGCTCCTCTGGATTGGCCTCAGGGCATCGTTCGCAAGGGTGGTGAGATCTACATCGGGTGCTTCAACACGCCGACAACTGGACCCTTGAAGTGGTTTGACCTGAGCGGCAACCAACTGGGCGCACACATCACCGCTCCGAACAATGGCCTGCGGAGCGCATGGCGTCTGGATAATGGCAATCTGATCTGGACCAACGGTTCCGGCACTTGGGTGAAGGATGATGTGCTTGGTCTCACCCTCAACGCCACTCCGGGCACCAACGCCCAAAATCTGCAGGTGTTCAACAACTGCCTGGCGGATTACAACGATGACGGTACGGTGGACTTCTTTGACTACCTCGATTTTGTGTCCGCTTTCAGCACCGCAGAATGGGATGCGGATTACAACCTTGATGGCGTGGTGGATTTCTTTGATTACCTGGACTTTGTCGCCGCGTTCAGCAGTGGGTGCTGATCGGGCCGGTTATTCTGAGACTTTGTTGAGCCCCGCGGCAGTCTGTCGCGGGGCTTTTTCGTCACTGGCCAATCAGCACGCCAACGATTGTACATGCCCAAGCCAACCAAGCCGCAGCCATCGGTCGCCAAGCCACCCGCCAGCACCAGCAAGCCCGTGGTGGGTGTGATCATGGGCTCCAAGTCTGACTGGGACACCATGAAGCACGCCTCAACGACGCTGGATGATCTTGGCATTGCGCACGAGTGTGTGGTGGTGTCGGCCCATCGCACGCCGGATTGGCTGTTTGAGTATGCCTCATCAGCGCAGGGGCGTGGGATCAAGGTGATCATTGCCGGGGCCGGGGGCGCCGCTCACCTGCCGGGGATGTGCGCCAGCAAGACGACTTTGCCGGTGCTGGGGGTGCCCGTTGAATCAAAGCACCTGCAAGGGCTGGATTCACTCCTGTCCATCGTGCAGATGCCGGGGGGTGTGCCGGTGGGGACATTGGCGATTGGCAAGGCGGGGGCGACCAACGCGGCGGTGTTTGCCGCGTCGATTTTGGGATTGAGTGATGGCGGAGTGGCGCAGCGGCTCAGCGCGTGGCGGACCAGCCGCACCGATGATGTTCTGGGTGCGCGCGATCCGAGGGTGTGAGTTGGGGGTGAGGCGGTTGTCGGCGGTGGTTGTGAACTATCCTCCGCGCATGCTGATTGGCTGTCTGGGTGGTGGTCAACTGGGGCGGATGTTGGCGCTGGCGGCGTTGCCGCTGGATGTGCGTCTGCGCGTCTATGACCCGGATCCGTCGGCGTGCGCAGGGCATTGTGCTGAGCACGTGCGAGGTGAGTGGTCGGATGAGGCGGTTTTGACACGCTTCTGTGCCGGGCTGGATGCCTGCACATTTGAATTCGAGAATGTGCCGGCGGGGACGCTGGAGTTTGTAGCCGCGCGGGTGCCGACATTTCCGGGGCCGATGTCATTGACCACGGGGCAGGATCGGGCGAATGAGAAGGTGGCGTTTACGCAAGTGGGGTTTGATGTGCCGCCCTACGTGCTGGTTGAGAACGCGGCCGATCTTGCCAAGGCGATCACGACTGTGGGTGTGCCGGGAGTGCTGAAGGCGCGGCGTGGCGGATACGACGGCAAAGGTCAGGCGGTGATCCGCGATGCCGCAATGGCGCAGCAGGCGTGGGAGTCGATCGGCTCGCGCCCGGCGGTGTACGAGGCGTTTGTGCCGTTTGCTCGTGAACTCTCGATCATCGCGTGTCGAGGTCGAGATGGCGCGATCGTGCATTACCCGATCGCGGAGAATGTGCACAAGGATGGCATATTGCATGTATCCTTCGGCAATGGGAGTGTTGAAGCAGGCGTGGCAACGCAGGCGCGGGAGCGCATCACAGCACTGTTGAACCGATTGCAGCACGTGGGTGTGCTGGCGATTGAGATGTTTGAAGTGCGCACGGCAGAAGGTGTGAAGTTGATTCCTAATGAGATGGCGCCGCGGGTGCATAACACCGGGCATTGGACGATCGAGGGGAGCGTGACGAGCCAGTTTGAGAATCACATGCGCGCGGTGGCGGGGCTGCCCTTGGGGACTACGGCGATGGCTGCGGGAGCGACGCGAGCGGCGATGGTGAACCTGATTGGGGCGGTGCCGCCTTCAGTTCAGATTGCCCGGACCTTGCTGCAGTTGGAGGGAGCACACCTGCACTTGTATGGCAAAGAGCCAAGGCAGGGTCGCAAGGTGGGCCACGTGACGTGGGTTGGTGATGAGCGCGTGTGCGACAGGGCACGCAAGATTGCGCAGCAATGGCCACCATGTTGACGCAGATCGGACAAAGTTCGGGGATGGTTTGTGCAACATCTCACTCAATCCCTCGAACTGGTCGATAACTCAGAGCGTTACAGTTCTAATTCGGCAGCGGTACTCTTTTGGAGACTGGCCATGAGTTCAACACGCATGATGATTGTGATCTCCGGCCTGGTCTATGGCCTGGTTGCGACATGGAGTGCCTCGGTGGCCCTCGCCCGGCAGAGCCCCTTGGGCGATGGCACGGGCCTGCAGAAGAGCAATCAGGGTTTGCAGCGTGGCAGTAACGGGTTGCAGCGAGACCTGCAGGTGCCGGGAACGGGCACACCAGCGCCGGGCACGACGCGCGACTTTGCCGCGGAAGTGCGCTTTCGCAATTCGATCGTGACTGGCAATGTGGGTGGTGGCGCGGCTTTTCGAGGCAAGGTGGGATACACAGACTCCATGGACTTCCGAGGCAAGCTTGGTTCGGATGATCTCTTTGCCTTCAAGCGTGACTCGCTGTTTTCCGGCGCAGCCGGAATGGGCGTGCGTGGCACTGACGCGCTGCAGTATCAATTTGCACTTTCCACCGGCAACAGCGCCAGCGCGCCCTCGTCGCTGGCCGGGTCATCGTTGATGCTCGGTCGCGGCACCGCCGAACTGGCTTTCAACACCACCAATGCCAACACCGCAGAGTTGCGTCGCAGTGATGCCAACCAAGTGAGTGGTGCAATCCGATCCTCTTCGGCATATGCCGCCCAGCGCTCGTTGCGGCCATCGTTTGTTGGATTTCGCTCTCCGGCAACGGGGGAGTATGAGCGGCTGGTGGCATCGCCAACATACGGCTTGCAGTTTCAACCGTGGGATGCGACGCCGTTCGCGGAAGCGCCGGCTGCAGACACGGGCACAAATTCGGCAACAACACAGAGGTTGCTCTCCACGCCTTTCAGTCGCACGGTGGATCGCCTGGCATCCTCGCCGATGGCAAATCGCCCGGTGAGCGCGACTCCCGCAGATCCCGCAGCGGCGCCGGTTGCGCCCGCAGCCACCGGATCGACTGCAAATGAGTCCCTGAGCGCGTTGCAACAGCGACTCTTCGGTCTGCGTCAGTCTCTCACCGGCAGTATAGAGAATGGTAAGAGCGGAACTGCGGACCCTGGCATAATCAAGCTCAGCGAAGAAGAGCTGAAGTCGCTTCGCGCCACCGACAAAGCGACTTCTTTGGTCGAACGTGCCGATATGGCGGTGCCGCTGCCTGCTGTGGCGGATCAGTACCTGCAGCACATGACCAAGGGGCAGGAATTGGTGAAAGCAGGTCGGTATTTTGATGCGGAAGAACGATTTGCGCTGGCGCTGGCTGCGCATCCCGGAGATTTGCCCGCGTTGGTGGGTCGTCTGCACGCGCAGATTGCTGGTGGATTGACGGTTTCTGCTGCGGCAAATCTGCGCAACATCCTGGCCGAGCATCCTGAGGCCGTCGGGATCACCTATTCAGATGATCTGTTGGGCGGGGCTGATCGTGCCGCGACCGTGCGGCAGTCTCTGCGAGGAAACATCGAAGCCAATCGCATTCCAGGTGAATCGGGCTTGATTCTGGCGTATCTTGGATATCAGCAGGGAGATGCCGGTCAGCCTGATGTAGTGACGGGACTGGATGCCGTATCGGCGTGGATTCGCAAGCGTGCTTCTTTGCAGCAGAACACCCAGGCCGATGAGGCGTTGCTCGAGTTAGTGCGCGGCGTGTGGCGGAAGTAAACCGCTCATCCGGGAAGCAAGTCCATCTTCTTCTTGAGTGCAGTCAGATTGCGCTTGATGTACAGATCCTCGCCGACGATATAGCGGATGATGGCGCGGGGAATCGGTGAAGGAATAGTCCCGGTTTCGGTCAGCGTCACTTTGCAGCCACCGGGAGTGTCCGCAAGCTCATACTTCCAAGACCCGGAAAAGAACTTGGCGTTGTCGTCGATGGTCCACTCGCACAAGGCAGGTGCCTGCAGTGATGTCGTGACCGTGATGAACCTATTGCGGCCCATGATCCACTCAAAGCAGGGCTTGCCATCGCGCTCGGGGAGCACGTTGACGGCATCGACGCCCTGAGCCCACGTGGAGTGAGTGGCGGGGTCAGAGACGAGTGCAAAGACGCGATCACGCGGCGAATTGATCTCTTCAGAGGTGCTCGCCACATGCGTCGCGGGCAAACGCGAGCCGAGCACGCCCAGCAAACTAATGAGGAAAATGATCAGGCCAATCAGCCCGACGAGCGCATACAGCCACATGACAATCCTCGGATGAAATGTATTATTTCAACGCCGCAGCGCCCGAAATCACTTCCATCAGCTCCGTCGTGATCTGGGCCTGCCGTGCGCGGTTGAAGCGGCGGCTGTAGCTCTTGCCCATCTTGCCTGCGGCGTCTGTCGCGCTCTTCATCGCCACCATGCGGGCGATGTGTTCGCTCACGATCGCATCGTTGAAGAGCTGGAAGAGCACGGCCTTGACCGCAGCGGGGAGCAGATCGCCCAGCAGTTCCGCGGCATCGGGGCTGAACTCGTACACCTTGTTCATGCCACCGGTGCCGCCTGACTTCATGCCGCTGGCATCGAAGGGGAGCAGCTTGGCGACAGTCGGCACCTGCTTGCCCGCCGACACAAACTTCATGTACACCACCGACACGCTCGACACCTCGCCAGCGACGTACATGCGGATGTATTCGTTGGCCAGGGCCTGTACGCTCTCGTAGCTGGGCTTATCGCCAAACTGCGTGTGATGAACGGCGGCATCGATCTTGTTGAACTTCAGCCAGGCCAGACCCTTCTTGCCCACGAGCTCCACACGACCGCCCTTGGCGCCGGGAGTCTCGCGCAGGTGCGCTGCAAAGGCGCGAAGCACCGCGCCGTTGTATGGGCCGCACAAGCCGCGATCGCTGGTGATGACCAGCGTCAGGGCCGGGGCCTTGGGGTTGCCGGGCTTGAGCAAAGGGTGATCGACTTCGCCCGCGGCATCACGCAACTGACCCACCAGATCAAACAGTGACTCGGTGTACGGCTTGCCAGCCGTGGCGCGCTGCTGCGACTGGGCAAACTTGGCCGTCGCGATCATCTGCATCGTCTTAGTGATGCGCTTGGTGTTGGCCACCGCCTTGATGCGACGCTTGAGTTCACGGGTCTTTGCCATAGGGTCGGGATGGTAGACGGGGGGGCCGGAAAAGGCATCACGCGGAAGCCCTGACAGGCGCGAAAACGTCCAAACACATACCTTATATATGGCCCAACGGCAGTCCGCACCTATCCTCCCGCCCCATGCGCATTCTGCTCACCAACGACGACGGCATCCGCGCCCCCGGCATCATCGCCCTTCATAACGCCCTGGTCGATGCCGCCAACCAGCACGGCGGGCCTCTGCTGGGCGCCTCCGTCGAGGTCGTCGCCCCCCTCACCGTCCAATCCGCCACCAGCCACGGCGTCACCTTTGACCAACCCATCATGACCACGGAGGTGCGGGTCGGCGCGACGAACACGACGCCTGCTCACTTCACTGGCACCGCGGTCGACGGCCGTCCTGCCGATTGCGTCAAACTCGCCCTCACCAACCTGTGGCCAACGCGTTACGGGCCGGGCACCATGCCCGATCTGGTCATCAGCGGCATGAACGCCGGAGCCAACTGCGGCATCAACACCATTTATTCCGGCACCGTCGCCGCCGCGCTCGAAGCGGCTTTTCTGGGCGTCCCATCCATCGCTGTCAGTTTGCAGCTCGGCCGTGGTCAGCCGGATTTCGACACCGCCGCGTGGTTCGCGCGCCGCACGTTGGAGCGATTGCTCGCAGGCGGCCTTCCCAATCGCCACGAGTGTCTGAGCGTCAACATCCCGACGACGGAGATGGGTTCGCGCCCCGACATGCCACCGATCGTGGTCTGCCCGATGAACACCCACGGTCTGGTGGATTCATACGAGGAACGCACCAGCCCCCGCGGCGAGGCGTATTTCTGGTCCACCGGCCACGGGCTGAACTTCCGTGACACCATCCCCGGCACCGATGTGGAACATCTGCTGAAACACCGGCGAATCACCGTGACGCCGTTGTCCTTCGACCTGACGCGGCATGATCGTCTGGGTCCATGGGCTGAGCGCATTAATAACTAGCAATCTGTTTCTCTGCTTCGCTACCCTAGCGACCTATGCGAAAGCCCTTCATCGGTGGAAATTGGAAAATGAACACCAGCCGCGCCTCTGGCTCGGACCTGGCCCGCGCCGTCTCTGACGGTGTGAATTCCATTCGAGCGGCGGTAGATGTCGCGATCTTCCCCCCCTTCCCCTACCTCATGACCATCCGCCAGATCCTCCGCGAGCGGAACTCTGCGGTGAAGCTTGGTGCTCAGGATTGCTACTTTGAGCCCGATGGCGCGTTCACGGGCGAGGTATCGCTCGCCATGCTCAAGGACATCGGTGTAGATGTTGTGCTGGCCGGGCACTCTGAACGCCGCCACGTGCTTGGCGAATCCGATGAACTCATCAACAAGAAGGTCAAGGCCACGCTAGAGGCCGGGCTGGAGTGCATCCTCTGCTGCGGCGAGAAGCTTGAGCAGCGCGTCTCCAACCTCACCGACACCGTGAACGAACGCCAGATCCGCGCCGGGCTTGCCGGTGTCCCCGGCGAGTACCTCTCGCGCCTCACCATCGCCTACGAGCCCGTGTGGGCGATCGGCACTGGCAAAGTGGCCACCCCCGAAGATGCGCAGACTGCACAGCAACGCATTCGTGCTGTGCTCGCTCAACTCTATGGCCAAGAGGCGGCAGACCGCATCCGCATTCAGTACGGTGGCTCACTCAAAGCCAGCAACGCCCGCGACATTTTCAAACAGCCCGATGTCGATGGTGGTTTGATCGGCGGGGCATCACTCAAGAGCGACGAGTTCGTCGCCATCTGCCGCGCTGCGGCGGAATCTGTGCCTGCCTGAGTTCTCATCTCAGCATGGACACATTATCGGTCTAATGTGTTTCGCGATCAATATTCAGTAAAACCCCCATTCATTTCCCAAACTTTTGCCTTGGCGCGTCTCACTTGTTGCGGTAAACTACCGATCTCGAAAGGGACTCATTTCGTTCCAATTGGAGAAGATCAGCATGACATTCGCTGCTCGCGCTTTCGCCGTCGCCACTCTCTCTGCCTGTGCTGGCATGGCCATGGCTCAACCTGTCAACGATAACTGTGCAACTGCCACCACGCTGTCCAGCAGCGGCACATATCTGGGAACGGTCGTGGCCGCGACGCCCGACGGCACGTCATCCTGCTTTGACACTGCCGCGAGCCCGAGCGTGTGGTACAAAGTCACGGTTCCTTCCGGCGGCAATGCCAAGACCGTGGTGTTTTCGACGTGCAACACAAACACTCAGTTTGACACCGTGCTGTCCACCTTCAGCACCTGCGGCGGTGCCGAGTTGGCGTGCAGTGACAATTCGTCAACTTGCACGTCGGTGCCCAACGCCAGTCGTATTTCAACGACCGTGCAACCAGGCGAGACCATTTATTGCCGCGTGGCTTCGAAGAACGGTGTGACCGGCACTTTCCGCCTGGTCTTCACGATTCAGGATGTGCAGCCCCCGTCCAACTCTGGTCCTGACGTGATTGTCGGCGATCTTTCCGACGGTTACTACTGGGGCGCCGTCGGCACCCAGCGTGCATACTCCATCGGTACCACGTCGTGCAACATCGGCGACACCAACCTCTTGTGGATCGCCAACACCAACCAGCACCCGGTGATCGGTCAGAATCTGTATCGCATCCAGAACAACCGCTTTGAGCAGATCGGTAACTCTTGGCTCAAGCATGGTTTCACCGCCCTCACGCAGAACCTGTGCGCGACATGCTCCGGTCAGGGTGGCGCGGTGTTGGGTGTCGGCTGCTCTGATCCCTACGTTGCGTCGCTGAACGGCGATCAGGGTCGACTTGGTCCTCGTTCGCACGTCAACGCGACCAACGGTTTCTATCCCTATCCCTTCACTGCTCCTGGGGCTGGCTACATCGTTCCGCCAGCTGCCGCCACGACCATCGGTCGTCGCATGACTGTGAATGCTTCGGACCTCTTCCGCGCTGGCGCGGTGTATGTCGGCGAGTCGCAATACGTCTCTTCCGACGATGCGGTCTTCCAGAACACCACGACCAACACCGCCATCAATGGGTTGAACAACGTCTCTTACCGCCTGATGAATCTCACCAGCAATCAGGCCACGGGTTCTTTTGCCCTTCCTGGCAGTACGGTGCGGATGCAGCCCGCTCTCAAGCACTGGCAGGTGGTTGATCCCACCGTCGTTGTCAACAGCTACGACTACATGGATGGCGTGATCAAGTGCCGCTACTGGGTCGGCGCCAAGGTTGTGAACAACAACGATGGCACGTGGGACTACATTTACGCCGTCTTCAATCTCAACAGCGATCGCAACGGTGGCGGTTTCTCGGTGCCCGCCGTGCGTACCACCATCACCAGCCCCCTGCACTATCGCCCCCTGTATCACTCAGGCGAGCCCACCACCTTCAACGACTTCATGGTGTTCAATAACTCCAACGGCACAGCCGGTTGGACTGCTGCTCAGACCTTTGCCCAGAACCCCAACGCTGGCGTGATCCGCTGGGGTACTACCCACACCTTCTCACTGCGGGCGACGACTCCGCCGACCACGGGTTCGGCCACGCTTTCCTTCCACAAGGTGGCGGGAACGCTTGAGATGCCCGGTCTGCCGGTTCCCTCGGCTGGCGGCTGCCCGGCCGACTTCAATGCCGACACCATCGTCGACTTCTTCGATTATCTGGATTTCGTCGCGGCTTTCTCGGCCAATGAAGCTTCTTCGGACTTCAACGCCGACACCACCATCGACTTCTTTGACTACCTCGACTTTGTCGCAGCGTTCAGCGGCAACTGCTGATCAGTGAGCACGATGTGAATAATGCAAGGCCCGACTTCGCGTCGGGCCTTGTTGTTTCATGAGTCATTCAGAGCCCGTGCCGCGGCAAGCTCAAGATCCGGGCAGACGTTCTCCGCAGAGAGAGAGGGCATGCTCGCATTGCCGCCCAGTCGCAGAAATGCCTCGCGTGATAAGCCGCTGATAATCAGGCGGCGTGCGGTGTGTCTGGCCCGGGCCGCGACGAGTTCCAACTCTCCCGCGGCATTGTGACCAAGTTGGACATCGGTGCCCAGGTCCAGAATAACCACGCGTTCATGTTCAGGAAGTCCATCCCACCACGCTTCGAGATCTGGCAGGCGATGCAGAGAGCCGGAGCGAAATGAATCCTGGATGATCGTGTAGATTGCGACATGTTCAGGAAGCACAGCGCGGAGTTCAGCGCTTTGCGGCGTTGAGGCAGTGACTTCGCAGATCGGCAGCCGCGCATCCTGATAGACGATCCACAGCAGGAAGAGCACGGGCGGAAACATGACCAGTCGCGGAAAGTGGGCATGAGCGAGAGCTCCAAGCCCGGCTCCCAATGCAAAGCTGGCGAGCAACGAAGCCAGCAAGAGCACGCGCCTCATCGCGCTGCGGCGAACGGCTGCAGTACGTGAGCCGTGCCACGGGGAGCACATCAGCCGCGCCGATTCAAGACCAAGATCCGTCAGGACTCCAGTCATGTGCGTCGTGCGTACCACACCGCCGGAGATGCGCGTGATGGTGGCGTTCTGCAATCCCATGGCGAGCGCTGCAGTGCCGATGAGTGCGTAGAGAGCGGTGCCCTGCGAGACTGGCGTGGCGATCACTTCGATCAGAATGGCAAAGAGTGCGAGGAGGCCTGCCTCGATCGCCATGGGCAGAATGTAGAGCGATCGCCACCGCCGGTGCAGGCCAAACTCTGCAGACCAGCCGGAGAGGACCGCACCAGCAAAGAAGGCGATGAGAATAAAGGTGGTCAGAATGGCAAGAGGCCACTGCCCCTGCACCACATCCAGACCCCACTGCGAGACTGTGCCCGAGACGTGGCTGGCGGCGTGCCCGCAGACCACGAGCGAGACGAGATTTGTGTACCCCGCGACCCACGCCAGCGTCACCGCCAGGCGCGTCTGCTGACCCAGCGTGTGGGCGTGTGCGACGAACATTCCATTCCGATCCGCGAAACGATTACATCATTTAGAAGCGAGCAGGCCAGCGATGGTGGCAGAGATTGCCAATCCCGCAGACATCAATGATTCACCCGCGACCAGACCTGAAGCAACGGGAACGTTGAACTTTTCCTGAGACCGGCGCGAGATCTGCATCCAGAGCAGCGCGATGCACGCACCGACCAGGAAGCTGAAGCTGTTCTGGAAGGGCATGACCCACGCCAAGCCCATGGCCGAGGCCGAGGGGAGGAACTTGCGTGCGTTGGCGGGTGTGAACTTCTCGATAATCGGTAGCCCGATGCCGATGAGGCCGCCGATGAGGATGGCCCAGCGGGCTGATTCAGGGAGTTCGCCGACACCCTTGACAAGCACGCGAGCGACTGCTTCCCAAGAGCGAGTGGCGGGAAGGGCAAACTTCTCCAATGCTTCGCGTGTCGGCACCATCAGATACCAGATGGGGACAATGGCGATCGTGCCAAAGAAGACGCCGAAGAACTGAGCAAGAAACTGCTTGCGCGGATTTGCACCGAGCAGATAACCCGTCTTGAGGTCGGTGAGGAGGTCAGCACTGGAACTTGCGCTGTTGGCCGCGATGCCGGCGCTGGCGAGGTTGGCATTGATGTTTCCGGGCGCGAGTCCTGCGAAGAGCAGCTGCATCACCTTGCCCATCGCGCCGATCGGTGTCGTATCGGTCTCGCCCGTAGCGCGGCTGGCGACCAGCGAAAGCACAAAGCTGGCGGCGACAGCAATCAACCCTGCCCACCACGACACGCTGAAAGCCAAGATCTGCAGGGCGACCATGGCGATGGTGATGGGGACCATGCCGATGATCATCCACTTGCCGGGAACTTCGATAGCGCTCATCGCCGCGCTCTCACTGGCGTTGGCACCGCCCTTGGTGCCGGTGAAGGCGCGTGCCAGCGACTTCCACTGCAATGCCACGCTCGCCAAGGAGGCGAAGACCATCACTGCGGTGCCGCCCCAGAGGGACCAGCGTGTGATGACGACGTCGGTGCCAGTCGCACCGCCCGGCCAGATGAAGCTGAGCTTGTACCCCTCGACGGCTCGATTGGCATCATCCATGTGGGCAAGGTGCGGAGCCACGAAGAAATACAGGATCACGCTGGAAACGACGAGCGACAAACTGATGCGCATGCCCACGATCATGCCTGCGGCGATGAGAAGCGCGGATGGCTCAAAGGCAAAGCCGTTGGGGTGTACGCCGCGCGGGTACAAGCGATCAATGAATCCCAGGTGAATATCCGCAGGAATGCGCAGCTTTTCCATGAAGCCGGAGAAGAGCTTCTTAAGGGGTTCAACCTTTTCGAGAATCTCATCGCCGACGCGCAGGAAGCCGATCAGCAGACCCGCTCCCAACGCGATCACCAGTGCATATGCCTTGGCAATGGATTCGGCACTTCGGGTGTACAGGGAGCTCAGTGTCGCCGCCGCCGCGGTTCCGGTGGGGAAGGGCAAGCGTTCGTGATTGATCATCTGGCGCTTCATGGGAATGGCCAGAAAGACACCCATAAGCCCCGTGCACAAGGTGAAGACCACGGTGATCCACGGGGCTGTTACATCCCAGGTCTTGACACTTCGGGCCCATTGCGTGTAGGCCTCGCCGGTGACGGCAACGCCGTTGGCATCCACAGGCGGATTCTGAAGAAGGACGATGGCACCGAACATGGTGGCGATGGTGGAGCCGGTGGCATACCCCGCCGCGCTGGCCGTGCTGGCCATGCAGGCGTTCTCCAAGATGGACATCTGCGAAACCGTTTTACCACTGATGAGGACGACAAAGTTCCACATCACAAAGGAGATGACACACGCAGTGATGGCGATTCCGAATGCCCAGCCGATGCTGAGAGTGGTGTAGAGGTTGGCCGCCGACATGATCATGCCCAGGAAGCCGCCCACCAGCACGGCTCGAACCGTGAGCTGGGGCATGCGGTCGCCCTGGTAGACATAGCGGAACCAGTGGGCATCCTTCTGGTCAGGAGTCGCATCCGCAGGCAAGGGCGGGATCACTTCGCCACTAGGTGAATACTGCACCGGAGGCGCATCGCTGGAGGAGGAAACAGGACCACTCGAGGAGCCATCGGGGCTAGCCATGCTGGGTAAACTCCGGGATGTGCCGCGAATCGCCAGTGACGCGCGTTCGGCGGCAGGGTGCACGGTACCGCGCACGGTCGATTCCCGCAACCGGCAGGCCAGACCCCTAGCAGATCAGCACCCCAACGAGAACGCCGCGACAAAGTCCAGATAGTCAAAGAAATCGATCACGGTGTCGGCGTTGAAGTCGGCGCCGGAGCCGTTGGAGCTGAATTCGGCGACGAAATCCAGGTAATCAAAGAAGTCCACCACGCCGTCGCAGTTGAAATCCGCCCCGCAGAGGTTCAATGGGATATCCCAGGCCCCCCGCCCCTGAGTCGCGGCGATCAGGCGCCCTCGGGTGAGTTGGGGTACGAGGTCGATGACGCAGGCAGTGGGTAGCCCATCGCCAAAGGGAGTCCACGTTGTGCCGTCGTTGGTGGAGCGATACACGCCGATGTCGGTGCCGGCAAAGAGGACCCTGCCGCGACATCCGGGTACCGCGACCACGGTGTTGACCGGGGCGTTGGGTAGGTCGCCATCCAGGGTTTCCCAGGTTGCGCCGCGATCTCTGGTGCGGCGGACGTTAGGCATGTTGAAGTTGGTCCCGGCCAGATAGGCCGTGGCGGCGTCGATGGGATCGGCGGAGAGTTCCTTGGTGAGTCGGGGTGGGCCGGGGTTGCCAGATAGCCGCAGGGTAAAGGTCTGTCCACCGTCGATGGAACTGAGCACGCGGCCGTCGTTGGTGGCAACATAGACTGTCTGCGGATCGACGGAGCTCTGGGCCATGGCGCGGATGGCACCTGAGCCGCCGGTGACATCGGCGCTGATGGCGGACCACGATGATCCGCTGTTGACAGAGCGATAGACGCGATGGGTGGCGTAGAGCATGCGAGTCGAATCAGTGGGGTGAATGAGGTAGGGGGGGAGGAAGCAATTACGGTCGGTGCCGGTGATGCCCGAGGCGGAGGCGGAGAAGCTGTTGCCACCGTTGCTGGAGAGGAAAATGTTGCCGGTGCCCTGATACTCGGTGAAGATGCGTTGGGCGTTGGATTGATCCCACTGCGTCCAGCCACCATCACCACCGTTGACGCGTGTCCAGGTGAGCGTATTGGTGGAGCGGAGGTTGCTGCCGTTGTCCTGCGTGCCACCGATGAAGCGCTGGTCGTCAGTCGGATGGGTGGAGATGCCGGGGTAGAACTGGACAATCCCCAGACCGTTGTTGCGGGCTTCCCAACTAGTGCCCAGGTTGGTTGAGCGATGCACACCTCCATCATCACCGACGATCAGACGCCCTGCGGCATCCCAGGTGATCACGTGCATATCCACGTGCGGCGGCGTGATGGTTGAAAATGACCCGCCGGAGTTGGTGGAGCGCACCAGATTCAATCCACCCATGATGACGGTATTGGGGTCGGTGGGACGGACACTGGCGACACAGAGAAACCAGCCGTACGTGGATTGAATTGAACCGACGGGGATGGAAGTCCAGGAGTCGCCCCCATTGTCGCTGCGCCACGCTCCGAGCGTGGATGCAGCGTTGCCATTGGCGTCTGAGGGGCGAGTGATGAGGGCGTAGATTCGTTGCGAGTTGCTGGGTGCGATGGCCAGCGCGATGCGACCGACGTTGGTGGTGGGCAGACCTCCAGCGAGCTTGGTCCAACTCTGTCCTCCATCGGTCGTGCGATAGATGCCGTTGGCGGAGTTGCCGAAGATGTGCCCGACTGCGGCATAGACCACCTGCGGGGCGTTTGCGACCATCGCCACATCGGTGACGGAGAGGTTCGGAATGCCGTTCAGAACCTGGTTCCACGATGAACCGCCGTCATAGGAGGTCCACAGGCCGAGGGGGCCATTTGCGCCCGGATGCCCCTTTGCTGCGGCAAGGGCGGGAAAGCCGCCAGCTGTTGTGACGCCGGCGTAGGCCCGCGATGGGTCGATCGGATCGACCACGATTTTGGAAATGCAGCGACCTGCGAGCTGCGGAGCGACATTGATCCAATAGCCGCCTCCATCGGTACTCATGAATATGCCTTGGCCATAGCGGCTGTGATTGGCAAAATTGGCCTCGCCTGTGCCGATGAAGAGCGTGTCGGGGAGCGCGGCAGAAATCGCGATTGCGCCGACGGAAGTGGTGGGGAGCTGATTGCTGATGACAGACCACGTCGCACCGCCATCGTTCGTGCGCCACACACCACCATCGGCGCCACCCACGTAGTAGCGATCAGCAAGAGTGGGGTGGCATGCGATCGCGGAGACGCGTCCGGTGTCGCCAGCGTTGGAGATGGGGGCCGGACCGAGTTCTCGCCAAGTCTGGGCGAACGTTACGGATGTGAGCGACGAAAGCAGGATGCACGAGAGGAGTCTTCTCATGGCTTCACCTCCGTGCCCGCTTCCGCCGAAATGTTGCTGCCTTTGGCAAGAAATGTGAGCGTGCTCGATGTGGCTTGCCACACCTCACCAAGCGACACCAACGTGTGAAAGTCGATGCGCCAGTCGCCAGGGAGATCCACGTTGAATATGGCGATTCCCTTGGAATCGGCTTGCGCCGTCTGGATGTGCCCTGATGAGGCGTGAATGGCGCGGACCTGTGCACCGGCCACGGCCTCACCACCTACATAGACGCGAACGGCCAGATCGCCGCCTGAGATCAGCGTCGGGTCCATCAATGGGCGAATCTCGGCGGATTGGCCGCTCTTGCTGGTGGCCGCCTGGTTGTTTCGTGGTTGCTGTGGATCTGCGGGTGAGGGGGCGATGGGCACTATCGATGCCGCGCTGACGCTGTGCCGTACCGAGATGGGCTTATTCAAGCAAACTGCATCAAGACGACATTTGGCGGCAAAGGCGTTGGCTTCCGCAGCACTCCATTCTTCCAGCGTGGTGTGCAGGTCGACCCCCACGAGAGCGGTGCCAGCGGCACCGGGCATGACGCGTCGTGCGCCATCGGTATCCACGTTGCCGAGTTCGTTGGAATCACGATTCTCTTGTGTGCCACTGACTCGCACGAAGAGCCAGCGAATATCGGCAGCATGGGGCCAGGCAATCTCGCGCGACTCGTCGATACTCCGGACCCGCAGCACCAGGGGTTCTGCGACTGTCGATGCCACCACGTGCAGCGCCAGCGGCTGCGCTGCCAACGCGGCGTGAGTTGCCAAGAAGCTCACCAGGAGCAAAGGTCGGAACATCTGCTTCATGGACACAATGTACCGCAAACGTCAATACGCTTGCCATGATGATTGAGCCCGATCCAGTGACCCCCGGCGCAGTGCTCTTGCACCTGAAAGTGGTGCCCGCATCGAGCCGCGACGTGGTGGCTGGGGTGCTGGGTTCGCGTTTGAAGATCAAGGTGGCGGCGGCACCTGAAAAAGGGCGGGCGAATGCCGCTGTGGAGGCACTCTTGGCCGAAACTCTGCAGATCGCGCGAGCAGATATCGCGCTGGTCAAGGGTGAAACAAGTCCGGAGAAGACCGTGCGGATTCGTGGTCTTTCAGTGGAAGCCGTGCGGCAGCGACTCATGGTGTGAAACAGTGTGCCGGAGTGAGTATTCAATCGAAATATCGGGCCTTCCCCCAGCAAATCAACTTGCATCGCGTGCCGCTGCACGTCAGAATAGGGAACTCGGATACTCAATTCCAAAGGATCAAGAACTCATGAAGTGTGTCATGTACGCGTCGTTGCTCTGTCTGGTGGCTGGTCGTGCTGCGGCTGTTGCCGATCCTGTGGACGTGCCTTCACCACTGACCGCGGCACAGGTGCAGCCGTATGGATACACGCTGGTGCTTGAGCGTGCGGCAGACCAGCAGGCGATTCTTTCGGCGCTGCGTTCGTTGCCTGAGGCGCGAATCCGCAATTTCCCTTTGGGTCAGGGCGAGTCGCGGGACGTGATTCTCTCTTCCGTAGATGTGCTTTCCCCGGATGCGCAGTTCATTGATGGTTCGACTGGGCAGCAGTTGCCCCGCCCCGACGTGGTGTGCCTGCGGGGCACGATTGCCGGTGATGAATCCAGCACGGTCTTCCTGTCGTTCTCTTCGGCGGGCATATACGGCTTTGTGACGCAAGGTGAACGGACTCGAGTCATCAGCAGTGGCCGTTGGGATGGGGATGGGACGGTCAATATCTATGACCCGCGGCAGTTGCCTGCGGGTGTGATGCCCATGAACATTCCATCCTGTGGCGGGGCGATAGACCCGACCTCTGATCCCCGTTTGCAGATTGGTGATGCGCACGACGCCGGGAGTGTTTCACCGGCGGTTGACCCATGCGGCACTGTGCGCCTGGCTTTGGAAACGGACTACGAATTTCTCACGCGGATATTCGGGGGCAACACAGCCAATGCGAATGCGTACATCACACAACTGTTTGCCGCGATGACGACGATCTACTCACGCGATGTGGGCATCAGTTTCACCCTCCCATACGTGCGATTGTGGACCACGAACACCGATCCTTATCCTGATGGTTCAGATGTGAACACGCGACTGAGCGAATTCACAAACTACTGGATCAACAACATGGGATCGGTATCGCGTCACACGTCGTTCATGCTCACCGGGCAGGCGGCTGGGGCTGGTGGCGTGGCGTACCTGAGCACGGTGTGCAGCACGTATCAGTACGGCGTGTCGGGACACCTGGGCGGATCTTTCCCGTCGCCGTTGCAGAACTACAACTGGGGCAATTGGGATCTGATGGTGACTGCGCACGAACTGGGTCACAACTTTGGTGCACCACACACGCATGATGTGTCGCCTCAGATTGATGGTTGTGGCACCGGCAATTGCTCTCAGGCGTATGGTGGCACGATCATGTCATATTGCCATGTCTGCAATGGCGGGATGAGCAACATTCAGTTGGCGTTCCATCCGCGCACGATCAGCGAAAACATGCTGCCCTTCATCGACAATCTCACCGGGTGTGGCATTCGCACGACGCGTGGACCTTCGATTCAGTTCGGTCCGAGTTCAGCCAGTCTCCTCGTTGGCGACAGCTACATCATGACGACAGGTTCCAGTGGCGCCACCGGGTATCAATGGAAGCGCAACGGCGTGAACATCAACGGCGCACGACTGAATCGGTTCGGCTATTCATCCTGGACCAGAGCGCAGGCCGGCACCTACACCTGTGTGGTCAGCAATGACTGCGGGTCACGTGAATCTGAGCCGGCGGTGATCACGGTCCGATGTGCCGCCGACTTCAACACCGACGGCACAGTTGATTTCTTTGACTATCTTGACTTTGTCGCCGCATTCAGCTCTGGCGCAAGCGAGGCAAATTTCAACGGTGATGGCAGCATCGATTTCTTCGACTATCTCGACTTTGTCGCCGCGTTCAGCTCGCCTTGTAGCTGAGAACCCATACATAACACTGGCCTGGCTCGCAAGCAGGCAAGTTATGTATTGGGACGGTTGGTGTTTGCCGATCGCCGCGTTCTTACTGCCAAGATTGTGTTGAATCTTCCTGGGTCGATCTGATATATAGGAGTGGTGTCGACTGTCGCTACACCCCATTCGGGGGTTGCGGTGGCGTCACGTCTGTGGGTTCGTTGCGAAAGGGAAGATTCATGGCTTTACGGACACGCGCGATTTTGGCCGCGGCACTCTCAACGCTTGCGGTTGGCACCGTTGCTTATGGAGCCGTGGCGACTATGCAGCCGGCTGCCGCGGATGCTGTTGATGCAGCCGTGACGTACACGCCCGGCGTGGTATGGACCGGCGAGCCCGGGATTGTCGAGACGGTGCAACAGATCATGGACCGCGATGCGAAAGCACCGGTGTGGAGTGGCTTCATTCCCGTCGACGTTGAGGATCGACCGATCCGTGAAGGGAAGCGAAATCTGCGAGATCTGCTGCGCCAGAGACCAATGAACCCCAACGTGCTCCCCGATCCGGATTGGCTGCTTCTGGGCGGGCATCGCTCCGGTCGGCCAGACAAGCCCGTCGTTGGCAATGTCTGGAACATGATGCCGGTTGCGCCGCAGGGCCTTTCCTCGTCGTTCGTTGGTATCACGTTGGGCGAATCAGGTGCTGTGCCACCGGATGCCCACGGTGGTGTCAGCCCCACGCAGGTCTGCATCATCGCCAATGGTCGCATCAAGTTTCGCAACAAAACCTCATTAAGCACAGACATCTTCAACGTCAGCACCGATTCGTTCTTCAATTCTGTGCGAAATGCGTCGGGCACCAGCGACCCCCGCGTCCGCTATGACCGCTTGAGCGGCCGCTGGTTCATCATCATCATCAACGTCAGCAGTCCCAATCGCGTGCTCATCGCCGTCTCCAACTCTTCAACAGTGACCGCAACCTCGAGCTTCACCTTCTACCAGTTCACGCAGGATGCCGTAGGCACGCCTGGAGGCGATGCGGGCGGCCTCTTTGACTATCCCTCGCTCGGCGTCGACAACAACGCCCTCTACATCGGTGGCAACATGTTCGTGGGCGGGTTTGTCGGGCCCACCGTGTTTGTGGTCCGCAAGAGCACCCTTCTCACCGGCACACTCAACGTCACCGCTTTCCGCAATCTCGATGGCGCAGGCGGCGATGGACCGCTGGCCCCGCAGGGCGTAGACAACGACGATGCCTCCGCCACCGAAGGGTACTTCATTGGTTCAAGTCTCACGACCCTCGGTCGCCTGGTGATGCGCCGCATCACGACTCCAGGTGGAACACCCGCTATCTCTTCCAACATCAGCATCACCACCGTCGCCTCTGGCAACCCCATTAATCCTGCGGTGCTCGGTAGCAACAACCCCCTCTCTGCGATCGACAACCGGCTCTTCTCTGCCATGATCCGCCGCGACCGCATCTCCAACACCCGCTATCTCTGGACTGCGCACAACTTCCAGGTTACCAACACTGGTGCAGCAGGCGGTGGCGGGCGTAATGGCAGCCGTTGGTATCGCATTTCCAATTTCACCGGCACTCCCACCGCTTCGCAAGCCGGAACACTCTTTGACAGCGCGGCAACCAACCCGCGCAGTTACTGGTTCCCCGCTGTGGCCATGAGCGGACAAGGCCACATGGCCATCAGCACCACCTTTGGAGGTGCTGCCGACCGCGCCGGACACGCTGTCGCCGGCCGACTCCGTACCGATGGCGCAGGCGTGACACAAGCGCCCGCACTTGCCTACACCAGCACGACCAACTACAACGCTCAGGCCACGGACCCCCAGCGCTGGGGAGATTACGGCGTCATCGCCGTTGATCCAGCGGACGACCAGACCATGTGGGCCTTCAACACGGTGTGCAATGCTTCCAACAGCTGGGGTGTGCACGTACAGAAGCTGCTCGCGCCTCCGCCCGTCACACCCACGACCAGCACGCCGTCTTCAGTCGCTGCCGGATTCACGGGAAATGTCGTCATCTCTGGCACATCCGTCGCCGGCTCCGAGTTCTACGACACTGAGGCGGGGATGAATCGCCTGACCTTCTCCTTCTCATCTGATGTCACGGTCAATTCTGTGACGTGGAACAGTCCGACCCAGGCCACGCTGAACATCACGGTTTCTGGCGGCGCGGCAGCCGGAAATCGCACGATCAACGTCACCAACCCCGACGGTCAGATCGCCACCGCTTCAACGATCTTCTCGATCACCGGCGGTGCCTGCGTTCCTCCTGCCGTCACTGGCAACCCCACCGGAACCACAGTTTGCGAAGGCACTTCCATCTCACTCACATCATCATTCAGCGGCAATCCCGGCCCTTCGCTGCAATGGCGTAAGAACGGGGTCAACATTCCCGGCGCTGGTGCACCGACCTATTCCATTCCGTCCCCTGTCGCCTCGGACACCGGCTCCTATGACTGTGTCGCCACAAACTCGTGCGGCACGATCACCTCATCCGCCGCTGCGGTGGTGGTGAATGCTCCGCCTTCGATCACCACTCAGCCATCTGGCGGCACCGCATGCCAGGGCCAACCATTCTCATTCACCGTGGTGGCCTCGGGAGCATCTGGATATCAGTGGAGAAAGGGTGTCATCAACATCGGTGGTGCCACGGGACCGACCTACTCCATCAGCTCGCTCACGACTGCCAATGCGGGCAGCTATAACTGCGTGATCACCGGACCCTGTGGCTCCGTCACCTCCAACAGCGCGACGCTTACCGTCGATCCACTTCCTTCCATCACCACCCAGCCCACATCTCTCACGCGCTGCGAAGGCACAGCCGCCAGCTTCTCGGTTGCCGCCACCGGTGCTACCGGCTTCCAATGGCGTAAGGACACAGTGAATATCGGTGGAGCTACATCGGCTTCGTACTCCATTCCTTCACCCGTTGCGTCCGATGCTGGCGCGTATGACTGCGTGGTTTCCAACAGTTGTGGCGGCGTGACATCCTCTGCCGCGACGCTGACCATGGAGACCATTCCGGCGATCACCCAGCAGCCCGTCGGCTCTGCGCCCTGCCCCGGCTCGCCCCTGTCATTGACCGTCGCGGCGACCGGAGGTTCTCTGAACTTCCAATGGCGCAAGAACACCATCAACATCGGCGGTGCCACCGCGCCCACCTACTCAGTTCCGTCGATGTCGGCTGGTGATGTTGGGTCCTACGACTGCGTCATCACCAACACCTGCGGCACGCGCACTTCAAACTCCGCCAACGTGACCCTCTCCAGCGGCCCATCCATCACCACTCAACCCTCCAACGCGATCGCTTGCGTTGGCTCGTCGGCGTCGTTCACTGTCGCCGCGACAGGATCGTCCCTCACCTACCAGTGGCGCAAGGGTGGCAACCCCATCAGCGGAGCCACCGCCGACACCCTCACAATCAACCCCGTCGGCGCGGGCGATGCCGATTCCTACGACTGCGTGGTAAGCACTCAGAATTGCGGCAGCACAACCTCTGCCGCAGCGACACTCACGATCTCTGACGATGTTGTGATCACCACGCAGCCGGCCGATGCATCTGCATGCTCGGGAGGCAGCGTGTCGTTCACGGTTGCCGCAACCGGCGCAACGCCCCTGGCCTATCAGTGGCGCTTCAATTCCGCCAACATCGCCGATGGTGGCAGCTACTCAGGAACTGATACCGCCACGCTCACCGTTTCGCCGGTCAATTCCGGTGTGGTAGGCTCGTATGACTGCATCATCACCAACATCTGCAACACCGTCACCACTTCAGCAGCCAACCTGACGAGCTGCCCCGCAGACTTCAACTGTGATGGTGGTGTGGACTTCTTTGACTATCTCGACTTTGTCGCCGCCTTCAGCAGCAACGACCCCACTGCCGATTTCAATGGTGATGGCGGAATCGACTTCTTCGATTACCTCGACTTTGTCGCCGCCTTCAGCACGCCCTGCTGAACTCGCAGTGCTCACAAGATGACCTCATGCGGCCCTTGCATCCAGCCGATGCAGGGGCCGCGTTGCTTTCCCGCCGTATCCTCTCCCCATGAGCGTGACGCGTTACCCAGTCTTTGCTCAGTGTGCCCCCGTTGCCACCCGCGATGTGCCGCGCCTCAAGATCATCGACGTCGGTGCCAACCCCATCGATGGCGTTCCTCCGTATCGCACATTGCTGGATCAGAACCGCTGCTCCGTCATCGGCTTTGAGCCGGATGAGGCGGCCTTTTCCCGCTTACAGCAGATCAAGAGTCCGCATGAAACCTATCACCAGACCGCCGTTGGCGATGGTCGGCAGCACACGCTGCATATGTGTGCTGCTGGCGGCATGACTTCACTGCTCAAACCGAACGCCGAGCTTCTCGCCCGCTTTCACGGATTCTCACACTGGGGCAAAGTGCTTCGCACCGTTCCAGTTCCCACCGTCACTCTCGACAGCGTCCCCGGCGCTCACCCCGCCGACATGCTCAAGATCGATATCCAGGGCTTTGAACTTGAAGTCTTCAAGCACGCCCCGCGCGTGCTGGATTCTCTCCTTCTGGTTCAGACCGAAGTCGAGTTCCTTCCCCTGTATCACAATCAACCCCTCTTCTCCGAAGTCGAACTCTTCCTGCGCTCCAAGGGCTTCATGCTCCATCGCTTCTGGCCGCTGAAATCGCGCACCCTGCGGCCCATGCTCATCAATAGCGATATCTACTTCGGGCTCAGTCAGGTCTTTGATGCCGATGCCATCTTCATTCCGGCCTTTGATCGCTGGGCTTCCCTTTCCGCCGCGCGTCTTGCGTCTTTGGCCCTGCTCCTTCACGATCTTTACGGCAGTTTCGATCTCTCTTACTCATTGCTGCTCCACATCGATCAGCGCACCGGTGGGCGCGATGCCCCCGCCTATCTTGCTGCCCTCAACAGCGTTCCCAACGCCGCTCGGTTTGAAACTGCAATCGAAGCCGCGCCGGAGTCGGCCTCATGAAAATCGCGGTCTACTCCATCGCTCTGAATGAGGCCCAGTTTGCCCGCCGTTGGGCCGAATCGTGCGCCGAGGCCGATCTCCGCCTCGTCGCCGATACCGGCAGTACCGATTCCACCGTCGGCGACCTCACGGCACTTGGCGTGCACGTTCAGGCGATTCGCGTAGCGCCCTGGCGCTTCGACCACGCTCGCAGCCGCAACCTCGACCTGATTCCGCAGGATATTGATGTGTGCATTGCGCTCGACATGGATGAAGTCCTGCTTCCTGGTTGGCGCCAAGCTCTCGAACGCGCCTGGACCGCGACGACCAACCGGGCCCGATACACCTATCACTGGGCACTCAAAGATGGCAAACCCATCTCCACCTTCATGGGTGACAAGATCCATGCGCGGCACACACATCGCTGGCGATATCCGGCCCATGAGTGTCTGGTCATCAAGGATGGCCTGATCGAGATTGCCGCGCAATGCCCCGATCTGGTCATCGAACACCACCCCGACCAGACCAAATCCCGCTCCTCATACCTCGAACTCCTCCGCACCGGCGCACAAGAACTCCCCGGCGATGCCCGCATGGCCCACTATTTCGGGCGCGAGTTGATGTTCGTGGGACAGTTCGATGCCGCCATCGCCGAACTCAAACGCCACCTCTCGCTCCCCGCGGCGACGTGGTATGTGGAGCGTGGCCAATCGATGCTGTACATCGCGCGCTGCCTGCGCGATCTGCAGCGTGTCGATGAAGCTACGACATGGTTTGTGCACGCGGGCATCGAAGCGTGGAATGCCACAGGTCGCGGCTGGCGCGATCCCTGGTGCGAGCTCGCGCAAATGCTGTACGCACGAGGCGATTACGCTGGCGGCTTATGGGCATCGTTTCGCGCCACGTCAATTCCAGCGGCGTGTCCGGGCATGCATGCCAATGCCGCGGCACATGGCGCCTGGCCGCACGATATCGCCAGCATCTGCGCGTGGCATCTTGGCGCGAAAAAGCTTGCAAGCGAGCAACTGGAACTGGCAATCTCGCACGCCCCTGACGATCAGCGTTTGATAGGGAATCGCAAGTGGATGGACGCAGGGCCAGCAACGTCTTAGTACAGTCCGTGCCTTCAGCGATGCAACACGGTCAACTCCATCGCGAGATTCACTTTCGCGAGATCCGCCCAACCATCGTCTCCAGGCACGACTTCCACACTTCTTCCGGATCTCGCGAAGCATCGATCGACACATACCGATCAGGCCTAGATCGCACCAAGCCCTGATATCCCGCTCTCACTTTCTCATGAAACGCGCGGCCCTTGGCCTCCATGCGATCCAACAGGGGGCTGAGCCGCCCCGATGCGGTCTCCGTATCAACATCGAATACCACATTCAGATCGGGCTCCAATCCGCCAGTCGCCACCGCCGCCACCGCCGCGATTTCATCCTGTCCCATGCCTCCCGCCGCGCCTTGGTAGACAAGTGTGCTGGCGACAAAGCGATCAGCCAACACCAGTTGCCCTGCCGCGAGAGCCGGACGAATCGTCTGCTCCACCAGTTGGGCTCGCGAGGCCATGTACAGCAGCATTTCGCAGCGCACACACATCACTTCGTTCTGGCGATCAAGCAAAACGTGGCGAATCTGCTCCCCGATCGGCGTGCCGCCGGGTTCGCGCACTTCGCACACCGTCACGCCCGCCTCTCGCGCTAGCGCGGCAAAGCGGCGGAATTGCGTGGATTTTCCGCTCCCATCGGGACCTTCAAAGGCGATGAACATCCCCGGCAGCCCTGCCGCCATCACCTGTTTGGCTTGCTCGATCCGTGCATCCATGCAGGCACACTCTACCGCGATTGCCACCCACCGGCACGGCTTGCCGACAGTCAAACACCGACCAATGTGTTGAACCCGCCCACCGCCATTTTCATCGGGTCAAAGGGCATTTTCTTAGGATCGCACATCGCGGCGAGCTCCGGATCTTTCATCACCTTCTTGTTCACCGCATTCCGATGCGCCTTGCTCTTGTACACGATGTACGCAAACACCACTGTCTCGCTAGGCTTGGTCTTGGCCAATTTGGCAAAGGGCAGACCAAAACCAACATTCAAGTCGTCGCCGATGCACTCGCGATAGTCCAGCGCGCCATGCCTCATCCACACCTTGCGTCCCAAGGTGGCCATCTTCTTGTACGCCGCGAGGTGTTTCTTGGCGATCGGAATCACATATCCATCCACATACTTGGCCATGCCGTGCTCCTTGATTGCCCGTACCCACTCCACGCAGCATACCACAAACTGATTGCGGTCTATCGAGCTTGCGACGCACACAGCACCAACAAAAACCCCTCGCCGTTTGACGAGGGGTTTGATTGAGCTTTGATGGATTGACGGCTGAATCAGTCAGATCCGTACTTACGCAGTCTGCGCCTTCAACCCACGGACGCTGGCGGCGCGGCGTTTGATGCCGTCGCTCACCTGTTCGGCCGTCACAAACTCTTCACCAAAGCGGAAGAGCCGGAAGCTGTTGCCCAAGACGAAAATCTCACCCACAAAGTGGTACAGACCTGCAAGGCCCGTGCCCGCTTCGTTGCCCGCCGCGGCAAACACACCAGTCGCCGCCAGCACAAGGCCCACCAGCACAATCACAATACTCGCCGCGATGTTCTGAGCCACGATCGTCCGCTGTTTGCGGCTGATTTCAATCAGGAATGGAATGCGCGACAGGTCATCATTCATCAGCGCCACGCCAGCAGAGTTCGCCGCGATGTCGCTGCCAGACAATCCCATCGCCACGCCCACATCCGCAGTCGCCAGTGAGGGGCCGTCGTTGATGCCGTCACCGACCATCAATGTACGCTGACCGTTCTTGGCCAGAATCTGAATCTGCTCGTGCTTCTCTTCAGGCAGGCACTCGGCCTCAATCGCATCCACACCAATGTTGCTGCCCACGCGCTTGGCCACGCTCAGGCGGTCACCGGTGAAGATCGCGATCTGTCGCACGCCCAGCTCGCGCAGTCGCTGCATGACGGTCTTGGCGTTGCCGCGAACCGTGTCTTCCAGGCCCACAGCGCCCAGATATTGCCCATTTCGCATCACGTGCACGCCCGACATCCCTTCAATGTCGCGCTCAACAAGGTCCAGCGTCGGCTTGATCGCTGGATTCAGTTCCATTAGCCATGATGCACGGCCCACGCAAAGTTCGCTGCCGCCAATCCTTGTCCGTACACCTCGCCCGTGAATCTCTTCGTAAGACTCGGCGTTGTCCAAAGCCACGCGTGCTGCCTTCGCCGTAGTCACAATCGACTCGGCCAAGGGGTGGTTGGACTGCTGTTCCGCGCTCGCCGCGGCACGCAACAGGTCAACACCCTCGATCCCCGGCGCCGGGGCTAGCTTGGTCACTTGGAACTTGCCAGTGGTGATCGTGCCAGTCTTATCCAGCACAACCGTGTCGACTGTGCCTGCGGCCTCAAGATAAGCCGGATCCTTGACCAGGATGCCCAGCCGTGCGCACGCCGCGAATGCCGCGAGCATGGCCGTGGGGCTCGAGAGAATGAGGGCGACGGGGCATGTCACGACCAGAACGGTGATTGCGGTGCTGGCGGCGGAGGCCTGCACCACAGCATCCTCGCTCTGGCTCTTGATGAACCACACGATCGCCGCGACTGAAAGCGCGATGGGCACAAAGAAGCGTGCGACCTGCTCAATGAGCAACTGACGAGGCGAGCGCGTCTGCTCGGCTTTGGAAATCAGCGAAGTCACCTTGCCGATGGTGGTTTCCGCACCGACCTGAGTCACCATCAGGTCGATCATGCCCGTGAGGTTGGTGGTGCCTGCATAAACAGGATCGCCGGTCTGCACTTCAACAGGGACGGATTCACCAGTCAGCGAGGCCTGGTTGATCGTGGTGCGCCCGCTGACCACCTTGCCGTCCACCGGCAGATTCTCGCCAGCGCGGACGCGAACGGTCATGCCGACCTTCACATCCGAGAGCTTTACTTCCTGCTCAACACCATCGATGACCACGCGGGCCACATCAGGAGTAAGGGCCACCAGCTCAGCGATGGCGCGTTGCGCACCAAAGGCCGTGCGGCGGATCAACACACCGATAAAGAGCAGCACAAACGCCAGAATGCCCGCGGCGAAGAACTGCCGACTGGCGATCGCGGCACAGATGGCCACAGCCACCAGGGTGCTTGAACCCGGCTTGCCCTTGCGGATCTCTTCCCACGCGCCTTTCAGCAACGGGTAGGCCAGAACCAGCGAACCAATCCACGCCGGGATCTGTGCCACCGATTCAGAGAACCCAAGCCACGAAGCGACCGGCGTCGTCAGCACGCACACCGCACCGATCAGGTACAGGGCCATGTGCCGCTCGGCATCTGCCTCGTGGTTACACGCCTCGATGTACGTCTCGCTGTGTTCATGGCCATGATCGCAATCAGGGCCGTGCTTGTGATCATGATCGTGCTTATGTCCGGCGTGTGAGTGACCCATAGGAAAAATCTGCTCCCGGCAAGAGGCGTCGTGCCGCCTCAGATCAATGACTCAACATGTGCTCGCCCTCGCGGCCTTTCTGCATCGGCCCAAGAGCTCACCAAACCGGAGAACCCGGCTCGGACTTTCCCCCGTTCCCCAACCCAACGGTCGGAGAGACATTACCATACGGGTCCATTCTGTACGGGTCCGCGCTCACAGCGGTTCACCCGGCTCATTCAACCGCCTCGCCAAATCCCATGGCCAAACGCCCCACCAAGGAACCCGCTTCTCGATCCGCACCGACCAAAAAAGGGGGGGCACCTCGTCAGCGCATCGCCGTGATCGGACCGGGACAGATGGGTTTGGTGTGTGCCGGGCTGCTCACCAGCCCCGAGCCAGGTCCGGATGGCTCGCGCAACAACATGCGGGACAAAGGGTTAGAAGTCGCCATGTGGGGTCGCGACAAAGACGAACTCACCACGCTGGCCCAATCCCGCCGCAGCCCTCGCCTACCAGGTTACTTTCTGCCACGTGAAGTGCTGGTCTGCCTTGACGCGGCTCAGGCCCTGCAAGGGGCAACCCTGATCGTCTCGGCCGTCCCGGTGCAGCACACCCGTCAGGCCTGGACCAAGATTGCCAAATTCGTCCCGCCGGGAGTGGGGGTGGTCTCGGTTGCCAAGGGAATCGAGGTCAAGACTCTCCTTCGTCCCACGCAGATCATCGCTGATGTTCTGGCCAAATCTGGCCGCGACGACCCCGATGGCAAGCCCCGCCCCCTCGCAGCTCTTTCTGGCCCCACAATCGCCGCCGAACTCGCACGTTGTCTCCCGGCCACCCTGATCGCAGCCAGTGACGATCCGATTTTTGCCGCACGCGTCCAGCACCTTTTCACCACATCATGGATGCGCGTGTACACAAATTCTGATGTCTTGGGTGTCGAGCTGGCTGGTGCCGCCAAGAACATCATTGCCATCGCGGCAGGCGTGATCGACGGCCTCAAGGCCGGCAATAACGCAAAAAGTGCGCTTCTGGCCCGGGGCCTGGCCGAGATCGTGCGGCTCGGCACTGCCATGGGAGCGACCCCAGACACCTTCTTTGGAATTGCTGGGGCTGGCGACTTGGCAACCAGTTGCTTCAGCCCCGAAGGCCGCAACCGTACCTGCGGCGAGGCATTGGGTAAGGGTGAAAAGCTCGAGGACTACCTGAAGCGCACCGGGGCCACGGTGGAGGGTGTCTGGACGACCAAGGCCGTGAGCAAGCTGGCGACGAAGTACAAGGTGGAAATGCCCATCACCGACACCGTTCGTATGGCCCTCTTTGAAGGGCTCGATCCCATCGCAGGCATCAGTGCACTGATGACCAGAGAGAAAAAAGCCGAGAAAGTCCGATAAATAAATCTGAGGCCGTTTCTTTCTGATTGTGAAACTAGACTTGCGTAAATCGTAATCATTCTTTAGGATTACGCAAGATGGCTTTCGATTCATCAAACTCTAAGCACGTTCTGGCCTCACTTCCTCCTGAGGACTTGGACTTCATCACCGAATTGGTGCTGCGGTCTGGTTCACTCAAGGAGGTCGCCGAGTCATACGGCGTGTCATACCCCACGATCCGTCTGCGGCTGGATCGGATCATCGAGCGTCTGAAGCTCGCTCTCGATGGCCGCACGCCGGATGCCCTCTCCGTCTTGCTCGCGCAAATGGTGGAGCGGGGCGAGTTGGCCCCCTCTGCCGCAAGATCGATTCGCGACACCGCCCGCAAAGTCGCGGCCACTGATTCCGAGGTCTGAGATCACGCAAAGCACGATTTGGAAAAGGAGATGGACATGCAGGCACTCATGACTGGATTGGTTGACAGCGTTCTCTCTTTGCAAGCTGCGGCTGCCGCACCATCCCAAGAGGGCTGGTGGAGTGTTCAGCAAGGGACCCTGATCGGCGCTTTTGGCGGAGCCGGTGTCGGGCTTCTGGGTGCGACGCTCGGCCCCGCGATGGGCATTCTCGTTCCCAAGGGAAAAGGTAAGAGCATCATTCTGCCTGCGTTGCTGTTGATTGGCGTATTGGGGACAGCACTGCTCATCACTGGTGTGGTGGCGTTGATTTCCAAGCAGCCCTACCACGTGTGGTATCCCGTATCGCTGATCGGGTTCGTCGCCTTGGCAGTCATGCTTCCGTTGTTCTTTGTCGCCAAGGGGCGTTACCGTGCCGCGGAGCGAAATCGCATGGAAGCGCAGGATCTGCTGCGATGAGTGAGGCGCCGAATTGAACTTGGCCACGGCGTGGCGACAATCTCTCCATGCCCACTCCCGTGCAATCCGCCTATGACTTTCTGGCATCGCATCGGTTGTTCAACAACTCGTATGCTGAGTGGTTGACTGCCTTTGCCACCATGGTCGCCATCATGGCGGCGGTATGGTTGGTGAAGCGCCTCGCCGCGCATCGACTCCGCAAGATTGCTTCCACCACAGCGACCAAGTGGGATGACCTCCTGGTCGAACTGGTCGAGGATGTCCGCTTCTGGCTCACTCTGGTCGTGGCGCTCGGCATTGCCTCGTATGGCCTGAGTTTCGGTCCTGTCACCATGAAGGTGCTGCAGATCGCCACGGTGACAGCGCTGGGCCTGCAACTGCTCCTCTCCAGCCGCCTGGTCGTTGATTTCGGCCTTGCGAGGCTGATTGAGCGTTCGCGCACCGAGCACGGCGAGCCCGACCCGACACTGCGCACGTCGATGGTCGTGCTCCGCTTTGTCATCATGCTGGTGCTGGGTGTGATTGTGCTGCTGCTGGCGCTTGAGAATCTGGGCGTGCAGGTGGGTCCCATGCTCACCGGTCTTGGCATCGGCGGCATCGCGGTCGCCCTCGCCGTGCAGCGCGTGCTGGGTGACCTCCTCGCCAGCATCTCCATTCTGTTGGATAAACCATTCGTGGTTGGTGATGCCATTCAGGTGGGCACGCAGTCGGGAACAGTCGAGACCATCGGCATCAAGACGACGCGCATCCGCGCCACCAGTGGCGAGCAGCTGATTTTCGGTAACAGCGATCTTCTTGCCGCGCGCATACAGAATTTCAAGCGGATGGAGGAACGCCGCGTCGCCTTCACTGTGGGTGTGGTGTACGAGTGCCCACCGGAGAAGCTGCGGCATATTCCCCAGATCGTGCAAGAGATCGTCGAGAAGCAGGAGCAAGTGCGCTTTGACCGCTGCCACATCTTCCGTCTCGGCGCATACTCGGTCGATGCCGAAATCGTCTTCTTTGTCAGATCCAGCGATTATCGCCTCTTTATGGACGTGCAGCAGAACATCCTGCTGGCGCTGATCGAGCGTTTTGCTGCGGAGAAAATCGAGTTTGCATATCCGACGCAGGTTCAGGTCGACAAGAGACAACCTGTGTGAGAGTCAAGCTGCGGACGTGCTGGATGTGCCCGGATGCGTGCCAGGAAGTGGTGTACCGATGATCTTGTGCAGAAGCACATCGGGATCAAGATCTATGCCGCCGGGCCAACTCACTGTTCCTGAAATGGGATCGATGCGCACTGATTCAAAAACACCTGATTGAAGCCAGGAAGCAAACACGCCCCTGCCTGCCAGATGCGAAAGATCAACTTCGCCGGTTTGGCCGGTCGAGAACCGCAGCCAAAGTTGGTAGTTTCCGATTGCTCGACATTCGGCAATGCGTGGAGGCATAAGTAATCCCAGGGAAGTGCTTCAATCCACGGAAGTGGCTGCATTTCTTCAGCTTTCGCCCACGCGTCGAGCAACTCATTTCTGCGCAATGCAGCCCACTCTGTGACAAGGCCTTGCGCGCGAGGCGAAAGCGCTCCAGCCATGATGCGATGCGTCTCAATCTCTATGACTGCTTCGCCTCATGCATATTTGGCATGAAAGTGAGGTGGTGCATGGTCATCGTAGTACATGTACACCGTGATGCCGAAAAACTCAGAAATCCGTGGCATACTTCACACCTTCCTGTCCAGCAGTCGATACTGCACGGCCTCGCTCACATGCGCCATCTCCACGCGATCTGACCCATCCATATCCGCAATCGTCCGCGCGACTCGGCGGATCTTGTCATACGCACGCGCTGACAACCCCATCTCCGTCATCGCTTGGCCGAGCAGCGTCCGCGCATCATCATCGAGCACAGCCAGCACATCCAGTTGCTTGCCGCTGAGTCGTGCATTGGGGGTGAGCACACCCTGCCGCGTATGCTGCACGGTGCGGGCCTTGAGCACAATCTCGCGCATCTCCTTCGTGCTCGTGCCAGTGGGGGCCTTGGAAAGTTCTTTCCACGGCACGGCGGGCGCTTCCACGTGCAGATCGATGCGATCCAGCAGTGGGCCGGAGAGCTTGGAAAGGTACCGCTCCATTGCCGCCTTACTGATCCCATCCGTCGCCATGTCTCCCTTGGGGGTCGGGTTCATGGCCGCGACGAGCATGAAGCTGGCGGGGAATTTCAGACTGCCACTGGCGCGGGCGATGGTGACGACGTGATCTTCCAAGGGCTGCCGCAGGGTTTCCAGCACCACACGCGGGAACTCTGGCAATTCATCCAGGAACAGCACACCGTGATGAGCCAGCGAAATCTCACCGGGACGCGGGATCGCACCGCCACCCACGATCGCCTGAGCGCTCGCCGTGTGGTGAGGTGTGCGCACGGGGCGCGTCGTAACCAACCCTTGTCCGGGATCAAGCATGCCCGCGCTTGAATAAATCCGTGTGATGTCGATCGCTTCTTCAGGAGTCAGTGGCGGCAGAATGCCCGGCAGGGCCTTGGCCATCATCGTCTTGCCCGTGCCCGCAGGCCCGAGCATGAGCAGGTTGTGCGACCCCGCCGCAGCGATCATCATCGCGCGTTTCACACCCTCCTGACCACGCACCTCGAGAAAATCGATGGGCGGCGCCGCCGTGGTCAGCATGCTGAGCGCATCAGGCGCGGGGGCAACGTTCGGTTCGATCACTCCATTGAGCACGCCCACCGTTTCGGTCAGCGTGCGCACACCGATCACATCAATACCACCGACGATCGCGGCTTCGGTCGCGTTCTCCGCTGGCAGAATGATCCCAGCGCACCCCTGGCTCTTGGCCAGTGCTGCGAGCGCGATCGCACCCTTAATCGGTCGAATGCGACCATCCAATGCCAATTCGCCTGCGACCAGGAACTTGCGCAGGTCTAATGGTCCGTGAGGCGTGTGCTCGCGCCCTTCCAACTTGGCAAATGCCGCAGAGTCCTGAAGCTCCTTGGGTACCACCGTGCGGGGCTTGGATTCGCGCCCCACGATCGCCAAACACGACAGCATCCCCAGAGCCACCGGCAGGTCGTACACCGGACCTTCCTTCCGCACATCCGCCGGAGCCAGATTGATGACGACGCGGCCGCCGGGAAAGTTGTATCCGCACGCCGTCAGCGCAGCCCGCACTCGGTCCAGCGATTCCTTCACCGCGGAATCCGGTAGTCCCACGATCGAAGGGCGAACCTTTTCCGGCTGCTCATCGGTCGGATCGATGGCTACCTCGATTTCGCAGCCCTGAGCATCGATCCCGGTCAGAAGATAAGACTGAATGCGTGCAATCACGCCCCAAGATTACCGGGGCAGAATCACCCGTGCCGCACACCCTCGCCCCTGTCGGCGGCCAACGATCCAGGGTCGCATGAGTACCTCCGCCTCCCCTTCATTCACCAATTCTCCAACGCCCGCCGGGCTGTCCATTATCGCCGGCGCGCGTTCCGCCGCCGGGGAGGCCGTCAACTCTTTCGCTTCGTTTAACCCCATGACGGGTGGCGAGCTCCCCGAGTTGTATCACAACGCCACCACCGAAGATGTCAACGCGGCGTGTATAGCGGCAGCCCAAGCCATGGAAGATCCTGCCCTCGCCGATGATCAACGTCGTGGCGATTTTCTCGATGACATCGCCACCCGTATCGAACACATGGGCGATGCGCTGCTCGAGTTCGCCTCGCAGGAAACCGGGCTGGCCCCGACGCCTCGGTTGAGCAGCGAGCGCGATCGCACGGTGCGGAATCTCCGCATGTTTGCCTCGGTGGTGCGTGCTGGGCAATGGCGTCGCACGTTCAATGACCCCGCAGTGCCGGATCGCGAGCCCACACCCCGGCCACGATTGCGGACTCACCTTGTGCCATTGGGTCCGATCGCGGTCTTTGGGTCGTCGAATTTTCCTCTTGCCTACAGCACCGCCGGAACCGATGCCAGCAGCGCTCTCGCCGCCGGATGCCCGATCGTGGTCAAGGGGCACCCCTGCCACCCCGGCACCGGTGAAATCGTGGCCCAGTGCATCACTGCCGCGGCACGCGCCACTGGCATGCCTGCCGGAATCTTCAGCTTTCTTCATTCAGGTGGCGGCGGGGCGCGAGAATCCGCCGTCGGTAAGGAACTGGTGACGCACAACGCCATTCGCGCGGTCGGGTTCACCGGTTCGCACGCTGGCGGCATGGCGCTGGCGCGCTTGGCAATGCAGCGCGAGGGGCCGCTTGGCCCTGATCCCGTCCGCGTCTTTGCGGAGATGGGGTCGGTCAATCCAGTGTTCATTACGACCGCTGCCCTGCAGGAGCGTGGTGAAGAGATCGCCAACCAGCTCTCGCGTTCCGTGCTGGGTTCATCAGGTCAGCAATGCACCAAGCCGGGGCTGATCGTGATCGAACAGGGCCCGGCAGCCGACGCGTTTCTGTCGCGCATGTCGATCAATTTCGCCGGTGAGGGGTCTCTCACCATGCTGTCCCTGCGGATTCGCGAGGCGTATCACCGGCGACTGATGGGCACGGTCGCGTTGCCGAATGTCAAATTGGTTGTGCGTTCGCGGCTGGCTCCACCCCTGGATCCTGACCCGCACGCCCCTGGTCTTGGCACCCTTCCCAATCGCGGTCCGTACCAGACTGTCGCCGCGCTCTGGCGAGCGACGGCGGCGGCTGTGCTCGAACACGCTCCTCTGCGCGAAGAGACTTTCGGCCCATCCACGGTGGTGGTGGTGTGCGATTCTCAGGCACAGTTTCCGGAAATTGCCCGGACCATCGCTGGCACCCTTACGGCGAGCGTCTTCTGGGGCAAGGCCTCTTTGGGCGAATTACCCTTTGATCCCGTCTCGTTCATGAGTATCTTGATGTCACGCGCCGGGCGTGTGATCGTCAATGGAGTTCCCACAGGAGTGGAGATTTCCCCGGCGATGGTGCACGGCGGACCGTATCCGGCGACGAGCCAGCCCCAATCGACGGCGGTAGGGGCGCGTGCCATCGAGCGTTGGTGTCGCCCGGTGTGTGTGCAGGGAGAGTGAAGCATGGCAACTCAGCCAACGCTCAAGCCCACGGAAGCGGTGCCTCCGGCGTCGCCTGACGCTCCGAGCCGAGAGCTTGCGCCTGAATTGCCACTCGTTACTCCCGTCACCACCAAGATCGATGTCCACGAGGCCACTGCCTCACCCAAGTTTGAGATCATCGATCAACTCTGCGAGCAATGCGGCTATCAACTCCGCGGCACACGCTCGATCCGTTGTCCTGAATGCGCCTGCATCATTCCCCGCCCACTTACCGCCAACGGTGCTCGTGATGCGCGACAGCAGCGCTATGCCATCTGGGATCGCATCAACCCCTGGCTCTGGCTGCTGGGAATCTGCGGCGTGGTGCTTGCCGTCGGATTTGCCCCGCGCATGTTTGCCATCTCAGCGATTCGCGGTGTGGCGGTCTCGCTGATCTTTCTTTCCACTTTTCTCATCGTCATCGTGTGGCGAAAGCAGAAGAGAGCAATTCATCACAAGCCAGCATGGCGAATCGTCGGCGAAGGGCTGGGGCTGATCGCCCTCTCAGTGCTGATCCTAATGATGACGTCGCGGCTTGCCTTGATGTCTTGATGCTGTTACGGATCAGACTTTTCCGCCAGACGCGCCCAGCGCAACTTGGCGGAGCGTGAGCGTGGATTGAATTTGATCTCGGCTTCGTCGGCAATCAAGGGTTCTTCGCTGATGGCTGAATAGATACCAACGTTGAGACCATTGCGGAATGATTGCTTGACGAGTCGATCTTCCCCACTGTGAAAGCTGATGATCGCGGCGACACCGCCTGGTTTCAGCGATTGAGGCAACACTGCCAGCAGGCGTTCCAGATTCGCCAACTCCCGATTCACCAGCAGGCGAATCGCCTGAAACGTTCGTGCCGCCGGGTGGAGTTTCGCGCCCAGTGCTCGCTCCAGAGTGAAGTCTCGTGCTTCGCACACGATCGCGGTGAGTTCCTCGGTCGTCGTGATGGGCTTCTGGGCGCGCCGTTCGACAATCAGTTTGGCGATCTGCGGCGCGTCCGTCTCGTCACCGAGTTCCAAAAACGCGGCTTCCAGTTCGTCCTGCTTCATGGTGTTCACCAGCACCGACGCTGGCCGGCCTCGTGTCGGGTCCATGCGCATGTCGAGTGGTCCGGGGCGGCGATATGAGAATCCGCGTGCCGCGTCATCGATCTGCGTGCTGGCGACACCAACATCAGCGAGGATGCCGTCGACGCGGCCATCTTCAACCCCGGCCTGGATCAGCACCGTCGGCAGCGCGGCAAAGTTGTTGTGAAAGAGATCAAACTTCCCGCCGACCCACGTCAGGTACTCACGCGCCAGCGCCAGATTGGATGAATCCATGTCGATGCCGATCAGCCGTCCGCCGGGGTGAACCCGCGGCAGCATCGCCCCGGTGTGCCCACCCAATCCCAACGTGCAATCGACGATCGTCTGCCCGGCCTTTGGCGCAAGCACGCTCAGAACCTGCTCCATCATGACCGGAATGTGCGGGGCATCGCGCTTGCTCACGTCAATTCTCACCACCATCGATCAATCAGGCGCATCTATACAAAAAACAACCCCACCGGAAGGTAGGGTTGGTGAAGAACTCAATTGGGTCACTTGCTCAGTTGTGAGCCGCGAGCCATGACGGACGCTGCATCTTCTTGTCGGCGGGGGTGACGTGCACCTTGCGGCCGGAGAAGATCACAGTGCCTTCGACCAACGCAAAGAGGGTGTCGTCCTTGCCGCGCTTCACATTGAAACCCGCCTCGAAGGGGGTGCCACGCTGACGAACGATGATCGAGCCAGACTTGGCCTCTTCACCGCCGTAGAGCTTGATGCCCAAGTACTGGGGGTTGGAATCGCGGCCGTTGCGGGTTGAACCCTGACCCTTCTTGTGTGCCATGACGAAATCCTCAAATCAGAGTCAGAACCCGGTCCAGCCGAACCTGACATGCGTGCGTGTGTACCTGCAATGAACCTAAGAACCAAAAGCCCGTCGAATCCAAGGCAGGGGGGGATGATAGGCGACAACCTCAAGTGCCTTCTACCCGCCAGGCCAACTCTGGCAGAGCTCCAAAGGCTATCAACGTCCGGATAACTTTTCAGCGGAGGATCCAGCGCTTCTCAACCAAGGGGAGTTCGTCGCCAGCTGCGATGTTGTGCATCTCACCACTGAGCTTGTAGCGCAAAGACATGGTCTTGCGCAGGTTGACGACGGTTTCCTTGCCGGTCTTCCGATCCGGGACGGTGATCGATTTGGTTTCGCCGGAGAAGCCAGCAGCAAAGACGCTGATCTCGTTGACGGAAAGGTCGGTCAAGGGCCAGACAATCAAGCCGTCTTTGGCGTTTTCCTCGCCCCGCAACAAATTGCCGACGATGGAAATCTGGTCTTGCAGAAGAGGCTGGTTCAGGCGGGCCAGAATCGCCTTTGTCGCCGCGGCGGGGACGCTCGCTCCGCTCTTGAGGACGTCACCTTCGTCATTGGCCAGCTCAAAAGAGGGGGCAAAGAGAATGTCACCGGCCGTGTTGTTCGTCACGGTGTAGGTCATATACAGGAATGAGCGGGGGGAGCCATCGATCTCAACCGTCGCGACACGCAATGCCCCGAATTTGGCCGACAATTCCCACTTTTTCGACACGGCATCGGGCTCAGGAGCAAAGCCAGCCATGGGCAGAATCGATGCCACCATGGCAACCAAGGCCACAAGCAACGAAGCCAGCCGGGCTGGCAATGCAAGCGAGCGAATTGTGCATCCAGTCGTCATCATGAATTCCTTGGCAGAGAGCAGGCGAGTGAGCCCCGTCGAGCCAGCCACCGGCGGGTCCGAGGCGGTCAAGAGTGTACCGTGCCGCGGCCGTTAGGTTTGGCCCATCGTAGAGATCCCGGGGGGTAGCAGTGTCTTAACCGGGTTGGCCGAAATGGCGTTGAGAACGCAGATTCTGTACGCCGCAGGCGACGCCGTCCGACTAGTCTCTCTGCGTGAGTATCGGACCCGGCCCATCTTCACATGCTTCAGGCCTGCTCGACCCCTCTCCGGTCGCCGAAGTCGTTCCCGTGTCGCTTCGGCTGGCGGCCGCGCGGCGTTTGGTGAGCCAGAACAGTGAAACCGAGGTCGCGGCTAGGCGATTGGTTCACAATGCCCCGGAGCACGGGATTGATTTGAGCCTGATGTTCGCGGTAATTGACTCGCCTCACCCTCGGAGCAGCTCGGCCCCGGTTCGTATTAGACAGGTCTGTCTGATTGTTCGAGGTTCTGGCCGGACCACGATGGTGTTTGTGTCTTCGGTCCCTCCGGGCGGTGACGTGGGAGGTGCTGAACAAGGAGCGATCGATCGTGCCGCGTGCCTGCACGCCGCCCAGCGGCACCTGCGGCTGGGTCCGAATGTGCCAGCAGTCATGCAGGCCTTGCCCGACCCGGCAGAGATTCATGCGACGCAAGCGTATGAAAAATCTGGGTTTACGTGCGTGGGCAAGCTGTATTACATGCGTCGCCCATCGAGTGCGCGACTTGCGCCAATGCCAAACACGATGCTTCCGCCGAATGTACGGATGACGCCACTCAGTGACACGCCTGTGTCGGATCACGATCGGTTGGTGACGCTGGCCTTGGATCGTTCGTATCGCGACACCATGGATTGTCCGGAGCTCTGCGGCATGCGGCGCACGGAAGACATTCTTGCTTCGCATCGCTCGACGGGCGTGTGGACCCCCGATCTGTGGTGGGTCATATATAAGGATGCACAACCGGAAGGATGCCTGCTTCTGAATCCATGCCCGGATCAGCAGTCGATCGAATTGGTATATTTGGGACTCTCTCCAGAGCTAAGGGGCCAGGGGTTGGGAAAGCGTGTTCTGACTCAGGGTTTGACTGCAGCGCTCGCGCATCGTTTGGGTCGCCACGCTGAGGAGACGACGTGCGCTGTCGACATGCGGAACGCGCCGGCGATCGCCTTGTATGAGCGATTTGGCTTCACCAGCTTTGCGCAGCGCATTGCCTTTGTGAAGCGGGTGTGAAGGGCAGGTTCAGACCAAAGTGGCGATGTGACAAGCACTAAGGCGCGAGAGGTTCACAATTCGACAGATTTTTGCACAATCGCGAGGCAAGTTGTCCACATGGTGTGGATAAGTTTTTCTTTCGTGCTGTAAGTGCCAGCAAATGACGGCCTTCGCAACCATTCGCCAGTTTGCGTCAGAGGCAGGGGGATTGAACCCGGGCGAGCAAGCTTCTACCTTGATGCTCTCATGCGGTCATGGACTCGACCGACGGGGCTATTCGCCCGGACCAAATCAGGAGCATCGTGGGGAACCAACACTTGCACGGCCAAATTTACGGCCCGCGACGTGAGGGTGTCTCATGTGTCTGGAGGTCCGGGTCCGGTTGCTTCGCGTGGAACGGATTCGCATCTGGGGCGTCTTCTCGCTTCGCCGAAGTGTCAGCATGGCTGGCATCGCGGCGGCTCGAGAAATCGCCCCAACCTTGGTGTTTCAGTCTGCGGCCCCGTGTGTGGGCAGATTGGCAAAGAGTGAACCCGACTCCATCCACTTCATCGGATCGTGCTGTCTCATCGACGGGCTCATCGACCACTTCGACCTCGAGCACCTCGACTGAGGGGTATGTCCCCGGCCGCCGCGCCACCCCCTTGACCAATCTCGCCCGACTGACCGCGCCTGCCGCGAGCGCTCCTGGCAGCGCCTCGAGCACTGCGCGTGCCGAGGCACCTCGCTCCACCCCGATCACGGAGAAGGAACTCGCCGATCAACTGGCGACCAACATCACCGCGGATCGCTATCAGCGTTTCTTTGCTGGCCAGGCGCGTTTGCGCGTGGTGGACGGCCACATCCTCGAAGTGGTCGTCCCATCGCGGCAGGTCGCCGAGCTGCTGGATCGGCGCTTTGCTGGCAATCTGCGGGCGGTTGCCGATTCGGTGATCGGTCGCAACGCCCTGGTGCGGTTTGTGGTGATCGCCCCGCCAATCAACGCAGCCGTGGATGCGGCTTCGGCTGCCGCTGCGAATCGCAATACGCGGGCCACGGAAATTGCCGGTGCGCCAGTTTCCAATACCACAACCCCCGCCGCTGCTGTGAGTGCACGGGCCGCCGCTCCTCGAACAGCGGAAACGGCGTCGCGCACGCCGCGGCAGTTGCTGCTGAAGAATTTCATCGTCGGCCATTCCAACCGCCTGGCCTATAACGCCGCCCTCCAGACCGCTGAAACGTCGATGGCGACGCACTTGGGGCCACTGTTTCTGCACGGCTCCTGCGGCATGGGCAAGACGCATCTGGTGCAGGGAATCGCTGCGCGCTATCGCGAGTTGAACCCTAACGCGCGTGTGAAGTGCACCACCGGTGAGGCCTTCACCAACGAGTTTGTGGCCGCCATCAAGACCAACAAGGTCGAGGCTTTCCGCGCGGTGTACCGCCGCGTTGATCTGCTCTGTATCGACGATGTGCATTTCGTCGCCAGTAAAGAGGCGACTCAGGCGGAGCTTCTGCACACCTTTGATGCCATCGGGCTTTCTGGTGCGCGCATCGTGCTGGCGAGCGATGAGCATCCACGTGAGATCGAGCGCGTCTCCAAATCGCTGATCTCCCGTTTCCTCTCTGGCTTGGTTGCGCGGATTGATCCGCCGGATATGAAGTTGCGTGAGGAGTTGGCTCGCGCCTTTGCCCTGCGGCGCGGTTTGATGCTCGATGATTCTGCCGCGCGCCTCATCGCAGAGCGCAGCGGTGTGTCGGCCGTTCCCGGCGTCGGCGGCAGCGTGCGTGAGTTGGAGGGGTTGTTGACCCAAGTCGAAGCGGCGCATCGCCTGCTCCCCAATCTGTCAACCGGCGGCACGGTGGGGCTGGCGACAGTGCGGACGGCCTTGGGAATCAACGATGGCGACGGCCGCACGGTGCGAGCCAAGCGCCCGGTGCCGATGGAGGCGATTCTGCATGTGGTGTGCCGCGAACTGCGAGTGGATCCGGGTGAGTTTGCGGGCACTGGCCGTCACAAGCGCGTGGTGCTGGCACGTGCGGTGACGGTGCAACTGGCGCGTGAATTGACCACGCTGAGTTATCCCGAGATCGCGCGGGCTATGCGCCGTCCCAATCACAGCACGGTGATTACTGCTCACCAACGCCTGACCGGGCAACTGGAGCAAAGCCCCGACATGGACATCAGCACTGTGTGCGGCCCGGAGTTCGCTGGCGAGACGCTCCGCGGCCTGTGCGAGCGACTCAAGGGCGAGTGTGTGCGCGTGGGGGGGTGAACCTGGCCTTGGAATGAAGGCCGCACGCTTTCGGTTTCGAGCAGATATTCACTGTATCTGCGGACGTGTGCGATATGGGAATGAGCCCGTTAGCCACCCAAAGCGTGCCGTGACGCGAAGGAAAATCGAAATCGTGATCACGTTTATTATGCGCTATTCATCGCGTAAGAGTCGTTTGATTTCCTCCAGCACTTCTCGTGATCGAGGGGCATCTTCAAGCGTGCGTCTCAGGCTCTCTTCTGCCAACAAGACACGAGCTCTACCCTCTGCCAAGTCAGGTCCTCCTGAGGGATTGTCCTGCCAAACTCGCACCTGTTCGAGCAGTTGCTTCGCGGTGGCCTCGTTCGCTTGCAAAAATCGCTCATGGATTCGCTTGTACTCCATCGAGCGTTTCATCAGCTCCCCGCTTGGTTTTTTGTGACTGGCGATGCCGCTCCCTCGACAAGATCGGCAAGAAACAACTATTCGGCTTTTGGAAAAGCCGTTGCCTGCACCAGCTGCGAACGCTGAAATCCGGCGTTGATACTCTTCGGCTTCTTCATATGAGAATCGACTGGAGTCGGCACCTGTGAGCTCGCCATCGCCGCCGCAGTGTGAGCAGCCGATGGGAATTCCATTGCTGAGGAGATCGTCCACTGCGTCAATTTCCTCCTGAGATCGAGCTGCGGCCGCGTCAAATTGGGCGGCGAGAGCACGGTGCGTTGGTCCGAACATCGTGAGCAGAAGAGCGTTCGTTCCGATTACCTTTGCGGGTTGTCTCCATTCAATGAGTAACTGTCGTTCATATTGATCCGCAGGACACTTTCCTGGTGAGGGTGCCAGCTCACTCGGGCGCTCACGGCACAATCGGCCTTCAAGAATCACGCCGCGATGGACGGCATAGAAGCGCAGTTCCATGTTCCTGAAATCTGCTTCGTAATCGACAGCGCGCCGAGCGATCAAGTACTGAATCCGCGATTGGTCCTTGAGAGTTGTCTGTGCAGTTGCACGAACCACCCCTTCGATGTTAAAACGAGCAACCTCTCCTGGTTCGAGTACTCTTCCAGGTACATAGAACTTTGCGAAGAAATCAGGACATGAAATGTAACCGACCAAACTGGCTTCGCCTCCATGGGCGACAGCACCTTTGGGCGATGAGCGATCGATGTTCAGCGCGACAGCTGACGCTCTGACAAGGATTGGAGTAACCAGAACGACATCTTGTGGCTTGACATACCCGCTTTGTGATTGCGGAGAAGATTGGGCTTTGGTTGACGGATCAACCCAGTCACGTTTGATTACTCTGATGTCCTTTCGATCAATCGTCGTCTCCGCCTTCATCGCACCAACAAACACGATCATGCCAACGGTGGTCTCAGATTCGGTTTGAATGATCCCTACAAACGTCTTGCCATTCAACAAGACGACCGTGTCTCTGGGACCGTCCGGCTGAACCATTTCCGAATCCTGCAATGGTGGGCTGTCCTGCGCGCTACAGGGTGCGACGTGAATACAGGTCAGAGTGAGGATGGCGAATACCCCCAAGGCTGGAAAAAAAGCAAGAACTGTGCGGAGTGTTTTCATAGCGACGATCTCCCCTCCGTGTACCGCTCAACATGGGCTGATCACACTACTTTAGAATACAGCGCTTCATAGGATATCCAGTCGTGGTGAGATAAGGTACCCAAATCAGTGAGCTGGGACCGACTTGCAAGCGTTGCGAAGATCAACTGTGAGTTACTGCTTGGTTGGGAATCTCAAAGTACCTAGTGGGCATACCAAATGTGAGCGAGTTCTGGAATGCCCACTCAATATCACTCTGGCTTTCGCCGCTCAATCGTCAGTTGCGCCCGCGTCGAAACTCCCTTGGCGCGTCGAAGGCCGAGCTTGGGCAACAGCGCGCGGAGGATGAAGATCAGCGCCGCGATCGCGATGACGGTCACGATCCAGAACTGAGGGTCGCTGGCAAGCGATTGCTGCGCGGGCGCATCTGTTTCTTGTGAAGTTGTCGAAGACTGCGGCATCAACACAGTGTAGTTCGCACTTCTGCTATGCCATCGCGTGATAGACGATCATCGCCAGTACATACGCCAACCCCGTCATCCAGCCAAGCTGCAAGAGCGACCACTTCCACGACCCGGTTTCCCGCGCGGTAATCACCAAAGTGCTGACGCACTGCATGGCCAGCACAAAGAAGACCAAGAGCGACCATGATGCCGCAGCGCTGAAGACGGGCGTGACACCATCATCGCGCCGCGCTGAAGACAGGCGATCCAGCACGCCATCATCATCCGTGGATTCATGTCCCGTGACCACCACCGCCATGGTCGAGACAAAGACCTCGCGCGCGGCAAAGCTGGAAAGCACTCCGATCGTCAACTGCCAGTCATACCCAAGGGGGCGGAAGGCGGGCTCGGCGAATCGGCCGAGTTGGCCGATCAGAGAGTTGCGTGCCTGGGCCTTGGCATCCAGTTCGTCGGCCTGAGCGAGCAAGTCGCTCGCGTTAGAGTCACCCGTCTGGACCGCTGCCGTCGCTTGGGTGCGCAGGTCCATCGCTTCGGCAGTCTCGCCTGTGCGAGGAAACGCGCTCAGCCACCACAGGATGATGCTGATGGCGAGGATGTTGGTGCCGGCCTTCTTCAGGAAGATGAGTGAGCGGTCGTACGCCGCGAGGAGCGCGGTGCGGAAACTGGGGCGCTTGTAGCTGGGCAGCTCCAGAGCCATCGGCCGTCCAGAGCCTTTCAGAATTGTGCGGCGGAAGAGCAACGCCGTGAACAATCCAGCACCGATGCCCAGTGCGTAACAGCCGACGAAGGCAAGCGCTGCGAGCGCGGGGCTGGTGGGAAAGAGCACGCTGGTGACCAGCACGTAGACTGGCAACCGTGCCGAGCAGGTCATGAAGGGTGCGACCATGATCGTCGCCAGTCGCTCACGTCGATCAGGAATCGCGCGAGTGCTGATGATGCCGGGAATGGCGCATGCATGGCTCGAAAGCAGTGGCACAAACGCATGCCCGGGCAAGCCGAAGGGGCGAAGCACGCGATCCATGAGAAACGCCGCGCGGGCCAGATAGCCGGTGTCTTCCAGCAGCGAGATCACAAAGAACAGCAGCGCGATCTGGGGGATGAAGATCAGTACGCCGGAAATGCCGCCAACCACGCCCTTACTGATCAGGTCGTTGACAAAGCCGGAGGGAAGTAGCGAAGCGACCCACTCGCCGAATGTGCCAAAGAGGCCATCCAACGCATCCATGGGGATCTGCGCGATGCTGAAGATGAGCCAGAAGATCGCGGCGGCCACAAACGCGAAAATCAGCGTGCCGCTGACCGGGTGCACCAGCATCGCATCAATGCGGTCGGCCCGGGCGCGGCGCTTGAGAAGTTCGTCCTCGCTGGGCAGGGCGTGGGCCTCTTCATCGGTGCATGCGGGCGCGGTGGCGATGGCCTCCGCGGCGACATCGGCGGCCCACCGCTCCAGGGCATGCACCTCGCCGGGAGGCGTGCGATTGGGAATGGTCGCGCGGAGAAGAGCCGGGCCGATGTGGTCCACGCCTTCGCCCGAACGGGCGCAGATGGGCAGGACCTCGCAGCCCACGTGCTCAGAGAGAGAAGCGAGCGAGAGGCGCAAGCCGCTGCGCTTGGCCAGATCCATCATGTTCAGACAGATCACCGTGGGCAGCCGCCGCCGCAGTACCTCACCCACCAAAGTCAGATTTCGCGCCAGGTTCGTCGCGTCGACAACAACGATCACGGCATCGGGCTCGGCCATCGGCTGGCCGGGAATCGCCGTGCGCCCCGCCAAGAGATCGCGGCACACCGCGGACTCACTCAGATCCAGCTCGATCGAGTAGATGCCGGGAAGATCGATGAGCGTGTATCCATCGAGATCCGAACCCACTCGGCCGCTGCGGGCTTCTTGAGTGGTGCCGGGAAAGTTGCTGGTCTTGTGACGCAGGCCGCTGAGACGGTTGAACAGCGTGGTCTTTCCGGTGTTGGGATTGCCCAGCAGTGCGACGCGGCGCAGGCCCGTGCCCTCCGCGCTGGATCGGGCAGAGGTCGTCACAGGTGAAGTGGTTGACATGCGTGCGATCCCAACTCTGGATTACTTCACGCGAATGCGCGCTGCGAGCGACTTGGCCAAACCGATGCGACACCCGCTGCGGCACACGCCGGGACCATCAGGAACCAGTTCGACGATGGTGGGCTCACCCACGCGGCAGACGCGGAGCATGGCGCTGGGACGCAGTCCCATGGCGCGAAGCATGGCGGCGTCCTTCTCTTCGAGCCCAGCGCCAACGACCTGACCCTGGCTGCCAGCGGTCATGGCCAGCAGGGATTTCCCTTCGAGTTGGTGCGAGGCGGTCAGAGGCATCGTGGAATGTTAGCGCAGTGTTGAGACTGAGTCGCAAGGAAGGGGTGGTGAGGGGTGGCAACGGACGTGAGTATGCTCACATGGTGGCCGCGACGTCCTCATCCCAACCTCCGAATCTGGCCTTTCCTCGCCGCTTGCGGCTGACGCACGCGCGGCAGTATCAGTCGGTCTATGGATACAAGGTCCGAAAACCATCGGGATTACTACTGGTGTACGCCGCGCCGAACGGCGGTATTGAACATCGCTTGGGTCTGGCGATCCATCGTCGGGTCGGAACCGCCGTGGTGCGAAACCGGATCAAGCGGTTGTTGCGTGAGGCGTTTCGGTTGGACAGGCACGGGTATCCGCTGCTGGTGAACGGCGGCGGGGCAGATCTGATTGTGCAAGTGAAACCCCACGAGCCGGTTGAAGTTGATTCGTACAGAAAATGGCTGGCGGATGCGGTGAGTTCGGCAGTGCGTGAGGTCTCGCGTCGCGAAGCCAAGCGTGGCGAGGCCAGTGACAGAGAGGGTTGAAATGTGCGCCGAGACCGAATGGCGACCTGGGAAAGTGAGCCGCTGGCTGGCGGTGCCGGCGATCGGCCTCATTTGGGTGTATCGCCTGACTTTGTCGAGGTTTATGGGTGGGCAGTGCCGCTACGTCCCGACGTGTTCGATCTATGGATTAGAGGCATTTCGGACATATGGGGCGTTTCGGGGCGGTTGGTTGACGCTCAAGCGGATCGGACGGTGTCATCCGTTTGCAAGAGGTGGATATGACCCCGTGCCAGTGAACGAGAGGGTGAAGTGAGGGCATGCGGCGGTCGATGAGAGAGAAGTGAGTGGGCACTGGCGCGAAGCGGCAAGGTTGCGGGAAATCCCGGTCAACCGTTGGCGATGGCGTGCGGATAGAGAGGTATGGGTTTGGCACGTCGCACAAGACAGACAGGTATAGGTAGTTCTGCCGGGCGAGATGCGGGAATGGACTCGCCGCGGCGGCGTTTGCCGGGAACGCAGAGGCGTGAGCAGCTTTTGAGTTGCGCCCTGGAGCAGTTCTGCCGCCATGGATATGCGCGGTCAACGACAAGTGAGCTTGCGCGAGCGGCTGGTGTGACCGAGCCGGTGATCTATCGCCACTTTGAATCCAAGAAGCACCTGTTTGTGGAGCTGATCCGGCGGACGGGTGAGAAGACGATTCGAACGTGGGAAGAGGCGCTGGCTGGAGCCGAAGACCCGGCACAGCGGCTGTTGCGGCTCTTGGGCGAAAACCCGATGGTGACGGGCGAAATGCGGCAGACGTATCGCGTGATCTTTCAGGCGGTGGCGGAAACCGATGACCCCGATATTCGCAGGGTCGTGGCTGAGCATGTGCATCGCTTGCACACGTTTCTGGTGCGCGAGCTGACGCTCGCGCGTGAACAGCACAAGATCGCCGGTCGATTTTCACCAGAGATCATCGCGTGGCTGCTCATCAATACCGGACTTGGCTACGGAATGCTGGATGCGCTGGGTGTGCCCGGGCATGGGGCGGATGGAAGCGGCGCGCAATCCAAGGATGTGATCGCGCGATTGCTGCTGGGTCGGGCGAGCGAGGGCGACGGCGTTCAAGCGTGAGCGGAAAGCCAGCACTGTGATCTGGAAGTGAGTGCGACGAACCACATCGGTGTGCGATCACGTATTGTCTGGTGATGAATCTGCCCGCCGCGATCAACGTTGTTCAGAGTGCGATTGCTCACATCACGCCCCCTTGGGCGGTGCGTGATCCTGAACCATTGCCTGGTCCAGGGCTCGTTGATCGCTGGGTGTTGGAATCACCGGGCTCGCTGGTGCTTGGCGGGGTCATTCTGGTGATCGCACTGATCATCGCCGGGCGCAGGGCGGTCTGGGGCAATCGAGCGTTGGTAGTGGGGGGGGTGATAGCAGTACTTGGCGCTGCGGTGATCGCGGCATCGTTATTGGTGCAGACGGATCGGGAAGTGATTCAGTCGCGAAGCGAAGAGATTACTATCGCCGTGGTGAATGCGAACCGCTCAGAGATGGAACGCCTGATGGGTGCGAATCTGCAGGTGACGTATTTCGGCGCGCCGCAAGGTTTGAATAAACAGGAGACGATCGAGCGTGTGACCACGCTGCACACCAACGGCATCTTGCGCGAAGTGAAGGCGAGCGTAGCGGAGGTACAGGCCTCGGCGGATAATCAGCGGTTTGGTAGATCGCAGATCAAGGTCTCTGCATCGGGAGACATCACCGGTGGCTACCCGACGTTGTCATGGTGGAAGTTGGAGTGGGAAAAAGTGGATGGGGCGTGGAAGGTGATTGCGGTGGAGCCGATTTCGATTCCGGGGATGAGCAATCCAGCCGGCAAAGCAGCTAGATGAATTCGCGTCTTGTTAGTATGCTCAATTAGGCGAATTCACAGCGAGTTTCTTCTTGGCTATTGAGAGTCAGTCCCCGGTGTGGTAACTTGATTCTTCGGGTTGACACCCGGGATTGCTCCATGTCCATCGGTGGCAGACGATGATGCGGTTTCATAAGTTGTTTTGCGCTTTTGCGCTTGCGTTGTGTGCCAAGATCGGAGTTGCACAATGTTCGAACACCTGGGTGCCAGGATTATCGATTGCGGGCGTTGACAGTTACGCGAATGCAATGGTCCGGTGGGATCCGGATGGCCTTGGGCCCAGCGGTCCAGTTCTGGTCGTAGCAGGTCAATTTACTGTGGCAGGAGCGCCGCTTTATGAGTATCCCAACCCGCGGGGCGGCGTGGTCGCCAACGGCATCGTGACGTGGGATGGATTCGGGTGGAATGGCTTGGGAACAGGTATGTCTCCCGCCACGGTGCTTGCATTGGCGGTTTCGCCCACCAACGAGTTGTATGCGGCGGGCACATTTACCTCGGCGGGCGGGCAGCAAGCTAGCAACGTGGCCAAGTGGGATGGAACAGCATGGCAACCACTGGGAGTCGGATTACCAGGAACTGTGCGGGCTTTGGCGTTCATGCCGAATGGAACATTGATCGCGGGCGGCATTTTCACGGTGAACAGCCCACAGTTCATCCAAAACGTGGCGCAGTGGGACGGTACTCAGTGGCTGCCGATGGGACAGGGTGCAAGTGGGGCTGTTCTGTCGTTGATTAATGATTCGAATGGTCAAGTGATCGCTGGTGGCCAGTTCATGTTTCTGAATGGAAACTCCGCTCGTCGTGTTGGTCGTTGGACCGGCACGACTTGGGAGCCGCTCGGAGGTGGTGTAGATGGTCCAGTGAATGCGATGGCAAGAATGCCGAATGGTGACATCGTGGTTTCTGGGGATATCTACTTTCCTACAGGTGGCATTAACAGCGTGCTTCGTTGGAATGGCACAAGTTGGTCGCTTATGGGAACGGGTACGAACGGTTCTGTCTACGCCATGCAGGTGCTCTCAAATGGACATTTGATTCTGGGAGGTAGCTTTTCGCGGGTGGCTGGCCTGCCTGCGGATTCACTGGCGCGATGGAATGGCTCTGCGTGGAGCAGTTTCAGCGGGGTGGTGAGCACCAACCCAGGCCAGGTTCTCTCTCTGGCGATTGTGCCCGCTGGATTTCAATCAGGTCAACTTGTTGTCGGAGGCTTGTTGTCCAACATCGGGGCTGCGAACATCGCGATCCGAAACAACAACGATTGGTATGCGTTGAGTAACGGAATCGATGGCAGCGTCAGAGCTTTGAGTCCAAGTTCCTTCCCGGGCATGTGGATTGGCGGGTCATTCAGACGCGCGCACCTTGCGGGTGGGCCGCTGGCTCGCGTTGACGGAGGCAGTTGGGCCGGCTCAGACTTCTTGACCTTCGGCCAAGCGGCTGTGAACGATGTGAAGCGCGGCAGCGGAAGCATCGCCTATGTGGGTGGCTCTTTCACAGAGGCGATTGCGGTCGGGAACAACATCGCCCGATATAACGGAAGCGCATGGCAGCGCATGGGTAGCGGTTTGAATGACACGGTAAACGCGATCGCAGTCACAAGTGGAGGTGATGTGATCGCCGGAGGTTGGTTCAGCAGTGCAGGCGGAGTGCCCGCGAACTACATAGCCCGTTGGAATGGGACGGCTTGGTCGGCAATGGGATCCGGGTTCAACAACCGAGTGCATGCCGTGATCGTGACATCCACGGGAGAGATCATCGCGGGTGGAGCGTTCGGGCAAAGTGGCGGAACACCGATGACTGGGGTCGCTCGCTGGAACGGCAGCAGTTGGGTGGCGATGGGAAATGGTCTGAGTGCGGGAATTGTTTACTCGCTCGCGGTGGCGAGCAACGGCGACATTCTGGCAGGCGGTTCATTTCAGCAGAGCGGCTTCACAAACATCTCGCGCATCGCGCGATGGAATGGCACAACTTGGTCTCAGATCGGCGACGGCCTCAATTCTGAAGTCAGCACCATCGCCGTACGCGCCAACGGCGAGATCATCGCTGGTGGATGGTTCACCGCAAACCTCTCAGGAACAACGGTCCTTAATCGCATTGCACGGTTCAATGGAACAACATGGCAGCCCTTTGAATCGGGTGCCAACGGCGTTGTGAGCAAAGTCGCGGTGGACTCGCTAAACGTGCTTCACGTCGGCGGCGCTTTCTCGATGATGGGGGGCAAACCCGCAGGGTACTACGCGCGTTGGGAGCCGGGTGGTGTGCCGCGAGTAGTGTTTCATCCAACGAGCGCATCAGCTTCTTCGGGTGCAACGGTCCGACTTACTGCAAGTGGTCTCTCAAACTACCCGACTATGACATACCGCTGGCTGCGCAACTTTGCCCCAATAAGTAATGGACCTGGAGGCGCATCTGCCGGAGGCGGTACCGTTTCAGGCGCGACAGGCACAATTAATACGCCAGGGGTTCTTCAATCGGTGACGTTGACGATTGCGAACGTGCGCCTGTCGGATGCCAATGGCGATTTCCGCCTCGAACTCACGGATGCCTGTGGCACCGTGACGAGTCTGAACGCGAGCGTCAGTGTGACGTGCGCTGCGGACTACAACTCCGACACCACGATAGACTTTTTTGACTACTTGGACTTTGTCGCGGACTTCTCATCCAACGCGCCCGTTGCGGACTTTAACGCCGACACGACCATCGACTTCTTTGATTACCTCGACTTCGTAGCCGCGTTCTCGGTTGGGTGCTGACCGGACACCAATCGTGCTGGATTGGCTGGTTTGAACGCATTGTGGTGTCAGCAGCGTCTGGCGTGCCGCACTTTGTACCGGTAAGGCGGTGCGGTTTCGCGAAGTGAATAGTGCAGTTTGTTGGCACGTTTCCCTGTCCATCAGGTGGATGTTCTTGTTAGCATCGTGATGCCGGGTCGCCGATGCAATGTGAGCTCGCGGGCAATTCTGAGGTTATTCAACGAGGGGATACACATGCAGCAACGCAATCGGATCACCACGAGTGTCTTGGGTCTGCTGGCTCTTGCTGGTGCGGCCAACATCACACGCACAGATGTAGTGGTGACGGCTCTTGTCCTTGAAGAAGATGAGTACAACGGCTTCCCGATCACCAGCGGCTTTGCCGCCTGTGAAAACATGGCGATCAACAACAGCGGTGTGTGGTTGGTCGAATCGGATACCACCAATCCGGATACGACCGTGGATGGTTTGATCATCAAGGGTGGGCTTGGATCAGTGCTGTTTACCCAGGGTTAGGCACTCGCCGCGCCGGTCGGCGCATCCATCAGTTCGTTTGATTCACTCACGTTGAGTAGCCCCGGGAACTCATCCTTCAACTTCTTTCTCAATGGCACCAGCGGCGGCAACACCGACTCAGGCGTCTTCTTCAATGATGTTCTGGTGATTCAGGAAGGAACGCTGGCTACGGCAACGGGATTGAGCCCCAACACGCCGTACATCGGGTGGTTTGAGACGCGGATCAACGATCAGGATCAGATCATGATGATGGCCTCCGTGGATGATCCGGCAATCGCCAGCACGGTCGACCGCGCCATCGTGATCGTGGGCAATCCAACGGGGATATACACCGAAACGCTTATCGCTAAAGAAGGGGATGAACTGATCGTCGGGCGATTTGTTGCAGATTTCTCGACTGGCCCGCACAGCATGGTGTTTAGGAACAATTCCAGAGTTGCTTTCATCGCGGATCTCGATGGCGACACCCTCACCGACGGTGCGGTCATGCACTTTGATGGCTCAACCATGCACATCCTGGCGCAAGAAGGAACTCCTTCTGCAGTGTCCGGGCGCAACTGGGGCACACTGATCGGCGCGCCCATCGATATCAACAACAGTGGTGACTGGGTCATGCGGGGGGATCTCGATGGCGCCACAACCGATGATTCCGTGATCGTGCTCAATGGAGTACAGATCGTCGCACGCGAAGGTGGACCGGTGCCGCCGTCGGTGGGTGCCTTCCGGTTTACCAGCTTTGGAACTGGCGCAGTGGCGATGTCGGATCGTGGCGCAGCGTTTTATTACGCCGATTGGGATGATCCGGATACCAGCCGCGACACAGGGATCTTTGTGAACGACCGCTTGGTGGTTCAAGAGGGTGTGACGCAGATCGGCGGCATCACATTGCTTTCGATCTCTGCGGTGGAGAGCAATTTCGCAATCAGCCCCAGCGGCCGGTTCGTCATTTTCGAGGGCACGCTCGCCGACGGGCGAGATGGCGCTTTCGTCGCTGACATCGATGGGGGCCTCGGCTGCATCGCCGACTACAACGCCGACACCAACATCGACTTCTTTGATTACCTGGATTTCGTCGCCGACTTCGCCGCCAACGCCCCCAGAGCCGATTTCAAACTCGACGGAGTCATCGACTTCTTCGACTACCTTGACTTTGTGGATATCTGGAGCCGCGACTGCTGAGATCACAGGCTTGTTTCGGGTTGGCACGCCACCTGAAAGTCCTATAAAAAATAGATTGGGAAGCTCTGGTCGAATCTTGGCTCCTGTTACGGCGGAGGCTTGGTCGAGTCTGGCTTCCCCGGCGGCTCGCGCCTAACATCTCGACCCAATCTTCAGCGGCTGGTGGGCCACTGGGTTTGGACTGACTGTTTGTGACCAAAGGATTCTGTCATGGCATACGAGTGCTTTTTCACTGGCAAGCGCACCTCCTTCGGTAAGAAGCGTGCATGGCGTGGCCAGAAGATCTCCAAGGGCGGCTTCGGTTTGAAGCCCACCGGCATCTCCCCCCGCGTCTTCAAGCCGAATCTGCAGAAGATCACGGCTCTGGTTGACGGCGTTCCCATGCGTGTCAAGGCCTCGGCTGCCGCGATCCGTGAGGGTCTGGTGGTGAAGCCCCTGAAGCGCAAGTATGGCTACACCCGTCAGCAGAAGGCCGCCGCGGCTCACTGAGTGCGTCTCAATCAAACGATTCCAAGGGGTCTGCTTCCGGGCAGGCCCCTTTGTGTTTTTGAAGTCGGTGGGTGAGTCGAACCTAGTGTTCCGGCTCAGCCAAATTCAGGAGTGCGACATGGGTCTGTTCAGCCGCAAGCCAAAGGTTCCCGCTTCCAATGTTTCACCTTCTGTAGTGGTTTCGAACTCGGGCGCAGCATCTGCCGCCGGTGGCCGCGAGGGGCGGATCTTTGACATCGGTTCCGACATGTTGCGGCGGGCGCGTGGCCACAAGACCGGCCTCCTCTCTGCCAAGTTCTATAGCGACAAATTGATGGAATGGTCCATGAAGGACCAGAACTTCAAAGTGCAGTTTTTCCGCTTTGTGGATGCGTTTCCCACATTCCGCAGCAGCGACGCGGTGTATGAGCATCTGATGGATTACATGTCGCAGCCGGGAGTGAACCCACCCGACATGATCAAGGCGAGTTTCAAGGCGGGCGGTCTGGCCAAGGGTGTGTTCACTTCGACGATGACTTCGCAGATCAAGGGCATGGCGGAGAAATTCATAGCCGGTACGGATGCGGCGAGCGCGCTGCCGGGCCTGCGGAAGATGTGGGACGACGGCATCGCCTTCAGCGTCGATCTTCTGGGCGAGGCGTGCGTGAGCGATGCGGAGGCGGATGCCTATCAGGCCAAGTACCTGGACCTGATTCGGAATCTGCCGACGCAGGTGGCGGGATGGCCGGCGAACCCGCGGCTGGAGACGGATCACATCGGCGCGGTGCCGCGGGTGAATGTGTCGATCAAGATCAGCTCCCTCTCGGCGCGCACAGACCCGATCGACACCGAAGGGGCGATGCGCGATCTGATGGGGCGGCTGATTCCGATTCTCGAAACCGCGCGCGATCGCGGCGTGCTGGTGAACTTTGACATGGAGCAATTTGCCCTCAAGGACTTTGTACTTGAGGTCTTCCAGCGCTGCTGCGAAAAGGTGGATTTCCAGGCCGGGCTGGCGATGCAGGCGTATCTGAAGAGTGGTGTGGAGGATGCGAAGCGCATCTGCGACTGGGCCAAGCGGACCGGGCGAGTGGTGACGGTGCGCCTGGTGAAGGGCGCGTACTGGGATTACGAAGTCATCAACGCCGAGAGCAAGGGGTGGCCCTGCCCGGTGTGGGGGACCAAGTGGCAGACCGATGCGTGCTTTGAGCGGATGGTCGAAGTGTTCTTGGACAACACGCCGCGAGCCGCCAAGCAGGGCGGCGTGAAGCTCGCCCTCGGCTCGCACAACGTGCGTTCCATCGCAGCGGCCCTGGCCGGTCTGGAGTCGCGCGGTTTGCCCAAGGAGGCGTTGGAATTGCAGATGCTGCACGGCATGGCGGACCAGTTGAAGTATGCCGCGAGCGAGATGGGATTGCGGATCCGTGAGTATGTGCCGGTGGGCGAGATGATCCCCGGCATGGCGTATCTGGTGAGAAGATTGCTGGAGAACACCAGCAATGAAAGCTGGCTGAAGGCCGGGTTCATGGACAATGCCGATCCGGGCGTGCTGCTGCGCGCGCCGGGGACATCGGCGGCGAATTCGGGCGGACAACCCGGCGAGGCGGGCGCCAATGCCGATCTGCACCAGATCGGGCCCGAGCGACACCAGATGAGTGCGGCTCCTGCGGGCGTGGGTAACGGCAGGCCGTTCATGAACGAGCCCTTCCGCGATTTCTCAGATGCAAAGCAGCGGGCCAATTTCGCCGCGGCGGTAGCGCGGGCCACAGTCCCCAAGATCGTCAGTGACAAAACTCCGGAGCAGGCCCGCGAGATGATCACTCGCGCTGTGAAGGTCTTCCCCACATGGCGCGACACTGATCCGACGGTGCGTGCGAAGGTGCTGGCCCGCGCAGCAGAGATCATGCGCAGCCAACGCGATGCCCTGTCCGGCGTGATGATCAAGGAAGCCGGAAAGACCTGGCGCGAAGCGGATGCGGATGTGTGCGAGGCGATCGACTTCTGCGAGTATTACGCGCGGCAGTCGGTGAAGTTGTTCAATCGTGAGCGGATCGGCAAGTTCATCGGCGAATTGGATGAAACGTTCCATGAGCCCAAGGGCGTGACGGTGGTCATCAGCCCATGGAATTTCCCCTTGGCTATCGCCTGCGGCATGGTGACGGCTGCGCTGGTGACGGGTAACCCCGTCCTCCTAAAAGCCGCCGAACAGACCACCGGCATCGCCAGCATCATGTGTGACATTCTGCATCAGGCGATGCGAGAATGCGGCGTCGCGGATGGTGTGGCGCGGGATGTGCTGCACTTTGTGGCAGGACCAGGAAGCAAGACCGGCGCGGCGATGGTGCGTGACCCGCGCATCGCGCTGATCGCCTTCACGGGCTCGCGCGATGTCGGCCTGGATATCGCCACGGCGGCGGCACCGGGTTCGCCCTTTGTGAATCGCGAAGTCGCCAAGACTGCAACGCATCTCAAGCACGTCGTCTGCGAAATGGGCGGCAAAAACGCCATCATCATCGATACCAGCGCCGATCTGGATGAAGCCGTGCTGGGTGTGCGGCACTCGGCCTTCGGCTACCAGGGCCAGAAGTGCTCTGCATGTTCTCGCTGCATCGTCGTCGATCCCGATGGACCCGATGGCGAGCACACCAAAACGTTCGTGCGGCGATTGGTTGAGGCCAGCCGCGCGCTGACCATCGGCGATCAGACGCTCCCCGGCACCGACATCGGCCCCGTGATCGATGAAGATGCCAAGTCAAAGATCACCTGGTACATCGATGAGGCCAAGAAAGTCTCACACTTGGAGTTGTCGTTGCCTGTGCCGGATGGTCTGGAGCAGCGGACGGGTCGTGCATATGTGGGCCCGACGATCTTCTCGCGCGTGATGCCGGACCATCTGCTCGCGAACGAAGAGGTCTTCGGCCCGGTGCTGGCGGTGATGCACGCCAGGACGTATGAGGAAGCACTGGAGATTGCCAATTCGCTACCTTACAAGTTGACCGGCGCGGTGTATAGCCGCAAACCAGCGCATATTGAGAAGGCCAAGCGCGAGTTCCGCGTCGGCAATCTGTACATCAACCGCGGCTCAACCGGTGCGCTTGTGGCACGCCAGCCCTTCGGTGGGCACGGCATGTCTGGTGGTGGCACCAAGGCAGGCGGGGCGGAGTACCTGCTGCACTTTGTGTATCCCCGCGCCATCTGTGAAAACACCATGCGGCGTGGGTTCGCGCCGGAGTTGTGATTGTTGCCCGAAAGGATCCCCTCATGTCCAGTGGCGAATGGATGAGTTACGGATTTGAGATGGATGATCAGCCCGCATTCTGCATGTTCAACATGGAGTATGTGGAGTCTCTCGATCAGCCCAGGTCGCAAAGTGTGGCGTTGCTGGTGCGCGTGCCCTTCATGACCGAAGGCACTGCGGGCGTGGGCGAGCAGGAAGAAGTCGATCAGATCCGCGACACTTTTGAAGCAGTGCTTTCCAAGGGCGAGTTTGTCGAAGCGATTCACTTTGCCTCGGTGCGTTGCGTGGGACAGCTCGATGAATGGGCGTATTGCGAGCCCAAGTTGATTGCCAGACTCGAAGAGGAATGCAAGGCGGCATTTGCAGGCAGGCAGGTGGAAGTGCACGCGCAGGAAGACCCCGAGTAGGAGATGTACCAATCGCTGATCCCCGATGATGATCAGATGGCAGCCCATCAGGACATAGTGCTCATCAGCCAGATTGCCCAGGCAGGTGATCAGTTGGAGCAGGAACGTCAGGTGACGCACGTCGTGCTCGTGCCGCCGGAGGCGGTCGATGAAACTGTGGCGGCATTCAAAGCGGCTGGCTTCGCTCCCACTCCACTTGAAAGTGAAGAGGACTCGGAATTGGTGACTGTTGAAGTGAACGCCACTCACAACCTCATGCCCGAAAACGTCGTCGAAGCGCGGCAGACCATCACTGCGATTGCAGAGCAGCATGGCGGCGGCTACGACGGATGGGAGTCGCCGATCGTCGGAGCGTGATCCGCTCAGATACGCAACGTTGCGACGATGTCGGCCACGGGCATCAACGCTGATTCGACCTGCGTGGTCAGGTCTTTGATCTTGCCTGTGTCGGCGGTTTCCAGAATGACCGCCCGGTGAGATTTTTGTGCCGCCGCGTCTTGCAACAGCTTGCCGACATTCCGCGTCGTCTTCGATGATGACCGCGCGTGCATTCCGGCCCGGCGGAGCTGAGCCACCAGCGGCCGCACTCCCGCATCTGCCGCGTCATTCGCCGCGATCACAAACGCCTGCGGGCGATACGAAGCGCTGGGGGCCGAGAGCAGATCCAGCAACTCGTCATCACTCGGCATCAGCCCCTTGTCTTGCAAAACGAGAGCCAGAACGACATCACCCATGCCAAACCCGATAGCGGGAGTGGCCGGGCCGCCTACGAGTTCGATCAGGTTGTCGTAGCGGCCTCCGCCAGCGACAGCGCGTTCGCCATCGACGATCACTTCAAACACGATGCCGGTGTAATAGGCCAGGCCGCGCGCGATATTCAGATCAAGCGTGCACCAATCGGCAATTCCTAGCGCGGCAAGCTCCGTTCGCAGCGCGGCGATGCTCGACACATCAACTCTGCTCGCCTCGGTCGACCCCGTCGCAAATCCGGATTCAATCGCGCGGGCACGCTCGCGATACGCCGAACCAGAGAATCCCGCCTTGCCGCATTCAGCCTCAAAATCCTCAGGGCGGAGCTTCGCCGCCTTATCCAGTGCGACAAGCGCCTGCTGCAACGCCTCATCAGTTGCCGCGACTCCCAGCGATTTGAGAATCTCGCACGCGACAGCGCGGCTGCCAATCTTCACACTGATCTGGCCGGGCTTGAAACCTGCCGCAATCAACAGATCAACTGCAACCGCAATCGCATCCGCATCCACGCGAGGTGATTGCTCACCCAGAATGTCACAGTTCCACTGCATGAATTCGCGCAGTCGCCCGCGTTGCGGACGCTCAGCCCGAAAGCACGTCTGCTGCCAGAACCACTTGGTGGGCTTGGGGAGGGCATTGGCCTTGGCGGCATACAGCCGCGCCAGGGTGGGGGTGAATTCGGGGCGGAGGGCGAAATCCTTCTCCCCGCCATCACGCTTGAAACTGAAAAGTTCCGAAACGATCCCCTCGCCGCTCTTGACGGTGTACAGATCAAGGTGTTCAAAGGTCGGCCCATCGATCTCGGCAAACCCGTGGCGGATTGAGGTGTCGCGCCACAATTTCTCGACGTAGCGGCGGCGGAGCAACTCCACCGGGTAGAAGTCTCGCGTGCCGCTGGGGGCTTGGAAGGTTTGCTTGGCCATAAGGAGGGGAGGGTACGAGGGGAGGTCGGGGGATAGTCGCGAGGTGGGGGGTTGGAACCCTACACTCGCCCATGGCCTGGATCACCAAGAACTCAGCTGGCACAGTCGTGGAGAAGCGTTCGGAGCCGTACCTGACGGCGGCGATGAAAGCCGACCTCACCAATCGTCTCCTGCCGCGCTTCGAGACCACCCACGCCGCGCTCCTCCCGGCGTTGCACATGATCCAGCATGAATACGGCTGGATCCCCGCCCAGGCCATGCTCGAGATCGCCGAGTTCCTCAAGCTCGACCCGTCGCAGGTGATCGATACCGCGAGCTTCTACGAGGAATACTGGCTGAAGCCCAAGGGTGAGAATCTGATCAGCGTCTGCCGCAGCATCGCCTGCGAGGCGTGCGATTACAAGGCGATTACCCAGGTCTGCAAGGACAAGCTCGGCATCGAAGTGGGCGAGACCACCGACGATGGCAAGTTCACCCTCGTCGAGGTCGAGTGCCTGGGTTCCTGCGATTCTGCCCCCGTCGCCCTCGTCGGTGAGAAGCTCCACGAGTGGCTCACCCCCGAGACCATCGCCAAAGCCATTGATGATGTGAAAGCTGGCAAGGCCGGCCATCACCATCACGGCCACTGACGATGCCGTTGCAGATTCGCGACCCAGAGGACCGATGCATCACTCATGAATCGGCACGCCAACCAAGCTCAGCCGATGCAGAGTCCCGCCCGCCGGGGCAAGCATCCGATGCGCTCTGTGGGTGAGTTCTGCGCCCTGCTCTGGGGGCCCAGTAAACCCAAACCCCTGCCTCCACATCCAGTTCCGTCTCAGTCAAGCCCGCAACCTCACTCGACCATTCCCGTCATCGCGGCACGCACCAAGGTCGAAGAAGTCATCCTCCCCGCCGACGCGGCTCAGGCCCAAGGCCTCCCTCCCGGTGCCGTTCTACGCCGCACCACGATTGATGAGATTCGCTACCCGGAAATCTCCACACCAAGTGCCGAAAGTGGTAAAAACTGGTCCGGGCCTCAAGGGCCACGAAATCCGTATTGAGCTCACTCTCTGGGGAATTCCGTGGAATAAACTTGGTTCCGTGCGGCAGCTGATCGGTTAGAAAGGGCGGCAGGCCAAACCACCACGAGGGGCAGGATTACACACTCCATGGCGACGCAATCCACCAAGCGGACCACCATCGACGCTCCATCCGCCAGTTCGCAGGCGCGAGCGGCTTCCAAAGCCCAAGCCGCCAAAGGTGACCCCAAGAAGAAGATTCAGGCCATCATCGCCGGTGGCATCCTGTTGGTTTCCATCAGCGTCATCGGCTTTTACATGCTCAGTGGCGATGGGGGCCCCAGCGAACTCGCGGTGATCCCGCCGGAATCCACCACAATCAGCGTCACAAACTCGTGCGAGGCCGAGGCCAAGGTCACTTTCAAGGTTGACGGCGCACCCGAAGCCGCCTTTAGGGGCGAGGGCGGCAAGGTCGAAGCAAAGACGACTAATCTGCTCCCCGGCCAAGGGCAGGACCTTTTCGAACTTGGCGATCAGGATGCCAAACCCGGAACCCTTCCCGCCGAAATGGAAGTCACCGTCCTCGTCAATGGCGAAACCGCAACGTTGAAGTTCACCATGGAACGCAAGCGCCGCGCCAGTCTGGCTTTCCATGATGCCGGAGGCACCCTCCGCATCGAAACCGGCCCCGGAATCGTCAAAAAGGAGTGAGACGAATCGCGCTCAGGCCCGCTACCCTGCGCTATGACGACTCGCCTTTTCACCTCCGAATCCGTCTCCATGGGCCACCCCGACAAAGTGGCCGATCAGATCTCCGACGCCATTCTCGACGCCATGCTCGCCGGCGACCCCATGTCGCGCGTCGCATGCGAAACCCTCTGCTGCACCGGCCTGGTCGTCGTCGCCGGCGAAGTCACCACCAACACATACGTCAATATTCCCGACCTCGTCCGCGAAGTCGTCCGCGAGATCGGCTACACCAGTGGCGATATGCGCTTCGATGCCGATTCCTGCGGCGTCATGGTCGCCCTCAACAAGCAATCCAACGACATCGCCATGGGCGTGAACAAGGAAGGCGCTGGCGATCAGGGCATGATGTTCGGTTACGCCTGCCGCGAAACGCCGGAGCTCATGCCCCTGCCCATTCAGCTCGCTCACCGCCTCGTCGAGCGTCAGGCCCAGGTCCGGCGCGAGAATCTCATCCCCGGCCTTCGCCCTGATGCCAAGAGCCAGGTCACCATCGAATACGACGACGGCAAGCCCGTCCGCGTCGAGACCCTCGTCCTCTCCACCCAGCACGACCCCATGTGGAATGACCGCCAGGGCGATCTGAAAAAGCAGGTCACCGAACACGTCTTGAAACCCGTCCTCAAAGAGTGGTGGAATCCCGGCATTACCGTCCACGTGAATCCCACCGGCCGCTTCGAAATCGGCGGCCCTCACGGCGACACTGGCCTGACCGGCCGCAAGATCATCGTCGATTCCTACGGCGGCATGGGTCGTCACGGCGGCGGCGCGTTCAGCGGCAAAGATCCGACCAAGGTCGATCGCTCCGCGGCATACATGGCCCGCTATATCGCCAAAAACATCGTCGCCGCTGGTCTGGCCGAACGATGCGAATTGCAACTCTCCTACGCCATCGGCGTCGCTGAGCCCACCAGCATCTATGTCGATTGCTTCGGCACGCAGAAGGTCGATGAAGCCAAGATCTCCAAGGCCGTGCGCGACAATTTCCCCCTCACCCCCAAGGGCATCATCGAGTCCCTCAAGCTTCGCGCTCCCATTTACAGCGCCACCGCTCGCCACGGGCATTTCGGCCGCTCGGCATACTCCGATCACTTCTTCGATCGCGTCGAACGCAACAAGTCTTCGCAGAAATACGACTTCTTCACCTGGGAAAAGACCGACAAGGCCGATGCCCTGAAGAAGGCCTGCTCGTAAGCTCGCTTCGCGAATTCTTCATTCATCGCCGCGTGACCTTACGCGTTTTTCCACTTTCCTTCATTAACCCCTTCATCGCCACGCGTTCCGCACTCGCGATCAATCGCTCCATCTGCCCCGGTGCATCACCACTCATCGCCGCGAACGGTGTTGCTGGCTTCGCCTTGCCCGGCCTGAATCCATACAGGTTGTGATCGATGATGTACTGCGCCACGGAGGTCGCGATGTTGTTCAGCCCCTTGCGATTCTCCCACGCCAAAGCGCGCTTGGGTGCGCCGGGAATCAACAGCCGCACATCAGTCGACGCGGCATCCAATGGGGACGTCGGGGCCACACGCCCGCACCACGCCGCCTTCTCCTCCCGCGTCCAGAAGTCGTGATCCAGTGCCGAGTAGATCGACGAAACCATCACCACCGGCTCTCGCGGCATGATCAATGGCTCCGCCAGTTCAATGATCTCGCGCGGCTCTTTCCAGGTGTGAAACTTGGCAACCTGATCTGAACCGATCAGCAGGCGCAGAGTGATTCGCTTGGGCAGTATCGCTCGCAAGCGTCTCAGCGTGTCGATAGTGAAGCTCGGTGGCGATTTGGTCCGGCGGTCTCTCGCCCACGCCGCGCGATCGAGTTCATCAGTCCAGATCGAACGCGGCCCCGGCAAGTCCAGTCCCAGTTTCAACATGGCCAACCGGTGCGCATCCGATGCCCGTGGCCCGTTGGGCTTGTGAGGGCTGGATGCCGCCGGGACATACACGATCCACCCCGCAGGCCCAAAGAGCCGCGCGACTGCGGAAAGCGGCCCAACCGTGTGGTAGAAGTGGGGCGGATCGAAACTTCCCCCATAAATCAACACCGACCGCACTTTCGTCGGAATCGTCAGGGGTGTGATCGGTGCTGTGATGGCCATGGACGATCCTTTGGGCATGGGAAAAAAGGGTACGGAAGTCCTACCATCGAGCGTTGGCCCCGTCGTCTAGCGGCTAGGACGCGACCCTTTCAAGGTTGAGGTGCGGGTTCGATTCCCGCCGGGGTCATTACCAGTAGATTGGCCACGATTCGTCGTGGCCTTTTTCATTTTTCTCACTCCTGCCCCGCCTGCTTCGAGCTCGCCGAGGGCTGTCTATCGGCGAGCTCTAAGAGTTAGTTTTTCCCTTGACACCTAACCACCTCTCAAATCGCCTGCGGCGATGTGTTAAGAGCGACGCATTTGCGCGCGCAAACCCGGTCACGCAAAACCTGTTACCGGACTACCTGTGAAAAATGTCATAAGTCCTTATCCCACAAAGCGTATCCATCACTTTTCGCATACCCCGTGCGACGCGTTTGCGCGCGCAAACGCGTCGCTCAAAACCAAGGGTAGAGACACACACAAAGTGCTCTCGCCGAGTACCCCACGCTCTGCGTGTGGCCTGCACTCGGTGCCTTCCTTTCCCTCTCTCTTCCTCTCCTTTTCTTCCTCCGATCTGCCTCTGCGGCTCTGCGGCTCTGCGTTGAACTCTTCTGCTTTGGTCTTTGCCTTTCTGCCTCCCCCCCTAGTGCCAAGTGCCTAATGCCTTTACTCGGTGCCCCATGTCCCACCCCTACGAACGCCCACCGGTCCCCATCGCCAACCTCACCGCCGAGGATCACGCTCTCCTCGCGCACATCGCCGATGAGCAATTCGCTCTCCGTCACGTCGTCGGCAACAGCATCCACCTCCACCCAGCGCAACAGACCCTCCTCACCCTCACCCAATGGCTCAAACTCCCCCACATCGCTGCCGCTGCGCGTGAACTCCAGGCCGATCTCCGCGAATACGAATCCGTTCGACTCGAATTCCTGCAACGCCACTCCATCGACGGCCTCGTCGATGCCATGCACAGCGCATCCCGCAATCTCAAACTTCTCGAAGAATCCCGCACCCACAACATTCAACACACCCGCGCAGTCGAAGAGCTCCGCCTCGCCGCCCAGGCCCTCAACCGCGCCACCAAACCCGGTGCCACCGCTCCGAGTGTCCCTTCTCCGGATGGTTCTGCTCCGGGTGGCACCGGTCTCCCGACCGGTGTGCCTTCTGCATCCCGTCCTACTGACCCGCTCGGGGGTCAGTGTGAATCTGCATCTTCTTCGCCGCGAAGCGGCGCAAGTGACGAGCCCGGGGTGGCAACCCCGGGAACAGAACCCACAACCATCACTCTTCCCTCTTCATCCCCGAGCACCGAAGGTGCGCCACACACGGCTGACTCTCACTCTGCCACTGCGCCACTTTGCCACTCAGCCACTTCTTCTTCCCTCCCCTCGACACCTTCCCCTTCGCCCGCAGGGTGCATGATGGTTGCCGGAGGCGCAGACTGCGCAGCAGTCCAGCCCCCGGAAGACTCCCCCTCAATCTCTACGCGGTCTCCCGATGCACAGACCTGTGACATCACTCTCCCTGATGCCCGGTGCCCGGTGCCCGGTGCCTGGTGCCTCTGCATCTCACTCGGTCACTTCTTCTTCCGACTCGACACCTCGTCACCTTGACACCACGACACCTTCTTCTGTCCGCGCCCGCGATCGCCCCTGATACATCGCTGTGCCACGCAAACAGGTCAACCACCACCAACACGCCCCCGCGTGCGGGTCATCTCATGCGCGTGTCACCAAATCATCATGCCAACACAATCACTTCAACCGATCTTCCACCTGGCTGTGCAGCAGTTTCAGATCCTCTGCCTTGCTTCGCGGCATGACGAGAGTGGCTTCGGGAGTATCGACGACCACCATGTCATCACAACCCAGGAGCGCGACCAGTTTGCCACCAGCCCCGGCCACGACAAGGTTGTTGCGGCCGTTGACGACCATGCCTTTGCCGCTGCCCGCGACTCGATTGCCGCTCGCATCGGCTTCGACGGTTTGGGCGTAACTGGGCCACGAGCCGACATCCAGCCAGCGCACATCCATTTCAACTGTTGCGATGCTGAAGGTGCGATCACCCTGCTTGATCGCCGCGGCAACCGGTTCCATCATGCCGTAGTCCACGCTGATCTTGGGCAGCGTCGGATAGACGCGATCGATGACGGCTTTCTGGTCTCGCGTGCCCCATGCACTCGCGATTTCCATGACACCGGCGTGAGATTCGGGCTTGTACTTCTTCAGACAATCCAGCACGGCCTGGGCCTTCCAGACAAACATGCCACTGTTCCAGCCGAATTCACCGGATTGGACATACGCCTGAGCGCGGGCCAAATCCGGCTTTTCCACAAAGCGTTCCACGCGATATGCCAGGGGTTGGCCATCCTTGCTTGTTGCGTCATCAATGTCACGGATGGGTGCGCCGCGCTGCACATAGCCAAAGCCGGTGGCGGGGTAGGTGGGTTTGATCGCGAAGGTGACGAAGCGGCGCGGATCCTGTTCGACGAGTCGGAAGGCCAGATCCATCCGCGCCTTGAAGATTTCATCGGGTTCGATGATGTGGTCGGCGGTGAGGACCGCGAAGATGGCGTTGGGATCTTTCTTAGCGAGCACAGCCGCGCCAAAGGCCACGGCATTCACAGTGTCGCGGCCGACAGGCTCGCCCAGAATGCGATCGTCGGAGAAATCCGGCAGATCGCGGCGGATGACGGAGCGGTAATTCTCACTGGTGCAGATCAATCGGCGCTCGACGGAGACAAGCCCTTCCAGCCGTCGCGCTGCCAGCGAGAGCAGCGACACCTGGCCGCCGGACTTTTTGTCCTGAATGAACTTGAGGAGCTGTTTGGGTTCATCGCGCCGGCTCATCGGCCAAAGCCGCGTCCCTGCCCCTCCCGCCATGATCATCGCGTGTCGCATATCGGGTTATCGGTCAGAAATCAGCACGGGTGTACAAACTGGTTCCTCACGCCGCAAGCGAATCACGCCTTCAGCGCGAGCACACCAGCCAATACGTCGCCGACCGAGCGATGGGTTCTGCTATTTGGCCCACCACCCGAAAGGACGCGCTGCACCAGCCGCTCTGCATCGGTGCGGCTTTCACCCAGTGCCATCACCGCCGCGATGGCGTCCTCGGTCAGAGGATCGCGGGGCGTATTGGGGCGAGACAGTGTGGGAGTGCCCTTCACCTCGATACCGGTGAAGGAACCGTCGACAAAAGGAGTCACTTTGTCATGCAGTTCAGCGATGATGAGCTCGGCAAGTTTCTTTCCGATTTCTGGCAGTTGGGTGAGGGCCTTGGTGTCGCGGCTGGCGATACTCGTTGCGATGGTGGCCGGGTCTAAGGCCATGGCCCGCAGGGCTTTGCGATTGCCGATGCCGCTGACGGTGGTGAAAAGCTCGAAGAATTCGCGCTGGCGAACCGTGAGGAACCCGATCAGTCGCGGAACGAAATGTGTGCCCTGGCCGATCCCTTCAAGATAGTGGTAGGTGATGAAGTGGACAGGTTGGTCTATCTGAGATACCAGCGATTGGAGGAGAAATGTCGGGACAAGTAGTTCGTACGTCAGGCCGGATTGGTGCAGAACTAGAACGCTCTGTTTATCACACTGCACAAGTTGGCCACCCAGACGCGCAATCATGGCCGGAGCGTAGCGAGAATGAAGAGGTGATGCACCGAGGCGGGATGGTGGAGACGGAGGTTGCTCACCGGACGATCATCTTCGGGCCGATAGACAGATTGATGAGTGTGCCTTCTCAGATAGAGGCCCTAGGCGGGTCTGGTGTGCAGCATGCGCGGCAAGCCGCGCCGATGGTGTTGATCGGAACGCGCAGGACGCTGCCGACGCTGGCAGCGCAGGTGCGGCTGATTCCCGGCGGACCCAGAGCGTTCGGGTGGATCGATGTCGCGGCGGATGTGACGAGCGCCACGGCGACCTCGCCGGTGATTGGTGGCCTCGCTGACCTGTCGAACTTGCACCAGATGCTGAAGTTTGGTGTGGCCTTGGTGTGCCTGCCGGCGAACATGGCGGATCGCGCCAAATTGGTGAAGTTTCAACTGACGGAATTGGGAGTTGAGGCGCGATTTGTCGCGCCGTTGGATGAATTGCTGGGGAAGGGAAACGAATCACCGGCAGCGGAGAACTCAAGTGGGCAGAGTTCTGGTGTACAGGGTGAGGTTCGCTCAGCACTGCGAAAGTCATTGAATGTCGCAGAGTTGATCGGGCGCACGCCATACGGAATCGATCGACGCGTGGTGTCGAAACTGCTCTCCGGCAAGCGCGTGCTGATTACGGGCGCTGGTGGCAGCATCGGGAGCGAAATCGCACGGATCTGCGGCGAATTCGCACCTGAACAGATCATCCTGATGGAGCGCAGTGAGAACGCGCTGTTTGAGATTGATCGCCAGATCGGCCGCAAGTTTCCCGGCGTGAAGCGCGTGACGGTGCTGCATGATGTGGTGGATGCGGAGCAGACGTTGCGGCAACTCATGCAGCATCGGCCGCATCTGGTCTTTCATGCCGCAGCGCACAAGCACGTGCCCTTGATGGAGGATCACCCATCGCACGCCGTGGTGAACAACTTTTTCGGTACGCGGTCGATCGCGGATGCGGCACTGGCCTGCGGCACCGAGCGGTTCGTGCTGATTTCCAGCGACAAGGCCGTGAACCCGACCTCTGTGATGGGCGCGACCAAGCGGCTGGCCGAGATGTACATCCAGGGATTGCAGCGCACGCAAGAGGCGACGCGCTTCAGCATGGTGCGTTTCGGCAACGTGCTGGGGAGTGCGTGCAGTGTGCTGCCGATCTGGACGAGTCAGATCGAAGAGGGTGGACCGCTGACGGTGACAGATGAGCGGATGACGCGGTATTTTATGACGATTCACGAGGCGGCAGCGCTGGTGATTCAGTCCGCCGCGGCGGAGGGATCACGCGAGGAAGCCGCAGTGTATGTGCTGGATATGGGCGATCCGATCAGGATTCTGGATCTGGCCATGCGCTTTGCGCGAGCGCACGGCTTTGAGCCAGTGATCGCCGGTCGCGGCACAGAAACATCAGACGGCACGCCGCTGACCATTGCGCTGACCGGCATCAGACCCGGCGAAAAGCTGCATGAGGAGTTGGCGTACGCCGCGGAGTTGGTGAGGCCGACTCCGTATCCGGGAATCAATGCGTGGGCGGGGCCCAAGTATGCGGGTGCGAGCCCTGCCGAGCTGACCGCGCGCCTGTCGATGGCGAGAAATTCGCCGGAGCGTCAGCGCGTAGTGGATCTTCTTCGCGAACTGGTGCCAGAGATGAGAGCGGCGGAAACCGCTGGCGTGGTGAAGGGTGAGAGCGCGCGTTTGGCAGCATAACGTCCCGATTGACCCATGAGTGAAAAGGATCGATTGCTTGCGGATCTTGTCAGGCGTCAGCAAAGTGCTGAGCGCCTGGTGGCCGAATTGACTGAGGCCAGGAGATTGAGCGAGCAGATCTTGAGCGAGACCAACGGGCGCGACAAGTTCAAGGAAGTGACCGGGAACTCCTCGATTGAGAACGCGATCGAGAGTGCGCGGAAAATGGCGGAAACCTTGGCGCGGCAGATCGAGCAGTTCAAAGTCATCGCCCGACCTGAAGACCTCGAACCCGGCTGTTGAGAGGTCCGATTTTGGGGCCGAGAACGCGCCTCGGTTCTATCATCTGTCATGCCCGGTGTCGATCCGTTCATGGTGGTGGTGCTCATCGCGACTCCCATCGTCGGTGTGGCCTTTGTCCTCGTATGGCGATGGCAGACCAACCGCTGGGCCCGCGCCGAGCGTCAGCACTTGCATCACCATGATGACTATGAGGGAGATGGCATGGCACCCGACGGCAAGCCAAAGCAGCCGCGGGTGGTTGTGCGCGACGATAACTCGGGCGGACCTGCGTAATCCGAAGCGATTCCCGGTGAGAAGTGCACGCCAAGTCAAGATCTTGACCTTGGGGCCCGATCCTCTATGATCCCCTTCCGACCGACCCGGCCTCCGGCCAGGTGGGAAGACAACCAAGTGGAAGTCCCCGGTGAATCCAATCACCTGAAATTGGGGGCGTAGCTCAGTTTTGGTAGAGCGCTTCCATGGCATGGAAGAGGTCACGAGTTCGAGTCTCGTCGCCTCCACTTGAACCAGCGGCTCCGGGTCTTCCCGGGGCCGTTTGTGTTTTTGCCTCTGATTGGCGACGGGCGTCAGACCCCATGGCGGTACACTGCTGTCACGTGCGATGCAGGCGTGTGAGCAACTTGATGCGTGCATGGTGGTCCGCCGCGAAACAGTGGTTTGGGTTGTGTCACGCACCGGAACTGGCAACGGTGGGGGGCGTGTTCACATTCGGAGTCTTGGGTGTCTTGGTCTGGGTGGTGGCCTTGTGCAGCGTGAGCGGCACAGCTTGGGCGCAGTCTGCCGGACCGCCCACCGCGAGCCAGTCTCCGGAAGCTCGCCCCAAGACCGGCGTGACCGTGCCTTTGGCGAAGCTCCAACCTGCAGTGCCGCGCAGCTTGGTCGTTGGTGTGCGTCGAGACTGGGGTCCTTTAGCGTTCGCCGGTCCGGATGGTGAGCCCAGCGGGTACGCCGTGGAGCTGTTTCGCGAGGTGGCCAAGGAAGCCGGGCTGGTCCCCATCTTCCGCTTTTATGACCAAAGTCTCGGCATCACCGAAGCGTTGAACACTCGGGAGATCGATGTTGCCGGCGCACGTGTGGCGATATCTGTCGAGGAGGACGTCATTCAGACGACGCCATACTTTGTTTCGCGAGCATCGGTTTTCGTGCGCCGCGGTCAGTCGGGCGTTCGTGATGTTGATGATCTCAGGGGCAAGCGGGTTGCGGTCTTGCGCTTCAGTGCTGCTCACGATTGGGCGATTACTCACGGGCTGGACGCGCTGGTTCTCGATGTGCCTCGAGGTGTGCTTGCTGCCGTGGCGGATGGTCGAGCGGACTGCTGCGTCCTCTTTCGCTCTTTTGCCCTGTATTTGATGGACGAGTTGGGGCTGGAAACTGTGATCCCCACCGATATCGAGCTGGATGGAGTATCCGCAGGGTTCTGCTTTGCCACTCGCGTCGAGGATGCCCGGCTGGCTCGCGCCATCGATCAGGCACTGGTCAGAGTTCAGCAGAGTGGCCGTGACCGGGTGTTGCAGGCCAAGTGGATCGATTCCCTCGAACCCTCTCGAGGCACATGGGAGATTCCTCGCGAAGTGGTCACCCTCGCAGTAGCCGGCCTGATCGGTGCGTTGGCGATTCTGGCGTGGCGCGAGATGCGTCTTCGCCAGCGTGTGCAGATTGAGCGAGATGTGGCCGAGCGCTGTCGCCATCAGTTCGAATCCGCGATGCAGGGGTCGCTTGACGCGGTGTTTCTCATGGAGTCGATGCGCGATGAGCACGGTGTGATCCGTGACTTTCGCATCGCTGAGCTCAACGAACGTGGCGAGCAGTTGATCGGTGCTTCGCGTGAAGAGGTGATCGGGCAGAAACTCTGCGAATTTCGCCCCATCAATCGTACCGCCGGGTTCTTTGATCGCTACGTTCGTGTCGTCGAGACCGGTGAATCCCTCGAGGAGGAGTTTGCCATCGATGCGCCACCCATCGCCGCCACCTGGATCTATCACCAGGTTGTCAAAGTTGGTGATGGCATCATCATCACATCACGCAACATCAGCGAACGCAAGCGACTGGAAATCGATGTGCGGCAATCGCAGAAGATGGAGGCAATCGGCCAGCTTGCGGGTGGCATCGTTCATGATTTCCGCAACCTTTTGCTGGCGATTCAGGGCAATCTGGAGTTGGCTAAACGCCAGGTGGGGCATGCGCATCCGGCTCAGAACAGTCTGGAGCAGATCGAGGAAGCTGCGCGTCAGGCCGGCAATGTGACGCAGTCATTGCTGCTGTTTACCCGCCGCGCCGTTCCAACGTATGAGCGTGTGGATCTCACCGAATTGGTGAACCGTACGGCCCGCCTGTTGTGGCGCACGCTTCCTCCGACCATTCGCCTCGAAGTGCCCATGGAGCGGCGTCCCTGCTGGGTTCTCTGTGACGAGACGCAAGTGCAGCAGCTGCTGATGAATCTGGCCATCAATGGTCGCGACGCGATTCTTGCGCGGGCAGATTCCAGCGGTGTGCTCACTCTGACCGCATTCACCGATGATGAAGAGCGCAACGTCGTGGAGGTGCGCGACACCGGCGTGGGCATGAAGCCCGAAGTCCTCGCCCGCATTTTTGAGCCCTACTTCACCACCAAGCCGCGCGGGCAGGGTACCGGCATGGGGCTCTCTATTGCGCACGCCATCGTGACCAGCATCGGCGGCGCTATCGCTGTCGATTCGGAGGTAGGGCGGGGCACCACCATCAAAGTGCAGTTGCCTCCGGCCCCAGAACCCGAGGTTGCACCCCTCCCGGCCAACACCAAGCAGGCGCCCCGCGTTGGCAAGCGCAAGATTGCTCTGGTCGAAGCCAGTGGACTTGTTCGCAGCATCATGACGACGATGCTGGAGCGGATGAACATCGAGACTCTTGCTGCGGCAACGGTCTCCGAACTCTCGACCACCGTGCTGAATCAGTCCGTCGATGCCGCGATTGTGGATCTGGATTCTGAGCAAGCGCCGGATTTGGCAGAACTCCGCCGCGCCGTCGGCCCCACGCGTCCGATCCTGGTGATTCGCCCTGCTGAGTTCACACTCGACGTCGTTGATCCCATGTTTGCTGTTCTGAACAAACCATTCAACGCCATGCAACTCGCTGACGCCCTGCAGAAAGCTTTTGCCATGGCCGACGAACACGCCAGTTCGGCCGTGTGAAGAATCCTTGCGCTCTCAGCCAACATAAACTCCCTCCAGGATGACCATGACGACGAATACGACACCACTCCAGACCATTGCAGGGCACGTCAGCGTGCTCCCGGATCAACCCGCACCGATCATCGCCCGCGAAGGGTGGCCCATCGTGGCGATTTTCGTCGTCGTCGGCGCGATCCTGACAGCAGGCGCATCGTGGATCCACCCTATCGCTGGTGCCGCAGTCGGACTTGTATCCCTCGTGCTCACCGTCTGGTGCCTCTGGTTCTTTCGCGATCCGGCGCGTCAGATTCCCGCCGACCCCAGCGCGGTCATCTCTCCTGCCGACGGTGTCATCTGCAGCATCGGTCCGGCGGATGCCCTTCCCGAGTTGCAATTGGGTGAGAGTGGCAAGGGAATGCTCCGAGTCTGCGTCTTTATGAATGTCTTCAATGTCCACGTCAATCGCATGCCGCTGGCTGGCACCGTGACCAGGATCGTTCATTCACCCGGAAAGTTTCTCAACGCTGCTGTGGAGAAGGCCAGCACCGAGAATGAACGCTGCGCCATGGCGATTCGTCTCGCGGATGGACGCGTGATTGGGTGTGTGCAGATCGCCGGTCTGGTCGCTCGACGCATCGTCTGTCGCATCAAGGAGGGTGTGTCTCTTTCGCAGGGTTCGCGTTACGGACTGATCCGCTTTGGCTCGCGCGTCGATGTGTATCTTCCTGCTGGCACGAATGTGCAGGTCAAACTGGGGCAGGTCGTCGTCGCAGGCGAAACCATCCTTGCCACGCTCAGCAGCGGGGGTGGCAGTGGGGGAGGTCAGTACTAAATCGTGTTCATTCGCTATCCATCAAAGCGTTCGCATGTGCCCATGAAGCACCTGGTGCCCAACGCCATCACCACCACGGCCCTCTGCTGCGGCTTGGCGGCGATTCATGCTTCGCTCAAGGGTGAGTGGAAAGACGCCCTCCTTTTCATTACTGCCGCGGCCTTCTTTGACGCTCTGGATGGCCGCGCTGCACGATTTCTCAAGGCCACGAGCTCCTTCGGCGGGGTGCTTGACTCTCTTTCCGACTTCCTTTGCTTTGGCGTGGCCCCCGCGATTATTCTGCATCAGTGGATGCTCAAAGATCAGGATTGGCTCGGCCTTCTTGCCTCCATGCTCTTTGCGCTCTGCTCGGCCCTGCGCCTGGCCCGCTTCACTTCTGCCTCACCCGCTCCGGCGAACATCAGCCCCACCGTACAGGCGATGCACTCCAAGTTCTTTGTCGGCATGCCCACTCCCTCTGCTGCGGGCGCAGTGTTGATTCCCGTACTGTTGTATGTCTCCAAACGCGAATGGACACTGGAGCCATACATCGTGATCGTCTACACCATCCTGATCGCGGTGCTGATGGTCAGTCGCTTTCCCATGTTCAGTTTCAAGAAGATCAAACTCCCTCGCCCCGTGATCGTCCCTTTGCTGGTTGTGATCGGCCTGATCGTGGTGGGGGCCCGTAAAGACATCTGGCTTACCATCGCTTGCCTTGCCGGGGCCTATCTCCTCAGTCTGCCTCTGGCGTGGTGGTCGCACCGCAAGCTCGCCAAGCAGGCGGCAGCAGAAGCAGCCAGTCAGCCAGTTTTGGCAACGACTTCTGTCATATCGCCAAACCCTTCGGGGCCCAGCACAGGTCCCACCACGTGAAGTTGATCTTTCTGGGCACCGGCACGAGCAGTGGCGTTCCCGCCATCGGATGCCATTGTCCGGTGTGTACTTCCACCGATCCCCGCGACACGCGATTGCGCACCTCTGCCGCCGTGCAATGGACCGACCCTCGCGGCATCGAGCGCACCATCCTGATCGATGCCGGGCCGGACCTGCGCCAGCAGTGCCTGAAGAATGGCATCGAGCGCCTCGATGCCATCCTCTTCACTCACAATCACGTCGATCACACGTTTGGCTTGGATGAAGTCCGCCGCTTTAACGCGATTCAGAAATCCCCGATCGATATCTACGCCGATGAACGCACGCATGTCTTTCTTCGCCGCGTGTATCAGCACATTTTCGATGCTGATCAGAATGTCAATCAGTCTTTTGTGGCCACACTGATTCCCCACCGCATCACGCCCTTGCAGAGTTTCGAGTTGTACGGCGTGAAGATCACCCCCATACCCCTGTTGCATGGGCGATTGCCTGTGCTGGGCTTTCGCTTTGATTGCGGAGCAGTGAAATCTGACCTGCTGCCGCTGGCCTATTGCACGGATCTGAGTGTCGTTCCCAACGAATCCTGGCCGGTGCTTGCCGATCTGCGCACGCTGATCCTCGATGGGCTTCGCCATCGTCATCATCCCACGCACCTGACCATTGGACAGGCCACTGATCTGGCCCTGAACCTCAAGCCGCAGCAGACCTGGCTAATTCACATGTCGCACGATGTCGGGCACCAGGAGCTGGACGATTCACTTCCTGAGGGGATCTCGCCGGCGCACGATGGACAGATTCTCACCGGGTGAGTTGCACCCCTGCGACTACTTCTCGTCTTTCTTGAGTTTGGCCTTGGCCCCGCCCCCGATCACACCAAGATCCATCAGCACTGCCACGATCAGGAGCACCAGATACCACCCATCAATCGACCCGTTGGAATTTCTGCCAAAGGCATATGCCAGTGTCGTAAAGGGCGCAAAGAAAAAGCCCAGTATCGGCCACAGCCACCCGCCAAACGCCCGCGGCAGGTAATCAGAAAAAATCGCCAGCCCGATGATGGCAAGTCGCGGGAAGAACGCAGCAATCAGTGCAAGAACGCATGGCATGATGTCACTCCTTCGTCGGCGTTGTGCAAAGCCGGATGTCAAGTCTGCTCATCGTCAGTGGCCAAACCGGATGATCTCTCCCAGCGTAGCAGGAACGATGCGTTCCGCTTTGGCCCCTGCTGCCACCGCCAGCCGCTCCAGCGGCTCATGCACTGGCTCATCACTCAATCTAAACGTGGAATGATGCACCGGCAGCAGCCGCGCGCTCTTGTTGGCGCTCGACATTTCCCACACCTGCTCCGGATTGGCATGCGCGTGAATCCACGGGTTATATGCCCCAATGCCGAAGATACTCAGGTCCAATTCTCCCAGCCCGTGCAGGTTTCTCGTCATCGCGGTATCCCCTGCGTACAGCCAGCGGGCGTGGGGACTCTCCACCAGATAGGCGTTGAACCCCCGATGTCGATCCCACATCGTCCGCGCCCCCCAGTGGTTTGGGCGCAGCGCAGTGATCGTCAGTGTCCCCAGTCGCAGCGACTTTCCCCACTCCAGTTCTTGCACGCTGCCAAAGCCCCTTGGAATCAGATCCGCCGTCTCCGCTGCCGTGATGACGGTCGTGTGGCGATTGGCCAGCGCCTTCAGCGTTGGCACATCCAGATGATCAAAGTGCGCGTGACTGATGAGAATCACATCCGCTCGTGGCAGATGCGCAGTATCCACGCGTGGCAACAAACGCGATGGCCCCACCGTCACACCCGGAATCCGCACCCCGATCCGCTCTCCCAGCACCGGGTCCAGCAGAATCGTCATCCCATCCACCGCCAGAAACACCGAGTTGTGCCCCAGCCAAAGTGCTGCCTGCAATCCTGTTGAAGAAGGCGCCTGGGTAAGGTGCTTCCACTGTGCATCCAGTTCCTCGCGCCCATGAGTGGCGGCACCCTTGCCCCGCAACAAATCCGCCAGATACGTCGGATACCTCCCCGCCGATGAACGCGCACCCGCAGCCACCAGCGAGGCCCGTCGCGCCAGCCGTACCTTTGATTCGGGTTGTCCATCGCCAATCGGCACGCCGTGTCTTTCCGGAAAGTCGGTTTGCAGTTTCTACGTTCGTCGCGCTGCCTGAGTTCACTTTAGAGAATCGGGGCCAGGAGCCGCGCCAGACGCGACACCAGTCGCGCGGTCCAACGCCTCTGCTTTACCTCCTGAGGGGTCAACTCCCGCGAGTTCCGCAGGTCATCCTCCAGCATGGCGCGAACCTCTTCCACAAACTTGTGGTCGTGCACCATGCCGGTGATTTCAAAGTTGATCCGCAGCGAGCGATTGTCCAGGTTCGCCGACCCAACCGCCGCCAGATCATCCGCCAGAATCACTTTCTGGTGCATGAAGCCCTTGCCAAACTTGTGAAAGTGCACGCCCGCCTGCTGCAACTCTTCTACATAGGTCAGTGCTGCCAGATTCACCAGCAGGTTGTCGCTCTTATCAGGAATGATGATGTGCACATCCACGCCTCGCAAGGCCGCCATCTGCAGCGCATTGAGAATGGCATCATCCGGCGCAAAGTATGGCGAGGCGATCCAGATCCGCCGCGTCGCCCGAGTCAGGAGCGAAAGAAAGCAGATCGTCAACGTATCCAATTCATCCACCGGCCCTGTCGGGCAGATCAGCACCTCGGCGCTTGCCGTCGGTACCTCCTCGGCATTTCGTCTGGGTTGAGTCTTCCACGCCACCTCGGGCAAAGCTTTGGAGGCCCAGTGCCAATCCTCACAGAATGCCAATTGGCACGCCAGCGCCGCCGGCCCCTCTATCCGCATGTGCGTATCCCGCCATGGCGACAGCACTTTGTGCTGTCCCAGGTACTCCATTCCCACATTGTGTCCGCCGATAAAGGCAACCCGCCCGTCAATCACCACGACCTTGCGGTGATTGCGGAAGTTCAGTTGATAGCGAGTGATGGGCCAGAACTTGCGTCCAAACGCATGCACCTCGGCCCCACAAGCTTTCAGTGCGTCCACCAATCGCGATATTCGCGGCGTCCCCACAAGGTCATACAGCACATACACCTGCACGCCCCGCGCGCTGGCTCTTCGAATTGCGTCTTCAAATCTCTTCCCTAGCGCATCATCGCGAAATATGAAAAACTGAATCAGGATGTAATCCGTCGCGGTCTCCAAGTCCGCAAATATTCTCTCGAAGGTTGCTTCTCCATTCACCAGCAGTTCCACCACGTTTCCGCTCGTTGGCGCGGTCAATCCAAGCCGATCCAGTGCCAGATCGGGAAATGGTCCGGGACGGACCATCCACGGCGAACTCGCCACATTGCACGCCTCACCCGTACGTGACAGTGCTGTGCGATCCCGCCTTCGCGCTCGAACATATCCGGTGAAGCGCCTCGCTCCGAACACCAGATAGAAAGGAATCGTGATCAACGGCAGCACCAAGAGCCCGATGCACCATGCAATCGTCCCCTGCGGTGTGCGTCCGCACAGCACGGCATCCAGCGCGCACGCCACGCCAGCCAGCTGCAACAGAAAGCCCAGCCCTAAGACCAGCATCCACATTTCAAGTCCAAATGGCACGGCCAGAGTGTATGGGAGTTTGCAGAACCCTCCCACGCCTCTCCAGCATCCAACCCTCTACCTTCCTCATCCCATTGTCCTTATCACCTCCGGTTGGAGTGACTCGTGTCCGCCAGTGCTGTCGCAGATTCTGATTCGCTCTCCACCCGCTCGCACCCAGGTCCGCGTTTGGGTCTGGTGGCCATGCACGTCACGTCAGTCGCCCTCATTCAGGGATTTGCCTTCGCGACGGTCTTTATTCTCCCCATTCTCGCCCGCAAGCAGTTCGCGGCCAACGACTGGCAGACCCTCGTCCTCACTGCCGCGCCCACCATCCTCTTTTCTCTCTCGATCTTCTGGAACGATCTTTACAACCGCCTGTCTCTCCGCAAATACCTCTTTGTCTACTGGATTGTCGCGTGCGTCCCTCTGGCCCTCATCGCGGCACACCCCTCGCTCTGGTGGCTCATCCTCTGTCACCTGATCGCCTGCATCGGCGGCGCTGGTTATCACCCCGCTGCGGGTGAGCTCTTGAACGCGATCTACCCAGCCGCCACCCGCGGTCGCATGTACAGTGTCGTCAGCGGCTCCACGATGATCGCCGGAGCCCTCATCGGACTGGGCCTTGGGGAGTGGCTCCATCGTGATCCAAACGCCTTCCGTCTCTATCTTCCCATCTCCGCCAGTGCCCAACTCATCGGCATTCTTCTCACTTTGCGGCTCTTCACCATCCTGCAACGCGGCCGCACCGCCGATACTCCACCGGATGGCCGCACTCTGTGGAATCGCGTGGTCGAACCGATCACCCACACTCGCGAGGTCCTTGCGGCCGATCCCGTCTTTGCCCGCTATGAAGCCGCGTACATGGTCTACGGCATCGGCTGGATGGTGTGTTACGCCCTCCTTCCCATCCTCGTCACAGATAAACTGAAGCTCGATTACGACCAGATCAGCCGCAGCACCCAAGTTGCGTATCAAGTGGCTCTGGTCTGCATGCTCTGGCCTGCCGGGCTCCTCATGGATCGCCTCGGCGCCGTTCGCAGCACCGGCCTCTCTTTCGCCCTTCTCACCCTCTACCCCATCGGTCTCATCCTCGTGGGTAATGACGAACATCTCCTTGGTGTTTCTGCCATGTACGGCATCGCCCACGCCGGCGCCAGCGTCGGTTGGATGCTCGGCCCAGTCGCCCTAGCCCCCTCCAAAGACAAAGTTCCCCAATACGTCGCCATCCACGCCACCATGGTGGGAATTCGCGGCAAGCTCTTCCAAGGCCTCGGCGTCGGTCTCTATGTCCTCACCCACTCGTATGCATTTCCCCTCGCCCTCGCAGCCCTTGCTTTTGCCGTCAGCGCGTGGCAGATGTGGCGCCTTGATGCCCGCATGAAAGCCGCCGCCGCGCCGCCTCCATCGCCTACGGCTTCGCAGCCGAATCCAGCGTAATCGGTGCCTCAATTCGCATCACCGGGAACCCTTCTCCCACGGTCAGCCACGGATCAAAGTAATTCCAAGTCGTAAGTCCATCCTCACACTCCGGCTCTAACAGATAACTCGCCAATCTTCCCAGCCGTTGCTGCGAACGAATCACGATCGTCCCCTCCGGCAACTGCACCCTTTCCTGTTCTTCACTCACTTCCACCCGCACCGCCACGTGTCCCTGATACTCGCGCCCCGCCGATCGCGCTTCCTTCACGCGTAAGCGCGTCACCGGCACTTCCGCGCTCTTGTTCAGTGTCTCAAACTCCACACCGTGCACGACCAGTGCCGCGATCACGCGCTGCATGGCCGCCGCCCGCTCCGCACTCTCATTGGATTCGCGGGCTATCGCATACGCCCAGGGGATCTTTCGCGACAGAGTGGGTTCAAAGTTATCCCAAAGCTCTACCATGTATTCCTTCTCGCGTCCGGTGTTATGCATCCTTCCATCCAACACCTCCTCTTCAAATCCGAGGATTGTCACCTTGTCTGGCTGTGCCGCCGCCTTGGTGCGGAGCGAGATGGTCCGCTCTTTCCACTCCAGCATCTCCGCATCCGCTTCCGCCAGCACTCGCCGCAATGATGCCTTCTCCTTCACCGACACCTGCAACACTGATTCCACGAACTCTTTGGTTGCGATCACTCGTTCTTTAAACGTCGCATATGCGTACGCCTCGGACAGCACACTCATGCGATTTCGCAAGCCGATGTAGTTGGTTCCGTACCGAGCTTCGGCTGGAAAGGTCTCCCATCGCGTTTTCCCCCGAGGCGCATCGGTAAACGCTCCTTCAAAGCTCCCATACCAGAAGGCATCCTGCCCCGAACGTGCTTCATAATCCTCATCGACGCGGGGGAAATAGGTCCCGCGCGACCATGCATTCAATGCCCCGTTTCCAGCCGGAACCTTTGGTCCCGCATACGTCAACACATACCGGTGATACGACCCGTTGGTGGTATGACAATCCACCACCACATGCGGGTCCCACGCATTCATGAATCCGATCAGGGCCCGCGTCTCGGCTTCCTCCACCTTCACAAAATCCCGGTTCAGGTCACGCCCGTTTGCATTCTCCCGAATCCCCATTCCCTCTTCCGGCCCCACCTGCCCCGGGCGATTGGTCTTGCTCACCCGTTCATTTCCATCGCAGTTGTAAATCGGTGCAAAGCACACCACTGCGTTCCGCAGCATCCCCTTGCGGCTTGTCAACAACTCTCGCGCCAACATGGGCAGCGCCTCCTTGCCATCCACTTCCCCCGCGTGGATGTTCCCAAATGCCAGAATCACCACCGCCCCGTCCCGCACCCGCGCTCTGGCTTCACCCGCATTTGCCACCGGTGGATCACTCATCACCAGCACCGGAATCTCCCGCCCCTCCGTCGTCCTTCCCATGCTCACCATTCGCGCCAGAGGCGAACTCTTGCCAATCGCATCAATCACCGCCACCACCTCGTCATACCGAGCCGTGGCGCGATAGTCACTTTTCTCCGCGATCGTCAGTTGTTCAGTGGGCACATCCATGGACTGCCCCGCCACAGCGCCACACGCCATCAACGACATCATCAGGATTGCTGCAAGCATCCCCAAGCGTAATACCCTCACCTCGCGATGAGTGAAGCACGCTTCGGACCTTACGGCCTTTATCTCCTCATGGCTCTCTTGGCCGGTGTCGCCACCGCATACCAACCTGGCCTTAACGCCCGCTTCGCCTCGCACACGCCCAGTCGCCTCTACGGTGCACTCCTCAACTTTGTCGTCGGTGCCTTTGCCATGGGCCTCATCACTCTTCTGGCTCGCGCTCCGGCGCCCACGTCTGCCAGCCTGTCTGCCGCACCTTGGTGGTCGTATCTGGGTGGCACGCTCGGCGCCTTCTTCGTCACCACCGCCGTCATGCTCGTACCCAAGATGGGCAACGCCAGCTATCTGGCCGCCATGATCGCTGGTCAACTCATGGCTTCAGTCGTCATCGATCACTTCGGCCACATGGGCCTGGATCAGCACCCATTCACCTGGGGCAAAGCCGTGGGCATCGCCCTCATGCTCGCAGGCGTTCTTTGCATCAAGTTTCTCTAGCGAATTGCGGCTGAGGCAATGGATGTCGTTTCCGGCTGATCCGTGGTTGGATCAATGGCTGCCGTGGCCTGCGTTGTCTGACGCCGCGCCGCCGTGGTCCTTGGAGTCAGGTGTGCGATCAGGATTCTTCCCGTGCGAGTTTGCTGATGTGCCTTCGGCATCCCGCGCAGACTCGGACTGATCGTGCAGTTCAGGGCCAGAACGCGCGGGACTCGGTTCATCTGAGGTGATTTTGGGCGCGTCATGTGGCACGGCGTGTTGTGGCGGCTTCTGAAAGAACACCGCAAACGTCCACACGCTGACTGCGAGAAACAGCGTCCAAACTGCCACCCAACCCAGTGAATCACGAACGCTGGCGGATTTCCCCTCCAGCGGCTTATTCAGCAGTGTCAGTGCCCGCATGCCAAAGGGAGTGGCTGTCTGGCCAAGTTGAGCGGCACCTTGCAACACCGCTTTGACATTGCCCTTGCCGCTGGCGTTGACAGCTGGCTTTCCGGGTGTCTCGGCTCGGTGCTCCGCAAGATCGGCAACCTTCGCCGAAAACGAAGTTTGCGCCTGTCCCTTTCCCTGATCCTGTCCGGCACCACTGGCGGGCCGCGCATCGGCATCTGGGGTCTTGGGGCTGTGTGTTGCGACATCATCGCGCGGTGCAGCGTGCGATTCTGCGGCGCTCGTGCCCGCGACAGAAGTCGGCGCTTTGGCCGCATTCGCGGCGGCGAGTCGGGACGCTTCCTCTGCGGCGGCGGCCGCGAGCTTTGCGGACTCCTCCGCTTCGATGGTGTTGGTTTCTGCCAGCAGAGTTTCTGTCAGACTCGCCAATTGTGAGTCGAGGTCTTCCACCGAACTCAGAACTGCGGCAGAAAGTCCAATTCCTCGGGACATCGGTGCCGGAGGAGACACAACGGGTGGCGGAGGGGGTTCAGGCGGTTTGCTCGCTTCGACTACTCCGGTCTCTTCAACCGGTGTCACGGTGGAAGATGGTGCAGGTCCATCCGGCACATGCGCAAGTTCACTCGCCAAGAGCGACTTGAGCTGATCTTCAATGCTTGCTTCGTTGCTGTTTTGCTCTGCTTGCGGAGGTGTCTGCTGAGGGGCCGCGGCTGAAGGTGTCGTAGAGGGTGCCGGTTGCTCGGTTGCGGAGAGATTCAGCAACGCATCGAGCTGGGCATCGAGCGAGTCGGGCGGCACAGGTTGGGTGGTTTCTGTCGGCATCGCTCACACGCACTGTACTACTCAAGCCATCGGCTGAGACTCAGTCTTCGCCGATTCCAAAGCCCTCAGTTCCCTCCTAGCCATCGTCCGAATACTGTGACTGCTTGGACCTTCCTCGCCACTTTCAGGCCGATACGCCGCCGTGTTTCGGTCTGTGACGAGCACCTGAGGAATGACCCGCATATGGCCACCCATCGCGTCTTTGTTGAGTCCCTCGACGCCTCACCCCTCATCGTCACCGGCGATGAAGCCCACCACGCCATCCGTGTCAAACGCCTCGAAACCGGTGACCCTATCGCCTGTTTCGATGGTCGCGGCACCCTTGTCCAAGGTCGCGTCGCCAACACCGCCAAACTCCCCCGAACCGGGGAGTGGTCCCTCCAGATTGAAGTCACCTCGCGCCACATCGCCCCCCGCCCCTCCCCCCACATCGAGTGCTGGACAGCCCTTCCCAAAGGGGGCCGCGCAACCGAAATGGTCGAGGGCCTCTCCGAAGTTGGTGCAGCATTCTGGGCCCCCCTTCACACCGCTCGCTCTATCGTCGAACCCGGTGATCACAAACTCGCCAAGCTTCAACGCGCAGCCGTCGAAGCCGGAAAGCAATGTGGTCGCCCCTGGCTTTTGGATATTGGTGAAGGTGGCGATCTCCCCGCTGCGACACAAAACGTCCCGTCCGGCGGCGTCGTGCTGGTCGCCGATGGCTCCGGCGACTCACTACCCGAGCGGATTCCACCCTGGGTGCGCATCCTCATCGGCCCCGAAGGGGGTTGGTCGGACGAAGAGATGGCGTGGTTTACCGCTCAAGGCCTGAGCAAAGTCCGCTTCGGCCCTCACATCATGCGCCTTGAGACCGCCGCCGTCGCCGCCGCCGCGATTGTCATATCACGCCAGATGACCTGAGTCTCACCGCAAGACGGCCAACGCGATGTTCACCGCGTTGAAGGCCATGTGCATCACGATCGGCACGCCGATCCGCTTGCTCCGCTCCATCGCGATTCCCAGCCCCAGCGACAGCACCGCGATCGGCACCAGCGCTGGCCAAGAACCTTCCACCGACGGCCAGTGCATCCACGTAAACACCGCCGATGTCAACACCACCGCGAGCCCGGGAATCCCCGTCAGCCGCACAATCATGCTCTGCAAAAATCCCCGATACACGATCTCTTCCAGCATCGGCGCGACAATTACCGAGATCGCCACCGTCCCCCACGTCCACGGATCATCCTTGTATTCCACAATCGAAGCCAGCGTCGAATGTCCGATCGTCGGCATCGTCTGTCCCGTCAACTGCGTGTAGATTCTCTCTCCCACCCAGTTGGAAAAAACGATCACCGGTACCGCCATTGCAAACCCCGCCAAGCCAAACGGCGCATCCGTCTTGCTCGGGCTCAATCCCGCACTGGGTGCCGATTTATTCATCAGCCGCGCCAGAAAAATCGCCACGGCAACCCCTGGCACAAACGCGCAGGCCGACTCCAGAAACGCGCCGCGCGGCGAATCCGTATCCCCCTCCGAGACTCCCAGCAGTTTCATCCCCGCCGGTTGCGCGAATGCGGCAGCCATCAGGGGAATCAATGCCCCCATCAACCACTCCCACCACGCCAGCCCATTCACTTGCCGCGCACCAGCCGCTTTCAAACCCCCAGGTCGCAGCCACCCCTTCACGAACAGCATGACCAGAACAATCGGCCCACCCACGATCAACGCCAGCATCACCCATTCCTGAGTGGAAAGCTGTGGCAGCCGGGCTGATGCCTGAGGTGGAGCAGTCGTGGTCGAAGTCCCCGGCCCCATCTCCATCCACGCCACAGCCGTCGGCGCGGCGAAAATCGACGACAACACCATTACCAGTGCTGTACCGGCAGGTGCCGCGAGCAAGCCAACAATCCGGCCGATGAACCTTTGAGCGTGTCGAAAGACTCGCACAAGGAGCCGCCCGAGGAGCCCCCCAGCAAACATGTCAAGCACCCCGCATCCCGAATCAGAATTCCAGGAACACCTTCCCCCGGTGCTTCGCGACATTATCCTCCACAAACGCCGCGAAGTCGCACAGCGCCAGGCCGCCAATCCCCTCGAAGTCGTCCGCGCCGCGGCACTCGCCTCTTCCCAACCCCGCAACTTCTTCGATGCCGTCACCCATCGCCAGTTCGTTGCCGACATCGCCGTCATCGCCGAGATCAAGCGCATGAGCCCCTCCGCCGGTCTCATCCGTCCCGAATACGCCGGCGATGATTTCTCTCCCGAAGACATCGCGCAAAGGTATGAACGCGCCGGCGCTCGAGCGATCTCCTGCCTCACGGATGAGCGATTTTTCGGCGGTCACCTCTCCTTTCTCAAGCGCGTCAAGAACGCCGTCCCCCTCCCCGTCCTCCGCAAAGACTTCATCATCGACCCCTGGCAGCTCTACGAAAGCCGCGCCGCCGGTGCCGATGCTGTCCTCCTCATCGCCGAATGCCTGGGCGAGGGTGAACTCATCGACCTCATGATTCTGGCTCACGAACTGCGGCTCACCGTGCTCCTGGAAGTGCACTCGATGGAGAATCTGCTTCGCGTCCGCCCCCACGTCGGCTTCCCACACCCCTCCTACACGCTCCTGGGCATCAACAACCGCGACCTCTCCAGCATGCACGTGGACCTCAACCACACCCTGCGGCTTCTCGAAGTCGTCGAAGACCGCACCATCCTCGTCAGCGAATCTGGCATCAAAACCCGCCACGATCTGGACCGACTCCACGCCTCAGGCGTCAAAATCGTCCTCGTCGGCGAACACCTCATGCGCCAACCCGACCCCGGCGCCGCTCTGGATACGCTCTTGCACGGAGCCCGTACATGAACACACCTTCATCCCACTTCTCTGGTCGCACGCCACCCCTCTCCGCCCTCCTCCTCATCCTCGCGGTTGGCGCACCTCTCACCCTCACGCCCACGACGCACGCGCGGCTCATGCTCCAGGACGGCGCCGCAGCTTCCCCCGCCCAAGCTGCAGTGCAAGCCAGTTCCGCCGCGATCCGTGAGGCAAACACCCTCTCCTTCACCCTCAGCATGCAGGCCGAAGGGGCCAGCATCGCCCAATACACTCCCACGCTTACCGCCGATGTCCGCATGATGCGCGACCCCGCCAATCGCAGCATCTGGCTTGTCCGCGCCAGCGGCGCTGGCAAACTCACACCCACCGACACCGAAACCCGTTTCGATGTCGCCTGGACCGCAAACGCAGTCGAGTGGCTCGACCACACCGAAAAGAAGTTCTACCGCCGTCCCGGCGGCGCGGCAAAGGGCAAGATCATGCAGTTGGCCGGCGCTGCCCGCGTCCGCGAATTCGTCGAGGCCTCACCCCTCTCCAAGATCCTCAAATCCGCCTCGTTCGAAGAATCCGGCCGCGAAACCATCGACGGTGCCGACTGCATCATCATCGATGGCATGGCCAAGCGAGCTGGCACCAAAGAGCGCATCGTCATCGCCCCCGACAACATCCCCCGACGCATCGAGATGATCCTCGAATCCGACATGCTCGCCGGGCGCGTGACAGCCAACTACCGCTCCATGCGTGTCAACGAGGCCATGCAGCCCGAAGATCTCCGCATCACTCCCCCCGAGGGGTACGAATCCGACATCGTCGAACCCAGTACCACTCCCGCGCCGACACCCGCCAAGCCCGAGGCCGGTGGCACGCCCGTGGAAACCGCACCCACTCCTCCCCCAGCTCCAATCGTCAAAGGCCCCGAAAGCGCCCCCGATCTGCAACTCCCCGTCGGCGAGACGCCACTCTCCCTGGCTTCCCTCAAGGGCAACGTCGTCATTCTCGATTTCTTCGGCACATGGTCTCTCGCTGCGCGTCCCGCTCACGCTGAACTCAAAGATCTCCTCACCCGCTACAAAGACAAGCCCGTCAAGATCTACTCCCTCGCCATCCGCGAAAAAACTCCCGAAGCTGCCACTGCCTACTTCTCCAAGCAAGGTCTGGATTGGGGCACGCAAGGCGGCCTCATCGGCGTTGGCGATCCCTTCGTCGCCCCCATGAAGGTCAAGGCCTATCCCACTTACTGCATCATCAACAAAGACGGCATGGTCATCGCCCGCATCACCAATTTCCGTCGCACCAACACAATGGCTTACGTTGCCGCCTGCATCGATGCCGCCCTCGAAGGCAAAGACGCTCCCCCCGAACCCACCGAAACTCCCATTCAGGCCGCTGTCCCAGAAATCAAAGTCACCGCACCTGATGGATCCACCGTCTCCGCAACTGGCTCAATCAACGCTCCCGCCGGTGCCGCTAAACCGGACCCCAATCCCCTTCCCGCCCCGACAACAAAGCCCGGACCCGGCTCTGCCACCACACCCCTCGACCGCACCAAGGTCGGCACGCCCACCAACACCGTGACTCCTCGCACCGCTCCAGACAGCGGCACCAAGAAAGAACAACCCAAGAAGTAGCCCCTTTTCGCGGCATTCTTTGTTTGGATTGGATTCGGGTCAAAGTGCGTCAATCTCTCCGGCAGAGTGCGCTCAAACCGGGTACCCTTACGCCCCATCCGAATCCCTCCAACCTTGTCGCTCCGAACCAGTATTGCTTTGGGGCGTTGCAAGAGGGGGGAAGGTCGTGGTCGGGCGTATTGATGGCGTGCTGCACAAGCCCGCCTCGCTATGGACTTATCTCAGCCAAAGGGAATCTGACCGGTGCGACCGAACCGAAGCTTGCCGAAAACCGCCTCTGCGATCCTGCTCGCCTTCGCGCTGAGCACTGCCGCAGTGCAGCATCACGCCATGGCGCAGGGCCTTCCCACCGCGCTCGCCACCACGCCTGTTCTGAGCGATGCGCAAAAGGCCGAACTCAACGACTTTGTCGCCAAGCAGAAACCTCTCCTCAGCGATCGTGACAAGGTCAAATCCGCCCGCGATGCCATTCTCGCACCTCTGGCCCAGACCAACGTCAGCGCCACGTTTCGCAGCGAGCTCTGGAAGGCCGTCTCTGATTCTGCCAAAGGTCTGATCGCCTCCGGCGATGAAGTGCTCGCTGTCAATGGCTATCGCCTCGCTGGCGAAATCGCCACCGATTCCAGCGTCGAAACTCTCTTTGCCGGCCTCAAGAGCGACAAGGTCGCGATTCGCTATGTCGCCGCTTTCGGCATCCGCCGGGCTTTCGAGGCCACCACCGCCAACGCCCCCGCGCTGGGTCGCGATAAGGCCGTCGATCTCCTCCGCGCTCTGGCCGCTGCCGCGGGCACCGAGAAAGACGCGCACTGCTTCGACGCCATGATCCAAGCCATCGCCGCCGGTGGCAGCGAGCGTCAGCAGATCGAAGGCCTACGCCCTCAGGCCCTCCGCACCCTCTGCGCCGTCGCGGGCAAGAAGGCCGGCGATCTGGGCACTAAGCTCGCGGACTCCACATCCCTCGAAGCCCTCATCCGCGCGCAGACCATCCTTCGCGACAGCTTCGCCAAGGAACAAAGCCCGGCATGGCTCGATGACGCCGTCACTCTCGCAGGCGATTCTCTCGCCTACATCTACCGCATCATCAAGGCTGGCGAATTGGCCAGTGGCAAGCCCGGAGCACCTGCCGATGTGGTCGAGGCACGCCGCGCCGCTCGCCGCGTTCCCCTCGCCCTCGTCGCCGCTGCCGAGTCCACGATCACCCTTGCCCGTCAGGCCAAGAGTGGCAACGCCAACCCGACCAGCTTCGCCGATCTCCTCCGCCGCGCCGAGGTCGATGTCGATGCCAACGTCCTGACCGACATCGAAGGTCTCATCGGTCAGAACGGCGCCTTGAAGTCCGAGTTCAAGATCGCCGCCGATCGTTTCAAGCTCAACTGATCGCGCCGTTCCAAAATCTCACACCGCTCCCCTTTTCACATCGCGCTCTCTCACGCGCCGATATCGTTCCCCATGTTCAAGATCGGTGCTGTGCTCCTCACCGTCGTCGCGCTCCTCTTCGGAGTCATCGCCGCCGATCGCCCGCTGCCTCGCGCCAGTTTCACCTTCATCAATAAAGGCGACATCACCACCCTCGACCCCCAGACCGCCTCCTGGATGCAGGATCTCCGCGCCTCACGTCTCCTCTTTGAAGGTCTGGTCCGAAACGACGTCTTCACCTGGGACTACACCCCTTCCCCCGCCGCGGCATCCTCATGGACCATCTCCGCCGATGGCCGCGAATACACCTTCACCATCCGTCCCGATGCCCTGTGGAGTAACGGTCAACCTCTCCTCCCCTCGCACATCGCCTTTGGCTGGATGCGAGCTCTCCTCCCTGAAACCGGTTCAGATTACATCAAGCAGTTTCACCTCATCGCTGGCGCCGATGAGTTCACAACGTGGCGCACCAAGGCCGCCAATCAGTTCGCTGCCGATGTTGCCACTGGCTCCATTCCCGCCTCTGACCGAGCCGCTCGTGCTCGCCAACTCTGGCTCGATACCAAGTCGCGATTTCGCAGCACCGTTGCCATCGTCGCCAACGACGAGTCGCGCACGCTGACCGTGCGCTTGGTTCGTCCCACGCCCCACTTTCTGGATCTCTGCGCATTCCCGCAATTCGCCCCCGTCTATCCACCCCTCATCGAGCACTTCCTCACCGTCGATGCTGCCACTGCGCAAGTCCGCGTCGATCCTTCGTGGACCCGCCCGGAAACCATCGTCAGCAACGGCGCCTTCACTCTGAAGCGCTGGGCCTTCAAGCGTGAGATGCGTCTGGAACGCAGCGACACCTATTGGAATCTCGCTCACGTCGCGCTTCAGTCCATCTCCATTCCCACGATCGAGGACCCCAACTCCGCAGTTCTCGCCTGTCGTGCTGGCAGCGTCGATTGGCTCAGCGATGTCGATGCGCCATATCGCTCGGAAATGCTCGCCCAGAAAGCCGCCTTTTACACCGAGCACGCGGCTCAGGTGCAGGACCTGCGCGCCCAAGGCCTCGATGAAATCGAGATCGACCGTCGCCTCCCAGCCGATCCTCGCAATCGCATCATCTCCTCTCCCGCCTTCGGCACGTATTTCTACAACTTCAACTGCCGCCCCACGCTCCCCGGTGGCCGCGCCAACCCCTTCGCAGACAAGCGTGTCCGCAAGGCCTTCTCTCTCACCATCGATCGCGAAGCCATCGTCTCGCAGGTCCGCCGCAGTGGTGAGCCCGCGGCACGCACGCTGATTCCCCCCGGCTCCATTGGTGGCTATCAATCCCCCGCAGGTCTCGATATGAACGCGGCGCAGGCGCGCGAACTCCTCGCCCAGGCCGGTTACCCCGGTGGCAAGGGATTGCCCACCATCGAAATGCTCTTCAACACCGAAGGTGGTCATGATCTGATCGCCCGCGTCGTCGCGCGCAACTGGCGCGAAGCGCTGGGCGTCGAAGTGATCCTGAATCAGAAAGAGATCAAGACCCTCCGTGATGATCTGCGCAGTGGCAACTTCATGATCGCGCGCGGCTCGTGGTTCGGCGATTATGGTGACCCTACCACATTTCTGAATCTGTATCGCGAGGGGGACGGCAACAACGACACCCACTTTGCCAGCGCCGAATTTGAAAAACTCATGACTCAGGCCGACGAGGCGCCCGATCGTGCCACGCGGTTGGCCCTGCACAGCCGCGCCGAGGCCATGCTGATGGAAGACGAGTGCCCAGCCCTTCCCGTCTTTGGCTATCTGAATTTCTACATGTTCGATCCGCACCGCTTCACCGGCATATCCGCACATCCGCGCAGCGAGCAGCAGATGTTTCGCATCGATGTCTTTGGCGATGGCATCGGCTCCGATGCCGTGCAGATGCTGCCGCCACGGGTGCCGCAGAATGTGCTAACGGAATCCGCAGGAGCAGGGCAGTGAATCCGATTCTGCGTCTGTGCATCTCGCGCCTCGTGCAACTGCCGCTGATCGTCGGTGTGATCTACACGCTGACACTGATTCTGGCGTGGGCAGTTCCCGGTGATCCGTTGGAAGGGCCGGAGGCACGCCGCCCACCAGCCGAGGTGCGTCAGCAGATGCGCGCTCAATACAACCTGGATTCATTCGGTTCTTTCTATCGCAGTTATCTTGCCAGCGCCTCGGGTTGGAATTGGCTTGATGCACGCGTGGGGATCACCCAGCAAGGCCAAGAGCGCAGTCAGGAGTGGTCGCGGCAGGATGATGCAGCGCGTACGAATGGTCTGCCGGTGCCAGAGCGCCGCGTATTTGATCTTGGCCCTTCGCTGCAGTATCGCGATCGACGTGTGAATGAAATCATCGCTGAGTCGCTGCCAGTGTCGATGACGCTGGGTCTTCTCTCGATTGTGCTGGCGACCGTGATCGGCGTGGGCGCAGGGGTGATCGGCGCGGTGAAGCCCGGATCAGCACTAGATGCTCTGACGCTGGGGCTGTCGCTGATCGGCATCAGTCTTCCCACGTTTGTGATTGGCACGGTGCTGCTTTTGACATTCAGTGTGTGGTGGCCGATCCTGCCGGTGGGAGAGTGGGGAACGCTGCGTGCATTGATCCTGCCGTCGTTGACACTTTCCCTGGGCTTCGCTGCGTACATCGCGCGATTGACACGACTGGGCATGGTGCAGGAAATACAGAGCGATTATGTGCGAACGGCACGCGCCAAGGGGTTGAGTGAACGTGATGTCGTTCTCAAACACGCGCTCAAGAATGCCTTTCTGCCGGTGTTGAGTTATCTGGGCCCGGCGACCGCGCTGGCGATGACGGGGAGCTTTGTGGTCGAGCGAGTGTTCAGAGTGCCGGGATTGGGTCAGCACTTTGTCAACGCGGTGCAGAACAAGGACCTGTTTCTCATCATCGGTGTGGTGCTGGTGTATTCGACGATGCTGATTCTTTTCAATCTGGTGGTGGATGTGCTGTATCGCTGGGTTGACCCAAGGATCGCATGAGTTCATCTTTGGGTATGCAGGCAGGCACACCTCAACGACATAGCGTTCCTTCGACACCTACCACTCCCTCACCTTGACAATGTGATTGGGATCAAGCGTCGCAGGAAGCGGTCCGCGGGAAAGGACATACAGCGGAATCTGCGGCGGGCACATGACGCGGAGATCAATCATCGCGGTGCCTAAGCCGCGAGAGACGCAGCAGAGGGTGTTTTTCAGACGCAACATGCCACTTCCCAGTCGTCCCGGCATGTCGCAGGAGGTGTGCGGAATGTGGCGAGGCGAAAGGCGGAACTGCCCGCCGTGGGTATGGCCGGTGAGGAGGAGGGGAAGCTGCAATGCCGCGGCGGCGAAGATCTCGGTGGGGTAATGCGCGAGCGTGAGTGGAAAGCAGGTGGGATTGAAGGGGTCGATGTGCAACGCGATGTCAACCAGGTCTTCGGGAAATGAAGAGCCCAGGAGCGCGATGGAAGCGTCGCGACCGGGAAGGCGCTGCACGTGACCTTTGGGGCCAAGAAAGTGAATGGGAAGGTCGCCTTTGGCAGAGGCCTCGCGGGCTAGTTGCGCAAAGCGTGAAGAGTCGTGATTGCCGGTGATGGCAAAAGCGGGGGGAGGGCGCGAGTGCCGCCGCCACGAGTGGGTCAGGGTGTGCAGCGATTGCAGGGCACTGGCGGCGTCGGTTTTCTTGGTCATGAAGTCGCCGGTGAGAACGACCAGATCGACGACGACGGTTTCGATGGCGAGGATGGCGGCACGGAGGACGGGGGTGAGGGGCCGGCCCCGACGGACGTGCTGATCGGTGATGTGGAGAATGCGGACGCCATTGAGCGCGGCGGGGAGGGTGGGGAGGGAGATGTCGATGACTTCGATGGGCGCCGGTGGGTGCGGAATGCGTGGCGTACCCACGCTTGAGACGTGATCGGCGGAAATGTCCAAGCGTGGCGGAGTGAGTGGGGCAGGCGAGGCAGAGGGGAGCCAAACACCCGTCGAGGTTGAGAGGGGTGAAGTGGTTTGGGAATTGGAAGGGTTTGAGAACACGGTTGGCTGGAATGGTCAGAACGGATTCAAGGGCAGAGGAGGGAGAATATCGCTAGGATGGTTCCCTCGAACGTCGGGCCGATCGTGTGCGACCGGCGGCGGCGTTCGCAGGTAGACAGTGGTGGGGCGACCCTAGGAGTTCAGTTTCATGGCCAAGATGTTCTACACGATCGAAGAGGCCGGTGCCAAGCTGGGCAAGAGCGAGGCCGAAGTGAAGCAGATGGTCGAATCCGGACAGTTGTCCGAGTTTCGCGATCGTGATCGGTTGATGTTCAAGGCCGAGCAGGTGGATCTGCTCGCAGAGTCTGGCGGTTCCTCCTACGGCGTGGCTGGAGGCAGCTCGGCTGGTGGCAGCGGCGCTTCCAAGGGTGGCAGCAGCATGTCCGACATTCTCAAACTCGCCGATTCGGGTGAGGTGGATGTCGCTCCTGCCAACGCGGCCTCGGCTTCGGCGGTGCCGGTGGTCGATTCCAATCCCAAGGAGCAGACCGGCATCAGCATCTTTGAAGCGGAAATGACCGAAGAAGCAGACCCCTCCGCAGTGACGCGAGTGACGCCTTCGATGGCGGGTGGCTCGGCGCTGGGTGGCAGTGGCTTGCTCGATGCGACGCGCGAGGCCGGCGACTCGGCTTTGGGCGTGAACGCGATCAACGATGCCTATGGCACGGGCGCAGGTCTGGCAGGCGCGGCTGCCGCGGCCCCGGCTGGTGAGCAGATGTTTGAAGGTGCATCGTCGGCTGAGGCCGTGACGCCCGCTCCGCTGCTCGCCGCGATGTCTGAGCCGTACGACGGCGCAGGGTCGGGGCTGATCGGCGGTGCAGCGCTGGGCATGATCGTGGCACTGGCCGTGGGTCTTGTGGCGGTGCTCCTGGCAATGAGTGGTGGCGGCTCGCTGCTCGACACCCTGGGCACCAACATGATGGCGGTTGCCGGTGGTGCGCTTGGCGTGACACTGATCGCGGCCGTCTTGGGCTGGGTCATTGGCCGCAAGAGCTGAGCAGGAGCACAACGCGAATTCCCTTCCAAGGCCCACCCACGCGGTGGGCCTTGTGCTTTTTCAACGGTGCTTGACTGAAAGTGTGGTCGTCCGAGAATGTTGTGAATGCAACGCGAGAAGTGCTTTTTGCATGTCCGGAACTCGCTTTGCTGGCGTTTTGGCGTGCATGGCGCACCTTTCTGGCATGAAGAATCTGCAGATCGTGGTGATGATGAGCGTGTGTGGATTTGTGGCAGCGTCGGCGTGCGCAGCGCCATTGGCCTACCAGTTTGAGATCCACCAGCCCACCAGCGGGCTGAACGCGACGGTGACCAATCGCATCGTGACCAGTGGCACACTGATCGGTGATTACAACGCCGACACCAATCCGGAGGGGACGCGAACCAAGCCGGGGTTGTTCGGGTCGTTTGGGGCGACAGAGAACGTGGCGGTGAACGTGGGCGTGACGGGGCAATTGTCGGGGACGACGGCCAGCCGCACCAGCGGCGGCTTTGGCATGACGATTGACATCGAGGCGGGTACCGCGAGTATGGATGGGCTGGTTGCCGATTACCTGGCCTCGGGACGGCTGCGTCTGCCAGCGAGTGTGGTCTTCAATTATGAATCGTTTCGCACGCGGAATCCCTCGAGCACCTATCCGGGTGGAATTCCGGTGACGATCCCCTTTGGCGAGGCCGAGGTGACGGCGTTGACGGCTACGCAGGTGGGCGCGGGATCGCTTGGCACTTTGACGCAGGTGAGCGCGAATGTGTTTGAGTTCACAGTCGCTCCGATCGTGACGCTGAGCGCGAGCTTTGACTTACTCGGAAATGTCTTTGATCTGCCGGGGACACCGGCACCGCTGGTGATCAGCGGCACGATCACGTTGGGCCCGGGAAACACGGCGAGCATCACCAGTGTGCAGCCGGTGACGTTTGAGAATGGGCAGGATGTGAATCAGCCCCTGCCGCAGATTCCCTTTGGCTTGCCCACAGTGTTGCCCCCGGGTGGCACCGCGAATGTGCTGATGGATCTGACGCTGAGTCGAATCGAGTCGTCGATTACCGGGACGAGCACGTTGAATGCCAACGGTGTTTTGATCCCAACGCCGGGTGCAGCGATGCTGGGCTTGGCGGGACTGGTGGCGCTGCGACGGAAGCGCTGAGCCAAATCGGGTCGTGTGAAAAACAAGAAAGGCACCGAGCATGACTCGGTGCCTTTCTTCATCGAACAAGGTTCAGTGCGATCAGCGGTTCTGCATTTCCTTGAAGGTGTAGATGGGCTGGTACTCAGCAACGGCCTTGTTGCCGACGGCAAAGTACTGAATGGCGGCGTTGCGGCTGACGCGGAAGATCAGGGTGATCTTCTGATCCGGGCGGCTGGTGGAGATGGCAGGGATCTCTGAGGTGCCTTCGAGGGGCTTGCCGGGGGTGTAACGCAGACGCCAGAGTTCGCGGTCTTCGTACATGAAGCCGACAGCTGCGTAGCGATTGCCCTGAGTATCCACCAAGCAAGGTGCATCGGAGTCGCGGTTGGATTCCTGAATGGTGCGGAGAGCCAGGTGCACCTGCGTGCCGGGGGTGTTGGGAGATAGGTCGTACTGCACGATGATGGTGTCGTCGGTGCCCTGGAGGCGTTCGACGCGGAGCTTGCGGTCCATGCCGCTGCGCTGCATCTGCTTCAAGATATCCATGCCAAAGGTGCCGTCACCTGAGACGATGAGGTTGCCATCGTCGAGAACTTCCAGGCCAGTGGTGCTGCCCTTCTGCAGCGTCCAACTGGTGGTGTTCTTGGCCATCATGTTCGGAGGAGGAGTGACGGCTTCCTTACCGGGGGCAAACTTGACCAGGACCATGCCGGTCTTGTCAAGCTCGCCACCGCCACCACCGCCCTTGGTGAAGATGCCGCCACTTTCGACGGCGGAGTCACGCATGGAAGTGGAAGTAAACTTGGTGTCGGGCTCAGCATTGACGGGAATGCGGATGTTGCGGATGTAGAGGAACTTGGGAGTGACGTCGCTCGGGACGACGAACTCAAAGGCCATCTTGACTTCGGTGGAGCCACCCTTGCTGGCAACGAAGAAGCCACTGGAGTCAAAGGCAAAGCGGCCGTACTTGGCCTTCTTGGTTCTTTCGTCAATGGCTTCGGCGGTAGTGGCGACGGCGATGGGGTAGAGGTCCTGCGATTCACCGTTGGCGTTTTCGGCAAGGAGGCGGACGGCGCCGTTGCCGATGACGAGCTGACCAAAGGTTTCAAACGAGCCGGACTCGAACTTCACCACGGTGCCAAAGAGCTTGCTGCCCTGGGGGTAGTCGTCGCCACTGACCATCTTGACCTTTTGCGGGCCAGAGTTGGCGCGTTCGCGCCACTTGTCGGTGAGGAGCTCTTTGAGGTTGCCCCCTGAGACGGTGTAGGTCGTCTCGACAGAAGCATCGCTGGGGCGCATGATGGCCTTGGCACGCCCCTCACCGTCGGTGATCCGCATGGATGCGGGGATGTTCTCGATGTTGGGGTACAGCGTGGCGAGCGAGGAATCCGTGTGGAAGGAAGAGCGTGAGAGGTAGGAGTAGAACTTGCCGGTCCAGGCATCGGCAGGAAAGAACGCGCTCGTGTCGCGGACGATGCCGCTGGGTTCCTGCTTGACGCTTGTGGCATCGAGGAAGTCGGTGCCAGCACGGAGAAAGCCCATGGAGATGATGGTGATGCCGGCGACGATGAGGCCGGACATGGCTCCGCAGAGTCCACCACCGACGTAGTCGGCGGCTTGCACCAATTTGACGTTGGCACGCAGAATGCCATCGACGGCCACGCGGAGAATCGCCATGGCGATGGCGAAGGGGAGCATGAGGCCCAAGGCCCACGATGAATCCTTCAAGAAGCCGTCGGGGAGATTCTCCAGGAAGAAGTAGGATGTGGTCTCCCACAGGCCGAAGGCGATGGCGCCGGCGGCGACTGTGCAGACCAGGTTGAGGAGGGCCGAGTAGAAGCCACGTGTGAGCCAGATGTATCCGCCCAGAGCGGTGATGGCGATGGCGACGAGGGAGATGATCATGCCGCGTACTCCGCAAGGCGGGGCAATCCCGCCGAAAGTCTTTTGAATCTTGAACAGCCGGGGTTTGAGAAAGTTCCCGGTGGGTCGGGGGGTGGGTGACGTTGTTACTTCTTGGCCGGTGCCTGAGCAGCCGCTGCGGCGGGTGCCGCGGGCTTGGCCTCAGGATTGGGGGTGCTGGGCTTGGTCTGGGTGACGGGTTCGGAGATGCGCATCACTTCCTCGACGCTGGTGATGCCATCGACGGCCTTCTTGAGGGCGACCTGCTGAATGCCGGGGAGTTGCTTCTTACGCAACTCGGCCTTGAGGGCGTTGAAGTCCTTGGCCTTGATGGCTGCGCGAGCCGCATCGGTGAGCATGTAGACCTCAAAGACGCCTTCGGCTCCGTAGTAGCCGACGCCGGCACAGCCGGGGCAGGTCTCCATTTTGTTGTTCTTGAGGAGGACCTGGCCACCCTTCTTGAAGAGTTGGGGAACCTTGTCGGCGGGGAGGCCGAGCTTCTTGAGCATGTCGGGGGAAGGTTGGTAGGCCTGCTTGCAGTTGCCGCAGAGGCGACGGATGAGGCGTTGCGCGACAACGCCGCGGAGGGACTTAGAGGCGAGATCGGGATCACCGACGGCCTGCACATATCCCTGAATGGCGGCGAGAGCGTTTTCAGAAGAGATCGAGAGATAGATGCGCGTGCGTTCCTGATCGGCCTTGGCGATTTCCTTGGCGGTGTTGGCGTCGGGAAGCTCGGCCACAGCGACAACGTCTGGGTCGCGGCGGAGGATGGAGCGAACCATCGTGGAATATTCAGGACCGTCGGCCTGGCCGGCTTCGAACTTGTTCTGGCGGGCACCTTCGAGAGAGGCCTGGATATCCATTTCCACAGTCTGCACGTTGCTGGTATAGGCGTCGTGCTTGCGGACGATGGTGTAGAGGGTGGTGGTGCGTCCCTGATCCGGCGGAGCAGCCAGAAGAACGACGCCCTTGCCATCGGTAATGAGGGCGTCGAGCTCGGCCTGCTGGGGCTCGGTCAGGCCCAGATCGGGGAACTTGCGTGTGACCTGCTTTTCAGGATCAATGAGAATGGTGAGGCGTTGACCGGCAGTGGTGCCCATGGTCACGATGCGGACCGGGCGATTCTCAGTGCCTTTCTCCACGCGGCAATCGCCGACGAGGCGCTTACGGCGGTCGTTGATGTCGAGCTTGGCGGCAGACTTCCACAGATCGATGATCTTGACGGCATCGGCCGCGGCCATGGCATCGCCCTGTTGCTTGACGCTGTCGATGAAGTACGTGACGACGTATCCGGGCTGGCCGTTGAAGGGCTGACCGGGGACCAGATCGACCTGAGCAGCGCGCTGCGCGACGGCTTTGAGGTAGAGGGCTTCGGCTGCGGTGCGGACGGGGAAATCGGGAGAGTCTTTGGCAGGGACGGGAATCGTCTGCTTGTCGGGCATGCGCAGGACAAGCTCGCTGGTACCCAGGTTCTTGGCTGCGGATTTCTTAGCCGCAGCGGACTTGGCAGCGGAGTTATCAAAGAGCTTGAGTTCCTTGCCCTTGGGGATGCGATCGTCTTTATTGATGGCGTTGAGGCAGACGAAGATATTGGCAGCCAGCAGAAGACAGAGGACGGCAAAGCTCACGAAGATGCCCCACCAGGCATGGATGGGCATGAGAAGTGCGATGAGGAACGCGCTGGTGCCCCAGACCAGGTTGATGAGGTTCCACTTCTCGCGCGAGAGGTGGAACATCGCCATGAACTTGTCGAACTGCTTGGCACAGATCATGCCCCACGGCACCATGGGCGCGACAAGGAGGAGTGGCTTCCACCATGACACAAGGGTCGCGGCTTCGGCGAGGGTGGGCATGAACGACAGGTTGGGGATGAGTCCCAGAGTCAACGCGTGCTGATCCATCGATGAAACCACTCCCAGCCACCTTGGATGATCAGAAGTGATGCATCAAAGTGGCAGCAGATCGAGTCAGAAGTGTCGCCGCCCGGGCCAATCGGTTCGGCATGGCCGGGTCCGATCGAATCGTCCCACGAGTGGGCGGTTTCCGGGGGAACACCCCGGAACATGACAGGGTAGCAGAATGCAGGGCAGAGAGAGTCCGGTCTTTACCCCATACCGGCAGTAAATCGTGATTTGTTCGGTGATCGAATACGGCGGAAAGCCCGGAGTGTTCCCCGGTGTTTGCGAGCGGCTCGAAAATCAGCGCGAGCCGACGGGGGCCTTGCCGGAGTTCTTGCGCATCTGCATGCGGAAGTCTTCCACGTTGGGGGAGACTTCCTCGGCGACGCGGATGTGGATGAACTCCTTTTCCACCAGCTCGACCAACGAGTCGTTGAAGTCGATGTTGCCCTGCTGGCGAGCTTCGATGGCGCGGAGGTATTCGCGAATTTCACCTTCGCGCTGTTCGAGGATGAACTTGCGCACCACGGCGTTGTTGATGAGAATTTCCAGCGCGGGGATGCGGTGGATGTTTTCGTGCAGGGTGGGAAGCAGCTTCTGATACACAAAGGCGCGCATCTGGTAGGCGAGGATGCGGCGGACGCCGTCCACTTCTTCCTGATCAAAGAGACCGTAAATACGGCTGAAGCACTGCGTCGTGCTGGAGGCGTGGATGGTCCCGTAAACCAAGTGGCCGGTTTCGGCGGCGTGGAGCGCGGCGTGAAACGTCTCGTTGTCGCGCATTTCGCCGACGAGCACGATGTCGGGATTTTCACGCACAAGCGCGCGGAGGGCGATCTTGAAATCCAGGCAGTCGATGCCGATTTCACGCTGGTTGATTGTGGCCTTTTTGTCTTCGAAGATGTATTCGATGGGGTCTTCGATGGTGACGATGTGCACGGGCTTGCGCTCGTTGACGTAATCGAGCATGGCCGCGATGGTGGTCGACTTACCCGAGCCGGTCACGCCGCAGAGGAGCACGATGCCGTTGGGCTGCATGGCGATGTCGCTCATGATTGGGGGGAGGTAGAGCTCATCAAAGCGGCGGATATGGCTGGTGATGAGTCGGGCGGCGACGGAGAGCTTGCCGCGGGCCTGGAAGAGGTTGACGCGGAAGCGATTGTGCTTGTCAAAGTCGTAGGCAAAGTCGACCGAGCCGAATTTGTGCAGGTCTTCGAATTGTTCGTCAGAGAGAATGTGCTTGGCGATGGAGATGAACTCTTCCATCGAGATGGGGGGCGTGTCCAGGGGCTTGAGTGAGCCGCGGACGCGCAGCTTTGGCGGCTGGTCCGTCTTCATGATGAGGTCGGAGGCCTTGAGGGTGATGGCGGCCTGGAGAAACTTGCCGAAACGCGTTGCGTGTGGATCGTGCTTCTGATCAGGGTCGAGGTTGACGTGGCCGGAGGTCGAGGCGGAGGAATCTGACTTGTGCTTGGATCCGTGTCCCATGAATCACACACTCCGAAAGGTCGTGGCTGGCCGTGGATGGTCTTTCACACACCATATCACACCCGGCAAGGGGTGAGGATGAGGCGAAGGTTGGATCTGCCTGTTCGCATGGACGTGACGAACGGTTCTGCGGTTCGAGCGGACATCGAGGAGCAAGCAGGGGTGACAAACACAAGACCCGGCCGCGAAGCCGGGTCTTGGAAGCAGATGAACTTGAGAATCAGTTGAGCATGGAGAGGGGATCAATCTTGCTGCTTCTGCTGCCAGATTGAGCGTTCTGGGCGGCGGCTTCGGCAGCCAGGGCAGCGAGCTGGGCCTCTTCGGCGGCTCGATTGCCCAGGAACTTGGCCTCGAGTTCGAGGCGGATCTTTTCCATGGCCTTGTTCTGAATCTGACGGACGCGTTCCTTGGTGACACCGATAATCTGCCCGACCTGCTCGAGGGTCATGGGCTTTTCGGTGGCGCCGGAATCGATACCGAAACGGTGTTCGATGACGGTGCGCTCGACATCGGTGAGTTCAGCGCGATTGTCGCGGACAATGCGCTTGACCTCTTCGGCGGCGTCCTTCTCGAAGGTGGCGCGCTTGGTCTCGAGGAAGTTGGACTTCTCAAGCTTGGGGTCAAAGTCGGTGGGGAATCGCTGGCGATACTTGCTCAGCTTCATGCCCTGACGGCTGAAGGCCTTCAAGATGGCACGGCAGGCATAGGTGGAGAACTTGTAGCCACGACCGGCGTCGAACTTATCGACGGCGCGAAGCAGAGCCATGTTGCCTTCGCTGACCAGATCGGCAAAGTCCACCTCGCTCATGCGTGTGCGCTTGGCCATGGCCAGAACAAGAGCAAGGTTGGTCTCAGCAATCTGCTCACGGATGCGATCAGCGAGGCGGTACCAACGGAGAATTTCGGTGGCCTGCTCGCCCGAGGGCTGACGAGTGGCAGTGGCCCACACATCCTGCTGCAACTTCCACACGCGATGTCGTGCGTAGTTGAATTGATGGAAGAGGATCTTTTCCTGCGCAGCAGTGAGAATAACCTGCTGAGCACTCTTGACAGAGCGCTTGCGGTCGTTGCCGCTGAGATCATCCATCACCGGGTGATACCAGGTGGTGTCGGGCTTGGGAACGTCCGGGGCCTCTTCGTAGATCTTGCGCTCGGCTTCACCCTCGTAGAAGGCAGGGCTGTCGATGTAATCCTGCTCGGAAGCGAGGATCTGAGAAAGCAGACGCTCATCCTCGGATGAGAGACGCTTCTTGGCGGCAGGCTTGCCCACCTTGGCAGGAGAGGCGGTGGTGACGACCGCAGCAGCAGCCTTGCGGCGAACCTGCTCCAAGGGACTGACTGAGGATTTGAGAGTGGCGATTTTTGCGGCCGTGTCAGCACTGCCAGCAGTGCTGCCGCGAGCTCGCGAAGGTGTCAACGTTGCTTCCATCTTGCTTTCCTTCCCCGTATTGCGGGGCTCGGCGAGGGGTTTCGCCGGTGTTTTCTTTGGGGCTTTCTCTTTGGGAGACTTCGGAGAAGCAATCCAGACTGACTTCGTTGGGCTTCCAGTGGAAGATTCCTGCTTGGGAGCGGGATTGTCGCTGGTGATGCCCATGAGCCAGTGCAGACTACCAGAGAATGGTTCCTTTGAGATGCACGGCGCTTGACTTTTGGTCATGCTTTTTCCGTGTTGTCAACTCAGAAGGTCCAAGCTCTTGTTCTCAGACGTCCTCCTTTGAGGGAAATACCCTAATTTGCGAGATAACCAGCCGCCGTTCCGCCTACCGCGACTTTCGGCAATGCCAAAGCCGTGGCGTCGGAGCGACGCACACACGATCCAATCTCCATCCGGGCCGACCGAGGGATTCGCGGCATGAGGTGTCTGATGTGCACCAATTCCTCTGAGAGGGGGCAGGCATCAGGGAGCCGCGGCCTTGTGGCCAGCGTTGATAGTACGACTTGACCCACACGAATGTTCCTTCTGGGGAAGAGTTTGCGCCGGTTTTCATGACAAAGACGAGGTGCTTTGTCACAAAGGGGCAGATAACCACGCCCGCTGAAGAATGGGGTGTGGGTTCAGTCCTTTGAAGGGGTGAGAAGATGACTTCTCGGTCCCGGGAACATCCGTGTGGCGGCAAGATACCGAAGAGGAAGCGACCAGGGGAGCATTCCCCAGAAGTGGTGTGGAGGCTGTGTGGATTGGTTGTGGATAAGGGGTGTCGGTTGTTGAAAGCAGAGGGCGCGGGTCGGTCAGGGGTGATTGGTATCTACCTTTAGAGGCCCTTGGTCGGTCGAGGGCAGAACTTCTATTGACCACCCATTTATCTCACGGAGATTGATCCATGGCTTTCACACTTGCCCCTTTGCTTTACGCGCACGATGCCCTTGAGCCGGTGATCGATGCGACGACGATGCAGATTCACCATGGCAAGCACCATCAGGCGTACGTGGACAATGCCAACAAGGCGCTCGCCGGGACCGCGCTGGAGAACGCTTCGCCCGAAGAGGTGATCAAGGCGATTGCATCGCTGCCAGCAGAAAAGCAGGGCCCCGTCCGCAACAACGCTGGTGGACACGTGAACCACACGATGTTCTGGTCGATCATGGCCAAGCCGGGACAAGGAGGCGGTGGGGCACCTTCGGGTGATCTGGCAGCGGCGATTACCAAGGCGTTCGGGTCGTTTGATGGATTCAAGGAAAAGTTTGCCGCAGCGGGCGTGGGGAGGTTTGGATCGGGATGGGCATGGCTGTGCGTGATGCCGGATAAGTCGCTGGCGATCTGCTCGACCCCGAATCAGGACAATCCGTTGATGGGGAGGGCACTGGCCGGGTGTGATGGCACACCGATCCTGGGTCTGGATGTGTGGGAACACGCGTATTACCTGAAGTATCAGAACAAGCGTGCGGATTACATCGGAGCGTGGTGGGGCGTGGTGAACTGGGGCGCGGTTGCGTCCAACTTTGCAATGGCAACGAAGTGAATTTTGGACGTTGAATCGGTGAACGTAGCGATCGGAGTGCTGAAGAGATGATGAGTGCCGCCATGCCAGTTCAGCGTGACATTGTGAAGACTGACAACCTCTGGGCCAAGCGGGTGTTTCTGACGGTACTGCTCCTGGCACCGTTTGTGCTGGTGGCTGGGTTGATGTACTGGTTCAGCGCATCGCTGGACACGGGCCCGCGCATGAAGGTGGCACCAGTTGGCGCGGGTGCGGGAAGCACGGGCGGTGCAAATGCGATCGGCGAATTGCTGGCGGGGAACAAAGGCAACAAAGCGGTGGAGCCGGGCGCGGCGCCAGCAGCCGCAGCGCGTGGTCCGGTGCAGCCGGAGACGCTGAACGATGGCGTGATTCTGATCGTGGAAGATAAGAGCAAGAAGGCGAGCCAGAGCAAGCCGATTTACTTTGCCGGCAATCTGAATAACTGGAACCCCGGAGATAAAGGATTCCGGCTTGATCCGCAGTCGGACATGCGCTGGCGGCTCCAGCTTTCCAAAGCCCAGTTGGAGAAGCTCAAGGGTGCGCGGCTGGAATTCAAATTCACACTCGGTGCGTGGGAAGAGGTAGAGCAGGATGCCAAGGGCGGTGACATCGGCAATCGCACGCTCGCAGCGATCGATGCCGCCAATGCGCCCAAGGGTGAGCCCCTGAAGATCGAACTGGCGATTGAGAGTTTCAAGCAGGATCAGGCCAAATTGGTGGATACAGAGCAGGCGCTGGTGGTGACGGGAACGGTGAAGCGGTTGCAGGTGAAGGGTGGCGGCGGCAGCGCGTCAGGGTCGACTCGCGATTGCCTTGTGTGGCTGCCTCCGGGGTATGACGCACCAGAGAACGCCAAGCGTGAATATCCGGTGTTGTATCTGCTCGATGGGCAGAACGTCTTTACCACGCAGGCGGGCGCGCCGGCTGAGTGGGGTGCAGATGAGACGGCGAATGCGCTGATCAAGACTGGAAAGGTGAAGCCCGTGATCATCGTGGGCATTCCGCATGCAGGAGTGCTCAGGACTGAGGAGTATGTGCCCCCGGTGACGACCGAGCCCTTGATTGGTGGAAAGGTTCCAGCAGGGGCAGCGACGGTGGCGTGGATTCGGAGCGAGGTGATGCCGCGTGTTGAACGGGCGTTCCGCGTGGCCAGAGGCCCTGAGAACACGGGAATCGGTGGAGCATCTCTGGGTGGGTTGATGGCGCTGTATGCGGGAGCGGCACATCCGGAGACATTTGGCCTGGTGCTGGCAGAGTCGCCTGCGCTTGGTTGGGAGAAGTTGGATTACACGCAGAGCTTCTTTGGCCAGTTCAAGACCTGGCCACAGCGGGTGTTTATGGCAGTGGGTGGGAATGAAGCAGGAGAAGGCAAGAGCGAGCAGAGCAAGCAGTACGCCGCGCGGGTTCAGTCAATGAAGGGTGTGCTGGAGGCGGCGGGTGTAACGGGCGAGCGGCTCAAGTTTGTGTTTGAGCCGCAGGCGGCCCATTCGGAGCAGGCGTGGGGGGCGCGGTTGCCGGGGGCGTTGGAATATCTGTTTCCGGCACGCTAAAACCGTTCCTCGGGTCTCAGATGAGTCGTATCACGAGGGCGTGAAGACTCATGGGGAAGTCTGAAAACCAACTGGGTATTGCCCGGGCGAGTTGCTGCGCCACAGGTTACCATCGCGTATCGGTCAAGAGATTCCGAACAGACCATCAAAGCAGGGAAGCATCTGCATGGGTCAGCGATCTGCGGAGCAAGGTTCGTCGAATTCAGCGATTCCACGCTTCATGGTGACGCTCGCGATAGTGATCGTGATCGGCTTTCTGGTTGAAATGCTCGTCATGAAGGGGTTGGCTTACCTGGGCTCGTGGGTACTGACTCAGGCGGCGATCTCATTGACTCGATGATTGTGGCACTGCTGGTGGGGCCGGTTGCAGCGGCGGTGGTTCTGCTGAGACATCCGAGAAAGGATGTCGACGGCTTTTCTATTCTTGCCGGTCGAGGCGGCAAGAGTCTGGCCATCGTGGTCTTTGTGGTTGGCGTCGTTGCCTCGATGGGAGCAGGATACTCGGCCTCGCGCCAGATTGATTCGACGGATGAAGTGCGCTTCCACCGGCTGGCTGAACGTCTGGCGACCGAGGTTTCGCGGCGATTTCAGTTGTTTGAGTACGGATTGCAGGGGGCGCGAGGGCTTTGGCGGGCCAGCAAGTCCGTGGAGCGAGCCGAGTTTGTTGAATGGGTGCGTTCGCGGGATTTAAAACGAGAGTTTTCGGGTGCCCTTGGCATGGGGTTCATTCGCAAGGTCCCGGCGCAAAACGTGGAACAGTTTCTGGCCAGCACCAGATTGGATGGTGACCCCGGTTTTTCCATGCGACCGGAAGAATCTGCAGAGTCCTATCGATATGTGATCGAGTTCATTGAACCGATCGTCACGAATCAGGAGGCGGTCGGATTCGACGTCGGCAGCGAAGTATCGCGGCGCAGGGCGGCAGATGAGGCCGCGGCGTCCGGCCGTCCGACAATTTCGGCACCCATCACTCTTGTGCAGGCGGAAAACGAAGGTCCTGGCACCCTTTATCTGCATGCGGTGTATCGCAACAACACGCCGCTGGGCACGCCCGAACAGCGGATAGCTGCCACCGAGGAATGGGTGTATTTCCCGATTGTGTTCCGCAGTGTGCTTGGCGGCGCAGGAGATGCTGCCGACGGAGAACTTGATTTCGATGTCCTCGACAGCACGACTCGAGACGCTTCGACTTTACTCATAGATGAAGACAGGCATTTGGACGGCGCTCGCGGAGTCATCAGCAAGCGAGATTACGCCTCGCGTCGGTTTGTTCGATTCGAAACACTCACGATCGGCCAGCGTCCAATCACGCTCGTGATGAGCACGACCGACAAATTTGTTCCAGGATCACGTGGTATGGCGTGGGGCATGCTGTGTGGTGGCATCCTGCTCTCTGGTTTGGTGGCGGGGTTGGTGTTCACGATGAGTGGCACGGCATCGCGAGCCCGGGAAATGGCGGCGGCCAAGACCCTGGAGATTGAGCGAACCACCTCAGCGTTGGCCAGAAACGAGTCTGCGCTGCGCTTTACGTCCCGGTTGGCAAGTGTGGGGTGGTGGGAGCTCGAAGTACCGTCGAATCAACTCCACTGGTCAGATCAGACCCGATTGATCCATCGCGTGCCTCCGGAGTATCGCCCGACGCTTGAATCGGCCATTCAGTTCTACGCACCCGAGGCCAAGCACCGAATTTCGACTGCAGTGCAGGAGGCGATTGAACACCACAAGGCATTCAATCTTGAATTGCCCTTGATCGCAGCAGACGGCACCAAGCTGTGGGTTCGAGCTCAGGGCGAGCCGATCTTGAGGAATGATCGCGTGACTTCAGTCTTCGGGGCGATTCAGGACGTGACGGATCAGGTGTTATCGCGTCATCGCGCCGAAGACGCCAGCCGAAGCAAGAGTGAATTTCTGGCCAACATGAGCCACGAGATTCGCACGCCCATGACCGCAATTCTGGGCTTTACCGACCTCCTCGCCGAGGACGGGGACATCGCGCGAGCTCCATCGCGCCGGCAGGATGCGATTCACACGATTCGCAGGAATGGTCAGCACCTGCTCGCGCTGATCAACGACATTCTGGACGTGTCAAAGATCGAAGCAGGCAAGATGACCGTGGAGTGCATTCCTGTAGAAATTCACCGCATCATCGAAGATGTCATGTCTCTGATGCGCATCCGTTCACAGAGCAAGGGGATCGGTCTTTCGGTTGTGTACGGCACGGAAATTCCGCTGACGTTCCGATCGGATCCGATGCGTGTGAAGCAGATTCTGGTCAATCTGGTAGGCAACGCCATCAAGTTCAACGACCAGGGAAGCGTGACCATTCGAGTGACCTTTGATCCAGTAGGCGCTCACGGCGGTGTGCTTTCTGTGGCCGTGCAGGATACGGGCGTGGGAATGACCAATGCCCAGCTCGCACGGATCTTCCGACCATTCACACAGGCGGATGAGGCCATGACGCGCACCTTTGGCGGAACCGGCCTGGGTCTGGCGATCGCCCGGCGACTCGCACAGTTTCTGGGTGGTGACATCTCTGTGCAGTCCGAACTCGGAAAGGGGAGCACGTTCACCGTGACGTTTGCGACGGGGCACGTTTCCGTTGGTGACACGTGGAACCCGACGGGGGCCACGGTGGCATCGGTCGCACCAGTGCGAAACGAGCCATTGCCGTCTCTCGAGGGGGCGCGAGTGCTGCTGGCGGAGGACGGCGTGGATAATCAGCGACTGATTTCGTTCTTCCTGACCAGGTCAGGAGCTGAGTTGAAAATCGTCGAAAATGGCAAGAAGGCGTTGGAGATTTTGACGAACGCTGACGATCATGCAACAAGTCTGGTTCAGCCAGCGCCATTTGATCTGGTGCTGATGGATATGCAGATGCCCGAAATGGACGGTTACTCGGCGACACGACGCTTGCGCACACTGGGGTCTAAGTTACCGATCACCGCGCTGACAGCGCACGCCATGGCGGGTGATCGGCAGGCATGTCTGGATGCTGGATGCGATGACTACACCACCAAGCCGATCGATCGATTGGCGCTGATCACCATGTGCGCCAAGTGGGCCCAGCATGGAAGCCCTGGGACTTTGGACTCGAGAGCCGGAAACGGCGATGTTCGAAATTGAACGGGCCGAGTGATGCAACGGCCTGCAGGGGTGCGCGGTAGGATGCTTCATGCGCTTGCCCCTGGAGAAACTGCATCGGGCGTTTCCGGAGCTTGATCGATTTGCCGATCGCGAATGCCGCGGCATGATTCATCGCGTCGTGTGGAGCAGGCCGGTGCTGATGATTTTGGCGAGCGTGGCGGCGCTTGCGGCGTGGTTTGTTATCGTTGCTCCGATGAGCTTGGCGACAGTGTGGTTAAGTCAAACTCAATACTTTGCGCGATACGACATAGAACTGGTTGCTGTGGGGCTGCTGGTGAACATCGGTCTGGGAACGCTTGCGGCACTGCTGGTCCGTGATGCAGCCATCCGCATGATGGTGCGTGAATGGGTCAACAGCACCAGATGCTTGAAGTGTCGTTATTCGCTGCTGGGTTTGCATACCAACGGGGATGAAGTTCAGTGTCCTGAGTGCGGGTGTTCAAACAACATCGCGGCTCGAGGGCTCGATCCATCCACGTTGACTCCAAGAGGGAGTGCGTGATGCGAATTCCCACTCACAACATCTGCCGCGCATTTCCTGAGTTGGACGCGTTTTCCAATGAGCAATGTCAGCGGTTCCTCGCGGCGACACTGGAGAAGCATTCATTGGCTCGAAGCATGTTGGGCCTGCTCACCGCAGCACTTTTCTGCCTGGGAGCATTTGTCTTGCCAAATGTGGTCATGCGAGTTTTCATCGGTTTCTGGATGTATAAACCGACGCTGTCAATAACGGTGGCAGTCATCTGTGCTGCGATGGGCGCATTGTTTGGAAGCGTGGTGGGGATGATGCTGCGCGATGTGTGGTTGCGGCGTCGACTCTCTGCGCGAATCCTCGAGTTGGAATGCGCGGGTTGCGGCTACTCGCTACTGGGGCTGGGAGCGGCCAATGGTGTGATCATCTGCCCAGAATGTGGCGATCGTTGCGAATTGGCTTCGCGTGGCATTGAAGTGGATACCACGCTGGTGCCAGCATCTCAACCGAACGGGACGGCATGAGCCATGCGAATACCGGGTCTGAAAGTCTGGCGGGCCTTCTCCGAACTGGATCACCTCACTGACAGTGAGTGCATCTCGGTGTGTCGGCGCGTGATTGTGCAGATGCCCACGTGGCGCGGCAGGTTGCCCTGGGTGCTGGGCGTGGTGCCGATGATCATCGTCGCGATACTCAGCGCCATTCTCATGCGCAAGGCCGGGGTGCTCACGACGAATCTGGAGCAAGTTCACTTGTGGGTGCTGGCGGTCGTCATCATGGTAATGGGACTCGCATACGCGCTTGGCGTGCTCTTGGCACGGGATTTCAACCTGTATCTGTTGATCCGCCGCGATCTGAGGCGGGCCCGGTGTAAGAAATGCGGGCAATCGCTGATCGGGTTGAAGGTGATCGAATCAGCGATCAACCCCAACACCCCCGGCGATGCGCGGGTGCGCTGCCCGGAGTGTGGCCGGCTGTGGGTGCTGCTGGAGATCGGCCTCTCGCCTCGCGACCTGATCCCATACGAGGAGCGCATGGCCGATGAGCGCGTCGGCATGCTTAAGCGGCCTCCGGGCATGGTGCGAGGGCGTTAGACTGTGGGTGATGATGCGTCACCTGGGCACCATTCTGATTGCGACCCTGATCGCGGCACTGGTGTGGATCTTTGCCGAGGCCGAGAGTGTCCGCACACGTGAAATTCGCATCGAGGTTGAGGTGCAGGCAGACCCCGGCAGCGATCGCGTGGTCACGGTGCTGGATGGCGGATTCAAAGAGATTGTCGATATCGTGCTGGAGGGGTCCACCACCGAACTCGAAGGTGCCGAACGCCTTTTGAGGCAAAAGAAGATTCGCCTGGCCCCAGGAGTGGAGGGGATCAGCCCTGAACCCGGCGAGCAGGCAGTGGATCTGCGCACCGCACTCCGTGCCGCGGCAGGCCTGCGTGAGGCGGGCGTGACGATCAAGAGTGCCAACCCATCCAGCGTGCGCATCGAGGTGGATTCGATGGTGGTGCGCGAGGCGACCGTGCGCGTGGATGTCGGTGAGGGAGAGTTGGAAGCATCCCCAGAGGTGCGCCCCGCGGCAGTGAAGGTGATCATGCCCAGCCGCGTCGCCTCGGCCCTGACGGAGGTGCCCGTGGTGACGGCGCGGCTGGACGCCGCGATGCTCAAGCCATTGGTGCCTGGCCGGCGCGAGGTGTTGGGAGCGGTGCCGGTCAAGCCCTCGGGAGTGCTTTCCTCATCAGCCATGCGTTTGCGCTTGGATCCTCCTGCGGTGGAGGTCGCAGTGCGCCTTCGCAACAAGATTGACAGTGTCACCCTTCCCACGGTGCCTGTGCTGGTTCGTATTCCTCCGGGCGAATTGTCACACTTTGATATCGCCGTCGACGAGGCCGACCAACTGGTGCGAAACGTCAAGATCAGCGGGCCTGCTGACTTGGTGGACAAAGTCCGCCGCGAAGCTATCAAAGTGGTCGCGACAGTGACCCTGAGCTTCTCAGATCTGGAAAAGGCCGCCGGCTCGACCGTCTCTAAGGAAGTGACCTTTGGCGATCTTCCCCCCGGTTTGACGGCTGATGTTCCTGCAACTTCGGTTCGAGTCGGGGTAACGCGGCGTACCAAATAGCTGTTTTGATCGTGTTTTGATCGGTATTTGCGTCACGCATTTCGAATCGACTTTGCCGCCCTCGAAACCTAACCTTGCCCCCCTGCGGCGTCGGTTTGTCGACGTGTCGCAGCAGCCAGTTGTGGCCCGACTTTGGATCAGCCCCGAATCACTTTCTGGGCTCTTGAAAGAGGTTGCTCACCGTGAAGATCAAGACCGACGAGATCACGAGCGTTATCAAGCAGGAAATCGCCCAGTTCTCGACCGAGCTGGAAGTCTCCGAAGTCGGCCGCGTGATCGAAGTGGGTGACGGCATCGCCCGTATCTATGGCCTCTCCAAGGCCATGGCCGGCGAGCTCCTTGAGTTCCAGACCAGCAGCGGCGCGGTCATGGGTCAGGTCTTCAATCTTGAACAGGACACCGTCGGCTCGGTTATTTACGGTGACTACCTCGCCGTGAAAGAGGGCGACACCGTTAAGGCGACTGGCCGCCTCCTCGAGGTGCCCGTGGGTGATGCCCTCCTGGGCCGTGTGGTGAACCCCCTCGGTCAGCCCCTCGACGGCAAGGGCCCCATCAACACCAACGAGTTCCGCAAGGTCGACATCATCGCCCCCGGCATCGCCGATCGTCAGCCCGTGCACGAGCCCATGCAGACCGGCATCAAGGCCATCGACGCCATGATCCCCATCGGTCGCGGCCAGCGCGAGCTCATCATCGGTGACCGCAAGACCGGCAAGACCACCATCGCCATCGACACCATCATCAATCAGAAGCAGTACTGGGGCACCGAAGAAGCCGTGGTCTGTATCTACGTCGCCGTCGGTCAGAAGGAATCCACCGTCGCCGGCGTCGTCGAGACCCTTCGTAAGAACGGCGCGATGGATTACACCATCGTCGTCAACGCCGCCTCCTCCGACCCCGCCCCCATGCAGTACGTCGCCCCCTACTCCGGCACCGCCATGGCCGAGTACTTCATGTGGAACGGCTCGAAGGGCAAACTCCCCAAGCACGCCCTCTGCATCTACGATGACCTTTCCAAGCAGGCCGTTGCCTATCGCCAGTTGTCGCTCCTCCTGCGTCGTCCCCCGGGCCGCGAAGCGTTCCCCGGCGACGTCTTCTATCTCCACTCCCGCCTTCTCGAGCGCGCCACCAAGCTCAGCAAGGAAAACGGCGCTGGCTCCATCACCTCCCTCCCCGTCATCGAGACACAGGAAGGCGACGTGTCAGCCTACATCCCCACCAACGTGATTTCGATTACCGATGGTCAGATCTATCTCGAACCCGAACTCTTCTTCTCCGGTGTCCGTCCCGCCGTGAACGTCGGTATCTCCGTGAGCCGCGTGGGTGGTAACGCCCAGATCAAGGCCATGAAGAAGATCTCCGGTTCGCTCCGTCTCGACCTCGCCGCCGCTCGCGAGCTCGAGGCCTTCGCTCAGCTCGGCACCGAACTCGACAAGGCCACTCAGCGTCAGCTGGATCGTGGCCGCCGCATGGTCGAGTTGCTCAAGCAGGGTCAGTACACCCCCTTCACCGTCACCGATCAGACCATCTCGATCTACGCCGGTACGCAGGGCTTCCTCGACGATGTCCCGGTGACCAGCGTCCGCGCCTTCGAGACCGGCCTCCTCAAGCACTTCCAGGGCGTCGCCAAGCCCATCTGGGATGAACTCTTCCAGAAGAAGGCCCTCGATGCCGATTTGGAGAAGAAGCTCAAGGAAGAGATCGGTAAGTTTAAGAGCAGCTTCAAGGCCTGATAAAAACAGGCGTACAGCTCGCCAAAGCCGGCTTTTGACTGGCTTTCATCGATAGTTCCACTTGAAAATCAAACCCCGACCCTTGCAGGGGCGGGGTTTTTCATTACAATCTTGAAATCACCCGAACTTCAATCCCATTCATCTGTACGGTTATAGATAGGTTACTGTTCATAAGGTGTACATATGAAAGCCATCGACCAAATCTCAAATCTCTGGCGGCTCACGATGGCTCTGTCCGCAGTGGTCTTTCTGTTCGCACTCGCCACGCCGCGCGCATTTGGCCAGTGCGACGGCCGCTGGCTCAATATCCCCGGGCAGGTCCCGCCGGGTGTGAATGGTACAGTTTTCGCGCTTGCATTCCTTCCCAACGGTGACCTCGTAGCTGGCGGGGCCTTCAACACCGCCGGAGGAATAATCACAAACGGTTTGGCTCGCTGGAACGGAGCTGCGTGGTCGTCGTTCGGAAGCGGAACGTCCGGTTCTGTACTGGCCCTCGCTGTTGGCAGCAATGGTGAGATCTTTGTGGGAGGCGATTTCACCGGCTTTGGTGGCCGGACTGCCAACCGCATTGCTCGCGGAGGTGGCACGGCTTGGAACCCGTTGGGTACCGGGATGAACAATGTGGTGCGAGCGCTCGTGGTCCTACCCAACGGCGACCTCGTCGCTGGTGGCGACTTTACCACTGCGGGCGGAGTAGCGGCCAGTCGCATCGCCAGGTGGAATGGCTCGACTTGGGCACCCTTGGGCGCAGGAATGAACAACGTCGTGCGCGCCCTTGCCGTGCTGTCCAACGGCGACCTCATCGCGGTCGGCGATTTTACAACCGCTGGCGATGTTGCCGCGAACAGCATTGCTCGCTGGGACGGATCCTCCTGGACGCCGCTGGATTCTGGGTTGCAGTGGCCCGGCAACGTACCCAACGTTTATGCTATATGCGTTTTACCTAATGGCGACCTAGTCGCTGGTGGCGACTTCACTACAGCAGGCGGGGTGATGGCGAACTCTATCGCCCGGTGGAACGGGTCCTCCTGGTCTGCCTTAGGTCTCGGCTTGGTGGGCACCTCTTCTTGGCGAGTAAGATCGCTTGCTCCGCTTCCCAACGGCGAGCTCGTTGCGGGTGGCAGTTTCACTTCGGCTGGTGGCGTGGCAGCGAATCGCATAGCACGCTGGAACGGCTCGTCCTGGGCACCTATGGGAACGGGGTTGAACGGTACGGCTTTTGCTCTCGCTGCGATGCCCGGCGGCGATGTCATCGCGGGGGGGGTGCTCCCTTCCACTGGAGATATGGGATTGGTCCGTGGGGTTGCTCGCTGGAACGGCTCGGCTTGGGCTGCGCTCGGTGCGGGGGTCAGCGAAGCCGTGCAGGACTTCGCTGTGATGCCGACCGGCGAAGTCATAGCGGGCGGAGACTTTCAGACTGCTGGGGGCGTGCCCGGCACGCAAGGTATCGCGCGCTGGAACGGCTTATCTTGGGCCGCGCTCGGAACGGGCACAAACGGTCAGGTTCACGCTCTCGCACAGCTTCCCAACGGCGACCTCGTCGCCGCAGGACCCTTCACCACCGCCGGAGGCGTGAGCGCGAACCGCATCGCTCGCTGGAACGGCGTGTCTTGGGCCCCTTTGGGTTCGGGGATGAATGGCCCCGTTTACGCCCTCGCCGTCATGCCTAATGGCGACATCGTCGCGGGCGGATTCTTCACCACCGCCGGCGGTGTGACAGTGAACAACATCGCGCGCTGGAACGGCTTGTCGTGGGCTCCGCTCGGAACCGGGATGGCGGGCGCGCCGCCAGGATTTAACACTCAGGTGGAGGCTTTGGCCGTTCTTCCCAATGGTGACCTTGTCGCCGGCGGATACTTCACCAGTGCTGGCGGTGTGACGGCGAACTACATCGCGCGCTGGGACGGCGCGACTTGGAATCCGCTCGGGTCGGGGATGACCTATCAGCCCGGCAGAGTTCCCGCTGTGCTCGCGATGTGCGTGCTTTCCAACGGCGATCTCATCGCAGGTGGCCAGTTCCCTGCTGCAGGGGGTGTGCCCGGTACGCCCTACATCGCCCGTTGGAACGGATTATCTTGGGCCTCAGTTGGATCTGGTACAGACGGCCAAGTATCTGCACTTGACGTTCTTCCAAACAATGATCTTGTTGTTGGAGGCCAATTCACCAGAGCCGGCGGCGTGACAGTGAATCGAATTGCTCGCTGGGATGGCTCGTCTTGGGCTGCGCTCGGGTCTGGAACAAACGGTATCGTGAATGTCTGTAAAGTGTTGCCCAATGGCGACCTTTTTGCGGGCGGCTATTTCACTAGTGCATCAAGTATCCAGACATTTTACTGGGCAAACTGGACCGAAACCGGCATTCCGTGGGTCGCACGCCAGCCCGTCGGTCAAACTGTCAGCACCAGCCAAACTGCAACACTCTCCGCCACTTGTGCCTCGGGTTACGACTTCAATGGCCCGGTCACCTTCCAGTGGCAACGCAACGGAGTGCCGATTGCTGATGGCCCGGGCGGAGCCTCCCCAGGCGGCGGAGCTGTCTTCGGCGCCACTGGCTTGCTCGCTTCACCCACTACTGATCCTACCTGCTCGCTCATGATTTCGGGTATTCAACCCTCCGATGCCGGTTCCTACACCGCCACCTTCTCCAACACCTGCGGCAGCATCACTTCGCTTCCCGCCACCATCACCATCACTCCTCCGCCGTGCCCCGCCGACTTCAACGCCGACACCGTCATCGACTTCTTCGATTATCTCGATTTCGTCTCCGCCTTCGCAGCCAATCAACCCGCGGCAGATTTCAACGCCGACACCGTCATCGACTTCTTCGATTACCTCGATTTCGTCGCCGCGTTTGCCAGCGGATGCTGAATCTGTTCGCACTTAGTTCGCAGCGAGTACAGCAAGATGGGCCCGCTATCGCCCGACAATTTCACATTGCTGCTCGGGAGACTCTTGGTTTGCAACATGTACGTACTAAATCTTCTCCTTGAAAGCATCTTGTGCATCGACTCCGGTCGCAAGTTCGGTAACATGACCCAGACGGCGGGCTCTGCCGCCATTGCTTAAACCCGTCAGGATTGCGGCACCTTTGTGTGTGTGTCTGTTGTCCTGAACCAGCAGTGCGGGGTGAAAAATGTTCACGCGTCTTTGTGCCTTGACCTTGGCCGTTGGCGGACTCGCCGCCATCAGTGCGTCGGAGCCGCCACGCTCTGCGCCCGTAGCTCTTCCGGCAGCTCCCCTTCCCACCGTGGCGCCGTGGGCATCAGAGCTCCCTCCCGGCTTCGCGCCACCTCCCACAACAGAGGTCATCACTCCCTACATGCAGCCGATCACACCTCCCGGTGATCTCAGCGCATCGACTTCGCATTCCGAAGACCCAAACGCTGGCCCGATGATCCTCCCGACCGCAGGGCAGGATCAGAGTGCCGCGACGTTGCTTGGTGCAATCGCGCCTCCTGGGTGGCAGCCGCCCCAAGGACCGGTGGGTGAACCACCACTCCCTGGTCAGTTGCCCCCATGGAGCGCAGAGAACCCCGGCAACTCCGGCGGAACGATTGATCCTGCCGCATGCTTCGATTGTGTCGCTGGCTCCATCTTCGAAAACGAACCCAACTGCAGTAACGGCTACATCGATGCCACCAACGGCGGTTGCAACTCCAATCCCAATGTCTTCGGACCTCGCCTTGAATGTGGCGATTCAGTCTGCGGCACCTACGGCACCTACCTCAGTGCCTCCGGTGCGAATTTCCGTGACACCGATTGGTATCGTTTCTCCGTCCCTGTTGCGACCAATGTGACGTGGACCGCCATCGGCTCCGCTCGCACTCGAGTTTTCATTCTCTCCGCTACATGTCCAACCAACACCATCGCCACAGCGGCCGCGGATCCCTGTCAGCCCGCCACGGTGACAGCCAATTTGCCAGCAGGTGACTACTACCTTTTCGTCGGCACCGATGCATTCTCTGGTGTCGCATGCGGCTCTCGCTATCGCGCAACTGTCACTGGAACACCCTGCTGCGTGACATCCGCTCAGCCGGGCGATGTCCTCGAAAATGAGCCCTCGTGTTTCACCGGCTATGTCGATGCCTTCAACGGTGGCTGCAACTCCACCCCCAACGTGTTCTCTCCACTCGCCTGTGGACAGACTGTGGCTGGCACCTATGGCACCTACCTGACTTCCGTCGGCGGTCCCATCCGTGACACCGACTGGTACTCCTTCACAATCACGCAGACTTCGGATGTCACCTGGACAGTCACCGGTGAAGCACCGACCCAGCTGCTCCTGCTGAACGGGGTGTGTCCGGCATCCATTCGAAGCTCCGCTTCCGCAGCCGCATGCACGCCGACCACGCTGTCTGTGAATGCCCTTCCGGCCGGAACCTACTACCTCTTTGTCGCAACGAGTAGCTTTAGCGGCGTCCCCTGCGGATCTCGCTATCGCGCCACGCTCAACGTCTCCACCTGCTGCCAGACTGTTCCACAGCCTGGTGATGCGGTGGAGAATGAGCCAGATTGTGCCACCGGCTATATCGACGCGACCAACGGCGGCTGCAATTCCACACCCGCTGTGTATGGTCAGATCGCGTGCGGGCAGACCATCGCTGGGCGTTACGGAACATATCTTACCTCAGCTGGTCAATCGTTCCGTGATACCGATTGGTACACCTTCACTCTTACTCAGACCTCTGATGTCACGCTGACCTGTGTTGGAGAAGCGACCACTCGCTTGTTTATTCTCAACGATGCGTGCCCGACAACTTCACTGGGAACGGTGTCTGGCCCGGCGTGCACCACAGTCACGCTCACCGTCCCAGCATTGCCGCCAGGCACATACCGCGCCTTTGTCGGAACAGATGTCTTCACAGGCGTTCCCTGTGGCTCTCGCTATCGCGTCACACTCACTTCCAATGCGTGCTGCAGTGTTCCACCTTTCCCGGGCGATGTGCTCGAAGGAGAACCAAACTGCACCACAACCGATGCCTTCAATGGCGGATGTAATTCCTCTACTCCGATCTACAGTCGCATACCTTGCAACGTGGTAGTCGCAGGTACCTATGGCAATCCCGCCTCCGGCACTCGTGATACGGACTGGTACACGTTCACGCTCCGTCAGCGCGGCGCTGTGCGTTGGGCTGCCATTGGTGAGTCACCAACCCAGCTCGCGATCGTTGCCGATGGCTGCCCCGCATCGGTTCTCGCGAACACCACGATGGCTGCATGTACAGTCGGTGAAATCAATATCGTGCTGAATCCTGGAACTTATCGAGCCTTCATCGCGACGCAGGCATTCAGCGGCGTACTTTGCCCTGCCAAGTATCGCTGCGTGCTGCAGTCGGCCGTGTGCGGCTGCCCGGCGGACTACAACGGTGACACAGTGCTGGATTTATTTGACTACTTGGATTTCGTGGCAGACTTTGCCGCCAATGCGCCAAACTCAGACTACAACGGTGACACCGTGATCGACTTCTTTGACTATCTGGACTTCGTGGCCGCGTTTGCCGCGGGCTGCTGAAACAACTGAATCAGATATCAGCCAACACAAAGCCCCGGGTTCTGCCCGGGGCTTGTTCATTTTCCGGATTGGAGCGATCGGCTCAGGCCACGCGGCGGGCTTGCTGCCCGATCATCGGCTTGGCCGCAGCAGGGGTTGCGGCGGTGCCGGCCTCGATCTCGCTATCGGGTTTGGAGTGGCGGATGCCGGAACACTCGGACAGGTATCCAAGTGCCCGGGCGACAAGCTCGCCACGACTGCTGGCGTTCAACTTCTTGTGCAGGGCCTTGACGTGATCGTGGACGGTGTGGGGGCTGCGGCCCAGATCATCGGCGATCTGGCGGACGCTCTTGCCCAGGATGAGCTGTTCGAGCACCATCTGCTCGCGCGGGCTAATCCAGCCGCCACGTTGGCCGCGAGATGTGCCGATCGCCACCATGGCGCGTCGGGCAAGGACTGGAAGGAGGGCGCGCATCGAAGTCGCGATGGAGTCTAGAGATTCACTACTGACGGTGCCGACCGGCACCACCGAGACGATCATGACGCGCGAGGCGTCACTGGTCGAGACGCTGACGATGCCGATCAACGCCGGGGCACCTTGCATGCCATCCAGATTGGGCAAAGGTGAGGCCAGTGCGGTGTTCACAGTCGCGCGGGTCACCACGCCAGCGTCAAAGTTCACTCCGGGGACGGTGGCTCCCAGTTCGTGCGCGCGATCGAGGCGACAGCGCAGTTCCGACAGGGCGGTCTCGCGCATCTGCATCCCAGAGACCGCGACACCTGTGGACTCAGTATCCGACAGAGAACCATCGGCGGCCAGCGTGCACAGCACCACGGTGGCGGCAGCGCTGGTGTTGCCTTCGGATTTGGCGAGCTCGGCGAATGCCTGTGCCGCCCGGTCGCACCAATCAAGGGTGGCGACGGCGGGGAGGCCGCACAAAGTTTCAGTCAGAGTACAAACCGCGTGAAGATTGCCTAGCGTGGTCATAACCTTCCCTTCGCATGAATGTGGGACGCACGCCTTGCCCACGCCATGCTCTTCGGCCAAAACTGGCTGTGCCCTATAAAAGGGGCCGCTGGAATAGGGCAATGGCCCTAGGCGGAATTGCCGACAGGGTGCTCAAATAGGGCAAAGACCCTATGCCGGTGCGGCGGATTCCAATGTTCGGATTGAGTCTTGGTTGCGAAAGGGGATTGCTGGATGCCTGAAGTGAAGCGCACGTCTGCAGGGTTGCCCGGGGCTTCGCTGGGGCGAGTGGTGATTGTGGGATCTGGTCCGACGGGACTGGGTGCGGCATACCGGCTGAAAGAGCTCGGACACACGGACTTTGCCGTCTATGAGCGGCATCCATACATCGGTGGACTGTCGCACTCGTTCCTGGATGATCAGGGTTTCACGTGGGATATCGGTGGCCACGTGATGTTCAGCCACTACAAGTACTACGACGAGGTGTTTGAGCGATTGATGGGAAAGGAATTCACCCTCAACAACCGTGAATCGTGGGTGCGGATGTTTGATCGGTGGGTGCCGTATCCCTTTCAGAACAACATTCGCTACTTGCCAGCGCAGGAGTGCTATGAGTGCCTGTCTGGCCTGATCAAGGCCCAGGCAGTGAAGGATGGACACAAAGCGGCTCGCAATTTCGGCGAGTTCATCGATGCGATTTTCGGTGAAGGGATCGCGCGGCACTTCATGCGTCCGTACAACTTCAAGGTGTGGGCGCATCCGCCGGAGATGATGAACAAGCACTGGATCGGTGAGCGTGTGGCGGTGATCGATGTGGATCGCGCCCTGAAAAACGTGGTGTTGCAGCGCGATGATTTTGGCTGGGGCCCCAATAACCAGTTCAAGTTTCCCTTGAAGGGCGGCACCGGGGAGTTCTACCGGCGCTTCGGTCCCGTGCTGGAGGGACACGTCCGCTTGAACACGGCGATCCGTGAGATTGACGTGGACGCGAGAGTCGCGACATTCTCGGATGGCACAGTGGAGAAGTTTGATCGGCTGGTATCGACAGTGCCTCTGGATCTGCTTTGTACGCGCATTCTGAAGGGGAATGTGCCGGATGAGATTCGCATGGCGGCTGCGGGATTGAAGCATTCGGGTGGTCACATGGTGGGGATTGGGATCAAACGTCCCTGCCCTAGCACCAAGAGTTGGATGTACTACCCCGAGGCGAATTGTCCCTTTTATCGCGTGACGTATTTGTCCAATTACTCGCCGTTCATGACGCCGGATAAGGACAAGTACTACTCGCTGCTGTGTGAGACGTCGGTGAGTGAGTTCAAGCCGGTGAATGCCGCGACGATCGTGGAGGAGACGGTCGAGGGGTTGATCAATTCCGGAATGATCAGCCGCGAGGAGACCAGAGACATCGTCTCCAAGTGGCATTACTACGCCGATTACGCGTATCCGACGCCGACGGTGGATCGGGATCAGATTCTGGAGCAGGTGATTCCCTGGTTGGAGAGTCGGGGGATTTCCAGCCGCGGACGCTTTGGGATGTGGAAGTATGAAGTTGCGAACACGGATCACACACTGATGCAGGGTGTTGAATGGGCGAGCAAGCAGATGCTTGGTGAACCGGAGACCACGATCGGGATGTCGTACCGAGTGACGGATGACGGTCGGAACAACGCAGTGGTGACGAGTGAGCGTCCGACGGTTGCCGGTAGTGGCGAAAAGCGCCTGTTGAACAAGGGTTAACCGAGGCAGCAAGTGGGCGTTTGCAAAATGTTAGCTGTGCCAATTCACGTCCTGTAATCTGTCGGTTGCAACTTTCTGCGGGATTTTCCATCTAGAGCGTCAATTCTCTGGCAATCGCGCAATCCTGTGGCATATTTCTATTGGAGATTCCCAGAATGGGGTCTTTGCCGGAGTGGTGCCCGGCAATCTTGTCCGGGGGGTATCCGGCCAAGCAAACAGGTGGTGACGGAACGTCCCAGTGGTGCGGGTCGGGTGCTATGAGTGCGCTTCCAAAACATCCTGGACTTCCGCTGCAGACGACGGACTGGCAGCCAGAGACGGTCCAATTACTGGACGAGTCTCATCTGGTGGCTTTTTCGGAGTTTCCTCGCCGTCGCGTGGAGTTTGCGTCTTCGATTGCGATGTTTCTGCAACGGCAGCGCGACACAGAAGTCTGCAATCTGTACGGTCAATACATCACAGATCTGGAATCGTTCTGTGCTCAGCTGGAGCGGTGTCTTCCCGGACCTCAATTGTTGCGGCGGATTGATGGTTCCTCGGGGATTGTGAGTCTTTTGCGCAATCGTGCCGCCACGGCCGTGAGAACTCCGAGCAAGTTCCGTTACTACATCTGGCACGACGCGGATGTGCTTTTGCGAGCCAACCGGACATTGTTCGGGCGGCTGGTGGATGCGATCATCGGTGTGGGTGCCGAGGCGGAGTATGCGAGTGACGATCTGCTGCTGCTGCACCGCAGCATCTTTGTCGGTTCATCGCTGCTTGACCTGTACGCAGAGGATCCGGCTGGGCAGTTCAGCATCTGGGCACCCGATGCGGATGGCGAGCCGTTCTGGAGCGTGGTGACGGGTGTGGAGAAGCCGCAAGTGGTGCGGTACAACATCGACGCATTGTGGTCGTGAGACGCTGTGGATAACCAAACAAGAGGGAGCAAGCCCGCGAGATTGAAATATCCGCGGGTTTGTTGTTTTCAGCGATAGACGTGGTTGCCAACGGGATCGGCGCGGCTTCTACAATCGGCCGACATGCCTGATATGCGGATCATTGCGGGTGAATATCGAGGACGGCGGTTGCTTTCACCACCGGAGGAAGCGGAGACGCGCCCGATGCCGAGTCGGGTGCGCGAGTCCCTCTTTGGGCTTTTTCGCGGACACGTCAAGGGTGCCAACGTTTTTGACGTGTTTGCGGGAACGGGGTGCTTTGGGCTGGAGGCGTTGAGCCGCGGCGCGAGCAAGGTGGTGTTTGTGGAGCGCGACCGGGCGATGGCCAAGGTGCTGGCGCAGAACATCGCGACGATCAACGGCAAAGAGAAGAGTGAGATTTTTGAGGGTGATGCGCTGGGGGCTGGTGCACTGGCGCGGTGTCCGCGGCCGGCGACGTTGATCTTGATGGATCCGCCATATCCGCTGGTGCGACAGGAATTGGGGTGGGCGAGGGTGAAGGCGCAGGCGGAGGCGCTGATCAGGTTGCTGGCGGATGATGGGTATCTGGTACTGCGCACGCCGCACCCATTCTTTCTGGATGCTGAGCCGGAAGCAGTGGAGGAGCAACCCCACAACGGCAAGGGCCACGGCAAAGGCAAGAAGAGCAAGCCCAAGCGTGAGCCGCGATGGACGATGCAGGATCTGGAGCGTGAGGCGCGGGCGATGCGGACGGGGAAGGGTGTGAAGAAGTTGGGAGCGGCGAGCGAAGTTCCGATTGAGGATTTGCGGAAGCGCAGTGAAGACCTGGAATTGTTATCACTCAGCGATGAAGAGTTGGATGCGCTGGATGCTGCGGATGAAGAGGCGCTGGCGAATCGGGGCGTGAAGAAGGATGCCGCGGTCAGCAAAGTGGCCGCGGCCCTTGTATCACTGGAACTGGCGGGAGCACTGGGGCCAGAAACGCATGTGTATGGAACGACGGCGGCGCACCTGTATATGAAGAAGCGGTCTTAGCGTGTTCAGCACCCCTGGCTGAAGTCAGCAACGAAATCCAGATAATCAAAGAAGTCCACGACTGTGTCGGCGTTGTAGTCGCCGGTGGGGTCTTGGTTTGCCAGCGCCGCGACAAAGTCGAGGTAATCGAACAGGTCGGTCACTCCGTCGGAGTTGAAGTCGGCTGGGCAGAAGGTGGCGATGATGCGATCGGCAGTTTGTGTAATGTAGAAGCGATCCGGAAGTGCAAGTGAATTGAATGATCCGGTGAGGCCGCCGGCAACCTGAATGACAGTCCACTCCGTGCGCGAGATGGGTTGGAAACCACTGGTGAGCGAGAGGCGGAGTTCGCCACCGAGTTGAAGGTTGCCAGTGCCGGTGATGCGGTCGGCAAACTGTGAAGAGGCGATGTCGATATGAGTGCTGCTGGCGGCGCCGAGCTGGATGCTGCCGGAGGTGAATTCGAGGTGGCCGATGGGATCGGTGTTGCTGGTGAGGGCTGATGGAGCGATGATGCCTTGTGTGAGGATGTTGCCGCTGGTGCGACCTGTGCCTCGAAGGGCCTGATCGAGGCCAAGTGTCATGCCGCTGCCACCCTGCAGAGTGCACGTCAGCGATCCGGGAATGCTGGCCAGGAGAATCGAGCCATTGCCGGAAATGACTGTACCCTGCGCGGCGAGATTGGAAAAGCCCGCCCCGCATCCGTTGTTCTCAGCGATGATGGTGCCAGTGTTGGAAATGTTGCCACTCAGTGTCAGGGTGCGGCCGCAGGGGGAGATGACGCGGCTGTTGGGAAGCACGGTGACGCTGACGAGTTCATCTCCTGAGCCGCCGGCATACACCGCGGCATTGCCGGAAGTGCTGATCTGACCACCGACGATGCGAGCACTCTGCAGCATGATCCAGGATTGGTCTGACGCGTGGAGACGGCCGGTGGATGACTGGGTGAGGGTCAGATTGAACGCGCGCAAGGAGCCGCCGTTGGTCGCGGCCATGAGGCCGTGGTTGGTCTTGGGTGCTTGTTGGAGGAGAAGTTCACCAGGGCCTGAAGTGAGGCCATTGCGATCGGCCGCAATGGTGCCGAGGTTGGTGAGGCCTGCCTGAAGACTGCCGAAGCCGCCGATGGTGTGTTCTGCGGCATTCACCACGTTGTATGAGAACCCATCGAGGAAGACGCCGAGTTGCCCGCCTTCGAGTTGGACGCGACCGGTGCCGCGGAGTTCGGCACTCTGGCCGACTTGAGAGGCGAGAAAGCCAGTGCCGCCGAGGTTGATGAGGCCGTGATTGGTGAGGCCGGCGGGTCCGATGTTGAGGCCGGTATTGCCGATGGTGCGCAGGGTGCTTCCAGCGGTGATGGTGGTGTCCTGGATTTGCACACCTTGGGATCCGATGTAGACGATACCAGTGCCTTGAGTGCTCATCTGCCCGCCGGAGAAGCCGGGCGCGAGTGAAGTCTGCAGAAGGATGGCAGATCCATGTTCGGCGATGACCCTTCCTGAAGCAGACTGGGTGAATCCACCAGCGGGTGAGAGTGTCAATGTGCCACCTTGGGATGCGCGCATGGTGCCATGGTTCTCCACCAGGAACGCGCCGTTGAGGGCCAGTGCGCGGTCGGCGACGTTGGCATTGACGGTGCCCAGATTCTGCAGTCGCACTCTGACTTGTCCGGTACCTTCGATGGAGTGCTGGGCGCCGTTGATCATCAGGTATCCGACGTTAAAGAGTGTGCCGATGATTGAGGCGGACCCAGAGGGTTCGGGGGCCATTCGCAGGGTGCCATTCTCGCCGATGGTGCAGTTATTGTTGATGATGAAAGCGACGCTGCCCGTGGAGCCGGGGCCACCCATGAGGATGGTGCCCCGATTGTCGATCTGCGTGCCGTAAGTATTGAATCGGAGTTCGGTAGTGGCGGCGAGGTGCAGCGTGACTGCACTCGTGCCAAGACTGAGGTGGTGGCACTGTGCACCGCCATTGATGGCCTGCACGGTGTAGGGAGTGTCCCACGACATGTGGGCGGTCTGCGTGGAATCCGGCACACCACCTTGAGACGGGAGGATGCCATTCCAGGCCATCGGGTCGTACCAGGAGCCGGAGGTGGGGGTATTCCAGAAGTTGATGCCCCCGGGCCCGGCGGGTTGGGCTGCGGCATCGGGTGCGAGTGAGGCGATGGAGCCAGCAATGAGCATGAGAATCCGGGCAGTTTGAGCGCGTGGCATAGTGATCTCCCTCTGAATTCGGCCCCATTTTCATGCGGGGCCAGAAGTCAGTAGATGTGCATTGCGCTGCTTCTGACAGATTCTGAATTTATTTTTTAGACAGGGTCTGGACCATCTCGGCCAGGGCTTTGACATCGCGCTGGTTCATGATGCGGGTGCGGGTGAGGGCATCGAGTTCGGTTTTGGCGAGGGCGGTATCGACGCGTTCCCAGAGTTTGGCGCGGGCTTTGTCGCTCGTGGCGAGGTAGATCTCGGTGACGAGTTCCTGGAGTTTGGTGAGGGTGATGGTGTCGAGGTTCGCGTAGTAGCGATTGACGATGCCTTGCTGGTGCTTGGTGAGGTGTTGGCCCTTGGTCATGATGAAGAGTATCTCAGGCGACTTGAAGATTCACTTGATGAGTGTGGTCTTGAAGAAGTCTTCCAGTTGATCGATGGTGTTCGGCTGCACCCAGAGGACATCGTTGTGCCCTGCTTCGGGGACATTAATGATCTGGACGGTTGCGCCGCTGGCCTTCGCGGCATCAGCGATGATGGGGGAGTGGCGGGGATGGACGACGCGGTCTTCGGTGCCGTGGATCAAGAGGAGCGGGCGCTTGCCGTAGTTGGCCATGAGGATGCGCGGGTCGAGGCCTTTGGGAAGAAGCACAGTGGCGAGGTTTCGCGCGTGATCCCAACCCACACCTTGCCAGGAACTGAAGGGGGCGATGAGCGCGCAGCACTTGATGTCGGGATTTTCCGCGGCAAGGGCGGAGGCATAGACGCCGCCGAGAGAAACACCGAGAAAGCCGATGCGAGATTGATCGACATCGGTGCGGGTGCGGAGGTATTTCAGGGCAGCGCGGGAGTCTTTGAGGAGTTTGTCGCGATTGAGGAGGCGACCGCCATTGTCGGACTTGCCGTAGGAGCGATAGTCGAAGATGAGGACGCTGATGCCGCTATCGGGGAGTGATTCGGAGAAACCGATGTGCTGACTGACGTTCCCCTCGTTGCCGTGGAAGTGAATGACTGCGGGGCGGGGGCCTGTGACGTTCAGCGTGCGGGCGGGGATGAACCAGCCGCGTAGTGTGAGGCCATCGGAGGTTTGGAAGGAGATGTCCTGATATCCGGCGGGTGTGATGTAGTTAGGGTGGCCAGGGTGGAAGAAGGTGAGGGACTCGGCGATGCCGCTGGTTCGGGCGAAGAAGAGGATGATGGCGATGATGAGTGACACGCGGAGGGTGCTCCACAGGAAACGGACGATGGGAGAGCGAGTGGGCTTGGATGCAGTCGGCGTAGCGTGATCGGAGCTGGCGGGGATGTTGGGGTTGGAGGTGGTGTCGGCGATGGGGGATTCGGTAGGCATGTGCGTTCAGAGGTGTTATTGGGTATTGGGCGTGGGTGTTGCGTTGGTGACCCAGAAAGGAGATTCACACGGGTTCGGGTGTTCACGCCGAGGACGTGCAGAGGGCGGGATAGTAACTCGTTCGAGATTGGGGGCGATTGCAGTGTGGGAGCTGAATGAGTGTGGTAAGGTGTGCCGCAGGAGTACATATGGCACAGCGTTTTGCACGATTTGGCGTAGTCATAGGGATGTTGTTGGGCGTGGCGGGCGACGTCGCGACGTGTGTGGCATGGACGTCTGAGACGGATGCTGCCGCGATGGGGATTGAGGAACCAAGTGAGCGCGTGCAAGCGGTGGGGTATCGGAGCGTGAAGTTCAAGGAGGGGTCGTTCTGGGGTGAGCGGTTGGATGCGATTCGACGCGGCACGTTGAAGGCCAATCGGCACCAGTGTGAGATCACGGGGCGCTTGACCAACTTTGATCGCGCGGCGGCGAAGATCCGCGGCGAAAAGGATTCGGGAGAGTTTCAGGGATTGCTCTTCAATGACTCGGATGTGTACAAGATGGTGGAGGGGTGGTGCTATCTGGTGGCGATGACAGAGGATGCCGCGGAGCGGGCGACGCTGGAGAAGGATCTGGATGGGTTGATCGCGCGGATCGCAGCAGCGCAATACCCGGATGGGTACATTAATACGTATTTCACGCTGAAGAAGGGTGTGGAGAATCGGTTGACTGATGAGAGGAACGATCACGAGACGTACTGCATAGGGCATTTGATCGAGGCGGGTGTGGCGCACTATCAGGCAACGGGAAAGCGGACGCTGCTGGATGTGGCGATTCGTGCGGCAGACTTTGTGTGTGATGTGTATGGCAAGGGATTTTCGGTGCCGCCGGGGCATCAAGAGGTCGAACTGGCGCTGATTCGTCTGCAGGATGCATTGCCCAAAGAGGCGGCGCAGGGTGGGAAGTATGTGGCGATGGCGGAGAAACTGATCGAACTGCGGGGCAGGCCACGACGGACGCTGGATGGGAAAGAGCGTCCGACAGCAGGTGAGTATGCGCAGGATCACCTGCCTGCGGCGGAGCAGATGGAGGCCGCAGGACACGCGGTGCGCGCGGCGTATATGTATTGCGCGATGACCGATCTGGCGGTGCGCGGGAAGGGTGCGTATGTGCTGGCGCTGGACAGTTTGTGGGATGACATCACAGGGCGGCGCATGTTTGTGACGGGGGGCATCGGCCCGAGTGCGCATAATGAGGGGTTCACGACACCCTATGACATTCCCACTCATTCGGCGTATCAGGAGACATGCGCATCGATCGGGGTGTGCCTGTGGGCGCAGCGGATGTTTGAACTGCACGGAGAGGCAAAGTACTTTGACCAGTTTGAGCGGACACTGTTTAATGCGGCGCTGGCTGGGGTGTCGCTGGATGGGGAGAAGTTTTTTTATGTGAATCCGCTGGCGAGCCGCGGTTCGGAAGCGCGGCGTGATTGGTTCAGCTGTGCGTGCTGTCCGCCCAACGTGCTGCGGTTTTTCGGGTTGCTTTCGGGGCAGTGCTACGCGGTGCGTGGTTCGACTTTATATGTGAACCTCTTTGCTAGTTCGACCATGGAGTGCGTAGTGGATGGGCAGGCAGTGCGGATCGAGCAGGAGACGGAGTATCCGTATGACGGCGCGGTCAAGCTGAAGATCAAGCATGGAGGCACGCGGCCGATCACGCTGGCGATTCGTTGTCCGGAGGGGCAAAGGGTTGAGGGGTTGCCCGAAGGTGCAGATGATGGATACGCCGGTCTTGAGATCAGGCCCGGTGTGCAGGAGATCGAGTTCAAGTTGCCGATGGATGTCCGCCGCGTTTATGCGGATCCGCGTGCCAAGCAGTTGGCAGGTATGACGGCGATCATGCGCGGGCCGCTTGTGTATGCGACGGAGATTGTTCGAGATGCGAATCAGCGTACTCAGACGCAGGAGGATCTCAGTCGTGTCGCGTTGTCAGGCGTGGATGAACCCAAAGTTGTTGTGGGTTCCGATGGTGTACCGGAGCTAGTGATTCGCGCTGCGGAGTTTGGTGGTGCAACTCTGACGCAGCGCGATGATGTGCTGTATCAGGCAGGTCCGGATGGCAAGCAGATTGAGATGAGGATGCGGCCGTATTTCACTTGGGCAAATCAAGGCTCGGCGCGGATGGCGGTGTGGTTTGCGGAAGGGGTTTCTGCCTTGCCTCGGTCTCTGGGCATGGAGATCACGGCATCGCACGTGTGGAGTCGTGATTCGGCGGAAGCGGCGGCGGATGTTCAGGAGCCGGCTTCGTCGGGGGATCAGAGCATTCCGCGACTGACGTTCTGGCCGCATAAGGGAACGGAAGAGTGGGTGGAGGCCAAGTTTCTCAACTCGCGCAATGTGAAGAGCGTGAGCGTGTACTGGTTTGATGATGGTGGGTCTGGCGCATGCCGCATACCTGCGGAGTGGTCCATTCAGATTCGCGGAGCTGATGGGAAGTGGGTTGATGTTGCAGGGGACTCTGCTGCGGCGGGCAAGAAGGATGGTTGGGATATGCGATCGATTCAGCCGGTTCAGACGCAGGGGATCCGCCTCCGCATCAAGCTGCGCGAGGGGTATTCGGCGGGGATCCTGGAAATGAAGGTGAATTGAGGTGGTGTGAGAGGAAGGTGCGGGTTTGTGTCATGGTCTATCATTCTACAATATGCAAAAAGTGAAACGGACAACCGTGGCCTCCCAAGGAGTCTTCGAGATCACCGATCCGCGGCAATTCAAAGCCCTGCGATCGGCTCTCAGGCAGGAGGTGGTTGACGTGATGGAATCTCTGGCTCCTTGCACTATTGCAACGCTGGCGGATCGTCTGGGTCGCCCTGCCGCGTCCTTGTACTTTCACGTGCGGGCACTGCAGCGCGTCGGGCTCATTAAGGAAGCCGGAAAGCAGGGTGAGGGGCGTGACAAGGCCACGCTGTATGCCCTTCCCGGCAGGCGATTGCGGCTGCGCTATGACCCGGCTCCTACGACGCGGCAGCGGCAAGTCGGACCGATCGCGGACAGTTTGCTGCGCCTGGCGCGGCGAGATGTCCGCCGCGGACTGGCGGATCCGGCGACGCCGGTGTCAGGCACGGATCGGCGGTTGTGGGTGCTGCGCGCTCGCGGCTGGCTCACGCCAGCGGAAGTGAAGCGGCTGAACCAACAGCTGGCATCGATTTCGGAGCTGCTTTCCAACGGCAGAGAACGCCCCGGAGCATCACCGATCGCTCTTGCCTTCGCTCTCACGCCTATTTGCAAGTAAGTGAATCACAACAGGCCAACGACTGATTTCAGGAGAAGTGTCATGTCTATTCGAACTCGTTTGATTGCCATCGTTCTGTGTGCCGCCAGCGCGGTTAGCGCCCGTGCGTTTGGCGAAACAACTCTCATTCAACCCGCAGACGCTTCAGAAGCCGTGTTGGCACGTGGCACGGCTCGATTCTCAGGCGAAGCGGCTATGCCGCTGGAGGTGAAGCGGGCTCCGACTGGGCATTTGCTTGTGAAGCCGCGAATCAATGGGGTGAGTGATGGATGGTTCATCCTTGATTCCGGAGCGGGAATCTGCGTCGTGTCGACGCCGCATGTGGAGCGGTATGCATTGAAGTCTGAGGGAGAGATCGATTCCACTGGTGTGGGCGGCGCGGTGAAGAACAAGCTGTACACGGCAGAGCGTGTCGAGATCGGATCGTTGATTCTGGAAGATCATGCCATCATGGCCACAGACCTGTCGTTCCTCAAGCAGTTTCTGAAGGAGGACATTGCTGGAGTGGTGGGGTACGGCGTCTTCACGCCATCGGTCGTAGAGCTTGATCTGGCCACGCCGCGGATTGCGATTCACGATCCGGCGAAGTACAGGTTGCCCGAGGGGATGAAGTGGAGCGAACTGATTGTCTCGGATCGCATTCCCTGCGTGCATGCCAGATTCGAGGATAAGGATGGTTTGTTTCGCCTGGATACCGGGGCCAACAGCCAGATCACATTTCATCAGCCAGCGGTAGAGAAGTGGAAGCTGCTGGATGGGCGTGAGACGCAGGAGGCCAAGCTGGGCGGAGTGGGTGGGTTTGTCGCGGCACGCCGCGGCACCCTGAAGTGGATCGAGCTTGGGGGCATCAAGCTCGAGAACCTGCCGGTCGAATTCGCCACGGAGGCTAAGGGCGTCTTTGCCGAAGCGAGTAAGGATGGCAACATCGGTGCCGGGTTGTTGAAGCGGTACACCTTGGTGTTTGAGTATGGCAAGTCGCGAATCGCGTTCATGCCGAGCAAGGCGAATGCCGCGGCACCGGCTGATGCCAAGCCGTTGCAGCCAAGTCCAGCCCCTGCCGCGAAATAGAGCGGTGGCACGGCCGGCGAGATCTCACACGCCGCTCGAGTTTCGGGCGGCGTTCAGTTGCGCGGCCAGATCAGCGGGGATATTCATCTTGCAGGCGTTGGGATAGTCGTAGGTGACGATGGTGCTCTTGCCGATGGCGACGATCTGAGATTGGGCGGTGCTGGTGAGAGTGTGTTCGAGGGTGAAGCGGTCAGAATCGATGGTGAGCACGGTGGTGGCGATGGTGAGCGTGTCGGGGTACACCACGGGGCGGCGAAAGCGGCATTCGGCGTGCTGCAGTATGAAACCGATGCCCTTGGCCCGATCAGAGACATCGACGCCGAGTGAACGAATGAACTCGACGCGTGCGGTTTCCAGATAGCGGAAGTACGCCACGTTGTTGACGTGGTTCAGGGCGTCCATCTCGCCCCAGGCGACGGGTATGGATGTGATGAGAGGCGTGGGCATTAGGTAGGGTAAGTTGGCTATCTGATGTGGCTGGTGCAGTGTGAAGCTATGGGGTGGAAGGCGCGGCTGGCGGAGTGGGTGAATTGCGTGGTGAGAGTTTGTCGAGATCCTTGTGCATCATCCACATGAACCACAGCAGCATTGCAAGCACCAATACTCCAGAAAGCGCGGCACCGAGGCGTTCCTTGGCATCACCGGGCAGAATAACCTGCACAGCTGACATGCACACCAGGCCCGCGAGAGCCGCGCAGATAAGCACCAAAAGCCCATGAATGAACCAAGGCCCAGAGAGCGAGTCTTCAGTGAAGCGCACGTACTCGACGACGACTTCGACGATCAGGAAGAGAATTGCTCCGACCCAGGCGATCACGCGGGCAAGGCGATGACGCTTCTTCTCAAAGATCGGGTCGGCGGTGACCTGCAACTCGCCGCAGCGGGTGCATTTCATCAGGGCGCGGCGGCGATGGCGGATGAGCTTGTCGGTCTTGCGATCTTCGTAAATGGCGAGTTCTTCGCCGCACTGCTTGCAACGCAGTTCGGGTGGCTTGATCTCGGTGGGGTTGAGGAGGTCGGAGAACATCTGAGGACGACTTCAAGCATACCGAGGTAGGGCAACGGCCGATGAGGCAGGGGTAACAAGGTGGAGATGTGGCTGGATGGCCAGCGACTCGGACTACTTGAGTTGCCGATTCTGACGCACCACGGTCCACGATGCGCGGACAATCATGCAGGCGATGGCGGCATCCATCGCCAGCCACCAGGGAGGCGGGGTGCGGCGTTGCAGATGGCCACGAATCTCCATGGCGATGGCGAAGAGATAGAAAAATGCAGCACAGGAACCGAAAAGGAGCGCGAGCATCCAGATCCCGCGTTCGGTGTGGCGAGACATGTACGAGCCGAAGGCCGCACCCGCGCCGACTGAGGCCATCGAGGTGATGATTCCGACATGCCAGCCAGTCAAACCCACAGTCACAAGCCAGATCAGGCCCAACGCCATCAGTATGACGCAGAGCACTTCGCGGCGTTGGTACTCATGCTCGGAGTAGGGTTTGAAGAGGTGGAGTGTGTGCACGGAGACGAACGATATCTGCGTGAGCTGTTCACGTGGGCCGTCGGTTGCCGCAAGCTCGAAATGAAAAACCCACTGGCTTTCGCCAGTGGGTTGGGGTGATTCATGTGAGTATGCGACTCAAACCGTCACGGGCTTACGCGAGTCCTTCAAGAGTCGCCGCAACACCGTGTGCAGCACGCCGCCATTGCGGTAGTACTCGCTTTCGACCGGCGTGTCGATGCGGCAGCGGGTGGTGAACTCCACCTTGCTGCCGTCGCCCTTGGTCGCCGTCACCTTGATCTCGCAGCGCGGCTCGATCAATCCTTCCGCGCTCACGGGAACGTGAATGTCGAAGGTTTCTTCACCACTTAGCCCCAGCGACGCGGCGTTCTGACCATTCACAAAGTTCAGGGGCAGCACGCCCATGCCCACCAAGTTGCTGCGGTGGATGCGCTCGAAGCTCTCGCTGATCACGGCTTTCACACCCAGCAGCAGTGTGCCCTTGGCGGCCCAGTCGCGCGATGAGCCCATGCCGTAGTCCTTGCCGGCCAGCACCACCAGAGGAGTGCCTTCCTTCTGATAGTTCATCGAGGCGTTGTAGATGAAGTCGATCTTGCCGGCCCCGGCTTTGGACATGTCTTTGGTCCAGCCACCTTCCTTGATCTTGCCGGTGCTGGGGTCTTTGGCGAGGGCGTTTTTGATGCGGGTGTTGGCGTAGGTGCCGCGAGTCATGATGCGGTCGTTGCCGCGACGGGAGCCGTAGGAGTTGAAATCGGCTTTGCGTACGCCGAGGGATTTGAGATAGTCACCAGCCGGCGATGCTTCGGCGATATCGCCTGCGGGAGAGATGTGGTCGGTGGTAACGCTGTCACCCATCACGGCCAAGGCGCGAGCGCCCCTGATGGCGGTGGGCATGCCGGGCTTTTCGCTCATGCCGGTGAAGTACGGCGGGTGCTGGATGTAGGTGGACGAGGCGTTCCACTTATATTGCTCGCTCTTAGAGACTGGGACGGCGTTCCACTGCTGGTTACCGTTGAAGACGTTGCCGTATTCCTTGCGGAATTGCTCGGGAGAGAGGCACTGGGCCTTGACATCCTGCACTTCTTTGAGCGTTGGCCAGATATCTTTGAGGAAGACGGGCTTGCCGTCGGCACTGGTGCCGAGAGGTTCGGTGGCCAAGTCGATGGCGACCGAGCCGGCGATGGCGTAGGCGACGCAGAGGGGCGGGCTCGCGAGGTAGTTGGCCTTCACGCTCTGGTGTACGCGGCCTTCAAAGTTGCGATTGCCCGACAGGACTGAGGCCACGCACAGGTCGCCTTCCTTGATCGCGGCTTCGACTTCTTCGGGCAAAGGACCGGAGTTACCAATACAGGTGGTGCAGCCATAGCCGACGGTGTTGAAGCCGATGGCATCGAGGTCTGCAGAGAGATTGGCTTTGTCGAGATAGGCGGTGACCACCTTGGAGCCGGGGGCAAGAGAGGTCTTGACCCAGGGCTTGCGAGTGAGCCCAAGGGCGCGGGCCTTGCGGGCGACGAGGCCGGCGGCGATCAGCACATCGGGATTGGAGGTGTTGGTGCAACTGGTGATGGCGGCAATGACGACCGCGCCGTGGGTGATCTTGCTCGTCGTGCCGCCGGGGTGCTTTACTGTGCCACTGGAACCGAAGATCTTGTCGGCAGCCATGCCGAAGGAGGTGTTGCCCAGCGGCGCGGCCATGGACTTGAAAAACTCGGCCTTGACGGCTTTGAGCTCGACGCGATCCTGCGGGCGCTTGGGACCAGCGAGGGAGGGCTGCACGGTGGAGAGGTCGAGTTCGAGGACATCGGTGAACTCGGGCTCAGCGCTGCCGGGAGTCCAGAAGAGGCCATTGGCCTTGCAGTAGGCCTCGACGAGGGCGACGGTCTTGTCATCGCGGCCCGTGAAGCGGAGGTAGTCGAGCGTGGCTTGATCGATTGGGAAGAAGCCCATGGTGGCGCCGTATTCCGGGGCCATGTTGGCAATGGTGGCGCGGTCCGGGACGGACATCGATGCGAGGCCTTCGCCGAAGAACTCCACGAACTTGTCCACCACGCCCTTCTTGCGGAGCATCTGGGTGACAGTGAGGACCAGGTCGGTGGCGGTGGTGCCTTCGGGGAGTTTGCCTTTCAGACGGAAGCCGATGACTTCCGGCGTGAGCATGTAGATGGGCTGGCCAAGCATGACGGCCTCGGCCTCGATGCCGCCAACGCCCCAGCCGACCACGCCCAGGCCGTTGATCATGGTGGTGTGGCTGTCGGTGCCGACACAGGAATCGGGATAGGCGACAGTTTCGTCGTTGATTTGCTTGGTGAGGACGGCGGGAGCGAGATATTCCAGATTCACCTGGTGCACGATGCCGGTGGCAGGGGGCACGCAGGTGAAATTGTTCAGCGACTGCTGCCCCCACTTGAGGAATTCGTACCGCTCGGTGTTGCGTTCAAACTCCTTGCCGGCGTTGATGGTGAGGGCTTGGGCCGAGCCGAAGGCGTCGACCTGCACGGAGTGGTCGATCACCAGGTCGCACTTCACGAGTGGGTTGATCAGATTGGGGTCGTCACCGAGGGCCTTCATCGCATCGCGCATCGCGGCGAGGTCCACCACACACGGCACGCCGGTGAAGTCCTGCAGCACCACACGGCCGGGCATGAAGGGGATTTCGACCTTTTCTGGGGCCTTGGCCTTCCAGTTCGCCAGCCCGGCCACATCATCTTGCGTCACGATGAAACCATCGACGTTGCGGAGCATGGCTTCGAGGAGCACTTTGATGGAGAAGGGGAGCTTGTCCACGTGGCCGATCTTGGCCGCAGACAGCGCGGCAAGCGAGAAATACGTGTAGGTGCCGTGGGGGGTCTTGAGGGTGCTGCGGCTGTTGAATGGATTGGTGGACATGCTGGGCTCCTGGAATGTGGGCGGCGGGTGCCGCAGGAATGAATGACGATATCCAGATATCGATATGAATCGAATCAATGATAAGACATAAATATATAAATATAATTGATATCAATAAGCCAAGCGGGGGCTCGTTGTGTGCACTGATGCGGTATACTGGTCCTTTCGCCTCATCAGGAGTGCGACCATGTCAGAGATGTCACGTCGTGAAGCGGTTCGGTCGGTGGTGACCACAGCGTTGGGCGTGGCGGGCTCTGCGGGGATGGCGACGTGGCTGGCCCAGCCGCCACGGGTGCATGCACGTGGATTGGCTGGCGGCAAGTCCGGCCTCGAACCCATCATCCTGGGCGAAGGTGAGCATCGCTACGAAGTGACCCACGATTGGGGCACCCTGCCCGTGACGCACGCTTGGGGCAATACGCACGGCGTGTGTCAGGATGCCGCGGGGAATGTCTACATCAAGCACACCGTCCATGCCAGCAGTTCGAGCCCGGATGCGATCGTGGTGTTTGACCCGATGGGAAAGTTCGTGCGCAGTTTCGGCGCCGAGTACAAGGGCGGAGCCCACGGCTTGCATTACTCGATGGAAGAGGGGGACGAGTTCCTCTATCTGTGCGATCCGAACCGGGGGCTTGTGGAGAAGACCACGCTGGATGGGCGCTCGATCTGGCGGAAGACCTGTCCGATGGAATCTGGCTTGTACAACAACGCATCTGAGTACAAGCCCACCAACATCGCCGTTTCATCCAAGGGTGTTTCGCGCGGTACCTTCTTCATCGCCGATGGGTACGGCAAATCGTGGATTCACGCGTACAACCTCAAGGGCGACTACGTGCGGTCGTTTGGTGGTCCCGGTAAGGAGCGTGGGCAGGTGTCGTGCCCGCACGGGCTGATGATCGATCATCGGGATCCCACCACGCCGCGGCTTGTGGTGGCAGATCGCTCCAACAGACGATTGCAGTATTTTCACCTCGATGGGCGGCACGCTGGGTTTGTGACAGAGAACCTGAAATCTCCGTGCCATTTCGATCAGCGCGATGGGATTCTGCTGGTGCCGGATCTGGATGCTCGGGTGACGCTGCTGGACAAAAATGACAAATTGATCTGTCACCTGGGTGATGGTGAGAATTACGGATTGCGCGGCCAGCCGCGCGACAAGTTCATCCCCGGCAAATTCATCGCGCCGCACTCGGCGATTTTCACCCAGTCCAAGGACATCATGGTGGTGGAATGGGTGGAAGTGGGGCGGGTGACGCTGCTGCGCAAGGTGTGAGCCGTTTCACTTTCGCGCTACGACATACACCACGAAGGGATCGTCGAGGGGTTCGCCTTTTTGCAGGGGCCGCGTGTGCAGTTGGCCTTCGGCATCGCGTGCTGCGCCGAGGCGATCGTGGATCTCGACTGACTTGAAACCCGCTTCGAGCATGGCATCGCGCAGTTCCGGGATGGACCACAATCGCCAGTCGTAGACGAAGGCATCGGGGTACTTGGTGATCGATTTGCCGCGATGAACGGCAAAGTGAATGCGGTTGTGCACACGCGCTGTGGCGGAATCGCCTCCATCCTGCACCCATGAGTAACGCACGGAGGTGTTGCCATCTACGCGAACCGTCTTGCGGGTGGTTGAGCGGGTAAAGGCGTCGCTGCCGCCATAGAGATCGCAGACCATGATTCCGCCGAGGTGGAGTGTGCGGCGGGCTTGGGAGAGATACTTCAGGAGGTCGCGGCGATGATGGAGTTCGCACACACCGAAGTTGAGAGCGCAGATGACATCGGCTTTGGCTTTCACCTGCCGCACATCGGTCACGAAGCACTTGACACGCGGCACACCCTTGGCTTTGGCGAGAGGAACTTTGTCCAGATCGACTGCGATACCACGATGACGTGGTGAGCGTGCGGCCCATGCTCGCGCGATGGCTCCGGGCCCGGCAAAGTCATCGCGGAGAATCTTTGGAGAATCGCCGTGGACAGCTTGCAGAAACTCCGCCAAGCGGGGCGGGTCTTGGACGCAGAGGGTGTAGAGGTCGAATTTGTCCAGCTTCTTGCTCACGATGACTCACGCCATGCGAATCCACTTGATCAGCGTGGTGAAGTTGGGCGGCTTGCCATACATCAGCACGCCGATGCGGAAGATCTTGGCGGCAGCCCAGGCGAAGACCACCACGCCTATCAGACCCACCACGATGGTCGCGGGAATTTGCCACGTGGGCACTTTCTCGCTGCCCGACAGTCGCAGCACCATTACAAACGGGCTGATGGGCGGCACAAAGCTCACGATCTGAGCAAACAGCGAGTTGGGATTGCGCAGGATCGGCATCCACAGCATCATGGGCACCATCAGCACCAGCATCACGGGTGTCAGGAGCGACTGGGCCTCGCGGACATCGCTGACCGCGCTGCCAACCGCTGCCATCATGCACGCCACCAGAGCAAACCCGATCACGAAGTAGACACACAGATAGACGATCTGCATTGGATCAATCAGGTGCTTGAGACTCAATGCCACTAGCGTCACCAAACCCGCGCCCGCATACACCGCCAGTACCAGCGAAGCCACCGCCATTTGGCCGATGATCTTGCCGACCATGAGTTCCATCGGCGATACCGCAGACAACAGCACTTCCATCACTCGGTTGCTCTTCTCCTCAATCGTGGAAGAGAGCAGGTACTGCCCGGCGGTAAAGACGCTGATCCACATCAGAAACAGAAAAGAGCCGGGCAACAGGAACTGCAGTGCCGGATTGGATTTCTTCTCGCCCTCTTTGGTGATCGCGGTTGCTTCCACTCGATTCTGGCGAGTCAATGCCCGCACGCGCTCGACATCTAGCCCGCTCGCTTCGATGCGTGCATCGACAATCGCCTGAGACACCTGACCTCGAATGTCACTTTGCACTTCAGGGTCGAGCTTGGGTGCCACAAACAGCTCATAATCCTTGAAGCTGTTGGGCTTGCCTTCTTCGCCTTTGACTGCCGAAGCAGGAATCACAGCCAATGCCAGCCGAGGGTTGGTTCCGCCTGCATCCTTTTCTTTGCCTACCGCCTTGAGAATCTCCGCCTTGGCGGCATCGACGCTGGCATCGGCTCCGAGCAACTGCAAAGTCAGCTCCGGTGCCTTGGGAAGCGGAGCTTTCTCGATCTGAGAGCCCACTCCCATACCCGGTGCGCGCTTTTCAATTTCGGCCGCAGCGTCTTTCTTGATCTTGCCGCGACGCGCTTCCATCGCTTCGGGGGTAAATGCCTTCTCAAGGCGATTGCCCACCGAGCCGCTTTGATCGATGATGGCCACGTGCCCGGAGACCTTTGGCGAAGCGGCGTTCATCAATAGCGGAATAGCGAGGGCAGCGATGCCACCGACGATAATCGGCATCAGGAAAACCAGCAGAAATGCCTTGGTCATCACGGTGGAGATGAACTCTCTCACTGCAACGGTGAATGTCTTACGCACTGTCACGTGCCTCCCCGGTATCCAGTCGTGCCTGGGCCAGACTGGCTCGCAGTTCTTCGAGTTCTTCGCCGCTCCCGCCGGATCCCTTCACAATCTCGATAAAGATCTCTTCCACGCTCGCACGCTTCAACTCCATCCGGCGCACGCGGCAAGCACTCGCCGCTGCGGCTATCACGCTGGAAGCGTCCGTTCCCTCGTGCAGCTTCAATTCAATCGTTTCGCCTGTCAATCGTGCCGAATCCACACCACTAAGGTGTCGGAGTGAACCCAGAACACGCTCCTGTTCGCCCGCATCCGCTGGTTCCACGATCAGGGTCTTGGGATCGTACTTGCGGTACAACTCCTGCATGGAAAGATCGAGCACTTTCTGCCCATCGTGAATCATCAGCAGATGGTCGCACAACTGCTCGGCTTCGTACATGGCGTGCGTGCTGAAGATAATCGTCCGCCCCTTCTGGTGCTGCTCGTTGATCAGCGTGCGGAGCAGCACGCGATTGACCGGGTCGAGTCCGCTGAAGGGTTCGTCGAGAATGATCAGATCTGGTTCGTGCAGCACGCTGGCGATAAACTGCACCTTCTGCTGCATGCCCTTGGAGAGTTCCTCGCATTTTTTCTTGTACACATCCTGCAGTCCGACCTTTACCAGCCACTGTTTCACCTTCTGGTCCAGCCCGGCGGCATCCACGCCCTTCAGACGTCCGATGTAGTTCAGAAACACCCCGACCTTCCATTTGCGGTAGGTGCCACGCTCTTCGGGGAGGTATCCAATGCGGTCTTTGCTCTCGACGGCTGAGGCCTTGCCCAGGACGTTCACCTCTCCGGAATCGGGAAAGATGATCGACATGATCATGCGGATGGTGGTAGTTTTGCCTGCGCCGTTGGGTCCGATGAGGCCACACAGCGACCCTTCGCGAATGCTCAGTGAGATATCGCGCACTGCCTTCTTGGGTCCGAAGGACTTATTGAGGTTCCGTATCGAGATCGCATCACCCACGCGGCATCTCCCTGGTAGTTCGCACCCCGATTGGGGCCAAATAGAGGCGGAGTCTACCCCCGCTGCCGTATGGTTGGGAATGTCCGCCGTTCCATCTCACATTCCTCCAAAGGCCTTGCAGAAGCTCGACTCCCTCGCAGCTGAGTTTGCGGCCCTTTCTGCCAAACTGGAAGACCCGGAGATCACCACAGATCACCGGGCGGTGCGCGACTTATCAATGAAACGAGCCGCGATTGAGCCCACCGTGACCCAATATTCGCGTTGGAAGGCCCTGGTCGCTGAGGTGCAGGACCTTGATTCGGCCGTGGCGGGTCCGGATAAGGAGTTCGCGGCAATGGCGGCGGAGGAGTTGCCAGCCGCGCGAGCTAAATCTGCGCAGTCCTTGCAAGACCTGTTGGCGTTGCTTGTGACCAGTGATGATCGCAAGATCGGCAGTGTGATGCTGGAGGTGAGGGCGGGGACGGGCGGCGATGAAGCCGCGCTTTGGGCGGCAGACCTGCTGGGCGTGTATCAGAAGTACGCGGCCAAGCGAGGATGGACGTTTGAAGCATTGGAACTGACACCCGAATCCAGCGCCGGTGGCATGCGTGCGGCTGTTGTCAACATCAAGGGCGATGGCGTGTGGAGTGAACTTGCGTTCGAGGCGGGAGTTCACAGCGTGAAGCGTGTGCCGGCGACGGAGGCGGCGGGGCGAGTGCACACGAGCACGGCGAGTGTCGCAGTATTGGCTGAGCCAGAGGAAGTGGACCTGAAGATTGATTGGGCCAATGAGGTCGAGGAGTTTGCCACGCGTGCACAGGGGCCCGGTGGGCAGAATGTCAATAAGGTGGAGACGGCCTGGCAGATCCATCACAAACCGACTGGGATCATCATCAAAATGATGGAGGCCAAGAGCCAGCAGCAGAATCGCGAGCGGGCGCGGCGTCTGTTGATCGCGCGCCTGTATGAGGCCGAGCAAGCCAAGAAGAATGCCGAGAGAGCCGCGGCACGTTCGAGCCAGATTGGCACGGCGGGGCGCAGCGAAAAGATCCGGACATATCGATACAAGGATGGCATTGTCGCCGATGAGCGGCTGCCGGGCGAATTCTCGCTCCGTGATTTTCTCGCGGGCGATCTGACCAAGTTGATGTCGCAACTTCAACAGCAAGAAACGGCGCGGCGGCTGGAAGCGATCTGACAGTTGTTACAACCGGCTTGCGGCCAAACTCGCCAGTTCGCTGCGTTCGCTCTTGGCCAGTGTCATATGGCCAAAGAGGCGAATCCCCTTCATTCTTTCAGCAGTGTACGACAGGCCGTTGGAGGATTGGTCTAGGTACGGATTGTCGATCTGCTGAATATCGCCTGTGAGAACGAGTTTGGTTCCCTCGCCCACGCGGCTCACGATCGTCTTGACCTCATGCGGCGTCAGGTTCTGTGCCTCATCGACGATCATGAACTGATGGGGAATGCTGCGACCGCGGATGTAGGTGAGGGGCTCCAGCACCAGTTGCCCATCGGCGATGAGCTTCTGCACGCGCTGTTCGGTGGTCTGGCTGTCGGCCGTCTGGTTGCCCGCGCCGCGGGTTGAAAGCAGGTATTGCAGATTGTCAAAGATCGGCTGCATCCATGCGCCGAGTTTCTCGTCCTTATCGCCGGGCAAATAGCCGATATCGCGCCCCAGGGGCATGATGGGGCGGGCCACCAGCAACTTGTCGTAGCGTTCCTCGCTGAAGACCTTGGCCATGCCTGCCGCGATGGCGAGCAGCGTCTTGCCGGTACCGGCGCTTCCCAGCAGCGTGACTAGCTTGATGTCGTCATCCAGCAGCATGTCCATCGCCATGGTCTGCTGCACATTGCGAGCCACGATGCCGTACACGGGCTTACGTGGTCCGGTGACGGGGATCAGATGGTTGGTGTCGGCCAGCCGCCGCCCAAGTCCGGTGTGATTCTCATCGGCCTTGTCTTTGAGGACCACATACTGATTCGGGATGACATCGCGCGTGTATCGATCGCCATCAATCTCCGTGGTGAGATACTGCTCCAGTCGCTCCAGATTCAGCATGCGATCGTGATACAGATCGTCGATCAATTCCCCTTCGGTTTCCAGCGTCACATATCCGGTGTACAGCCGATCTGCATCCACCTTGGAGTTCTCGAAATCCTCGGTCTTGATTCCCAGCGCATCAGACTTCAAGCGTGCCGATAGGTCCTTGCTCACAAACACCGCGCGCAGACCCCGCTTCATCATGTGCCACGCCACCGCGATGATGTGGTTGTCGGGCATATCCAGCCCGATTGCCGCGGGACGCTCGTAGTCGGTCATGTCGATTCGAATGCTGCCACTGGTGCCGTTGGGGCCCAATCGAGCGCCCATTTCAGGCCGCAGGCCCATCTTGGCCCAAGGCACGCCATCGGTCAGGTGACCATAGGTGCGCAGCCGGTCGAGGTGCCGAATGCATGTGCGCGCGTTGCGACCCAGGTCATCGTCCTTGCGCTTCATCTTGTCGAGTTCTTCGATCACCGTGAAGGGGATGACAACCTCATGCTCCTGAAACACAAAGAGCGCGTTGGGGTTGTGCAGCAGGATGTTGGTGTCGAGCACGAAGTGCTTCACCGTGGCGTCGTTCGCCACCGAGTGAGGTGAAGCAATCGACGCTTTAGGCGTGATCACGCCGCCAGCCGAAGTGTGGGCTGAGCCAGCGCCTCCTGCTGAACCACCGGTTGTGCCGGCTGTTGAAGAGACGCTCCGTGTGCTGTCCTTGGGCATGTCTAATCCAAGCTCCGCTTGGGTCCATCCTCACCACAATTTGCGGCATGCTGCCGGGCTCCGCCCTGCGCCGCCACTGCCACACTCTACCACACCATGCAAGCCCGCGCCGCGCGACAAAGTGGCATTTCCGGCAGATTCCCCTGCGCCAAGATCAATTTTGTGTCAATTACGCCGCCCGGCCCTCTTCGCGCTCCCACTGATCGGGGCCCATGGGGGGCTCTGTGAGGAAATCGTGCAGATGCTGCCCCGACTTGCGCTTTTCCAGCAGTGCCTCTGCGGCGCGGCGGGTGGTCATGTAGACAACGCCGAGATTAAAACTGGTCTCGCGCTCGAGAGTTGCCAATTGCGAGGCCTGATCTGCCGAGGGTGCGTTGACATAGCCAAGATCTGCCAGTTGTTTCATGGCCTGATGAGCAGCGAAGGGATCGATGCGCAGGTCTGCCGGGTGCAGGCCTGCCTCACCCTCAAGATCATCCCAGCTGAAGACGCGCTCAATCTCGCTGGGCGCCAACTGAGTATCCAAGGCCTCCACCAGCACGCGACCATTCATATCCGCGCCGATGGGTTGCCCCAGCAGCGTGAGCACTGTGGGCGCGATATCCAGCAGATTTGCCCCGTAAATTGTCTCACCCTGACGAATCCCAGGACCCTTCATGGCAAGAACGCCCAGGGGCCGATGCCACGTCGCGTCCATCGCGGCATGCTCATCATCCACTGCCGGCGGCACCGCGGGCCGCAGGTGGTCACTATGAAACCCGTGATCTGAAAGCAGAATCACCGTCGTGCCATCGCCCACGATCTGGAGGATGACACCCAGCATGGCATCGAGAAATTCATACACGCCATTCATCACATCGCGATAGAACGTGAAGTCCTGATCGCTCACGTGGTTCATGCGAGGTGCGTGATACTGCATGAAGTGATGTCCAAAGACATCGATTGCGTCATAGAAGAGCATCGAGCAGTCCCAGTCCGCGGCTTGGGCAAAGCCGTGCTCACTCCCTCCCGCCAGCATCGCGGTGGCCAGGTTGTGCACGCTGACGCAGTTGGCAAGCAGTTTGGCCACCAAAGCGATGCGAGGATCGCCCGCGCTCATCGTCTCAAGGTGTGGCAACAGCCCCAGCAGTTCCTGCGGCTGCAATTCACCGGGGTGCAGCCGCATCTGCGCAACCTGCTCTGCTGCGCTTGCAGGATGCACAGCTCCTTTCATCAATGGCCACGCTTTCTCGGCGCTCTGTGGCATCCCCTCCTGCATTAGGTTGGAAATCACACATCCGTTGATTGGCTCCGCAGGATGCGAGGCATACCACGACAACACGTTGGTGCGCAAACCTGCCTGCGTGAGAATGTTCCAAAGGGCCTTGGTCTTGCGGCTGGTGGCCATGCTCACACGCATGCCGCCGTTGGCTGGATCTGGCTCGATGAAATGCAGAATGCCGTGGCGATCGGCGGTCTTGCCCGTCGCCACCGATGTCCACAGGAGTGGCTATAACTTGGGATCCAGCGAGGTCATGTCTCCCCGCACACCCTGAGTCAGGAAGTGTTTCAGGTTGGGCATCTTTCCCGCTGCCATCAGCGGATCGATCAACTTCCAATCCGCGGCATCCCATCCCAGGATCACCACACGCTGTGCCAGTCGTTCACCCATGCCCGTTCTATCGGCGATTCTGCCGGAAAAAGCCAATGGGCGGCCCTTTCGAGCCGCCCGCGGCAGCAATCACTTTGTATGCAAGGTCCGAAAGTATCTTTCTTGCATTACTTGCGGCGACGGCCAGCCATGCCAGCAGCGCCCAAGGCGAGCAACGCAGCCGTGCTCGGGGCGGGCACCACGCCGGCCATGATGCCGACGCCAGCTTCGCTCTCGTAGGCGTACTCGATGATCGCGCGAGGCTGAGCAGCCAGGGTGCTGCCGACCGCGATCTTCATCCAGCCGAAGTGAACCTGGTTGCCGTTGGCTTCGTTCTGGAAACGGAAACCGATGATGTTGACGCCGTCGAGGATGTGCGCATCAGATCCAGTGAGCGAAGCCGCGGATCAGCCGTACACGCTGCCGGCGCTGATCATGGTGCCAACAGCCAGATTGGCCGTTGCGCCGCCACCGGTGCGCTGCACGTACACGCCGCCGGCGGGCGCCGAGGGGTTGAAATAGCTCAGGCCTGTGCCGCTCCAAGGGTTCACGTCCCAGCCGGGGGCGGCGGCAGGCGAGGAGGAGTTCGCGCCGGTGACCACGTTCAAGTAGACGCCAGCCGTGGTGCTGGGCACGTTGATGTTCACAGGGCCACTTGAGACGACGGCCGCCTCGGCGTTATTCACGAAGCCAGCCGAAGCGCCAGCTGCTGCAACTGCCGAAAAAGCCATCAGGTGACGATCCAAACGAGTCTTCATCATGTCACGAGTCCTTTCTATCTTACTTCCGGTTGAGCTGATGCCGGGACATCGCGGCACAGCGACGCGCACTTACGACCCGGCACCTGTGGCGCCGATGATGCAAATTCGCCATCCCTGCCCAAACAATGCGATTCATGCGGCGCTGGATGCAACGAATATGACGTGGGTGACGTGAAGTTGTGCTACGCGGACCTCAGAAATTGCACATGCGGACCTGACGACGTGCAATCAAGGTCCGATCTCGTGCACTTCAACGGGCAAGCACATGACCTGCCTCACTCTTCATCAGTCGAGGTTGCGGTTGGTCGATCTCTTTTCCCAGTCAACATGCCGCAACCAATAACCATCGTCTCCGGCCTTCCCCGCTCGGGCACATCCATGATGATGCGGATGATCGTGGCTGCGGGCATTCCGGCGCTGACTGACCATGCACGCCAGCCCGACGAAGACAATCCCCTCGGCTACTTTGAGTACGAGGCCGTCAAAAGCACTCGCGCTGACCCTTCGTGGCTCAACCATGCGCCCGGCAAGGTGGTGAAGCTGGTGCACATCCTGCTTCCCGATCTGCCAGTTGATCGCCCTTATCGGATCATCATGATGTATCGTGATATGGATGAGGTCATCGCGTCGCAGCAGAAGATGCTGGCTCGCCATGCCCGGTCGGGAGCGCACCTCTCTCCGGCCTCACTGCGAGCCGTCTACGCCGCTCAACTCGAAACCGTGCGCCGCTGGATGGAATCTCATCCCGCGTGCCAGGTGTTGGATGTGCACTATCGGGGTGTGCTTACCACGCCATTGGCCGAGGCCGAGCGCATCGCCGCGTTTCTGAACGTCCCTCACGCTGCGCCTGACATGGCGGCTGCGGTGGACTCGTCTTTGTATCGCAATCGCTGCGCGTAACCCTCCTTCTACTCTTGCACCATGCACTCAGACTTTCAGATTCGCCCTGTGATGGCGAGTGACTTTGCCGCAATTGCCGCTCTGACCAACCACTACATCCTCAATACCTCCATCCACTTTGGCACGACTCCTCAAAGTCCTGCAGAGTTGATGGCCCGATGGCAGGAACACGCCGACACCCATCCATACATCGTGGCGGTGCGTGACACGCCGAGAGGTGAGGAACTGTTGGGATACGCCAAGGTATCGGTGTGGCGCACCCGCGCGGCATACTCCAGAACCTGTGAAAGTGGAATCTACGTCGCTCCCCGCGTGCAACGCATGGGCATCGGAATGGCCCTGTACGCCGATCTGATCTCGCGCACACGCAGCGCCGGCTTTCACACCATTGTTGCTGCCATCACCGAGCCCAACGAGCCATCGTGCCGTCTGCACGAGGCATTGGGTTTTCGCCACATTGGCACTTTTGCAGAGGTGGGTTTCAAATTCGATAAGTGGTGGGGCACCATCTGGTATCAATTGATGTTGTAGTCAGGGCATGCGCGTGGCTGTTGCCTTGTGAGTGTTCTGTGGTGAGAAATCGATCAACTGTCAACTCTCACTTCACGCACGTTGCCACAATCGCAGTCACCGCCATCGCTGCGGCAAACCCACCCTTGATGAAAATCGCCACGAGTCGACCTGCCGCAGCACCTGCGCCAATCTTCAGTGCTTCTTCCTTCGTTCGATTTCCAAACTTCTTTTCCGCCACTGCGGCGCCGACCCCGGCGCCTGCCACAGCGCCAATGACTGTCCCCACAATCGGAATCGGGATCAAGAACGTGAAGCCAAGCGCCCCCACCAGTGCGCCCACTACTCCCCCGATCGCGCCGTGCTTGCCCCCGCCTGTGCTCTTGGCCCCGGCGGCTCCTGAAAAGAACTCGAGAATCTCCGCGACCGTCGCCATCGTTGCGAGTGATCCGATGGTCCACCAGTCAAACGTGCCAGGTTGCCATAGTTGACATCCGATCGCCGACAGCAGAATCAGCCACGTTCCCGGCAATGTCGCCACCGTCAACAGCACGCCCAGCATGGCTGTAAACGAAGTGATTGCAATGATGGTCCATTCCTGCCACGTCATCGTCAGAGCGTACGACTGACGATCCCCGCAGGATCGCTATTCCTTAGGCGGTTCCGACACCTTGCCCGTGCCGCGACGCTCGAGTTCCAGTACCCACGGCTCGAGTTCGTTGTAGGGGTACAGGTCGAGCGTTACTTCCTTTCCGCAGGCGTGCCCATCACGCAATTCCAGCGTGATGATGAATTTGTCCCATTTGCGCTTGTCGTAATCCACGATGTCCGCTTCGGTCAGCGTTGCTCCGCCAGGAAGCGTGATCGTGCTGGTCTCGCGATTCCACAAGTACTTCTTCTTCGCAACAGCCAGGAACGTGATCAAACGCCACATGCCGATCACCAGGCCCACGCCTGCGATCGCCCACTGGCTGGGAATGTCATACCCCTCCAGGGGCTGCGGCACCTTCACATTCGCCACTCCCCAGCGCGTGTCCAGATCTTTCAGTTCCTGCTTGGCATCTGCAATCTTGGTGTGTTCTGGCGTCATATGACTGACGCGGCTCAGGGCTTCCAGCCAGTTGAATCGCGCCGATTCCACCGCGCTCATGGTGTTGTCGCGCTTCTTGGTTTTCAGTCGGGCAAACTCGGCCGCCGGGTCATCCACGCTCACCATCGACGGCTTGGCCTTCTCCACTTCGCGCAGGTATTGATACTTCAGATAGCTCGCGGCATCCTTACCGCGATTGGGATACAGCACCATCGCGTCATACAGGCCCCACACAAAGAGGCCCCAGCCGATCACCAGAATCACCAGCACACGCAGCACCCAACGCCGCGCCAGGGTCGTCTGCGATGATTGTAACGCCGCCTCGCTCGCAGATGACACTTCCTCTCCTGGTGTCGTTTCCGGTGGGGTCGCGGGCGTTGGCTCCTGGGGTGCAGTTGCATCTGATGACATGAGAGGTCTTTCACTCCAAAGGTCGTCCGCCACCAATTCCATTCCCGAACATCGGCTTGTACGATCACCGATCGACTACGGGTTCCCCACTATCGGCGTTCCCCCTTGCCGCCCCCAGTGCCCACACATCCGTCGGTGCCAAACCACCCGGCCACCCCCGATTGCAGGGAGGTCGTTGGTCCACCGCATGTTATCACCTGACGTCCTCTGCCGTTTCACGCTGCGGAACATCTGCGGGCCTTTACTCCCAATCCACCCAGCGCAACGCCCGTCTCCACCAGCGCTCCGCGACATCTCGCCCCTTGGGCTTGGCCAGCAGCTCTTCCCATCCCCCCTCTTCCACTCGCCGCAGGGGAATTCGCGGCAGGTCGCGCCCTGATCGCAGTGCCTCCGTCAACCAGCGAGAGTGCAGCAGCCGCGCCCTCTCTCCGGCGGTCATGGCATCCCACGCATCATCCAGGCGGCGAAAGAACATGCAGGATTGTTCCCTGCTCGCTCACGCGCAGCCAACCCCCTGCAAAAACACACCGCCCCGATCCATCGACCGGGGCGGCGGAAAATCTCACGAACCAAAAGTGTTCACTTCTTCGCGCTGCCGCCCTCGTACTGCTTCAGGGTGTCCTCGAGCTCGGTCTTCATCTCACCATCGGCGACGCTGATCGCCTTCTTTTGCGTCTCGATCGCCTTGGCCTTATCGCCACTCTCAAAGTACGCCTTGGCCAAAGTGTCAAGAATCGCGCCATCCTTGCCCTTGGTCACTTCCACCGCACGTTCTGCGGCAGACGTTGCCAACTTGAAGTCACGCTTCTCAACGCCCGGCGCGGTCAGGATCAGCCAGGCAATCTGGTTCAGGCCCTGAGCATCATCCTTAAAGGTGCTGGTGACGTGCGGCGCGATGTAGGCGTACGCCTTGTCCGTCTCCTTCATCTTGGTCAACATGTAGTTGAACTTGCCGGGAATCACACCCTGGAACATCTCATTATCGACGGCATACAGCTCATCAAAGGCCGCCAGCACTTCGGCGTGGTTCCCCGCCTTGATCGCAGTGCCCAGCTTCTTCTGGATCGCGTTGGACTTGGCTCGAGCTTCCTTGTCCTTGGCGGCCTTGGCAATCGCCTTGTTGAGGTCGAATGTGCCGCTGGTCACTTCCTTCAGAGTCTTATCCAAGCCGTCCATGGGGTGGCCGATCCAGACGATCTTGCCCTTGTCCACGACGAACGAAGCCGGAATGCCGTCCTGTCCGGCGGCCTTCAGCCACGCCTGCGACATGTGCGTCTCGTTGCCAGCACCGGCATACGCGACGTTGTAATCCATCTTGTCACCCTGCTCGCGGACAAAGCTCTCGACCTTGTCCAGGCCATCGCTTTCCCACACGCTCATGCCGATGAAGGTCACCTTGTCCTTGAACTCATGCGACATCTCGGTCAGGTGAGGAATCGCCACGCGGCACGGGCCGCACCACGTCGCCCAGAATTCAACCACGTACGTCTTGGTCTTATCCAGACCCTTGATCTCGGTGCCCTTCAGCCACTTCTCAAACTTCAATTCCGGAGCATCATCGCCCACGCCGATCGCCTTGACCTCTGCCTCCTTCTTTGCCGGCATCTTGACGGATTCGGGCTCCTTGGCTGCCTGAGCCAGAGCCACAGAACCGCCAAAGGCCAAGCCGCAGAGTGCCACAACCAGCGTGAGCGAACGTTTCATCAGCAATACTCCTGAATATCCCCCGCCTACGGGTTCCAACCCAGAGGCAGTCATAAGTGTAACCGTCGCCGGACCTCATCAGTTCCGCGACTGCGAACCAACACCTCTCCAGAAGCGTCGTTCCACATACCATCAGACGCCCTGTAGCCCACGAGGTTTCACAAGTTGCTTCCAGGTCCGAGAATCACGCCCAGTCATGCCGAGTAAGGCACTCACCATCTCGTTCCTCGTCAGTGGTGCGGTCCACCTCACCCTGCTTGCTGCGCTGAAGGTGACCGGCTTCCAAGTCACCCCCGCCTCGAACGCTGCCGAACCCTCCATCTCAACAATCGTCGCCCTCGCATCGGTTCCGGCTGTCCCCGCCGCAGCGGAGTTGCAGCCAGCTCTCCCACCTAGTCCCTCTTCTCTAGTCTCCGAAGCGGATGCGGTTCCCACTCCACCGGTCGCGCTCCCAGCCACGTCGTCCGCTCAACCCATCATCGAACCAGCAGAAGTGAAACTGGGGATCGACGACGGGCACGAGGACAGCCAGAACTGGATCGGCTTCAAAGACCCAACCGAATTTCGTGCCCCCAAGAGCACCGTCGATCAGGCCGAAGTCTCGTTGAACCCCGGTCAACCATCGGTCGCTTCCGGTGCCCCCGGCAAACCGGGTGAAGCAGGAAAGCCCGGAGAACCCGGAAAGGCCGGTCCATCTACGCCGCCAGTTCCGACTACTTCGGCGTTGAACGCGCCCAAAGCTGAGCAAGCCCCTTCACCCACAACTCCTCCTGTCAAAGGTGATGCAGCACATGCTCAAGAGCCGCAAGCCAAAGTCGAAGCCGCCCACACGACGCTGGGCAAGCCCGATGAAGTTGCTGCTGCGCTGACCACTTTTGATCGTCCCGCACCTGCCGCCGAAAAAGGTGTCGAGCAAGCCAAGCCGCAGGATCAGGGCAACGACAACAACTCGCGCCAGCCCGTCGAAGAGCGTCAGGAAAAATCTCAGGGCTCTCCATCAGGCAGCGCGGCGAGCAGCGAGCAAACACCCATCGCGCCATCAACCTCACCCGCTGCTGCAACTCCCGCGCCGACAGCGGTGAATCAGGCCAATCAGGCAACTCAGGGCAATCAAGGCCAGCGTGGCAGCGATGGAAACAACGCCAGCAGTGCCAATATCACCGGCGATAAACCTGGCGAAAAGGATGACCGCGAAGCCGACGCCTCAGCGGTCATTGATTCCATCGACGTCGTTCCCGGCAAGCCTGCCGCGGCAAAGGGATTGCGGATTCAGACTTCGCGCCCGCAGTGGAGCATGGCGACCAAGTTGACTGCGCGACCCCGCAACCCTGTCATCCGCATCACCTTTGGCCCCACCGGCCGCGTTGTCACAGCCGAGTTTGAAAAGGGCAAGAGCACTGGGTACCCCGACGTCGATCAGCCACTGCTCAATGCCATCTATCGCTGGACCGCCCGAGGCGAAACCATCGACAAACTCAACCCCGCCAACCCCCGCGCTGGTGTCACCATCACGGTCAATATCCTGCTGAATTGAACCCACGATCAACACGCCCCGTAAGGGCTGACGGGTGAAAGTCACTTCCATCCCCGGATCTGCCTCGCCTCAACACCGATTCTGACCGATAACCACTTCGTCGATGTTCATACTGCTTTCCACCATTCTCACCCTCGCTGATCCGGTCGGCACCTCTTCGGTGACGCCGCGGCAGAACATTCCGCAACCCGTCGAGCAGGGTGTGGGCGATGTCAATCCGCTCTCACAGAGTCAGCGCGTCTTGCCCGTCGATCTCTTTGTTCCCACTCGCTTCGAAAAGGTCTATAAACTCGAAGATGTCATTCGGCGTGGCGACGGCATGCATCTCTCGGGATCAAAGCCGCAATCCGGCTTTGTGCGATTCTCTGGTGGCGTTGCCGCAGTCTTTCCGTATTCCACCTACGAACCCACGCCCCGTGGCAAGGTCGCGACGATTCCCGCAGGCACCGTCTTTCATCTCGATCTGCGTCCAGCCCGTCCCGGCGATCTGCACTTTGATGAATCGACCACACCCCCGGCATTCAACTCCGTCAGTGGCCCGCTGGTCAGCATTCCCAGAGCCCGCTCCCTTGCTGCCAGTGATGCGCCGGTTGATGCCACACGCAACGTTTCTGCCGCCAGCGAGCGAACTGCAAGCTCTGCCACTCCCCAGCGGCGCGACGATGTGCCGCGAACTCTGGCCCGTGGAGGCGAAGTGAGCAAGCTCACGGGCCCTCAGGCGGCAAAGGATGCCTCCACTTCGCCGACACCCACATCACCTGAATCCGCTCCCCCTCAACCATCGCGATTGCAGAGTCTCACGCCCTGGTCTGAGGGTGCACTGCGTGAGCGCGTGCTGGATGGCCTGATTGATGAGCTGACTGCGCCTGCCCCTGCCAGCATGATGCGCTGAAGCGGCTCCGAAAACCGCGCGGCATTGACGTTTCCCACTTCTATCCTTGCTCCCTATGCCCACACCCGCCGGCAGTCTCCCGGAACTTCCTTATCGCCTTGCGTGCCTCTGCGATCTGCGTGATGCGCAGGGGCGGGTGCTGCTGCTGCACCGCGCCAAAGCACCAAATCAGGGGCTTTTCTCTCCCATCGGTGGCAAGCTCGATGTCGCGACCGGCGAGTCGCCAGCGCAGTGCGCTCAGCGCGAGATCAAGGAAGAGGTGGGGCTGGACATTCCGATCTCGCGTTTGCACTTACTCGGGCTGGTCGCCGAGACCGCCTTTGAAGGACGAGCCCACTGGCTCATGTTCGTGTATCGCGTCATGGGCCCGGTGTGGGTCGAGCCCTTTGAAATGCGCGAAGGCAAGCTGGATTGGTATCACCCGCGCGATGTCGACGGGCTCGCGCTCCCGGAGACAGACCGCAAGATCATCTGGCCATTGACGCAGAAAGTGGAACAGAAAACCCCAGGCGGTCGCCCAGGGTTCTATTCGCTCCACATCGATTGTCGTCCCTTACTAGGCAAAGAGAGCATGATCTGGACCGTCGATCAGTTGATTGAAGGAACGTGATTCAAGCTTTGTCCGCAATCTTTGCCCAGGTGTCTTTCAACGACACTGTGCGATTGAAGACCAGCGCGGCAGGTTTGGCATCGGGCTTCGAATCCGCATCGAGCGCAAAGTACCCAGTGCGTTCAAACTGGAAGCGTCGAATTCCATCCGCCCACGCCGGCTCATCCTTGCCGATCTGCAGGATCGACGGCTCGATCTTGGCGTTCGCGACCACCTTCAACGCATCCGGATTCAGATCATCCACATAGTTTCCCGTCGCCTTGCTCGGCTCTTCGACCTTGAACAGCCGGTCAAACAGCCGCACCTCCGCGTTTACCGCGTGCGCTGCCGAAACCCAGTGGATCGTCCCCTTCACCTTGCGCTGCACGCCGTCCGGGCCCGGCGGAGGGTTTTCGCCACCCCGCGTCGCGGCGTCGTATGTGCAGCGGATCAACGTGATGTTTCCGTTCGCGTCCTTTTCGATGCCAACGCACTTGATCCAATACGCCGCACGGAGACGCACCTCGGTTCCCGGTGCAAGCCGGAAAAACTTCTTGGGCGGATTCTCCATGAAGTCATCGCGATCAATGAAGATCTCGCGGCTGAACGGGACCAGCCGCGAACCCTTGCTCTCATCCTCTGGGTTGTTCACAGCTTCAAACTCTTCGACCTGTCCCTCGGGATAGTTCTCGATCACCACCTTCACAGGATCGAGCACTGCCATACGCCGCGGCGCAACCTTGTTCAAGTGGTCGCGGCAGGCGTTTTCCAGCCGGCCGATGTCGATCAAACTCTCAGTGCGTGTGACGCCGACATCGTCGCAGAAGGCTCGAATGGATTCAGAGGTGTAGCCGCGGCGGCGGAAACCGCAGATCGTCGGCATGCGCGGATCATCCCACCCACGGACTGTGCCACTCTGCACCATCTTCAGCAGGTTCCGTTTGCTCAGCAGGATGTAGGTGATCTGCAGCTTGGCAAACTCAATCTGCTGGCTGTGGTGGATTTTCTCCGCGCGACTCTGATTGATGGAATTGATGAACCAGTCGTACAAAGGCCGGTGATTCTCAAATTCCAGCGTGCAGATCGAGTGCGTGATCCCTTCCAGGGAATCCTCGATGCCGTGCGCCCAGTCGTACATCGGGTAAATGCACCATGCCTTGCCGGTGTTGTGGTGTTCCTCGTGCAAGATGCGGTACATCACCGGATCGCGCAGATTGAAATTCGGGCTGGCCAGATCAATCTTGGCACGCAGCGTCATCGCCCCCGTAGGGTGCTTCCCTTCGCGCATCTCTTTGAAGAGTCTCTGACTTTCTGCGATGGGACGATCACGAAACGGGCTCGTGGCGGGCACGCTCGGCGTGCCGCGGCGTTTGGAGACTTCCTCACCCGACAACTCGCACACGTACGCCAGACCTTTGTTCACCAGGTCCATCGCGTAGTCGTACATCTTCTCAAAGTAGTCACTGGCCCAGAAGACGCCACCCGCCGCCGGGCCGTTCTCAAAATCCGCTCCCAGCCATTTCACATCGCGCTTGATCGCATCGACGTACTCCTGCTCTTCCTTCGCAGGGTTGGTGTCATCAAAGCGCAGGTTGAACTTCCCCTTGTTGCGCAGCGCCAACCCGTAATTGAGGCAGATGCTCTTGGAGTGGCCGATGTGCAGATATCCGTTGGGTTCTGGCGGAAAGCGCGTGTGCACCTTGGCCGTTCCGTCGGCGTGCGTGCCCCAGCGCTTCAACTCCCCATCGCGGCTCACGATGTCATCGAGAAAGGTGGTGGTGGGGGCGTCTGCGGGCTGGCCGGGAACGTGTCCATGCCCATGCCCATGCCCATGACTGTGCCCGTGCCGCAAGTTGCTCCCGTCCGCTTTTCCGTGCTCTTTTCCGTGTCCGGCATCAGCCATGGCAGATCTACCTCATGATCCCGCCGGGCTGCTTGGCCAGTACGGGGAATGAGTGTAGAAGCAACGAAGAACCGAGAAACCGGCCACTTGCCCCGGTTACGGCCTCTCCGGCAGGTCCCACTTCAGCACGATCTTGCTCGACATCGGCGGGTGGTCCATGACCAGTCGGTAGCCGACGAATTCCGAAGCGTTCCATTCCATCCGCTTCATCACGTGATTGAGCAATTGCCCATACCGCGGCACATGGCTCATCGCCACCGCAGGCGGACTGCCTGCCAATTGCACTATCCGCTCCGTCATCGGCAATTCGTTCTTCACGGTCTGCGCGACGGGCGTGTCCAAGCCGCCATGGGGGAATCCGTAGAGTTTGGCCGAAAGCCCACCAGTGGGCAAGAGCTTGCGGTGAATCAGAATGTCGCTGACGCTCCGCTCGTAAGGCATGGAGACGAGCGTGGCAATCGAGCCACTCGGGTTCTCCGCGTTGCGATACCGAGGAAGGTTGCGCACGGCGAATCCGATGAACGCATCAAAAACGCCCGATTTTCCCACCGGCCCCGCAGGCAGCATGAACTCCACGCCGCTGGAGTGGCGGCGAATATCTATATGTGGTACCGATGGAGACGAAAACCCGCTGATCAGCCCCGGCATCCCATCCGGTTCACCGGGTTCCAACGGCTGCGGGCGAAAGAGTTGCGCCATCGCCGTTCCCGTCTCATCATGCTGCTGAATGTGGAACAAGCGCCACTCCGTCTGGGGCCGCAAACGCCGCACGCCGATGATGCCGCCAACGTGAGCGATATCGCACAGCGACTCATCACTCTTATTGGGCCCCAGCACTGCAAAGCTCAACCGCGTCTTGGCTTGCACACCCCAGATCGCGCTGTTGCCTCTGAACGCCAGCTCGCGGCCGCTTTCAAATCCTGCCTCTCGCGCCAAAAGGCCCGCCGCTTCCAGTGTCAGTTCCAGTTGTGCCCGATCGTCGGCGTGCGCTTCGACCACACGCTGAAACTCTTCCAGAGCTCGTTCGACCTGTGAAACCGCCGCTCGCGGAGCGCCACCCTTCTCAATGGCCTGCAGAGCCAAGGTGATGCCTTGATTACCCGGCAGGTGGTTCAGAGCCGCGAACGGGTTTTCTGCCGTGATCACTCGAGACAATTTCCACGTCAGATTGCGATTCAGACCGAAGCGACGCGCGACATCCTGGGGCGCCTCCACATCCGCTTCGATCGCGGCATAGAGCTCGATAAAGGATCGCCGGAGCTCTTGAAGAGCATCCCGCGACTCCATGATCATATTATCGGACTCAATTTGAGACTCAGGGTTTGTCATGGGGTGATCCAGTCTACATCAATCCCGCGAAACCAGCATACAACTTTTTTCGTGATTTTCAAGATGTCTCTGCAAACAATCGTGCAAACATACGAAAATACAGTTATGCTGATCCAACGCGGCGGCAGGATTCGCCGTGCCCGACCCGTAGCGGCGGGCACTCGGAAGCCAAAAAAGACTCAATTTCCGCGACAAACAGCGCGAATCAGGACTGATCGGATCCTCAGGAGAATGCGATGGCAACCAAGATTCAGATGGCGTCAGCGGCTCTCATCCTCACCACGATCGCGGGCGGCGCGCTCGCCGTGCCCCGCATCGTGTCTTTCGGCACCGGGCCCTCGGTCACCGGCATTTCGTCGGATGGTACGACCGTCTCCGGCGCGCTCAGTGGTGTGGCGACACGATTCACCATCGCGCCCACATCGATCACTCCCAGCGCGATGACCGGTGCCACCGGCGCTTCACACATTTCAGACGATGGCTTGACCTTCGTTGGCGTGATTCCCAATTCAGGTGGTCTTGGTGGACTTTCCACGACGGCCACGCTGACCGCGCGTTGGACTTCCACTCTTGGTGCATGGTCCAACATTGGTCTCTTCCCGACGCCGCCTGGACAGGCTGCGAGCGGTGGGTCGATTCACTCGCCTCGCGGCATTTCGCAGTCCGGCCGCTACATCGTCGGACAGGGGTATGCAACGGCATCCAACTTCCGCGGCTTCGTCTGGGATCGTGATGGCAATGCCGGCGCTGGCAAGATGTGGACACTTCCCACCTCGGGCACCACGACGGGCCGCGCCCTGCAGGCCTCCGCTGATGGCTCTGTCGTCCTCGGCGGCGAAAACCCCGCCAGTTCTGGCGGTCGCGCCATCGTCTATCGCTACAACAGTGGCACCGACGCCTACGTCGGAACCTACCTCCCCAACGGCATCAACCCAGCCACCAGCCAGCCCTACACCGGCACCGTCGACAACATGTACATGAATCCCGCGGGCACCATGATCGTGGGTATGTCCTCTGAATACAACACGACCACCACGCTCGTTGACAGCTGGTTGACGCGCTGGGATTGGAACTCCACCACCAGCACATGGGACCGCACTCTGCTGGCCACTACCTTCTCCGGCATCTCATCCTGGTACGACAACTCGGGCTGCGCCATCCCGGCTCAGTTGATTCCGGTGGCCACCACCGATGACGGCTCGCGCATCGTCGGCATCCTGGTCCACAGCACCTGCGGCTCATTCGTCCGTGGCGGCTTCATCTACGAGGCCAGCACCAACACCTTGGAAGACATGTGGGACTGGATGAACGCTCAGGGCACGCCCGGCATGAGCGATTTTGCACCACCGGCTGGCACCAACGTTCCGCCACGTCTGGGCTATCCCGTCGATATGAGCAACGACGGCAATCACTTCATCGGTTTCGGCGGCCCTCAGACCAGCGGCGGCCCGGCATGGGTCTGGAGCGCGGTCGATACCGGTTGCGTCGCCGCGAGCGTCACTCTGAATCCCAGCAACGTGACTTTCTCGCGCTGTTCCAGCTTTATCATGAATGCGGGCGGAGCTGGTTCCGGCCCCTTCACCTATCAGTGGAACAAGAACGGCAATCCCATTTCTGATGGCGCGACTGGTACCGGCTCCACCATCTCTGGTGCCAATGCAACTCAGTTGCGCATCACCAAGCCCAACCCCACCGATGCTGGCTCATACACCTGCACCATCACCGGTGCCTGTGGCAGCGTGACCACAAATGCCGCGACTGCTGTGGCGGATGCGACTGCTCCTCAGGTCGCCAACGACCTGTGCAGCACGGCTTTGGATGTCGGTGAAGGCACCTTCAGCTACAACGCCTGCGGCGCATACATCGATGACCTCATGGAAGTGAACTGCCAGCCCGCCGGCACCAGCCCCTCGACCACGGCTGAGATGTGGTATCGCTACACCCCAACCTTTACTGGCAACGTCCGCATCAGCACCTGCGGCAGCGGCTATGACACCGTGCTGACTGCATTCGATGCCTGCGGTGGCAACGAGATCGCCTGCAACAACGACTACGACACCGGCACAGCGACGTCTTGTTCCAGCACCCGCAGCCGCATTGCGCGTCTGCCCATGCAGGCGGGCGTGCCGATTCTCATCCGCGCTGCCGCCACGTCGTTCATCTCGGCGACAGGCCAGCTGGTGATCGCTCCAGCTCCGGCTGCCGCGGTCAATGACGTCTGCTTCAACGCGGCGACGGCCGTCGTCGGCAACAACAGCTTCGACACCACCGAAGCCACCTCCGATACCACCGCCACCTGCGCGACCACCACTGTTGGCCGCGACGTCTGGTTCAGCTTCACCGCTCCCTATCGTGGCAAGCTGCGTCTGGCCACTTGCCCCGGCACCACGTGGAACACCGTGGTCTCCAGCTACGACGCATGCAGCGGCACCTCGCTCGCTTGCAACGACAACGCCAATATCACCGGCTGCACCTCGCAGAGCATCATCAGCGGCTTTGCCATGGCAGCGAGCCAGAACGTCAAGATCCGCGTCGGTGGCAACTCCGCTTCCGCGTTTGGCGTGGGTGTGCTCAATGTGACCTATCAGTGTGCTGCCGACTTCAACGCCGACACGGTGGTCGACTTCTTTGACTACCTCGACTTCGTGGCTGATTTCAGCGCCGGCTGCAACTGAGCCGGTTTGAGCATCTGACTTCAATCCCTGCACCGCCCGGGCCCGTCATACGGCTCGGGCGGTGCTCTTTTTCGGGTATTTCTCTGGATTTCTGATCCTGTATACTTAGGGAGCACCCCTATTTCAAAGGAGCCCCCATGACCACCTTCGCACTCACTGTCGCCGCTCTTCTCGCTGCCTCGGGCGACACCGTCGTCCTCAAGCCCGTGAACTCCGGAGCCGGAGCCAAGATCGGCTCATACATGCCTCAGCGTCTCACGCTTTCGGCGACCAAACCGGCGGCAATCACAAAAGCCCCCGAAGGCCTGACCGATGCCATGTACGGCGAACTCGCTTTCGCTGGTAAGAAGGTCGCGATCATCGTCAACGAGCCCGCCGGCAAACCCGCCACCCTCTACATCGATTCCAACGGCAACAACGACCTCACCGACGATGGTGCGCAGAAGTGGGAAGGCAAGACCAACAAGTCCGGCGATAAAGAAACGACCATGTATTCAGGTGGTGGCAATGTAATGCTGGGCACCACGCCCGTGAACATCAACATGTACCGCTTTGACAAGAACGATCCCACCCGCGCCCAACTCAAGGATGTGCTCCTGTATTACCGCGACTATGCCCTTGAGGGTGAAGTGACGGTGGGTGGCAAGAGTATGAAAGCCATGCTCGCCGATGACATGACCACCGGCGATTACCGTGGCAAGGCGATTGAAACCAAGGATGGCAAAGAGAGCGCATCCGGCGTGAATCTGATGATCGATGTCAACGGCAACGGAAAGTTTGATCGCAAGGGCGAATCCTTTGATGTGCGCAAGCCCTTCAACATCGGTGGCACCACGTACGAAGTGAAGGAACTCGATGCCGCGGGAGCATCCTTCCAGATCGCCAAGAGCGATAAGAAGGTTGATGAAATCCCGACTCCTCCCGATCTCTCCAAGGGTGCCAACATCATCGCCTTTGAGGCGACCAGCATGACCGGCAAGAAGATCAATTTCCCCGGCGATTACAAGGGCAAGGTTGTCCTGCTCGATTTCTGGGCCACCTGGTGCGGCCCCTGCGTGAAGGAGATCCCCCACGTCGTCGAGGCCCACAAGACCTACGGCAGCCAGGGCTTTGAAGTGCTTGGCATTTCTCTCGATCAGAAGGACAAGGCCGAGCATGTGACCAAGTTCACCGCCGACAAGGGCATGGCGTGGGAGCAGGTATACGACGGTGGCTTCTGGAAGGCCGCCATCGCGCAGAAGTACGCGATTGATTCCATTCCCGCTGTCTTCCTCGTCGATGGCGACACCGGCAAGATTCTCGCCACCGCCAGCGACCTGCGTGGTGACAAACTCGCCAAGTCAGTTGAAGCCGCCCTTGCCGCCAAGAAGAAGTAATCGTGATTCCTGAATGATGAGTTCATCCGCACGCGGGCTTCACGGCCCGCGTGTGTGTTTTTGTAGTGTTCCCTGCTGTGGTATCTTCTTGCCATGAAGACGATCCGTTGCATAGCACTTCTGGCGGCGTCGATGGCTCTTCACTCTGCCGCGAGTGGGGTGGTAGAGACACCACCACGCCAGATGCGTGATTCGTTTCTTGAACTCAAAGCCCCAATCGCGCGCTGGGATGAAGGTATCCCTATCGGTAATGGTCTCATGGGCGCGCTCCTGTGGGGCGGTGGCCAGAACATTCTCAACATTTCTCTGGATCGCGCTGATTTGTGGGACACGCGCGTGCCGGAGCCATTCAAATCCCCCGACTTCAACTACAAGAAAATGATTGAATGGAAGAACGCGGGTGATCATGCCTCCCACGTCAAACTCTTCGATGTTCCCTACGACACGATTCCCTATCCCACCAAACTTCCTGTCGGGCGCTTGGTACTGACGTTGCCCGAGGGATACACCCTCACCGACATGCGGCTGAATCTCGCTACCGGCGATGCGTCGATCTGGCATTCCCGCCCAGCCGGCGGCACCGCATCCGCCATGGGCAGCATCACCACCACGTTTGATCGCTCGCGGGCAGTGCTGATTCTCACTGGCTTTCCTAACTTTCCTAAGAAGCCCGATCTGCAACTGATTCCTCCCGGAGGTGTTTCCAAGCTCGGCTATCCCGCCGCAGAAAGTGGCAGTGATGATTCTTGTGTGTGGTTCCTGCAGAAGACCATCGAGAACGGCTCGTACGCTGTCGCCGCAGCATTCGTGAAATCCGCCCCACCACACAAGGGTCAGCCATTCCGATCATCTGTGGCCATCGCCATTGTCACCAGCGACGAACTGCGCGGCGTGAAGCCCGGCCAGATTCAAGACCCCAGGACTCGCGCCGTCGAAGGTATCAACGCTGGCCAAGTGAGAGATCCTCTGGCCGAAGCCAAGGCACGCGCCCTCGCCGCGGCAGATGTGTACCGGTCTGACATACTGGCTGCCAACCGCATCCACTTCGATGGGTTTAACACCTCGTCGGTCACACTCCCTGATGCCGCGATTCAAAGGCAATACGACCTTTGTAAGCATCTGTATCTGGCGGGGTCGCGCCCCGATGCCCCACCCCTGGCCCTGCAAGGCGTGTGGACCGCTGATGAAGGCGGTCTGCCGCCGTGGAAAGGTGACTATCACCACGATCTGAATACGCAGATGACGTACTTGGCCTATCACGCCGCGGGATTGAACGACTGCGGCATGAGTTTCATCAATCAGTTGAACGGGCTGCGTCCGAGTTTTCTGAAATTTGCCACGCAGTTCTACGATGCCCCCGGCCTCATCGTTCCCGGTGTCATGGGCATCAATGGTGCGCCGCTGGGTGGTTGGGGTCAGTATTCCCTCTCACCCATGCACACGGGGTGGCTGGCACAGACTTTCTATCTGCATTGGAAGCACACCGGTGATGACCGGTTCGCCCGCGATGTCGCGTATCCCTGGTGCCACGACGCCCTCATCGCCATCGAATCACTTTTGAAGCCCGATGCCGATGGCAAGATGAAACTACCACTCTCCACTTCGCCGGAGATTCACGACAATTCTCCAAAGGCATGGCTCACGCCAAATTCAAACTACGACCAGTCGCTTTTGATGTTTCTCTATCTGGCCGTGGCCGAACTCTCAGATGCCGCGGGCCGCGCGGAGGCAGGACTTGCCTACCCACCAAGAGAACCCTTTCCGCTTTCCACCGACAAGCTTCGCGCCCGCGCTGCCAAACTCGGCACCTTGGATGTGGACCCGACGACCAACGCCCTCACCTTTGCCACGGGCGAGCCCTACAACCAATCCCATCGCCACTTCAGTCACGCCATGGCGATTCACCCCTTGGGCATTCTCAACATCGAGGGGAGCGATGCCGATCGCGCCATCATCAATGCCACGCTCGATGAATTGGAGAAGCAGGGAACCCAGCAATGGGTTGGCTACTCATTCAGTTGGTACAGCGCCATGTGCGCCCGCGCCGGGCGTGCTGAGCAGGCACTCAAGTATCTTGAACTCTTCACCAACAACTTCACCAGCCGCAACGGCTTTCACCTCAACGGCGATCAATCCGGCAAAGGACTCAGCGGCTTCACGTATCGCCCCTTCACACTCGAAGGGAACTTCCTCGCCATGCACGCCGTGCAAGAGATGCTGCTGCAATCCTGGGGTGGCCGCATCCGCATCTTCCCGGCAGTGAGCACAAAGTGGCCCGATGTGTCATTCACCGATCTGCGTGCCGAAGGTGGATTCGTGGTGAGCGCCGAACGCAAGGGTGGAGAAACACGCAGCGTCATCATCAAAGCCACACGCGAAGGCACGCTGCGCCTGCGCAAGCCCTTTGCCAACGATGGGGCTTGGAATATGAAATACCGCACGGAGGGCACTGATCTTCTCTTTGACCTTCTCCCCGGCGATGAACTGCGTGGGGGCATCTCATGAGGTCAAGATTCACTTGGCTTCCATGATCGCCTGCAGCGCAAACGCAGTCCCGAACCCCGCCGAGCGTGCAAACACGCGATCATTCCACGATCCATTCTCACTCTGCACGCTCAGCATCAGTTCATTCACGCGGCGGCGGTATTCCGCCCTCTCCTGCCTGGGCAGCAGCTCGATTGCCTGTGCCGCGTAGCGATGGCCATACATGAAGTAGTAGGGGGCGATGTTGTAGGGCGGAATGTGCGTGCCGTTCTGGGCCCGCCGCTTATTCAGCCATTCCCAATGCACAATGAAGGCATCCACGCTGGCCCGCAGGCGACCCATGTCGCCACGCCCTGCCATCATCAGCGTCGATTCACATGCCGCCATGCGCGCACACGCAGAGGGAACCGGCTCACCTTCGGGCTTGCGTTCTTTGTTGACCTTGCCGGAATAGACATAACTTCCGATCGCGCTTCGGGCCGCATCCATCGTGTCGAGGCCGCGCGTGATTGTCGCATCATCAACGACATATCCCATCTCCTTGGCCAGCATGAGTGCCTGCAATGTCGGCGCAGTCATGAATGGACTGGGGTTTGCCACTTTGTCGCGGCCTGTGGGCCTTGCATAATTCCAGCCACCCACTTCAGGAATCTGCGTCGCCTGAATCGCCTCGATACTCCAGAGGATTGTCGCCTCGACTTCATCTTTAAGCGCAGCCGGAATCGCATCCGCCTTTTTGGCACGTAAGAGCGTGTCAAGCCCGTAGGTGTACCCCCACCCACGCACGTCGTAACCGGCGTCATACTCCACATGGCTCATCAAGGGATGCTTGCGGGCTGCGCAAATGAACTGCATCCCTCGCCCAATCGCCTGTTTCCGCGGCTCATCGGTTGCCAAGTCCGGCGCCTGAATGAGCGCATTCACCACGATCGCCGTGCCTCCGATGCGATACGCGACGGGAATCTGTCCCTTCACACGATACACACCTTCATAGGGCCACTCGCACTTTCCAAGATTCGTCTCGGCATCCAGAGGGCCAAACTCCTCCTGCGTGGCCACCAGAAACTCAACCCCCTTCTTCACGATTGCCGCGAGATCGAGGTTGGCTGCTGCGGCTTTCTCTGGTTGCGCGCGAGTTGGCACGACCTGCGCCGGTGGCGCCTGTGTCGCTTGCGCACGCGCCAAAGTGCTGAATGCCGGCGCCATCAGCGCGACGCACGCGATAGTCACTCGAGTCGAGAATTGTCCACAATGTGTCGCCGCGTTGCGAGTACTCATGAAGGCAATATACCACATCCTCGAATGTCTCAACCCCTACCCACGCCCACCGTAGAACTCTCTTCGCGCCTCGCCCTCCCGTCCCCTCCTGCCTTTCCACTTTGAACTTCCTTTCTCTTTCGCGTGCCTTTCCTCAGTACTCAGCACTCATTGCTCAGTACTTGAAAAAGACAGAAGCCCCGCCTTCGAGGGACCGGGGCTCCTGCACGGAGAGGGCAGACTGTCAAACGCCATCAATTACTCGCCGGTTTCACCCGGCAGCATCCCTGGTACCGACGGCTCATCCGCGGCTTCAAACACCGGCATCTGCATCTCATCAAATGACCAGCGAGTGGTCGCTTCGACGAGTTGATCAATGTCGTACGCCGTGGGCTGCCAATCCATCGAGCGATTGCCGCGCCAACGGTTGAGGCGATCCTCCACCAGCGTGCGCCGCGTCTCACTCTCAAGCGTCATGCCCTTGTGTACCATGACAAGAGCCACCGTCAAGTCCACCCAGCGAAGGGTGGCGTTGAAATGCGACTTGGAAGCGACCTTAGATTTGTCCACGATACCCCCCTTTCTTTCCACACACGACTCACGCGAGTCTTGTCTTTCACTTGCACTTCTGATGCCAGCCGTGCCGCGAAAGTTCCCGATCCATCATGTATTCGCATTTGGTGCAACGCTGGTTTTACAATTCCGTCACGCTTGCCATAGTGGATTCTCCTTATTTGCGCGTCAAGTCGCCCTCATCGCCGCTGCCGTTTTGGCAGCCGCTTCACTTCAGCATCGCGCTCGATTCGCTACCATCCGCGCATGACTGGCGGCAACACATCACCTCACGATCATCTTGATCGCTATCAACAGTTTCAGGCCTATCGCACCCGCATGAATGCGCGGATACTCGGTGCTTCCGCAAACCCGGACGCGCCACCATCTGCTCACGCTGATCACGCATCCGTCGGCGCCACGCTGAATATGAAACGCTTCTTCCGTCTCGATGGCGCCTGCTACGAAGATGGCAAGCTTCCGCGCAAGACCAAAGAGCTTCTCGGCCTCGTCGCCTCCATGGTCCTCCGTTGTGACGACTGCATCGCCTACCACATCGATCAGTGCATTTCCTGCGGCGTCACCGATGAGGAGTTCTTCGAGACCTTCGATGTCGCCCTCATCGTCGGTGGCTCCATCGTCATCCCGCACCTGCGTCGTGGCGTCGAGTTCCTCGATGTCGCCCGCCAGCACACGCCACGCTGATCGTTCGGAGCATTTCTTCCCGTGGGTCAATTCGATGCACAGATGTCCGGTTCCACCACCGAACGCCGCGCCTGGGCGATAGAGATCATCCGCGCCCTTCGCGCTGCCGGGCACACGGCATACCTGGCCGGTGGCTGCGTCCGTGATGAGCTTTTGGGCCTGAATCCCAAGGATTTCGATATTGCCACAGATGCCACGCCCGATCGTGTGCACGTCCTCTTCCCGCGTTCAGAACTGGTGGGTGCTGCTTTCGGCGTCGTCATCGTCAAAGGGCGATTGGGCATGATCGAGGTCGCCACCTTCCGCGCCGATGGGCATTACGCCGACCGTCGCCGCCCCGACTCCGTCACATTCAGTGATGCCGTCACCGATGCCCAGCGCCGCGACTTCACCGTCAACGCCCTCTTTCTCGATCCCCTTGCCCCCGCCGATCCTGCCCTCACCGCCTCACTCGGCATCGTGCCTCAGGGCCTCGTCATCGATCTGGTGCACGGAATTCCCGACCTTGCGGCCAAGGTCCTTCGCGCCGTCGGCGATCCCGACAAGCGCTTCGCCGAAGACGATCTCCGGGTCCTTCGCGCTGTCCGCTTCGCCACTCGCTTCGGCCTTGCCATCGAACAAGCGACCGAATCAGCCATCCGTCACCACGCCGGTCAACTCGCCGGCATCAGCCGCGAACGCGTCGGCGACGAGATGCGCCGCATGCTCGGATCCCCCTCGCGCCTCGCGGCGATCGCACTCATCGAACACCTCGACCTCGCCCGTCCCGTCCTCGCCGCCGCCTGTATAGGTAGTTGGTCCCAACACATTCCCGCTCTCAACGCCCTCCCAATCGACGCGCCGCCCATGCTGACTACCGCCGCATGGTTGTTGGATCGCGGGCTCGATCCCGATTATCGGACTATTCATCCTGATCCCACCGCCGCCCTTCGTGATTCTTGGATGCTCAGCAACGACGAGATATCGGACCTCCGCTCCTCCCTCACTTCCCTCCACACACTCGAGACCAAGTGGGGGGGGATGGGCGAAGCCCAACGCAAGCGATCCGCCGCCAGCGCAGGATTCGCCTGGGCCAAGCACTTACTCCGGGGTCGCCATCCGCCCCTCAACACCCAAATCAGTGGCGAAGTTGCCCAACTTGCCGCGCGTCACGGCGGCCTTGCCCCTTCGCCCTTCATCACCGGTGATGATCTGATCCGCCACGGCCTTCGTCCCGGGCCGCGCTTCAAGGCCATTCTCGATCAGACCTATGACGCCCAGCTCGAAGGGCGCGTCGGCGACCAGTCCGCGGCACTCAGCTTCGCGCTGGCTCTTGCCCAGTCGAACCCCTGATTTCTAGATCTGAACCCGGAACCCAGCCCGGCTCCATGCGTCTCAAACAGGTGCGGGGTGCTTTGCACCTCCGCACGACCGCACGCGACCCGATACCCTTTCCGGGGCTGGGTGCGCATCGGTCGCAGCTCGCTTTTCTTCAGGTTTCTTTCGTTGGCGGCTTTCCGCTGGCACGGTTCATACAGGGGCACGCTCATGATGAAGTCCACGATCACCAGATTGGCCGCCTTAGCGGGTCAACACGCCGCGACTTTCGCTGTCGCATCGGCCTTTGCCTTCACTGGCTTGGCCACGAGCTTTGCGGGTGCCGCAGGCACTGCAATGCCGCTGCCCACCCTCACGCTGTCGAGTGTGATTGCCGTCGCCGATGAGCCGGATGTGCTGATCCTGCGTGATGGTCGCGAGATCATCGGCAAGGTCGTCGCCGAGACCGATGCCGTGGTGACCTTCAAAGGAAAGTCCAAGGGCTCGGGTATTGAGTTCACCAATGACTACAACCGTGCGGACATTCTTTCGTTGAAGAAAGGCGTTTCAAATCCAGCTCCGAAGCAGAACGAGCCAAACAAGACGGAGCCCAAGAGCGATTCGCCCGCGGCCGCCCCGGTCAGCGCGGAGCCCTCTGTTCAGAGCGAGGCTTCGAGTGACAAGGATAAGGTGTACATTGTCAAACTAACTGGTGAATTTGGTTCCGACATCAGCAAGATCCCAGTACGCAGGGCTATTGAAGAAGCCAAAGCAAAGAATGCGGAAACCCTGATTTTCCACATCGATAACAAGTGGGAATTTTACAACGCACGCACAGGTGAAAAGTCTACCAGTGCGACACTGATCGGACCCGGAATCAATCAGTTGCTTCAGTTCGAAGACATGAGTCCGGTGTTCTCCGACGAAATTCAGCAAAGTTGGAAGAAGCAGCCTCGGATTGTGTTTTGGGTCAAGCAGGCGCTCGGAGGTGCCGCATTTCTGCCGTTCATGTCTCGGGAAATCTACATGACCAGTGACGGCCGCATGGGCGGCATCGGCGGTTTGGATCTGATCATGCAGGGTAATCGCACGGTCGTGGAGAAGCAGCGGTCGTTGCGACTTGCTCACGCTCAGGGCTGGGCGATCAAGGGTGGATATGACCCTCGAATTGTGAGCGCGATGATGGTGGTGGAGTACGTGTTGTCCTATCGCCCCGTCGGTGATGGTGTCGAGTTTATCGAACGCATGCCCGAGACTTCGGATGAGGTGAACCTCACCGATGCAGGCGAGAGCGACACAACGGCTGAGTCCGTTCGCGGTCGATCCAAAGCCTTCCTCACCATCACTCCGGAAACCGGTCGCGCGATTCGCGTTGTGAAGGACATCGCTGACACAGAAGATGAACTGTTCTTCAAGATGGGCATCGAGCGTCGCGTCGAAGTGGTGGGGCGGTCTGATCAGATTATGAAATCGTGGTCGAGTGGTTTGGAGCGGGCAACGAAGGACTTGCGTCGTCTGTGGGGCGAGGAAGCCCGAACCCCGATCGAAGGAAACTACGAGCAGCGTCGTGCCGCTCGTTCAAAGCGAATTCGTGCGATCGAGCAAATTCAGGACATCTTCAAGCGATTTGGGAATGCCCTGAATGATGCTCGCCAGGAAATTGAAATCCCTGCAGACCCAGAGTTGAACACGATCAAGGAGCAGATCCGCATTGCTCAGCAACAGGACCGCAGATAGTCAGCGAAATCACGATACATCTGATTGGCCACTTATCTTGGAGACAATATGAAGTTCATTCATTCAGTCATGTTGACGGTCGTGGTGCTGGTATTCTCGACCGTCACCGCGCGAGCAGATCAGAATCACATCCCCCAGAAATCCATCGTCGTCGGGGGATCTGTCGAGCTAACGTCAACAACTTCGAACGCCCAACCTGATGATTCCGCTGGCAAGAAAGCAGACAAGGCCGGCACGCCAGTTAGCGTTGTGACCGACAAAGCCGTGCCACGCGGGGCAGTCATCACTCTCGGGGAACGTGACAACAAGAACATGGTCGGCGTGTACATGACCGCCGAGACCCTTCGCCGAATGATTCCCTTGCTCGAGGAAGATAAAGTTGATCTGGTTGTCTTGCGGTTCTACTCAGGCGGTGGATACCTCAGCGAGATCATGCCGCTGTCCGACGCCATTCAAGAGTACAAGAAAAAGTTTACTACGGTTGCTTGGATTGAGTCCGCGATCTCTGCCGCCGCAATGACCGCCCACACGGTTGAGGACATCTATTTCACGAGTCAAGGCAACTACGGTGCTTGCACCGGCTTTGGTGGTTCGTTTGATCGCCCTGTCGTTGGTCGCGCGCTCGAAGAAGTGTTGGCGATGATGGAAGTGATTTCCGGACGAGGCAAGCACGATCCCAAGATCATGCGGGCTATGCAGATTTCTTCCAGTGACGAGGACGTTCGCACGCTTCAGATCGCCCCTCCGACTGGTGCGCTTTCGGCTACCATCGATGAAAATGGCGACGTGATGTGGTTTCAGGATACCACCAGCGGCAAACATGTTTTGAATCCGAGTGCTGGCCGCCGAATTCTCACGTTTAACTCCGAGAATGCAGAGAAGTTTAAGTTCAGTCGTGGTACAGCCGACTCGCTTGAAGAGTTGACTGACAAGATGGGATACCAAGAGATCACATGGGTTGGAGAGAAGGATTCCCGGTTTCTGTACCCGATTTGCAAGGCGGAAAAGTTCAATATGAAGTTCCGTGCGAACACTTTGCGCGACGAAGAACACTTTCGGGAGTATCGCCGCAGCTTCGAGATGAATTTTGAACTTGCTCGGGGTGAACAAGATAAGCAGCGTCGCGGCGCGTTCGTCGCCAAGTGCCGCCAAGCACTGGAGAATATTAAGCGCATGGTCCGCAACAATCCAAACTTTGCACCCCAGACCCTCGGAGTTGAACCCAAGGACTTTCCAGATTGGATTGCGAACATCGAGAAAGAACTTCGCGAACTGATGCGGTGAATTGTCTCAAATGAGATTCTCCCGCCCCGGCCTCCCGGGGCTCTTTCTTTTTTACGGCTCACCATCTCTACCATCGCCACCTAAGGAGACATCATGCCCGTACCTGTTCCCTCTTCCTTCGTCCCTGCGAATCTCGACGCCACATCTTGGTCCACCATCGAGCCATTCTTTCAGGCCTTGCAGAATCGACCAGTCAACTCCGTTGCAGATTTCGAACAATGGTTGGTTGATCGTGGTGAGCTCGAAGCCGCCTGCTCCGAATCTCGTGCCATGCTCTACATCAACATGACCTGCTTCACCGAGCGGGCTGATTACCAGCAGGCCTTTGAGAAGTACGTCAGCGACGTGCCGCCCAAGCTGAAGCCCATTTCTTTCGCTCTCGATCAGCGCTACATCGAACTCGCGGCAAAGTTCCCTTTGCCAGTCAACCGGTATCTCGTCCTCGACCGCTCAACCCGAGTTGATGTCGAGCTCTTCCGCCCCGAAAACGTCCCGATCGAAACCGAGCTCGATCTCCTCAGCCAGCAGTTCGATCAGATTGCGGGCAAGCAGACGGTCGAATACGACGGCAAGGTGCAGACCTTGCCGCAGATGGCCCGCTATCAGGAGTCGCAGGATCGCAACGTGCGTGAATCGGCCTGGCGGGCGGTCGCAGCTCGTCGTATGCAGGATGTTGAATCGATCCACGCCGTCTACGACCAGATGATCGCCAAACGCACGCAGGTGGCGAGGAACGCTGGTTTCAACGATTATGTCGGCTACGCCTTCCGCGCCATGCAGCGATTTGATTACACACCGGCCCATTGCTTCGCCTTTCACGAAGCCGTTGAACGCTGCATCGTGCCGCTGGTGCGGGAATTGGAACGATCGCGTGCCGCTTCGCTCAAACTTTCCGCGTTGCGTCCTTGGGATCTGGCGGTCGATCCTAAAAATCGTCCCCCTCTCAAGCCGTTCAACGGCGGTGGCGAACTCATGTCCAAAGCAGTTCGCTGCTTCCAGATGCTGGATCCGCGCCTCGCCGCCATGCTCTCGCAACTGGGCGATGGCAGCGAGCAGCGCGGCGCGGCAGGTGGCGCAGGTTTGGATCTCGACAGCCGTCAAGGCAAGGCCCCAGGTGGTTATCAATACATGCTGGATCGCTCGCGCCGACCCTTCATCTTCATGAACGCCGCAGGCCGCTCCAGCGATGTTCACACCATGGTGCACGAAGCAGGTCACGCCTTTCACTCCATGGTCTGCACCGATGAGCCGCTGCTCCGCTATCGCAGTGCGCCGATCGAGTTCTGCGAGGTGGCGAGCATGAGCATGGAATTGCTCACCATGCCGCACTGGGGCGGTGCGGGTGGTTACTACCCCGATGCCAGTGACCATGCCCGAGCCATTCGCGGCCAGCTTGAGGGCATCATCAAGATTCTTCCCTGGATTATGACTATCGATGCCTTCCAGCATTGGGTCTATTCCAATCCGACCCACACCCGCGCGGATCGCGCAGCGCACTGGCTCTCACTCGATGCACGCTTCGGCGCGAGCGTCGATTGGTCCGGGCTGGATGACATCCGCAACGTGGTGTGGCAGCGCCAGGGTCACCTCTTTGGCAATCCCTTCTACTACATCGAGTATGGCATCGCCCAGCTTGGCGCGTTGCAGCTCTGGCTCATGTCGCTGGAACGGGGCGAATCCACCGCCATCGATTCCTACTTGAAGGGTCTCTCTCTGGGTGGCAGCAAGCCCTTGCCGGAACTCTTTGCCGCGTCAGGCATCGCATTCGACTTCTCGCCCAAGACGGTTGAGAAGATTGCCAATCGCCTTTCTGCTGAGTTGGCCAAGCTGCCGGAGTGATGTCCCCTTCGGAGTCATGGTCTGTGAATCAGCTGCGCGACAGTTCCTCCGTCCCCCATATGACCCCCGACGAGTTCCGTCGTCAGGGCTACGCCTTCATCGACACCATCGCCGACTACTGGTCGCGCATGGGTGAGTTTCCCGTGCTCAGTCAGGTCAAACCAGGGCAAGTCGCTTCGCAGCTTCCAATCGCGCCACCGGCGCAACCGGGTGACGATCAAGAGTGGGATGCGATCCGCCGCGACTTGGACCAGATCATCCTTCCCGGTCTGACGCACTGGCAAAGCCCGCGATTCTTTGGCTTTTTCCCAGCCAATATCAGTGGCCCCAGTGTGCTGGGTGAGTTGCTCAGCGCGGGTCTGGGTGTGCAGGGCATGCTCTGGCTCACCAGCCCGGCCTGCACCGAACTGGAAACCCGCGTGCTCGATTGGCTGGCCCAGATGCTGCAGTTGCCGTCGCAGTTTCACATCACTGGGAGTGGTGGGGGTGTCATTCACGGCACGGCGAGCGAAGCGGCATTGGTCGCGATCGTCGCGGCACGCCATCGCCTTCGCTCGCTTCATCCCGAGCAAGCGGAACTTACCTCACGCCTGACCATCTATTGTTCGCAGCAGGCCCATTCCAGCATCGTTAAAGCCGCCGTGATTGCCGGTCTCTCCTCCGGCCCTGATGATCGTTCGCGAGTGCGGCTGATTGATGTGGATGCCAAAGGTCAGATGCGACCAGACCTCTTGCAGCAGGCGATCGAAGCCGATGTTGCCGCTGGGTTGGTCCCGTGCTTTGTCTGCGGCACGGTTGGCACCACCGGCACCACCGCGATCGATCCGATTCCTGAGATGGCCAAGGTCATTCGCGCTCATGCTCCGCATTGCTGGCTGCACATCGATGCCGCGCATGCGGGCGCGGCGGCGATCTGCCCCGAACTGCGACCGATGCTCGATGGCATCGAACACGCCGATTCCTTCTGCTTCAACCCGCACAAGTGGCTGCTGACCAATTTCGATTGCGACTGCTTCTATGTCCGCGATCGGCGCGTGCTGATCGATTCTCTCTCGATCACGCCCGAGTACCT
>JAGWZK010000024.1 GCA_018968885.1 Planctomycetota bacterium | reverse complement strand
GATGGCAACACCCTGGACTACCGAGCGAGCGTTGTTGGCACACTTGAGCTGCCGGGCAGCACCGCGGGCACTGCCCAACGCTGGCAGCAGAATCGAAATCAGAAGTGCGATGATGGCAATCACCACCAGCAGTTCGATAAGTGTGAATCCTCGCTTGAAACCACGTATATTCTGATCAAGAGTGCCCTGCATGCCCGAACTCCTTGCTGTCTCTCTCTTCCCTTGCGCGGGCGATCGGCCAACTCGATCGCGACGGAAGAACTCCGACTCCGTGCACAAGTGGGCGGAAGTTAGACGACGCACAACTCAATGGTGTTAGCGCAGCGCAAAGTGCGCGCAAAGGTTCGATGCGCAATCGCAGTGATGGCCCAATCTGCACACAACCTTTATCACACGCTCACAATCACGCGCCGAATGTGAAGACTTAGCGCACGAGCACAGGGTCTATCGTTCACAAGCGACAATGTTCACGCAGTGATGGAGCAAAATATGACCACTCCCAACGCAGCCATTTCCTACCTCCTCACCGAAGACCAGAATCCCGAGCACACGCAGAAGGTGTACGCACTGGTGCAGCCGCTGCTGATGCAGGGTGAACGGATTGAATACATCGGCATCGAGGACAAAGTCCTCTCCCTTGACATTCGCCCCGAGAGCGTGGTCCTCACCAACCGCCGCTTTCTCCTCTATTCCCCAAAGCTTCTGGGCGGAGCCACCTTTCAGGATTACATCTGGCGCGATCTTGGGGACTGCAAACTCGCTGAGAACATGCTGCGTGCAACACTGACGTTTCGCACCTCCACCGGCAAACTGATCACCGTCGAAAACATTCCAAAGAAACAGGCCCGCCGCATCTATGCCTTTGCACAGCAGAAAGAGCTGGAAGCACTCGAGGAGCGGCGGACGAGAGAATTGGAAGAAAAGCGTGCCGCGGCGGGAGGGTTGTATCTGGGATCGCCCGGACACGCAGCGTCTGGCTCCACCGGCTCTGCGGCGACATCAGCGCAAGACCCGATGGCAGCGCTGGGAAGATTGAAGGAACTGCTGCAAGCGGGGTTGATCACGCAAGAGGATTTTGACAAGAAGAAAGCCGAGATTCTCAGTCGTTTGTGAGTGCAAATTCTTGAAGAGCCGCGTAGTTCACAACCTCAACTCCAGCAAACCGGTGCCGGAAGGGCCGGTCTTTCAACCCCTCCGAAGGCGGCGCATCAATCGTCAGGCACCGAAGTCCAAGCTCGGCCGCGCCATCTGGATGACGATTGTGGTGATCGCCACACTGCCTGCGCTGCTGGCGGCCTCGTACGTGCTGTTTTTCGCCTTCAGCAGAATGATCGCCAAGTTCTTTGGATGGTGACGGCAGCACCCGATGCACACGCAGATAGGCGCCTCACGTCACGCTTCGCGTCCTGCACCATCACTTGCCCTGCGGAGCGTCCTTGGCCTTCTCCGCTGGCTGGGCGTCCGGCTTGGCCTCACGAAACTCTTTCACCTGCACTGTCCATCCTGTTTCCGGAACATCTGCGCTCAATGCCCCGTCAGGAATCGCGGCGTTGGCCTGCATGTTGATCAAGCGAATCACCGACGTATCACCATCCACCGACACCGTTCGCGCCATCCGCGGCAGCCAGGGATTCCCATCCACACCCTCAGCGGGCTTATACCACAGCCGGATCTCCTCAAACTTGTCATCCGCGCCGGGCTTGGGGGTCAGCACGATCTGCGTGCTCCCCTCGGCAAACTGCCGATGCTCATCGGAGTCCAATCCCTCCGCGACCTCAGACAGTCGCGCGTCGTAACGAGCGAGGATGTCGGCCTTCTTCTGGCCGATCGGAATCGGAAACGGCCCCTCACCGATCTTCAAGGGATCAAATTTCTCACCGGGGGGAACGATGCGGCGCTTGATCGCCTGCTTCTCAAGCGGCCGCTTCTCGATCAACCACTCACCATCAAAAATGTATGACTCAGGCTTCTTCTCCATCCGGCCGCCGAGGACGAGCGTGTCGATCTCCACACCAAACTTGCGCGTGCGAGGACCGCTCTCCGTGCGGGGCGATGAGAAGTACAACTTGCCGATTCGCGTCTGACTGTCTCCGGCGATCGCAAATTCCTTATCCCAGACCAGTTCCCCTTGAATGGTCGAGATGCGTTCATCGGCACGCTCGAGCATGCTCAGAAAATTCTCTGCCGACTGACGCGCCATCGCGGCGGCAGGATCATCCTTTTTCGCAACGTACTCCGCCGCTGCTGCTTCCATCTCTTTGCGAATCGCTTTGTCGAGCTTGGAAGGATCATCCACAGCTGTGGCGGATAGAACGAGTGTGAGTGCTGTTGAAATCACAAATCCCATATGCTCTTCTCGCAATCTCAGAACTCTGAATCAACCCAACTTCGCTTCGGAGCGTGCCCTTCGCACGGTACACATGATTTTTCTCACTCGCCGGCTCATCCCCCTTGTGGCTTTACTGGGCTCGTTGGCGATCATCGGCCAATCCTTCTACATGTGGGACGCCACAGGCCGACGCTGGTTCACTCAGTTTCACGATCCCGCGCTGATCCCCGCCCCCCCCGATGACCTTGACATCCTGCTGGCTCAGGCCGGCGCCTTTGAGAATGGCCGCGCCCCCGACATCGATAACCACTTCCGTTTCGGCCTTTTTCCCAGTGGCTTGGACCGCTTTGCCCTTTCTTTCACCACCTTTGTCCTCCCCTCAGTTCTGCTGGCGTCGGCCTGCATCATTCTGCTCAAGACCCCTCTACCGACTCCCAATCGGCCCGCAAAGTAGACCCTTCTGTCTAAATTATCGCCCGGGCGGAACTCGCGATCATTTCGGCCGTCAATTGTCTTTGAGCCGATAATTCCCGTTCGTACACTCACCCCGTCGCGATGGCGGTATCAGCCGCCGCTCCGCTTCATTCAGGAGTTTTTCGATGAACCTTCGTTCCCTTGTCGCCGGTTGCGTTGCTCTTGCCACTCTTGCCGGCGTTGCCGCGGGCGACTCCCTCCCGCCACGCTCCGCGTCTGGCAAATCGCTGAAAGTCAGCGAGGCCGATGCCAAGAAGGGGACCATTTATTACACCCTTGAAAGCACCTCCAAGCGTCCCAGCATCAAGTTCACCAGCGAAGCCCTCAACGAAACCTTCGATGGCTTTGCCACCGACATCGCTGGCTATGCGATTGCCGGCCCCACCGATAACCCAGCCAAGCTCGCCGGCGGCGCGTGGCGTCTCTCGGTGAAGAACATCAACACCAAGAACGATGTCCGCAACGGTCACCTGCAGGGTGGCGATTGGCTCGATGCCACCGCGCACCCCGACATCACTTTCGAATTGACCGATGTCACCGATGTCAAGCTCACCAAGGAAATGCCCGCCAACACGCCGGGCAATCCGAAAACCTACAGCGCCACCCTCAAGGGCAACATGACCATCAAGGGAAAGACCAACGAGGTCACGATTCCCAACACCTCCATGACCTTCATCGCTGGCAACGAGATGACCGCCAAGAGCGTCAAGGGTGACATCATCGCTCTCAACTGCAAGTATGAGATCAAGCTCGCGGATTACGGCGTGACCAATCCTGTGATCACCGACCGCAAGAAGGTCGCCGAAGTCATCAAGATCTCGCAGGAACTTCGCTTTGCCACCGTCGCACCGGAAGAGCAGCCCGCCATGACCTCGGTCCCCGTCGCCACTCCGGCCAAGCCATCCGAGAAGCCCGCTGAGAAAAAGATCGAGCCCACTCCCGCTGGCGGCACCCCCACTGCCGTTCAACCCACCACGGTCGCGCCTGCTGCCAATCCGGTTGGCAACCCCGCCGCCGAGCCCGCCAAGAAGTAAGCGGCATTCAACACAATCATCTCACGGCCCGGGTGTTTCGCCCGGGCCGTGTCGTTCATACGCTCCTTCGTGCGCCAATCCTCACCCGCCAAACGCTACATCGGCATCGACTTGGGTGACAAGCGCACCGGACTTGCTCTCGGCGACAGCATCACGCGGCTTGCCACGCCCGTCAAAGTTCTGGAGATCCCGATCGCCGAAGATCACGGTGCTGCCCTCTTGAATGCCCTCTGCCGCGAAATCGGGGCCCTGGTCGGCAACAGCGCATGCGAACTCGTACTGGGTTTGCCCTTGAACATGGACGACTCCGAAGGCCCTCGCGCCAAACTGGCCCGCGAATGGGGGCAACGGTTGGCGACGACGACAGGACGGGCTGTGCACTATCAGGATGAGCGACTTTCCAGCGTCGATGCCGATTGGCAGATGGCGCAAAGTGGCTTGACCCACAAGCAGAAAAAAGAACGCCGCGATGCCATCGCCGCCGCGGCGATTCTCACAGACTTTCTTCGTGCCTTGCAGTGATTGACCCATCCCATACCATCCGCACGTGAACCCCGAGGAACTCAGCTCGCGCATCCTCTCTGATTGCCGTTGCGAGGGGTTCGCACTCAGCGGCATTGCGCCACTGACTTCACTCAGCCGCCAAGAAATACTGCAGGAGTGGGTCGCGCAAGGGAAGCACGGCGGCATGGCGTACATGGCAGAGCAACTGGCGGAGCGGCTGGACCCGACGCGTGTACTGGAAGGCGCGAAGTCGGCGATTGTCGTGGCGGATCAATATGCACCGCGTGGCAGCGAAGACTCGCCTGAATTCGGCCAAGGCCGCATCGCCCGCTACGCCCGCGGCCGCGACTATCACGAATTCATCAAGAAGCGGCTGAGGCGATTGTGCCAGGGGTGGAGACCCTTTGTCGGCACGCATCGATTCCGCGCATGCATAGATACCGCGCCGGTGCGTGAACGCGAACTCGCGGCCATTGCAGGGGTGGGCTGGATCGGCAAGAACACGATGCTCATTCATCCGGAGCGCGGCAGTTGGCTGCTGCTAGGCGTCATACTCACGACGCTTGATCTGGGCGAAGAGACTCCTGTTCCAGACCACTGCGGCACCTGCACGCGATGTATCGATGCCTGCCCCACCGCCGCCATCACCGATCACAGCGTCGATGCCACGCGCTGCATCTCGTACCTCACCATCGAACATCGTGAGCAGATTGAGCCTGCATTACACGCGGGAATTGGAGATTGGATCCTGGGGTGCGACATCTGTCAGGAAGTCTGCCCCCACAACTCCGGCACCGGCAAGGGCTCAATCCAAGCCGCATGGAAACCGATCGCCAAACGCACCACCACCGCGCCACTACCCGGCGTGTGGGGCACACCACCTGCACCCGATGCGATTGTCGATCCCGAGGCCGAGATTCAGCCCGCATACGCGCCGCGGCGAGTTTCACTCCCCTTGCTCGACATACTCGGCTGGAATGAAGACACCCGTCGCGAGGCGTTTGCCACAAGTGCCATGAAGCGCGTCACCCTCGCCATGCTGCAGCGCAACGCCATGATCGTGGCGACCAATCAAACTCTGCGCACGAGCGATCCCGAACTCACTGCGGCTCTTGTGCCGACGCTGCAAGCGATGGCATCGGACCACTCTCAACCGGAACTGGTGCGCCGGACGGCGGCTCAATGCCTGCAGCGCCTCCATGCGGACCTGAACGGGGCACCGCCAGCCGCGCCAGCAGAATGATTCCCAATCCCGGCGCCAGCATCACCCATTTACCGTCAATGAACCCAAACCAATAGAACGGTGTCGCGAGGGAACACGCCACACCAAGAACAACCCAATGCCGCAACGTCGGAGCCCGCGACTTTCCTCCACCCCGCGGCACCATACACAGCCACACGTACGCCGGGAAAATCAATCCGTACGCCGACATGAAGACGCGGTACCACACCATTCGATCCGGCCCGGGGTTGGGTGGATCACCAACTGGAAAGGCGACATTCAAGCCCGACAGCACAATCGCCAGCCCAATCACAATCAAGATCGTGATCGCATCATCCGCTCGCCGCTTCAACGCGGTCGTCGCATGCACGCTGATCGTAAAGATCAACTGAGCGGCCATGTGCATCGCAATCAAGAGCGTCGCCAATCCATAGGGTGCCGCGCGCCCCTCACCACTGGCAAACACCGATGCATAAAAGGGTGTAAAGGCGATGGCAATGAGGAAGATCACACCAAAGCCGACACCAAAGGCGACACGAGCGCCGCGAGCAGTAACCGCCTGCCGCGCTTCGTGAAAGGTCAGATCCATGTATGGACAGAGCAGGAAGCCAATCGTGCACACCGGTGCCAGATAGGCCAATTCTGCCACAGGGAAGATCGGTGCGGGAGTTTCAGCAGGCACTCTTACCTGCGTGAACCAAGCAACCATCACGCCCAGCGTGGTCAATAGGGTGACCACCAGCGATCCCCACCCGCGCGTGAACATTCCCGCTGCGAGCGCGATGCCCAAAGGCAGATACGCCAATCTCGAATTCGCGGCGTGCACGAGCGGAAAAACCACCAGGAAGAAAAACGTCACCTGAAAGAGAATCGTCACCAGCGAGAACGCCCGCATCGCCGGTCGGTGCGCTGCGACAAGTTCCTCGCTCTGCCCCTGACGCGACAGCATCCACCCCATCGCCCCGGCACCAATCACATTCGGAATTGCAAACACCCACCACGCCACTGCACCAAAGTCACGCATCAACAGAATCGGCAGGAACATGCCGATGCACCACGTCCAGCTCATCGCGAGATACGCGCCCCAGCCCAGCGTCTGCAAATTTGAAGTTGTCGGCGTGCGTCCTGCGTTCACAGAGCCCAGTGTATCGGCACCTGGCTCAACGCACCGTGCGTCCCTTGGCCAATTGATGCGACTTGGGCGTCACGTGAAACGTCGCCACCGCCTTGCCCACACGCTTTTCCTTTCCCGCCACCTTCTCACCCACTGCCTTGGGCAACACCTTCTCGGCTGTCGGTCGCACATTCTCCGGCATCAGCGATTGCTGCACGATCTCCATATCCAGCGTGATATTGAATTCGTTGCCAGTCGCAATCAGAGCAGCAAGATCTTCGCGCGGGGTGATCTTGTACACCGCCGGCCCAAAGCACGGCCTCAGAAACTTGTATTCCAGGTGCTTGCACACCACGGTGTAATCACCGCCAGCAAGATCAAAGACGTACATGCCTCCGGCGATCTCGGCATTGCCAAGCAAAGCCGCCCCCGCCATGGCGTTGTACCAGTTCTTATTGATCCGCTTGAAGGGGAGCACCGCCGAAAACGCATTCGGCCCCAGCCGCTTCATCTGAATGCCACTCTTGAATGAGTATGGCATGAACACAAACGACGTGATCCGCTGCCAGAAGGAACTTTTCGCCGACAACTTGCTAAGCCAGCGGTCGGCCCTATCCATCAACGTCAATTTTCGCGTCAACATCCGCGGCGACGTCCGCGCATCATCAGCCCCAGCCGCGGGCACCGAAGCGTTCACGACTGCCGAATTGTCTGATGCTGCATCCACGATACCTCAATCCTTAGGAAAACCGGCCGGAGAGTTTATTCCGGCTGCAGGGTGTACCACCCCTTGCCATCCGGCCTCACCCGAACCACCGGGGTCTGCACCTCATGGTCCAGAATCAGCAGCCAATTCCGTGCCGCCGCCTCTGCCAAGAGCCACGTTTTGGAAAGCAGCGTGGTATACGGCTCCACGTCATAGGCCAAGGAATATGTCTGCCCCACATGAGCTGCCGTGGGCATCACATCGGGCACAAAAACCACCGTGTTTCCCGCGACATCCATGAATTTCATCGCCTGCTGACCCCACGTGTGCCCGGGGCACAAAACGACACTGATGCCAGGCGCGATCATTGTCTCGCGGAGTTCCACGCTCCCGATCGGCTGCTGATCCCGATTCGGTACGACCCCCGCCGCATACGGCCGAGGCGAATCTACCACCACCAGATTCTCCGCCAAGGGCTCGTAATTCTCCTTGAAGTACGTCTTGGTCATCACGCTGCGGCCGGCTCGCGCATCCGCGAGCTCCCGCGCCTGCACCACGATCTTGGCATTGGTAAAAGTGGCCACCGATCCCAGAGCCCCGCCGCTTTCGCCCGCGCGAGGCCGCCGCGTCAATCCCCCCGCATGGTCAAAGTGCAAGTGCGTGCATGTCGCCAGCCCCACATCCTCTGGCTTGCAATCCGCCTCGTGCAGCGCATCAAGCAGCGAGCGCTCCTGCATTGCAAAGAGCGAGCGAAACTTGGGATCCAGCTTGTCTCCAGACCCCGTCTCCAGAATCACCAGTTTCGGTGCGCCTGATTCACTCGCTGCACCATGTCGCTCCAACAGCACGCAGTTGTGCTGCACCGTGATTCGCCCCAACTCATCCGTCGGCACACTCCGCGACCACACCGATCTTGGAATCAATCCAAACATCGAGCCGCCATCCAGCCGGAACTCCCCAGCCCTCAGCACCTTCCACGAATACCTTGCGCCAGTCCCATCGCTCATCCCCAACCGTACCCACCCCGCCACAGTCATCCCGCCCCGCGCCTCCCCACCCATTCCGGCCCCGCCCGAACTCGGGACATCTTGCCACCCCCACGCCACCCCAAAGGCCACCCTCACGCCAGATAAGCTCGCAACGTCCCAAATAACTGCGCAATCTCACCACCCAGAACCCACTTTGGTTGATCGGCCCGGAATACGTGATACATTCGATACGGTCGGCAGGGCCGGTTCTCGCGGCACGCCGCACTGGTAGACGCCAGGCGGATCTCGCAATACGAACCGGCTGCAAGGATGTTCCCCACACGGTCGCCACAAGCGACCAACATCCGGGGGCGAATTGGGCTTCCTCTCATTCGCCAAATTCTTTCGGGGAACATTCCGGCGGCACGCCTTGGCAAGGGCTCGCGCATTGCGCTCCACCCTTGACAGACCACAATGTGCGCGCAAGGTGCGTCCACCCGGGGGTGGATACGGCCTTGGCGGGTTCACTTGTGGGAAAGGCACCAGCCGTGTCCAGTCGCGACGACGACAAGGCCAGAGTCAAAGACGCCTCACCTATTGAACGGGTGATCGGCGATGTCCTCGCGCTCAAGCCCAAGGGGCGTGAGCTCGTCGGGCTCTGCCCATTTCACGAAGACCGCCGCCCCAGCATGAATGTCATCCCCAGCAAGCAGATCTTCCACTGCTTTGTCTGTCAATCCGGTGGCGATGTCTTCACCTTTGTCCAGAAATACCACAACATGGAGTTTCGCGAGGCCCTGGAGTACCTCGCCGAGCGCGCCAACATCACGCTGACTCCGTGGAAGCCCGAACGCGGCTCAGCACCCCTCTCTCCCGGTCAATCCACCCGCCCCGACATTCTCCGCGCCTCCGCAACCGCCAACGACTACTTCCGCAAGATCCTCCAGCATCCGCAGCACGGGGCCCTCGCTCGCGCGGTCATCGCCAAACGCGGCCTGACCGATTGGGCCGTCGAGGAATTCTCTCTGGGCGCCAGCGCGGATCGCTGGGATGGATTGGAAGTCGCTGCTCGCGCTGCCAACCTCGACCTGGCGCACTTCCTCAACGCCGGACTCTTCAAGAAGCGGGAAAACGGCGATGGTCTCTACGACACCTTCCGCGCGCGGCTCATGTTCCCGATTCAAGACAAAACCGGCCGCGTCGTTGCCTTTGGAGCTCGAGCCATCAAAGAGGGTGACGAACCCAAGTATCTCAACAGCCCGGAAACCCCCATCTTCAACAAGAGCGCGACGCTCTATGCTCTTCCCCAATCGCGCCAGACCATTCAGAAAACCAAGCGCGTCGTCGTCGTCGAGGGGTACATGGACGTCATCGCCTGCCATCAGGCCGGTGTCCGCAACGTCGTCGCAACCCTCGGCACCGCCCTCACCCGCGAGCACGCCCGCGAACTGAGATTGATTGCCGACGAAGTCGTTCTCCTCTTTGATGGTGACGACGCCGGTCAACGCGCTGCCGATCGTGCGTTCGATGTCTTCTTTCACGAATCCATCGACGTCTCCATCGCCACCTTGGCCGCCGTCACCGATGCCAAAGACCCTGACGAACTCCTCAAACGCGAAGGGGGCAAGGCCACGCTCGAACGCGCCATCGCCAACTCCACCCCGCTTCTCGAATACCACTACAACCGCCTTCGTTCCAAACTCAAGGGTGCTGGCCCTGCCGCCGTCGAGCGCGCCATTCGTGAAGATCTCCAGCGTCTCTCACAACTCGGCCTGGAAACCGCCGAACCCACCCGTCGCCAGCTCATCATTCAACGTCTCAATCAGATCACCGGCCTGGATGCTGGCTCCATCCTCGCTGCCATGCCTCGTGGTCGGCGCGCCGCCGCAAGCGAAGAACCCGATCCCCAATCAAGCACTCTCGCTCGTCTCGCCGGCGGCACACTCTCTGCTGCGGAAGTCGCCATCGGCTGCGCTCTCAATCGAGGCGAACTCTGGTCCGAGGCCAAGCCCAATCACATTCAGGCCCTCCTGCAGATCGAATATCGCGCCCAGGTCTCACGCGAGCTCGCCGACAAGGCCGACCTCGTCACCGTTCGTGGCGATCACCCCTCACTCCGCGAAGTCCTGGACGAACTCACCACCGAAGAGGCCCGCTCTGCCGCCGTTACGCTATCGGAGCGCATCGGCAAAGAGTGTGCCCACGATGCCGCGCGGCTCGCCCGCATGTGGGCCGATGCCCTCGCCCGTGTCGTCGCCGATGTCGGAATTCGCGACCACCCCCCGCCCGGCGACGATCCGCTGGCAATACTTGTGGCCCGCGCCAAAGCCCGCGGCACCGCCGGAGCAGATGTCCGCAGAATCCCCCGTCCTCAGTAAACCATTCGCACTCTCGGGTCAGGAAGACGACAGCAAGTTCAGGAGCAGAACGTGATCGCAGATCTTCACCCCGCAGTCAATGACCTCTTCTCCCTCGGCCGCCAGCGCGGCTGGCTGAGTTACGAAGAGCTCAACAACACTCTTCCCGATGAGATGGTGGATCCCGAAAGAATCCACGAGCTTCTGGTCTTCCTCGATCGCACCGGCCTCGATCTCGTCGATGAGCTGGAGTTCCGCGCCCGGCTGCGCCGCATGGAGCGTGAGGCAGGCGAAATGATGGGCACACCTGTCATCGCCACCAATTCTCTGGCCATGCTCCCCAAGCCCACCCGAGCCATGGCCGTCGCCGGTGGCGAAGCTCGCGGCGACATGACAAAGATTTTCCACCAGCTCAACGGGCTGGGAAAAGGCGAAGGCGACGAACTCCCCTCCGATGCTGATGAAGAGGAACTCCGCCGAGATCTGGCTGCCGTGGCCGAAGAAGCCCACGTCCGTCGCGTAGACGATCCCGTGCGCATGTACCTCTCGCAGATGGGCACGATCCCCCTGTTGACTCGCGAAGAGGAAATTCGCCTTGCCAAGAAGATTGAAACGACACGCATGATCTTTCGGCGTCGTTGCCTGGAAAACGATTACGTCGTCGCCCAGGCCGTGGAGATCTTGAAGCAGGTGCACCGGGGCGAACTCCCCTTCGATCGCACCATGCGCATCTCAACGGCTGAGACCAACCACCGCGACAAGATCAGCAAGCGCATCCCTGCCAACCTCCCCACCATCGAAAAACTCCTCGGCGTCAATCGTGCCGAGTGGGACGCCATGGAGATCGCGCGCAAGGAAGGTCGCGAGGCCGATGCCCATCGCTTCCGCTCCAGCATCGCCTGCCGCCGCCACCACATCGCGGCCCTCACCGAAGAACTCTGCCTCCGCACCGGACGCATCAACCCCCTCATGCGCAAGCTCCGCAGCATCAATAAGAAGATGCAGGAACTGCTGAATGAGCTGGCCCGCGCTGCCAAAAACCCTAAGCGTTACGATGCCGACGATGTCGCCGTGATGCAGGAAGAACTCGACGGCCTTCGCGCCCTCTGCCTCGAAGAGCCCGCTGGCCTCTCTGGATACGTCAAGCAGCTCAACACCGTCTTCTGGGAATATGAACAGGCCAAACGCGATCTCTCTGGTGGCAATCTGCGTTTGGTCGTCTCGATCGCCAAGAAGTACCGCAATCGCGGCCTCTCGTTCCTCGATGTGATTCAGGAAGGCAACACCGGCCTGATGCGCGCAGTGGACAAGTACGAATATAAGCGTGGCTACAAGTTCAGCACCTACGCCACCTGGTGGATCCGTCAGGCCATCACCCGCGCCATCGCCGATCACGCCCGCACGATCCGCATTCCCGTGCACATGATCGAAACGATGAGCAAACTGCGGAATATTCAGAAGCTCATCGTGCAAGACACGGGCCGCGAACCCACCATGGACGAACTTGCCGAGCGCGCGGGCATCAGCGTCGCGGAAGTCCGTCGCGTCATGAAGATCGGCCGCTCCCCTGTCTCTCTCGATCGCCCCGTCGGCGAAAACGAAGATTCTTACTTCGGCGATTTCATCGAGGATCAGAGCCAACCCGCCCCCAGCGATGCCGCCGCGCAGGACATGCTCAAGCAGCGCATTGAGAACATCCTCAAGACACTCACCTACCGCGAACGCGAGATCATCAAGCTCCGGTATGGCATCGGTGATGGCTACACCTATACCCTCGAAGAGGTCGGCCGCATTTTCAAGGTTACCCGCGAACGCGTGCGCCAGGTCGAAGCCAAGGCCATCCGCAAACTGCAACACCCCGTCCGCGCCCGAAAGCTCATGGGCTTTGTCGATGGCAGCATCTACAAGCAATTGCAGAAGGCAGACGAAAAGGGTGGCAACGCCAAGGCCGAGAAGCTCCAGGACCTGATGGACGCCGAGCCCATGGAAGCGCTCGATGCCGAACTCGACGAAGGGTTCGAATCCATGGGCGATATGCCCGAACTCGGCGAACCCCTCGACTGACCGGTTTCCCCTGTCGATTCGCCGATTCTCGGTCCTGCCCACTCCACGTCAAGTGATGGGCAAACCCTGAATCCAATTGACCAATTCGAGCGAACACTCCTACCGTTCGCTCAGTTGGGGAGTAGCCCAAGCCCCTGGTCTATCACCAGGCGTTGAGCAGGGTCGTCAACACGGATCGCTCTGATCCCGGCCCGCTCGTGCGTTTCCGCACCGGCAAGACCAACATGTGCAAGGTTCGTCATCGCCACTTTTCCGAGTGGGCGTTGTTGTTACCTCTGCCATGCTGGGAGTCGCAGATGTCGGATATCGCGCACGTTCTTTCCTCAATTCCCCTCGATCTGGCTCACCTCCTGCACTCATCCCAATCCATGCTCGCATGGGTTCAGGATGCCGCCAACCCCTCGCTCACCTCTGACAAGGTGATCTGGGCCTACGCCGCCTTCCTTGGTCTTGTCATCGCCTTCCTCGCCCTCGACCTCGGGGTCTTTCATCGCGAAGCACACGAAGTCTCCATGAAGGAAGCTGCGACGTGGTCCGTCATCTGGCTCGCCTGCGGCGTCGCCTTTGCCGGCTTTGTCTACCTCGCCTATAACCGCAACTGGCTCGACCTGGGCCTCAACACCCGCATGTACAGCGACATGGGCACCGTCATCTACGGTCAGGTCGATGGTGCCACTGCCGCCAAGCACTACCTTACCGGCTACATCGTGGAAAAGTCCTTGGCGATGGACAACATCTTCGTCATCGCGCTCATCTTCTCCTTCTTTGCCATTCCCAATAAGTACCAGCACCGCGTTCTCTTCTGGGGCATCATCGGCGCCCTCATCATGCGTGGCGGCATGATCTTCCTGGGTGCCGAACTGATCATGAAGTATCAGTGGATCCTCATTCTGTTTGGCGCGTTCCTCATCCTCACCGCCGTCAAGATGGCCCTCATCAAGGGCAACGACGACCCTTCTCAGAACATCGCCGTCAAGATCTGCAAGAAGCTCTTCCGCACCGTCGATTTCTACGACGGGCAGAAGTTTTTCACCAAGCGCACTCTCAAACCCACCTACTCGGTCGACGCCAGAACGGGCAAGGAAGTCATGGACCCTGCCCCCGCGGGCTCCCTGAGCGCATCGTGGGCCGTCACGCCCCTGTTCCTCGCCCTCATCCTTGTTGAGATTACTGACCTGGTCTTCGCGGTCGATTCCATCCCCGCTATCTTCGCAATCACCCCCGATCCCTTTATTGTCTTCACCAGCAACATCTTCGCGATCCTGGGTCTGCGCGCCCTCTACTTCTGTCTGGCTGCCCTCATCACCAAGTTCCGCTTCTTGAAGCCCGCGCTGATCCTCATCCTCGCCTTCGTCGGCGTCAAGCTCCTCTTGATGAGCGTGCCCCCCTACCTCGACACCATTGGTGGATGGATTGGCCAGACTTGGGAAGCCAGGAAGTCCATCAAAATCTCTCCCGAGCAATCCCTCATCGGCGTTGTCGCCACCCTCTTCCTCGCCGTCGTTCTCTCTGTGGCGATCCCGGCCAAGGCCAAAACCACAACCTGACCCGGAGTACCCTCTCCCAGCATGACCCCTGCCCTCATCTGGATCGGTTTCGGAGTTCTCTTCACCTTTCTGGTTCTCGCTGATCTTGGCCTCTTTGCCAAGCAGAAGAACCACGTCATTGGTGTCAAGAGCGCTCTCCGACGCACCGCCGTCTGGATCGGCGTCGCGCTGGCCTTTGTCCCAGTCGTCTACTACCTCTACGAAAATCACATTGGCGGACTAGGCGAAGCGAGTGGCGAAATCGCCGCTACCTCCGGCAAGCAAGCCGCCATCACCTATCTCACCGGCTGGGTTGTCGAATACGCCCTCAGCGTCGACAACCTGTTTGTCATCGCCGTCATCTTCACCACGATGAAGATCCCCGCCGGTTCGCAGCACCGCGTTCTCTTCTGGGGCATTCTCGGCGCTGCTGTCATGCGCGCGGTCCTCATCGTCGCCGGTGTCGAACTGGTCCAGAAGTACGAGTGGATCATGTACGTCTTTGGAGTCCTTCTCCTCTGGGCTTCCTTCAAAATGCTCCGTGGTGATGCGGACGGACCGGAAGACACCATCCCAGCCGAAGTCTCGGAAGACCTGGGTGGCACACCCGGCCCCGCCGCCCAATCGGTCGCCACCGAACGCAGTTGGGTGGTTCGCCTTGCTTCCAAGGTCTATCCGATCAGCGATCGCCTCGATGGTGAAAAATTCACAATCATGGAAAATGGCCGCCGCGCCCTGACACCGCTGGCCGTCGCACTTCTGATGATTGAGGCGGCAGACCTTGGCTTTGCAGTCGACTCCATCCCCGCCGTCGTCGCCATCACCAACGATTCGTTCCTGGCCCTCACCAGTAATCTTTTTGCGATCCTCGGCCTGCGGTCGCTCTACTTTGCCCTCTCCGCCGCGATGGATGCTTTCCGCTTCCTCAAATACTCCCTCGCTGCCATTCTCGCCTTCATCTCTGTGAAGATGCTGCTGCACTCGCATTACAAGATCGATACCACGCTCTCGCTCGGTATCGTCATTGGCCTTTTGCTCATCGGAGTCGCCGCCAGCTTGATGTTCAAGCCCAAGCCCAAAGCCATCTGACTTGCGAGATCAACCAGCCAATACGGGTCCGGTCACCACGCCACCCGGACGCTCTGTCTCCGGGTACTTCGTCGCTGCAGGTTCACCTTCAACCCCTTCCTTCTTGTGCTCTGCCGCCAGCAGCACATAGATGCTCGGCACCACAAACAAGGTGAAGAGCGTGCTGATCGTCATGCCGCTCACCAGCACGATTCCGATGCTGTTGCGGGCCTCAGCACCCGCGCCGGTCACCAGCACCAGCGGGAAGTGTCCGAACACCGTCGCCGCCGACGTCATCAGAATCGGCCGCAGGCGGGTGATGCTCGCCTCGCGCACTGCCGCGGACTTGCTCATTCCTTGCTCTTGAAGGTGATTGGCAAATTCCACGATCAGGATGCCGTTCTTGGCGACCAGTCCCACGAGCGTGATCAACCCCACCTGGCTGTAAATGTTGACTGTGGTCAGATCCAGATAGGTGAAGATCAGCGCGCCGGAGATCGCCAACGGTACCGAACCCAAGAGCACAATCAGCGGATCTCTAAAGCTCGAGAACTGCGCTGCCAGCACCAGATAGATCAGAATCAGCGCAAAGCCCAGCGTTACCGCCAGTGAAGACCCCTCAGTGCGAATCTGCCGCGATTCACCGGCGTAGTCATACGTGTACCCCGGTGGCAGAATTCCCTTGGCCGCTTCCTCCAGCGCCGTCAACGCCTCCTCCTTGGTCACGCCAGGCGCGACACCGCCATACACCTTGAAACTGTTCCGTTGCTGAAACCGCGTCAGCGATCTTGGAGCCGTCTCAGTCTCAATCGTCACAAAGCTCGACACCGAAACCAACCCACCGGATGCCGTTCTCACCTTCAGATTCAACAACTGATCCGGCGTCTGCCGGTTCCCCTCCGCCATCTGCGGAATCACCTTGTACGACCGCCCATCCAGGTTGAATCGATTCACATATCCGCCCGCCAGCATGATCGACAGATCCCGCCCCACAGTCGCCAGATCCAGCCCCAGATCCGCCACTTTCTGCTTGTCAATCACGATGCGCGCCTGTGGCAGATCGATTTTCAGATCCGTATCCGCAAACAGGAACTTCTTGCTCCCAAACGCCGCCCCCACCAGTTGCCCCGCATACTGCGCCATCTGCTCAGCACTCTGCGTGCTGGTGACGATGAACTCCACATCAAACTGCCCCGCCCCCGGCAAAGGTGCCGGCAACGCTGGGAATGCCCGCACGCCAGCCACCGTCATCAACTTGGGAAACGCATCCTGATTCAGAATGTCGCGTGTGGTTCTCTCGCGCTCATCCCAGTTCTTGGTCTGAATGCCTCCAAACCCTCCGGTCACCTGCGCTACCTGAAAGAAGAACCTGGTCTCCGGAATTGATAAAAAGTGCGTGGCAACATCATCAAATCCGCGCAGCGTGAAATTCAGCGATGAATCCGGCGAACTCTGCACCACCGTGAAAATGATCCCTTCATCCTCCGTCGGTGCCAGTTCACTCCGCGACTGCGTATATAACGGATACGCCCCCGCTGCGATCAGCACCGCCGCCAGCGCCATCGTCCACCGCAGGTTCCGCGTCACCGACAACATCGACGCATACACCGCACGCACCTTGTCAAACACGCGGTTCACCAACTTGGAAAACCACGATTCCTTCCCGGTCGCAGGGACCAGATACGCGCTCATGATCGGCGACAGCGTCACCGCCACCACGCCCGACACCACCACCGCCGCCGCCAGCGTGAACGCAAACTCTCTGAACAGCATTCCCGTCAATCCGGTCTGAAAGCCGATGGGCGTATACACCGCGGCGAGAGTGATCGTCATCGAGATCACCGGCGCAAACAACTCTCTCGCTCCGATCAGCGCCGCCTCGATTCTTCCCTTCCCTTCGCGAATGTGCCGCTCCACATTCTCCACCATCACGATTGCATCATCGACCACCAATCCCACCGCCAGTACAACCGCCAGAATCGTGAGCAGATTCAGCGAGAATCCAAAGATCACCATGGCGATACACGCCCCCACCAGCGACACCGGCATGGCAATCAGGGGCACCAGCACCGTGCGGAAAGACCCCATGAAAAAGAACACCACCAACCCCACGATCCCGATCGTCTCCATCAGCGTCTTGGTGATCTCCTTGAGCGCATTCTCCATGTAATACGTTCCGTCGTACGCCAGCCGCATCTCGATTCCCGCTGGCAGCGTCGGCTCCACACTCTTCATCCGCGCTTTCAGCGCTGCCGCCACATCCAGCTCATTGGCGCTCGGCAATGGCCACACCGACAGATACATCGCTGGCACACCATTAAACCCCGCCTGACCCTGCGGCTCCTCACTCCCCAATTCCACCGCCGCGACATCACTCAGCCGCGTGATCGTCCCATTCCGCTCTCTCACGATCAATCGCTTGAATTCCTCAGCCGTGCGCAAGTCCGTGTTCGTCAGCAGGTCCACCTGCACATCCGCGCCCTTGCTCCGCCCCACCGCCGCCAGAAAGTTGTTCCTCCCCAGCGCATCCCACACCTCCTGAGGCGAAATGTCCAGTGCATCCATTCGCGCCGCATCCAGCCACACCCGCATCGCATAATCGCGCGGCCCTTCCACACCCACGCGCTGCACCCCCGGCAGCGTCTGCAGTTCCGGCTGCACATTCCTCACCAGAAAGTCGTTCAACTGCGTCAGCGACAAAGATTGACTGGTAAAGCTCAGGTAAAACGTCGCATACGGCTTATCCGTACGCTGAATATCAATCACCGGCGACTCTGCCTCAGCAGGCAATTCACTGCGCACCTGATTCAATCGCGCCGAAATCTCTGCAAGCGCCGCATTGCTCGGGTGATTAAGCCGCAGCCGCACCGTGATCATCGACATCCCCGCCGTCGAGTTGCTCTCGATGTAGTCGATGCCATCGATCGCCGAAACTGCCTTCTCGATCGGCGTGGTGATAAACCCGCGCACCGTCTCAGCACTTGCCCCGATGTACGCCGTGTTGATCACGATCGAACTGGATTCCAGCCTCGGATACTGCCGCACCGGCAACCCGCTGATCGCCCGCCACCCCACCGCCAGAATGATCAGGTTCACCACAATCGCCAGCACCGGCTTGCGAATGAAAATGTCCGTAAAGCTCTTGGTCAACATGCCATCACTCCGTCAAGCCGCCACTACTGCTTCTGCGTTCCCCTCGTACCAAATGCCAAGTGACTAGTGCCCTCTCTTTGTCAGGTTGCCACGTTGCCATTTCTTCTCGATGCCATTCCTAATGCCTGATGCCAGGCCGTTGGCCTTGTGCGGCTCCGCTACTGCCCAGTGCTTTGCCTCTGGCTATCTGCCAATTGCTATTTCGCTGCTGCATTCTCTGAGGCCTGATGCCTGGTGCCCGGTGCCTCTCCCTGGCCATTCGCGGCTTCCCCGCCCCCCTCCATCACCATCACGCCCTCACGCAACTTGAAACTCCCCACCGCCGCGATCCGATCACCCGGCTTCAGTCCTTTCAGCACAATCGTCTCACCACCCACCGCCGCTCCCAACGTGATGAATTGCTGATGCGCTCGCAGCTTCTTCTCATCCTTCTCATCCGGCTTCACCACAAACACGTGATCGCCATACGACGCCCGCCGCACCGCTGTCGTCGGCACCACCGTATAATCCTGCATCGGATCAACCGCCACGTTCACATCCACAAACATCCCCGGCCGCAGTCTCCCTTCCGGGTTCGGCACCACCGAGCGAATCCGCACATTCCGCGTATTCACATCCGCCGTCGCATCAATCGCCACCACCTCGATCCGAAGTGGCGCCTTGCTCACCGCCGGTGCCGATGCCATCACCACATCACCCGGCTTCACACGATCCGCCTGATCTTGCGGCAGGGCGAAATCCAGATAAATCCGGTCCGACACCATCTGCAACCCCACCACACTCGTCCCCTCCATCAGATACTGCCCCGGATGAATAGTGCGAATCCCCGCCGTCGCCTTGAATGGCGCCTTCAGCGTCTTCTTGGCGATCAGCGTACGAATCTGCAACACCCGTGCCTTGGCTTGATCGCGCTCGGCAACCGAGCGTTCCATGGTCGCCCGCTGTGCATCCAGCGCTGCCCGCGCCTGATCAATATCCGTCTCGGTACTTGCCTTCAGCGCCAGGGCCTCTGTAATGCGCTTCAGATTTGCCTCGGCAAACCTGATGTTCGCCTCCACCACGCGAATCCCCGCCTCTGCCGCTTTCACCGTTGCCTCTGCCGCCTCCAACTCCGCGGCTTCCGTAGAGGTGTCCAGCACCAGCAGCGTCTGTCCCTCTTCCACCACCTCGCCTGATTTGAAATTCACTTCCTTGACCAGCCCCGCCACCTCATTGGCCAGTGTCACCGATTGCAGCGCAATCACCGTCCCCGAAAGGTCTGCGCTCGGCCGCCACTTCGTCGTCGATGCAGTCACCACCTGCACCGTTTCAAACACCTCAAAGTCGCCACCCGGCGGAGCACCCGCGGCTCTCCCCTTCCAATACCGCAACCCCAGCGCCGTCGCAGCCAACGTCCCCAGAACCGCCACGCCAGCCACAATCGTCTTCTTATCCATGGTTCATCCCTTCCTTCACCCAGCTCCGTCACGACGCCATTCGTCATTTGCTATTTGGTTTTTGCCTCTTCTGGTGCCTGATGCCTGGTGCCAGATGCGCTGCCTTCATGTATCTCCCCCGCCTCCACACACCACGCCAGCATCGATCTCACTCTCTCAATCCGTTCGGGCGTCACATCCTGCAAACCGAACATCCACTCAAACCGCAGCCCATGCATAGCCAGGATCACCATCTCGGCCACCGGCACTGCCACTCCATCATCCTTCAGCTTTTCAAAAAGCCCCTCCAGCGATTGGCGCAAGGGCTTGATCAGCGCCGGGTTGTGCGAAAGCGCAGCCATCAACACCACGCTCGACCGCCGCTCCGCCTCGCTCCACGCCTCCGGAGTCCCCATGCAGCATGCAAGCAACGCCTTCAACGTCCGCCCCGCGCCGGGCGGCATCTTCGCAATCGCCTCAACATGCTCCTCTTCCCAACTCTCCACACACCGTCTCACCAGCGCCTCCACCAATTTGTCCTTGCTCGGGTAGTGGTACAAGAGCCCACCTTTGGAAACCCCCGCCCGATTCGCCACCGCCTCCAATGTCAGCGCCGCGATCCCCTCCTCCAAAATCACCGCCTCCGTGGCGTCCAACACCACGTCCCGACACGATCTGACTTGCGAAACCGGGGATTCTCCCATGGCGCACTGTACCGACCAGACGGTTGGATTCAAACGCCAGTTACATTCCGTTTTTTGTTCGGTGCCTCAGGCGGATCCAATTCGACAAAACGCCGCCTCGCTCACTTACACTCAACCCTTTTCATAGATGCCCGGCCTCGGGCCAAGGTGACACCTCTTCACCCAATCCGGCCGGAACACCCTGCTTCACCGAGGATTTGCATATGCCGCTCTCCCAACTCCTTAAAGGCAACGTTGCCATCGGCCAATCCGGCGGACCTACCGCCGTCATCAACCAGTCCCTCGTCGGCGTCGTCGAAGGCATCCGCCAGGGACTCCACGCCGTTGGAGTCGTCGATCGCATCCTGGGGATGAAAAACGGTGTCCGTGGCCTCACCAAGGGCGAGTTTCACGACCTGACCGACATGCACCAGGATCGCCTCGACCGCCTCGGCATGACCCCCTCCGCGGGACTAGGCAGCACCCGAGACAAACCCGACACCAACTACTGCCAGCGCATCGTCGATGCCTGCCGCACTCACAACATCCGCTACTTCTTCTATATCGGTGGCAACGACAGTTCCGACACGTGCCGCATCGTCAATGAAATCGCCAACTCCAGTGGCCACGAAATGCGTTGCTTCCACGTCCCCAAGACCGTGGACAACGACCTGATGGAGAATGACCACACGCCGGGCTTCCCAAGTGCTGCCCGCTTTGTCGCCATGGCCTGCATGGCCGACTTCATGGACAACATCTCTCTTCCCGGCATCAAGATCAACGTCGTCATGGGTCGCCACGCTGGCTTCCTCACCGCCGCCTCAGCACTGGCGCGCCGCCATGATCGCTTCACTTCCATCGAAGGTGAATCCACCGACGGACCCCAACTCATCTACCTTCCCGAAGTCGCTTTCGACACCGATCGCTTCGTCGCCGATGTCGAAGCCATCTACGCCAAGAAGGGCCGCTGCCACATCGCCGTCAGTGAGGGCATCAGCGACAAGGACCACAACCCGATCGCCGCCAAGCTCATCAAGGGTGGCCAGGTCGATGCCCACGGCAACGTGCAACTCTCCGGCTCCGGTGCACTCGGCGATCTTCTCTCTGATCTTCTCAAGGAAAAACTCACCCCCGCCGGTGGCAAACCTCCCCGCGTTCGCGCCGACACATTCGGTTATGTCCAACGTTGCTGGCCAGATCCCTCTCCTGTTGACAGCGTCGAAGCCCGCCGCAGCGGTCGTTTCGCCGCACGACTCGCACTCTCCGGAGAGCGTGATGGCTCTGTCGCCATCGTCCGCCAATCCAGTGGCACTAACGGCATGCCCTACCTGAGCACCTACCGACGCGTCGAGCTCTCAGCGATCGCGGCCAAAACCCGCCACATGCCCCCCGAATTCATCAAGGGACACAACAACGTCTCACAGGCCTTCATCGATTACTGCCTTCCTCTGGTCGGCGACCTTCCTGGTTTCGAACGGCTGTAAATCAGCCCCATAACCCTCACGCATGCTCCTCCAACGACCGGGAATCTCCGGCCGCCTCGCGCTTCGGCCATGGATCCCCTCTCACGTACTTGACACGCCTGCCACACACCTGCGACACTATTGCCATGGACGACCGGGGTGGGATTTCTGGGGGCCACTCGACTTCGCCGGCCCACACTCAAGTCAGCGTGCTCATTGAGCGCGCGGTCTCGGGGGAATCGCGCGCCAGCGAGAAACTACTTCCCCTCGTGTATCACGAACTCCGTGCCATGGCTGCGGCACAGATGCAGCACCAACCCTCCGGCCACACTCTGCAGCCAACCGCCCTGGTCCACGAGGCCTATCTCAAACTCATCGGCAGCAATTCCACTTGGCGCGGCAGGCGCGAGTTTTTCGCCGCCGCTGCTCACGCCATGCGCCACATCCTCATAGATCGTGCCCGCCGCGTCAAAGCCCTCAAGCACGGCGCAGGCCAGCGCCCTGCCTCCCTCGACGAAAACGCCGTCGCCATCGACCCCACAGAAACCTCCGCCGGCGAACTCCTCCTCCTCGATCAAGCCCTCCAGCAACTCCAAGCTCGCGACCCTCGACAGGTGGAGATCGTCATGCTTCGCTACTTCGCCGGACTCAGTATCGAAGAAACCGCCGCCGCGATGGATCTTTCCACAGCCACCATCAAGGCCGAGTGGGCCCATGCCCGCGCCTGGCTCCGCCGCAGTATCGAACTCGCCTCCCATTCCAACTCTGCTTCCGGCGGAGAGTCACGGGGAGCGATTCTCACAACCCCTCTACCTCTTCCCGTGCGGAGTCTGGTCCCGATGCTGGTTCCGCCTCTCGCACATTCTCGCTCCATCAACGTGCCAAAGCGATCTTTCTTGATCTCTACGAACTTCCGGATGATCAGCGCGCTGCCGCACTCGATCGCCTCACTGGCACCGATCTGACTCTTCGCGCCGAAGTCCTCTCACTCCTGCGCACCACTGGCGACGCCTCCGATCCTCACCTTCTTTCCGATTCCGCTTCAGCCATCCACGCCGCACGTGCACTGCACGCACTCCTTCCCACCGGCTTTTCTCCCGGTACCACGCTGGGTAGATACACCATTCAGCACCTCATCGGCGAAGGTGGCATGGGCACGGTCTATCACGCCACTCAGGATTCTCCGCACCGCTCCGTCGCCCTCAAGGTCATTCGCCCCGGCATGCTCACCGAGGGCGCTGCCCGGCGCTTTCGCCACGAAGCAACACTCCTTGCGCGGCTGCAACACCCCGGCATCGCCGCCATCTACGACGCCGGTCGAGAACCACCAGGTCCCAACGGCACTCCCTACATCGCCATGGAACTCATCCACGGAGCGCCTCTGCACGAACACATCCGTGCGTCCAATCCAACTCGCACCGACCGGCTCACCCTATTCCTCTCCATTTGCGATGCAGTCGCGCACGCCCATCAGCGCGGCATCATTCACCAGGACCTCAAACCCGCAAACATCCTCGTCGAACCCCCCGGGCGCGTGCGCGTCATGGATTTCGGCATCGCCAAACTCATCTCTCACGATCCTCTTTCCACTCTGGCCGCAGATTCCTCGAGCATCGCCGGCACCCTCGCCTATATGAGCCCCGAACAGGCCAGTGCCGACTCGGCACTCATCGATACCCGCACCGATGTCTACGCCCTGGGCGTCATCCTCTACGAACTCCTCTCTGGTCAGCGCCCTCTCAAACTCGAAGGCCTCTCACTCCCGCAATCTCTTGAGCACATTCGCGTGCACACACCCGCACCCCTTGCCTCTCTCAATCGTGAACTGGCCGGCGATCTTGATGTCATCTGCCATCGTGCCCTGAGCAAGGACCCCGCCCGGCGTTACCCTTCTGTCGAAGCCCTCGCTACCGACCTGCGTCGTCACCTCACTCATCTCCCCATTCACACTCGCGCCGATTCATGGGGATATGTCTCCAGTCGCTTCATTCGTCGCCACCGCCTCGCGGTAGCCGCCGCCAGCACCGCCCTCTTCGGCATTATCGCATTCGCCGGTTACGCCAAGGTGCAGGAGCGCCGTCAGGCAGAAGCCACCACTCTCGCCCAAAGCGCCTCTACCCGCGCCTCACAAGAAGAAGCCAAAGCCAAGTCTGCCGCCGCCGCCCTCGCCAGCCAACTCCGTCGCTCAGGCATCGAGCGAGCCCGGCTGCTCGCGCAAAATGGCAACCTGACCGGCGCCGAAGAACTTCTCTGTCGCTATCACCTTGACTCCGAGTCACGAAGTCCAGTCGATACCGCCGACACCCAGTGGGCACTCCGTGAGCTCTACACACGCTTTCGCTCTCTGCGCGCCTTTGGCAATCACGACATTGTGATGTCCGCCATCGCCCTTCACCCAGATGGCACCACCATCGCCGCTCCGGGCACCGCCAACTCCATCCTTCTCACCGATGGCATCAGTGGCACCACACGCCAACTTCTTCCTTTCGAAGCCCGACGCGCCCTCGAACTCGATTTCTTCAATCAGGGCAATTCGCTTCTGGCTCTCGTCAGCGATGGCACTCTGATCCGCTGGGACGTCGATTCGCAAGGCCAGTACAACCAGACCTGGCTCGTCAAGTCCCTCACCACTCCTGCCGCACTCTGCATCCTCCAAGAGCGCAACCTCGCCCTGGTCTCTGGCAATGCTGGTCTCATCCACGCCGTCTCTCTCGCCGACGGCTCCACCGCCGCCACCATTCCTCTCGCAACCCCCCGCGTTCGCTGTCATTCGCTTTCTTTCGATCCCACCCGCAATCTCCTTGCTGCTGGCTGCGAGAGCAAGACTTCCTTCATCGCAAACCTCGATCAACTCCTCGCCTCTTCCGATACCCCCCGCACCACGATCGGCGTTTCCCGTGTTGCCACCATGTCGATTGCCTTCTCCCCTGAACGCAATGAACTCTGGACCGGCGACAACGACGGCTTCATCCGCCGCTGGAATCCTCTCACCGGCGAACTCCTCGGCGTCGTTCCTCTCCAGGCCGGGCCCGTCCGCCAGATCGAGTTCTCTTCCACTCACGCACTCCTTACTAGTGCGTGGCGCGCTGATCTTCTGGATCTCTCAACCCTTCAGCGCGTCCCCACCTTCGAGGGCTCATTCACGCGGGGCTTCGATGCCCTCTTTGCCCCATCACTCCACGGCTACCTCGCCGCCGACGACGACGGCGCCGTCCGTCTCTGGTCACTTCCGCCTCCAACTCCACCAGTCGCTTCCAGCATCGATCCTCATTCCATCTCATCCCTCGAAGACTTCTAAACCCGTCTCCAATCGCCACATCTGGCCACCGGGGGGGATGGCCTCATCGCTCGCGCCCTTCCCGATGGCACTGCCCGCGTCGAATTCCGGCAAACCCCGTGGCTCGAAATCCCGCGCGACCGCGCTCAGCTCGTGGCCCTCTCCACCGATGGCACCACTGCTTGCTTCCTCGATAAAGACCTCAACGTCGCCATCTACCGCCGCCCCGACACGACACCCTTCCGCACCATCACTCTCCCTGCCAGTCCCGACACCATCGCCATCTCACCCGCCACCCTCATCACCGCCTCATCCCGAGGCAGTTATTCCTTCTTTGATCTCTCTGCCCCCACCGACACACCCCCCATCACCACAACCAACCTCGCCACCCCGTGTCTGGACCTCACCATCTCGCGTGATGGTCAATGGGCCGCCAGCACACAGCGCCAGTTCCGTGTCTCGCTCTGGAACGCCCGAACCGGCCAGCGACTGCTGGACCTCCGCCCCGACAACGTCGTCTGGCACCTGGCATTCTCGCCTGATGGCTCACGCCTCGCCGCTGGCACATTCAGTGGGGGCCTCGACGTCTACGACACTCAGACCCTCACACGCCTCTGGACTGCCGAAGCCCACTCGCGCATGGTCTCCTCCGTTTCTTTCACCACTGCCGCCAGTGAGGTCATCAGTACCAGCATCGATGGTGCGGTCAAGGTGTGGAACGCCTCCGACGGGCACCCTCTCGCCACTCTTCGCGATCCCAGCGAATCGCCGGGAATGGCCATCCGCGCTGCCGCGTACTCAGAGCATGATCACACCATGCACCTGATGCTCAATTCCGATCACCTCGTCACTATCCCTCTGCTCGGCACCGATTCCACCATCCTCGCCCATCGCGCCCACATGACCACCCGCATCGCCACACTCGATGCCCGCCCACCCACACCACCAACTGCTATCCCCGCAACACCCAATACAAGTGACTCTCGCAGAGATCAAGACAAGTCTGCTCGCGCGCAGCAACCACTCACACGCTGATCAGATTCCCCAGAACCCCCGCGCTGCATCGAAATACAAGTCCTCCAGAACCTCTCGTGGCAAGCCAAACCCCCGCAATATCGGCGCCGACATCGCATCGAACTTTCCCGGATCCACCATCTTCAAATCCTCATCCGCGATCGGCGACTCGCTATCCCCCGCCCTCTCAAACATCGTCCGCAGCGCGTAATAGCGGCTCGCGTACAGATCAAACGCCTGCTCCGGGCTGCTCGCCTGATCGCTCTTGATCGATTCGGGCATCCCCTTTTTAGCCGTCACATGGTCATCCATCGTCACGATGTCGGACCCAAAGAGAATCCTCCCCTTGTGCCGCGTCAAAAACTCCAGCACCTCGGCGCGCGAGTGCTTGCTGAGTTCCCTCACCATCCACTTCGTTGCCGACAAATCAAAATGCAGATTCGCGTGCCGCGCCAAAAGCCCAGTCAAAAACTCCAGATCCTCCGGCCATCCTCCACAATGCGCGGCAATCCACTTCACCTTGAACCGCTCCAGCATCCGCTCCAGCGCTTCATACTCACCACGCTTGGTGCCAAACTTCTTCGCATCACTCCACTTGGTCTGATACCACGTATCCGGATCAGCGATGTGCACCATGATCTTCATACCCAGCGACACCGCCAGTTCGCACTGCCTCACTCTCCATTCACTGTCAATCGCCCAAACATCGCGCTCACCATCCGGCACAATCTCCCTCACCCGTGGGGATGACCAGATCTTCATCACGCTCGCCTGAAACTGGTTGTGATATTCCTGGATCGCCTCCAGGTACCCCGCGCGAAATGCGTGCCCCTTATCCGGGTGCGAAAACGTGGGAATGCACATGAAGCGCACCCGCTCGCCCATCACCTCGCGCACCTCTGCGCACAGGTGCAATTGCGTCATGCTGTACGTCACCCCAACCCCAAACAACTCCTGCACCTCGGCATACACCTTTGACGCGTCTTTCCCATGAATATGCGCATGAGCATCGATGATCGGCCTGCCGAACCGCGCAAACCCTGCCGCCATCTGTCGGTAATCAATCCCCTGCCGGTTGTTCACATTCACTCTGCTGCTTCCCAAGGCCATGCTGGCTCCTAAACTCCCGATCCACCGCTCCGGGCTGTCGTTCGCTCGAAGCAGTGTCGTGCCTTTGTCATGCCCTCGCCTCATGACGAGTGCTAAACACCTGCACGTCCGGAAATATCACCGATTCTCTCATGCCCGACCCGCGCGGTCCATCTTTGCCCCCCTCGTCCGTCGCATCATCTTTGATGCCGACTTCCGCCAGTGGCAACCAAAACCTCGCTGCCCTCCTCTCTCGCCCAATCGAAGTCCCCTTCCCCGACTCCACACTTCCTCCACAACCCTCCTCCGACCGCCCACAACGCAAACTCCGCATCGCCCTCGCCCACGATTGGCTCGCTGGAGTCCGCGGCGGCGAGCTCGTTCTCGAACGCCTCGCATCCCTCATCCAGCGCGATCACACCCTCGTCGGCATCTACACCATGTTCGATGATGGCAAACCCATCGGCCCGGTCGTCGATGCTGCTCGCCATGTTGTCTGGCCCCTGGGCCGCATACCCGGCCTGCGCTCCTCCCTTCGCCGCTGGATGCTTCCCCTTTACCCCCGCGCTGTCTGGTGGCTGGGGTCCAAACTCGCTGCCGAACACCGCCGCGCGCCCTTCGACCTGATCCTCTCCACCAGTTCCGCCGCCATCAAGGGACTGCGCACCCCCAAGGGGGTACCACACCTTTGCTACTGCCACACCCCGGCACGCTGGGTGTGGGGCCAGGCCGAGCAATATGAACAAGGCAGCCGCCTCCGCCGCACCGGGCTTCGCTGGTATGGCGAGACCTTCCGCCGCTGGGACAAAAAAACCAGCACCAACGTCTCGCGCTACATCGCCAACTCGCGGCACACCGCCCGCGAGATTCACCGCTGCTACGAAACCGATGCCGCCATCGTCCACCCTTTCGTCCGCCTCGACACCTTCACTCCAGATCCTCTCATCGCTCGCGAGAATTTCTGGCTCTATGTCGGTGCCCTCGAACCCTACAAGCGCGTCGATCTTGCCATCGAAGCAGCCCAGCGCGAAGGACGCGAACTCCGCATCGCGGGCACCGGCTCGGAACTCAAACGCCTCAAGAAACTCGCGGGCCCGAACACCAAATTTCTCGGCCGCGTCAGCGATGCCGAACTTGTCGAGCTCTACCGCCGCGCCCGCCTCGTCGTCTTTCCCCAGGTTGAGGATTTCGGCATTGTCGCCCTCGAAGCTCAGGCCTGCGGCACACCCGTCATCGCCCTGGCCCAGGGTGGCGCCCTCGACACCGTTCTGGATGGTCAGACCGGCGCCTTCTTCCACGACATTACTCCCGAATCCATGGCCGCCGCCTCGCGCCGCTGCCCCAGCGATGCACTCGCCTGCCGCGCTCATGCCGAACGCTTCAGCCCCGAACAATTCGATCTGGAAATGCTCCGCCAGATCGAAGGCATCGTGCACAGTGTGGTGTAGAACTCCAGCGACCCGCAAGCGTCATCACTGTTTCACACTTTGCTCATGGGTCCGATGAGTCGTATTGGTCCCAGGTCACCTGGCATGAATGCAATCCGCGTCACGCAGCACAACACGCTCACACCGTAAACCCTACCGCCGCAAAACGATCGCGATCTCTCGAAAAATCCACCGGCGCATCCGGCAGTGTCAGCCACCGTGGCTCGTTGCCGAGTGCCTTCACGACCAATTGCTGCAGGCGTCCCGGGCGGCACAACTCAGTGGTATTCGTCGAAGCAAACACACTCCCCTTCGGCTCGAGCACCTTTCGCGCAGCTCGAATCAAGTCCGGATAGTCACTCACCGAACTCCACGGCCGAATCCCTTTCTTCTTTGATCCTGCCGAAAAGCTCGGCGGATCAAGAATCACCAGGTCATATCTCAGCCCCTTCCGAGCTGCGTACTCCAGAAACTCAAACGTGTCCATCCGCGCAAACCGATGCGCGACCCCCTCCGCATGAATCCCATTCAACGCAAAGTTCCGCTTCCCCCACTCCAGATATCGCGCCGACACATCCACGCTCGTGGTCAACGCACCGGCCCGCGCCGCAGCCACCGAAAACGCGCAGGTATACGCAAATGTGTTCAACACCTTGGGTGCTGCACCCCGCTGCACGCGTGCCTTCACGCCCTCCTGCACCCACTTGCGATTCTCACGCTGATCCAGAAAGATCCCCGTCGACAGTCCGTCATACAGGCGCACTTCCAGCCGATAGTCATGCTCGCGAATCGCCAACGCTTCTTCGACTCCCTCGCCACACAAGGGCCGCGGATCAGTCACCACGGGCGGCAATTCTCCACCCATTTTCGAGCGATCCCGCGCAAATGGCTTGTGATACACCCCCTGCACACCCCATGCCTTGAGCACACCGAGCACCACGGGCCCTATCTCTTGTGCATCAAACCACTGCGGAGCACGCCCCTCATACACAATCAGCGTTGCCCCCGCCCCATACCGATCAATAAACACGCCATCCACACCATCAGCCGCGCCCGAAAATACGCGGCAGGCATCTGACGCGCCCGCCTCGTGCAAAAGTCCACGACGATGCCCCACTGCCTTTTCAAGCAGCGTTGCAAAATCAGCCGAGCCGGATTCTCTTCCACCGCGTTCCATGCGACCGAGGGTAGTGTCCTGCACCCGGCACAGAAACTGGCTTCAGCACGGAGCCGCAAACACACTCACAAAGTCCAGATAGTCAAAGAAATCCACGACACCATCCTGATTGAAGTCCGCGCCAGACCCGCCCGACGAGAACACCGACACAAAGTCGAGATAGTCAAAGAAGTCGATCTGTGAATCGCAGTTGAAGTCCGCAGCGCACGATGGGAACGTGTACGTAATCGGTGCATTCGGCGAGACCGCCGCCAGCGCGTTCAGGAAAAACCTCTCATTGCTCGTCAGTGGCAACCCCGGCTGCACGCAATCCGCCGCAGCATCACTGGCCCACTCACCATCTCCCACGATCACGGCTCGCCCACTTCCCACTGTGAATAGCCCCGACACAACTCCCGCCGCGCTCGTCAACAGTGCCGTCCCGGTTCCCACCGAGGCAAATGTCCCGTGCGCTCCACCCGCCACCGGCCCGGTGACCGCGCCAAACGGCCCCGCCAGCACCGGGCCGCTGCTGCCATTGGTTGCAAACGCCCCGGCCACCCCACTGACCCCTGCGCTCGCACCGATCACACTTGCCAAATCGCTGGGCGCATCGTCATACAACGCTACCACGCCGCCACCCTGCGTGACGAATCGTTCCAAGTACCCCTGCTCGCACCGCGATAAGGCACTCGCCGGTTGCGTCAGCACCAAAACATCCGCATTCGCCAGTGTCGCCGGTGAAATCGCGCTCACCGCCGGCAGCAGATTCACCGGTCGATCCATCGCCCCGGCACCACCAAACCGCTGCGGATCCGCCATCCACTCGCGAATCCGCGCATACGCCGGTCCGCTGCTCAGCGATAGCAATGTACCATCGCCACACGCTGCGCTTCGCGCTGCATCCAAAGACAGCACCCGCACTGGCGTTCTCGCTCCGCCCGACACCGCCAGCGCAAACGTCACATCGTTCACGCCCACTGTGCGAGCATCACCGTCAGCAGCCACGACATCCGCAAACACCTGCACCGTCCATCGCCCAGAACGAGGCGCAGTCAGAAACACATTCTCCACCGTGTCGCGCGTGTTGGCCGTTCCACCCTGGCTCGTCACACTCCCCGCGCTCAGGCCACTGTTTCCCCAATAAAACTGCCCATCCGGTGCGGTCACTTTCACCGACACGTCATTGATGCGGTGAATCGTCGCCGATGTCGTCCCCGGCGGATCGCGATACACCATCGTCACGGCCAGATTGGGTGCGCCTTGCGGCACCTCAAACGAGTACGTCGCCGATTGCCCAGCCAATAGATTCCGCGATTCATTGATCAGGTACATCGACGGCCCAAGTTGCCGCAAACGCTCGATATCAATTACGCCCCAACCTTGCACGTTGCGATTGATGCTGGCGTTGCTGCCGCCAGTCGTCCAGTTGTACCGGTACGCCGAGTGAATCGCCAATGCCCGCGCCGTCGCAAACGACGGGCGGCTGGCAAACACACTCGCGCCCTGCCCAAACCCTGGAAAAATCCCACCATGCCACATCTGGAAGATCAACCCCATGTACCCCGCCGTGATCGGCGTCGCCGACGATGTGCCGCTGAAGGTCGTTGTGTACGACGTGTCAGATGAACTGCTCGTCGTCAGCACATTGTCGTAGTGATTCGCCAGCTCCGGCTTCACTCGCCCGTCTGCTGCTGGACCGATCGACGCCCCGTTGGTCCAGTTGTCATTGGTCCGGTTGGTGTCGTTGCCATGCACCACGCCACCCACCGCCAGCACGTTCTTGGCCCATGCCTCCGGCCGCGAATTCTGCGTCCCCGCGTTGGATTGCGATTGGCAGATCAGCAGCCCCGTCTGCCAGATGATGTTGTCCATCGCCTGCGAAGTCGTTGTGTACGCCGTCGTCAGCGCACTTCCCCAGCTGTTGCTCTGCACCACGATGTTGTTGGTGTTCACTGAAGTCTGCGTCACCGTCAGGCGGCTCGCCGTTCCGCCAAACCCCTGCAACCCTGAATACGCGTAAAAATACTTGGCTTCCGCATCCGGCAGCAGCGCACGGGCTGCGGTATTGCTCGCCCCCGTTCCAAACAAAATGCCAAACGTGCTCGTGCCGTGACTCATGTCGCCGGTGTTATTCAGCCGCACGTTCGCTGCCGTCAGTGCCACGTGCGTATTCCGCACACCACTATCCATCACTTCCGCGCGCACCCCCTCACCCGAGAATCCCGTCGCTGTCTCCACCGCGTTCGCCCCCATCAGAGTCCGCTCAATGTCCATATCCGTCTCTGCCATCGACCACGGATCACTGAACGCTACCTCTGCCAACCCGAGCAACCGCACAAACTGCTCCTGATTCAGTTCCGCCCTCATCAGATAATCATCCAGCCCAACATCCTGCACCACGCCACCCCACTCACTGATCGCCCTGGCCACCTTCTCCTTCATCACCAACCCCGGCTGGTGCACCTGAATCCAGAAACTCGCCTTTCCTCCCGCGCGCAGCGATTCCATGGCCTGCGAATACGGCTTGGCCCAGTTGGCTTCAAAATCAGAGCGGGCCAGCGCCGCGGCGGCATCGTCCTTGACGATCGAGGGGAGATACCCCTTGATGATGTTCGGCTCGGTCTTAAACACAGCGTGATACGGAATCAGCGCACGCAGGAAGGGACTCGCACGAAGCGCGGCAAGGCCATCACCCTCAGCCCGCACGATCATCGCCGAATCCGGAAGCGCGGCGTACATATCCACACCCGCCCGAACCAAGGGATCGGTGATGCCGTCAAACGGCGGGACCACAAACTGCGCGAGATAGACCGGTGATTCAGGAGTGGCCAGCGCGACTGGGACGATGGAGGCATGATCGATCACCGTGGGGTCAAAGGTCTGCCAGCGCAGGTTGAGCTTGGCGAGATCGCGGCTGGCATCCTGCATGATCGGACGAGACCAGGACTGCCCATCCCGCGTGAAGGCATACATCTCGCGGCTCTGCGCTCCCTCTCCTTCCTGCCACACCAATGCCGCCGCACCCACCTCTTGCCCATATTGCCGCAGATTTCTCACTGCGCCCTGCGTCCGCGCAATCTCCACATTCGCGGCTTGGATCACCGACACGCCGCCTTGATTGCTCACGCGCGCGACATCCGCCGCCATCGCCCCCAACGCTCCGCTGCACATTCCCGCCAGTGTCATCACCATCAACGGTGCCATCAAAAACCTCGCACCAATTCGACTTTGCGAAACGCGCTTCGACATGTTGAAACCCTCTTTGAAACTGACTTTGAATCTATTTGCGAACCTGGCAGACCACCTCGCGAGAACGGTCGGGCAGCATACCAGACGCGCCAACGCCTTCAAGCAGCTCCTAAGAGGCAGCTCATCAATGCACGGATCGGCGCGACAACCACCGCAAATAGGGCATCTACCCCACGAGTGCCATTCCGACGGATAATCACCGCGGCCGCATCTTGTCCTTGAACCACCAATAGATATTCGCCCAGATCCACGGCTTGCGATTCACACCCAAACCACCCGCCAATCCCTTGGGCATCTCGTCCCGCGCGTGCTTGGCCTTCACATCCTTCGCCAAGGCCTCACCCATCCGCGTCATCGGATCGCCACTCCGCCCCGACAACTTCTGATACAGCATCGGATCAATCGCCATCGCGCACCTCCCACTCGAGTGCAGCATACCACATCCCCCAACCCCCACTTACCAACATCATCATGCGCATAATCCTGCGATCACCCCATGCCCGAACTCCCCGACATCCTCGTCTACCGCGATTGCCTCACGCAACGCCTTCTCAACACCACCATCAATTCCCTCCTGATCCGCTTCCCCTTCCTCCTCCGCACCTTCGATCCTCCGCCCGACGCCGTCGAATCCCATCGCATCACCGACGTCTCCACCCTCGGAAAGCGCATCGTCATCTCCTGCGACAACCACATCTCACTCGTCATCCATCTCATGATCGCCGGTCGCTTCCGCTTCATCGACTCATCCGCCAAAACCGGCCTCCCCAGCAAAATCGAACTCGCTCGTCTCCGCACTACCGCCGGCACCCTCATCCTCACCGAAGCCAGCCAAAAGAAACGCGCCTCCCTCCACATCCTCCCCACCGCCTCCCTCTCCACGCTCGATCCCGGTGGCCTCGACCCACTCACCTCCACCCCCGATCAACTCATCGCCGCCCTCCGCACTCCCAATCGCACCATCAAGCGCGCCCTCACCGATCCCCACACCATCCGCGGCATCGGCAACGCCTACAGCGACGAAGTCCTCCACGCCGCCAAACTCTCCCCCATCACCCACACCTCGCGCCTCACTCCCGATGAGTGGTCACGCCTCGCTCACGCCATCCCCTCCACCCTCAACCTCTGGATCGCGCGGCTTCAATCCGAATTCGCGCACACCTTCCCAGGCCCCGGCGATATCACCGCCTTCCGCCCCGATTTCGCAGTCCACGGCAAGTTCGGCAAACCCTGCCCCGTCTGCCAAACCAAAGTTCAGCGCATCGTCCGCGCTGAAAACGAATTCAACTACTGCCCCACCTGCCAGACCGGTGGCAAGATCCTCGCCGATCGCTCCCTCTCCCGCCTCTTAGGCGACGATTGGCCCCGCACCCCCGAAGAGTGGGACGATTTCGACACGCCGCGTCCATCAACCCAGCCCTGACCTCAGCGAATCCGCGCCACATCCCTCATCGAAAGCCACGCCAGGCTCGCAATCACTCTCGTCGTCTCGCTGGCGGTCACCACCCACTCTTCCGTCACTCTCTCCGAACTGCAACCCGCCTCTCCCGAACCAGTTCCTGCCTCCGCCGCGCCAGGCGCCACACCCATCATCTCATCAACTGACCTGCAGAAAGATCTCACAATTCTCCGGCAGGCCTTCGAGGCCTTACATCCCGGCCTCTACCGCTACAACACCCCCGCAGCTCTCGCGGCACGCTGGGAAACCCTCAACACCTTCGCCTCACAAGACCGCACCCTTCCCGAGACCTTTCTCACCCTCTCCCAATTCCTCGCCACCATCAAGTGCGGCCACACATACACCAACTTCTTCAATCAACCGAAAAAGGAAATCGCTCCCGTACTCCTTCAACACAACCAGCACCTCCCTTCCACTTCCGCTGGATCGATCGCAAGATGATCGTCACGCACCCCTTTACCACCGACACCCGCCTCATCCGCGGCAGTGAGATCCTCTCCATCAAAAACATCCCCACTGCCGACATCCTCACCAAACTCCTCACCATCGCCCGCGCCGATGGCTCCAACGATGCCAAGCGCATCCGCTATCTCGATACCACCGCTGGCTCGCGCTACGAGGCCTTCGATATCTACTTCCCTCTCTTCTTCCCTTCCTCTTCCGCCAACTTCCAAATCACCTTCACTCCTCCAAACTCAACAGCATCCATCACCATCACCGAAAAAGCCCACACCTACGCCCAGCGCCAGTTACAGGGAGCATCCCTCCGCCCCACCGCACCCAAAGACGCTCCTCTCTGGCAGTTCACCACCCTCACCTCCGACACCCACGCCCCCGCCGCGCTCCTCACCATGCCCACATGGGCCGTCTACAACACCAAGTGGGATTGGGAGTCCTGGCTCGATGACACCCTCGACTCCATCGTCAAAGCAAAAACTCCGCACCTCATCATCGATCTTCGTGGCAACGAAGGTGGCAACGAATGCGGCAACCTCATCATCTCACGCCTCATCACCAAAGACCTCACCATCCCCAACACTCAGCGCTTCGTCCGCTATCAGAAAACTCCCGAAGACCTCAACCCCTACCTCAACACCTGGGATGAATCCTTCCGCAATTGGGGCAGGAAGGCCAAGTCCATCCCCACACCTTCTTTCGTCGCCAGTGGCTCACAACCCTTTTTCGAACTCTCTCGCTTCGGAGACAATCCCAACGGCACCGAAGTCTCCCCCTCGCGCAAGCGCTACACCGGCAAAGTCTTTGTCCTCGTCGATGCCACCTGCTCCTCCGCCACCTTCAACTTCGCTTCCCTCATCCAACGCAACAAACTCGCCACCATCGTCGGCGAGCCCACCGGCGGCAATCAACGCGGCATCAATGGCGGCGCGTTCTTCTTCCTCCGCCTCCCACACTCAAAGATCGAGGTCGATCTCCCCCTCATCGCCGCCTTCCCGGAAGATCCCAACACCCCCGATGCTGGCCTCACCCCCGACCTCCTCATCCCCACCACCGCCGCCGATATCGCGTCTGGCAACGACTCCGTGCTTCAAGCTGTGAAACGCCTCCTCACCAAGTAAGCCGCAGCGCGGATCGAGTATGCTCTCCGCATGACTCGCACACACCTCGCCGCGTTCATCCTCACAGTTTCTTCCACCCTTGCGTGCAATGCGTTGGCCGCAGATCCAGCAATCTGGAAACCCGCCCCCACTCCCCTCTCCACGCCATGGGCCGAATCCGTCACTCCCGAAAACGTCTGGCCCCAATACCCCCGCCCCACCCTCGCCCGCGATGCCTGGCTCAATCTCAACGGCCTTTGGGATCTCTCCATCACCAGCGGTAACGCCGCCCCCACCTTCGATACCAAAATCCTCGTCCCATTCCCCGTCGAGTCCTCCCTCTCCGGTGTCGGCAAGCGTGTCGCTCCCACCGATGTCATCACCTACCGCCGCTCCTTCACCACTCCCGCCGAGTGGTCTTCCTTCGGCGCTGATCGCCGCATCATGCTCCACTTCGGCGCGGTCGATTGGTCCTGCACCGTCCAAGTCAACGGCAAAGACGTCGGCGCACACAAGGGTGGCTACGACCCCTTCAGCATCGACATCACTTCCGCACTCACCTCCGGCCAAAACGAAATCATCGTCCGCGTCACCGACCCCACCAACGCTGGCGGCCAGCCCCGCGGCAAGCAGTGGGATGTCTCCAGTGGCATCTGGTACACCAGCATCAGCGGCATCTGGCAGACCGTCTGGCTCGAACCCCTCCCCGCCACCTCCATCACCAACGCCGTCATCAAGGGTTCCGCCAACGGCCTCATCGAATCCAACATCACCATCAACGGCCCCACCGATGGCCTCACCCTCGAAGTCTCTTTCGATGGCGCCAACATCCAACTCAGTAACCCCGGCCCCAAAGCCAGCCCGCGCATTCAGATCGGCGGCGTCAAGACCTGGTCCCCCTCCAGCCCCCATCTCTACAACGCCGAAGTCGTCCTGAAGCGTGGCGACACCATCGTCGACATGGTCAAGACCTATTTTGCCTGCCGCGACATCGCCGTCGCCAAAGATGAAGCAGGCATCAACCGCCTCATGCTCAACGGCAAGCCTCTCTTTCAGTTCGGCCCTCTCGATCAAGGCTACTGGCCCGATGGTCTCTACACACCCCCCAACGAAGAGGCCATGGTCTTTGACCTCAAGGCCATCCGCAAGTTCGGCTGCAACATGCTTCGCAAACACGTCAAGGTCGAATCAGAGCTCTACTACACATGGTGCGACCGCATGGGCATCCTCGTCTGGCAAGACATCCCCAGCCCCTTCTTTGCCGATGGTCGCGGCGGGGCCGACGACAGAGAACACAAGAAGTCACCCCCCCTCACCGCCGAGTGGAAAGCCAACTTCGAGAATGAAGCCAAAGAGATCATCACCGATCTTGCCCGTCACCCCTCCATCATCATGTGGGTTCCATGGAATGAAGGGTGGGGTCAGAACGATCTGAATTGGTCGCGCGAAATCGCGAACAAGGTCAAGACCTGGGACCCCACGCGCCTCGTCAACAACGCCAGCGGCTGGACCGACATGAACGTCGGCGACACCCTCGACTACCACGCCTATCCCGACCCCACCTGCCCTCCCCTCGAATCCAACCGCGCCAGCGTCCTCGGCGAGTTCGGCGGCCTGGGCCTCCCTCTCGATGGTCACACCTGGGTCAACAAGAACAACTGGGGATACAAGTCCTACCCCGATAAGACCACGCTCACCGCGGCGTACAACGATCTCCTCAAGCAAATCCCCAACCTCATCGCCGATGGCCTCTCCGCCGCCGTTTACACGCAGACCACCGATGTCGAGATCGAGGTCAACGGCTGGCTCTCTTACGACCGCCGCCAGTGGAAGATCGATCCCGAGCGCGTCCGCAAAGCCACCGCCGCGTTGTATGCACCTGCGCCTACAAAGACATGGCTCGTTCCCCACGCCAATCGCCTCGCCGAGAAAGATCGCCCCGAGTGGTCCTTCACCACCACCGCTCCGGCATCAGGTTGGGAATCTTCCTCGTTCGATCCCTCCGCGCAGGCCTCACCGTGGCTCAAAGGCAAGTCCGGCTTCGGCACCCGCGGCACACCCAACGCCATCATCGGCACCGAGTGGAAAACCTCCGACATCTGGCTCCGCCGCACCTTCGATCTCCCGGCCTCGTTCACTCTCAATGACTCCATGAAGGACTCCATCAAACTCTCCCTCTACCACGATGAAGATGCCGAGGTCTACATCAACGGCATCCTCGCGGTCAAAGCCGAGGGATACACCACCAGTTACCGCACCTTCGACCTCACACCCGAATCGCTCGCCTCACTCAAAGCAGGAAGCAACACCATCGCCATCCACTGCCACCAGAAGTTCGGCGGCCAGGGAATCGATGCCGGATTGTTCATGACAAAGTGACGAGGCGCTTTTCACCACGTAGTGGTGAAAGTGAATAGCCGGAGGTCGTCAGCAAAGCGGACACCCCCGGAAAGAGCCCATCAATTTTCTACACGGTCTCTCGATGCACCCACTTCATGCCGCACTGCTTTCGCCCCATCGGGGCGAAGGGGTGTAGCCATGGGTGAAGCGAGTCTTCGAGCGCAACCCGTGGAAGATATCCCTTTCATTTTCTACATGGTCTCGCGATGCACAGACCCCATGCCGCACTGCTTTCGCCCCATCGGGGCGAAGGGGTGTAGCCACGGGTGAAGCGAGTCTTCGAGCGCAACCCGTGGAAAGCGATCCATCCACACATCTACACGGTCTACATCCCCTCTTCCTTCACATTGTGCCGCGAGAATCGCGGCATATGAAATCAGCCCTTCCCACTTTCCCTGCCACTGCTTTTCCTGATGCCTGGTGTCTGACGGCTTGCCTTTCTGCTTTCTCTCGCGCAAAGTGCCTCGCTCCTCATGCCTCTTTTATCCAGACCCTGACAACTGTCTGTCACCTTCTCCTCCCACAACCTGACAACTGTCTGTCAGGTTCGCCATTTTCATCTCTTGGCGCGCTCGCCACAACGCGGTACATTCGCTCATCATGTCCGCCGCGCTCTCACATTCCGATGCCGCTCGCTTCACTCTCTTCATCGA
>JAGWZK010000009.1 GCA_018968885.1 Planctomycetota bacterium | reverse complement strand
TTGGAACAGATCGCAGAATGGCCTGCAACGCTTCGCCAACCTGTTGTGCAGATGAATCCAGCCCACCCCGCTTCAGCAGCACGCGATGGGCACACACTGCCTCAAAGTGCGCCAGCACATCATCAGGCGTGACGTACTCACGCCCCGACAGCAGTGCATGTGCCCGCGCGGTGCGCTGCAATGACAGCGATGCACGAGGCGAAAGCCCCAGTTCAAATTCAGCCGACTGCCGCGTGGCGTTGGCGATCGCCACGATGTAACGCACAATCGCTCCATCCACCTTCACCGCGTCACACAATGACTGCAACCCCAGCAGGTCCGCCCGCGTGATTGCGGGAGAGAGCGTCGGCAGGGCGGTCACACCCGGGCGCTGCTCCAGCACACGCGCTTCATCCTCCGGCGATGGATATCCAAGCGGCACCCGCATCAGAAAGCGGTCGAGCTGATTTTCTGGCAGTGGAAACGTTCCCTCGAATTCAAATGGGTTCTGCGTCGCCACGATCATGAAGGGCTGTTCGAGCTTGTGTGTCACGCCATCCACCGACACCGACCCATCGTTCATCGCTTCCAGCAATGCCGATTGGGTGCGCGGGCTTGTCCGGTTCACTTCATCCGCCAGCACGATATTGGCAAAGATCGGGCCTGGGCGAAATTCAAAGGCCCCGGTCTCACGATTGAAAATGCTCACCCCCAATACGTCAGAGGGCAACAGGTCCGGCGTCATCTGAATGCGGCTGAAGGTGCAATCCACGCTCCGCGCCAGCGTCGTCGCCAGCACGGTCTTACCCACCCCCGGCACATCCTCAATCAACAAATGCCCGCGTGCTAGCAGACACACGATCACGCGTTCGATCGTGGCTTCGGGGCCAAAGTAGACGCTGCTGATGGCCCGTTTCAGCCGCGAGATCACCGCCTGGGGGTCGTTCATTGGTGGCGAGTGTAGTGGGGCGATCATGTGGACAGCCGGGGACACTGCTTGATGGGCCGGGTAGACTCCTGTCGTGAGGGAACAGGATGGATCACAATCTGAAGATGCCAATCTGAGCGATTTGTCAGACGAGGTCGTCGACGAATCTACGCCCCCACCCAGCACCATTTCCGCCGGGCGCCTCGATGCCCTTAGCCGCGAACTGTCGCGAGATCTTCCCTGTCTTCGCTGTGGCTACGACCTTGTCGGTCTCTCCGTCCGTGATCGGTGCCCCGAGTGTGGAACACCTGTGCGTGCCACCCTCCTTGCGGTCGTCGATCCCCTCGCCGCCGAACTCGCTCCTATTTACAGCCCCCGCATCCTCTTTGCCGCGATGTGTGTTTGGTCGATCAGCACGCTCTTTTGCTCTCTGGCGGTCTGGATCATGCGAGGACTGGAGTTCGCCACCGCTGGTGGTCCTCAGCCCGCTCTGATCGGGTGGCTCGGCCCCGCGGCGGCAGGTTTGCTGGCACTCGCCGGTGTCTCATTGGTCCCCGTGGCTCGTCCTCATGGGCGATTGGAACCCGGCACCGCGAGCGGCGTGATGGTCGCGATCGTCGCATACTTGTGCATCGCCGCCCTGCTGTGGTTCACATTCACTGGCGTCGATGCGCAGACACCCACCATCTTTGCTTCAGCGACAGCGGACGACGGCCGGCGCACGATGTTGCGACTCGCCAGCGGTGCCGCGACGGCCGTGATTGTTCTGGGGCTTTCGCGAGTGTGGAAATCTCTTCAATCGCGAAGCGTCCTCATGCGCAGTGGCCGTCTCGATCGCCAAAGTACGCCAAGTCTGCTCGCTGCCATCGCCATAGCGGCAGCGGGCGACATCATCTGGCTCCTCTTCAAGCCCGAGCAGGACACCAGCATCGAGGGGTCACTGGTCCGCATCATCTCCATCGCGCTGATCGGTGTCGGCTCCATGCTTCTCACTGTCGGAATCGTCGCCATCGTGATCGATGTCATCAAACTTCGTCCTGTGATACTCGCTGCGCCGCTCACCTTTGACGACATGACGCGTCCGGACTCCCGCCGTGGTACTCCCCCTTCCGCTTCGCGAGGTTCCCCGCTCGGGTCCGACTCATGAACAGCGAAGATCGCTCACATCCACTCACGCCGCAGCAATCTATGGCCTTTGACGCGATGGTCGAAGAGGTCATCGGGCACTTTCCTCCGGCTCTCGCTGAATTAGTCGATCAGGTCGCCGTCATCGTGCTCGATCGCCCCGAGCCCCATGCACTGAACGAACTGGGCATCGATCCCGAAGATCATCAGGCCATTCTGGAAATCTGCGGCATGCATTCCGGCATCCCTGATACCTGTTCCTCGGTAGAGGATGGTGGCGACCTTCCCCCGCAGATTCACCTCTTTCGCGAGGCGATCATCGATCTATGCGAAGGGCTGGATCCTGACAGTCCCGAATCCATGAATCGAGTCCGCGAAGAGATCATCATCACCCTGTTGCACGAGATTGGACATCAATTCGGGCTGGATGAGGACGACCTCGAACGCCTGGGATATCAGTGAAATCCCTTACGCAAAGCGTGATTCTGAAACCGTTCACCCCGGTTTTCCGATAAACTTCTTGTCCGCTGAGTTGTTTTCAACCATCTGGAGTGTGTTTATGCCACGCAGTCTTTCCGTTCGCGCGATGCGGAGTCTGTCCACGCTTGCCTTGATTGCCGCAAGCACGGCGGCGGTCTCATTCACATCACCGGCTCTCGCGGCTGATTCCAAAGTGACATATCTCACCCTGGATGGCCCCGTGCTCGAGCAGGGCTCTCCGATGGCCACCATGTTTGGTGGCAAAGGTGAGATCACTTTGCGTTCGTTGCTCAGCGCGATCGATGAGGCCAAGGCCGATAGCGAATCCAAGGGTCTGGTCATCCGCCTCAAGGATGCTCCCCTGACCATGACTCTGGTCGAAGAGCTGGGTGCCAAGCTCAAGGACTATCGCGCCACCGGAAAGAAGGTCCACATCTTTGCCGAGGGGTACAGCGCCAGCGAATTGGCCCTGGGCTCCTTCGCGGATGAGGTGATTGTGCAGAAAGGCGGAGCCATCGAACTCCCCGGTCTGTACATGGAAGAGATGTTCCTGGCCGACACCCTTGCCTGGGCCGGACTCAAGGCCGACATGGTGCAGGTCGGTGCCTACAAAGGTGCGAGTGAGCAGATGATGAACGCCAAGCCCAGCGCAGAGTGGGACCAGAACATCAATCAACTCCTCGACAGCATGTACGGCAATCTGCGTTCGCACATCAAGGCCGGTCGCAAGATGGATGATGCCAAGCTCGACAAGGCCATGGAAGCGGCGTGGATGAGCGAGGCCGACGATGCCATCGCCGCCGGTCTGCTCGATTCCGCGGTCGATCTTCCTTCCATCACCGAATCTCTGGCCAAGAGCTATGGCGAAGAGGTCGAACTTGATGAATCCTCATTGAATGCCGAAGCTCCCGCCCCCGAAATGAGCAATCCCTTCGCATTTCTGAGCATGCTCAGTAAGCCCATGACCAAAACGCCCACGCGCGACACCATCGCCGTACTGCACGTCAAGGGCACCATCATTGACGGAGATTCGGAGTCTGGTGGCTTTGGTGGTGGAGAAGGCAGCGTCGGCAGCCGCACTATCCGCAACGCCATCGCCGAGATTCGCGACAATGACCTCATCAAGGGAGTGATTGTGCGCATTGATTCTCCCGGTGGCTCGGCCATCGCTAGCGAGGTGATGTGGCTCGGTCTGCGCTCGCTTGCTGAAAAGAAGCCGGTGTGGGCCAGCGTCGGCAGTATGGCCGCCAGCGGCGGGTACTACGTCGCCGTCGGCACCGACAAGATCTATGTGAATCCCAGCAGCATCGTCGGCTCCATCGGTGTGGTCGGTGGCAAGATTGCCATGGGTGGCCTGTTGGAAAAGGCCCATGTCAATGTCGTGCCCCGCGCTCGCGGTCCGCGCGCTGCCATGTTCTCATCGATCAAGCCCTGGACGGATGCCGAGCGTGAGCTGGTGCGCAGCAAGATGAGCGACACCTACAAGCTCTTCACGTCGCGCGTTTCGACAGGTCGCAAGGGGATCGATCTGGATAAGACCGCTGCCGGACGCCTCTTCACAGGCGACAAGGCCATCGATCTGAAGATGGCCGATGCTGTCGGCGGCATGGAGGTCGCGATCACCGATCTGGCCAAGTCTGTCAACATCACTGAATACGACGTATTGGATTACCCCGCACCCAAGACACTTGCCGAGGCATTAGAAGACTCGTTCGGTCAGTTCCTCACGTCTCCCAAGGTCGCCGCCAGCACCGCGGTCAAAGAAGCAGTCGCCGATGGCATCTGGAGCGTGCCGGAGGAGATCGTCGGTGTTCATGCCGCCGGTCAGATTCGCGATGGCATGCGCCGCATGATGCTTTTGCGCAAAGAGCCGGTGCTGGTTGTCAACCCCAGCATCTTCATCTTCAAGAGGTAGGCAACAACTCCAACCCGTCTCAGCGAGCCGCTTTAGCGCGGCTCGTTTTTTTCGCCTTCCTTGCGTCCGCGCGGTCCGCGCATGTCCGGATCACTCGCCCTCTCAATCACGCGTTTGGCTTCTTCGTCAATACGTGTGTCCTTTGAAGCCGTGCGTTCACTCAACTGATGACGCAGTGACTCAACGCGCTTGGCGAGCGACTCGATCTCAGCTTCCTGACCCTTCATCTGCGCTTCAACACGTGCTCGGACGGCGTCCTTGATGCGCCCCTGGGCTTCGGCGATGTCCTTCTCAGACCCTTTATTGCGGACGAGGTCCGAAAGCTCACGCGAAGAGGCGATGATCTCGAAACCGGCGCGCATTTCATCCAAGCGATGGCCAAAGAGCTTTGGCTCAGGCCGCTCTAATGCCATCAGATCGCGAATCCGCGGCGCCATCCGCATCGTCAATCTTTCCGCGGCGTCCGGTTCCAGCGACGAAAACGCCTTCATCCGCTCCGCCACCTTGGGCATGTGCTTGCCGATGAAGCGGTGAATCGCTTCCATTTCTTCCTTGGTCACCGGGCCGCTGGGCGTGTTTCCGTCACTGGGCCGTCCCATGCCACCCGGACCACCAGGTCCGCCTTCCGGACCACCGGGCATTCGTCCTCCATCGCGAGGGCCACCCCCGGGACCAAAACCCGGTCCGCCTTCACGCCCGCCGTCACGTGCGCTTCTGCCCATGTCCAATTCGCGGAGAATCTCTTCGGCGTTACCACCCCTCTCCAGTTTCTCAATCGCCGCCTTCAAACGATCGGAGGATTTCTGATTCTCCTCCAGTCGGCGTTGCAGTCGCTGCTTCAGCGTTGCCGCATCTGGAGCGCCTTCATCCAGTCTCTCGCGCATGCGATCGCCCAGACGCTCGCGCATCGCGCCGCCGGGGCGACCCTGACCTCCACCGTCAGCCGGAACCCGGTCTGCCGGTTGTGCGAGCGCCACCGCAGTGACGCAAGCGCCTGCCGCGAGAGCCAAAATCCAGGAGCGGGAGTGCATCAGGTTCACAGCGAATCTCCATCCAGCGAAATCATTGTCGGTGACGTCACACTCTCGCTCACGCGAGACGTGTCGGAGGTCAGTTGCTTGACGGCGGAAGTGAAGGTCTCATCCGTCGCCTCAGTCAGGGTCAGCCAGCTCTCCATATCTTCCTGAGCCAACGCCGCAGCGGCGGCAGTTGAATCAATCACCGTGGGAGTCGGCTGAGAAAGACGTGACAACACGCTGAAGCCAACGCCAAAGCCGATCAGCAATGTCGCAGCCATCGCCCACTGCCGGCTTCTCGTGAATCCTTGGCGGCTGGCCCCGTGTGCAGCAGGCACGCGACCAGCCACGACCGGAGCGGCATTTCGTGCTGCCAACATCGCTGCAGCCGCGATACGTACCTGCATTCCCGCGGGTGCCATGCGATCCAGCTCCGCAAGGCGATTGACCGATGCTTCCATCTCGCTCACATCGTGAGCATCGCCGTCAGCAGGCAAGTTTTTGATGTCTTTGTTCATCGTTGTTTCTCCGATCCGATGCGCACGGTGCTGTGCGTTGTCGTGGGTGTCAATGCTGTCCCGGCCGCTCGATCAATTTCCTGACTCATCGCCTCTGACATGATTTCTTTGAGCTTGCGGAGTGCCCGGTGATGCCGCGCCAGCAGTGTCCCCATCGGTTCATTCAGCATGTCGGCCAGTTGCTGAAAGCTCATCTGGCCATGATGCCGTAACTCAATGATCTCCCGATCAGCATCCGACAGTTGATCCATCGCCAGACGCAATCTGGCAATCTGCTGCACCGACTCTTCGTTAGTGGCTGAGCTAGCACCCGAAGCATCGCTCATCCGCGAGCGATCCGCCAGGGCCGAAACGGCTTCCGGATCTGTGGGTGTGGCGTGCCGCTTGGCTCGCCTCGCCTCATCGCGGATGCGGTTCATGGCAACCCGAAAAAGCCACGACTCAAACCGACCTTTCTCGGTGTATTCGCTCTGGCTCAATTTGGTCGCAATGGTCACAAACACGGATTGCGTGATCTCCTCAGCTAATTCTGACGAGCGGCACCGGCTTTTCGCCAGCGCGAATACCCGCCGCGAGTACAGGTCTACCAACGTGCGCCAGGCGTCGGCCTCTCCCTTCGAGGCCGATTCCAAGAGCACCGCCAGCGCGGCATTTTCCGCACTTCCCTCGGCACTCATGGTTGTCACGTCCTGCACCTGAACATCCTCCTGCCAAACGATCAGTGCCTCTCCGTATTGCCCGCCACTCAGCTCAAAGTGCCGGGAATCGATCAGGACCTATAACCTTACTCATGAATCCAGTTCACTATCGTGTGGTTGCCACATTACCGGATGCCGCCAGTGCCGAGCGTTATCAGGCGTGGCTGACGGGAGGGCATGTCGTTGAGGTCTGTCGGTTAGGTCGCGCATCGGCTTCGGTCGTGCGGCTCAACGGAGATGGGAATCGCGTCGCCAGCACGTACCGATTCGAAAGTCAGCAAGACTTGGATCGCTACGAGCGGGAATTCGCTCCGCGACTGCGTTCTGAGGGGGTGGCGCTGTTTCCTCCGGAATCAGGTATCCGCTTCGAACGTGAGTATGGCCATATTCTGGCCACTTTTACACCGCAAGGATGATGAACCTTCCTGGGGAAGTCCCCGTACACTCGCCCAACGCATGGCCGCGCCAAAGGACAAGCATCGCGACACGCCTCTCCAGGATCTTCCGGACGAGGTGTTATTTGACAGGTACCGCAAGGGCGATCTGACGTGTTTGCGCGTACTGATCGACCGTTATCGCGACGAGCTGTATCGCTTCCTGGTCCGGCTAGTTGGTGATCGGACCGCAGCTGAAGACGTATTCCAGGAAACTTTTCTCCAGATTCACCTCTCTTCCGCCAGTTTCGACATGGAGCGGAGATTTCGTCCATGGCTTTTCACAATTGCTGCGAACAAGGGGCGGGACCATCTGCGTAGAAAGGGCCGTCGCCAGACTCTGGATCTGTCTGCCCCGGTCGGGGGAGCGGGTTCGGAAGACGGCCTGACGTATGTCGATCTGCTGAAGATCAACATGCCAGGGCCCGAAAATCGTCTGGATGAGGCAGAGCGCGATGCACGGGTGCAGCAGGTCTTGGAAGCCATGCCCCCCATGCTCAAGGAGATCCTTCTCTTGGCGTACTTCCAGCGGCTCAGCTACGCGAACATCGCCGAAGACCTCGGCATTCCGCTGGGGACGGTCAAGTCGCGTCTGCACGCTGCGGTCGCCTCGTTTGCGCAGGGTTGGAATCGAATGGAAGCGAACTCGGACCGCGCCACTTCGTAAGGAGTCGACGCGATCGATTGCAGTGTGGGTCAAGCTTTCTGTGTACACGGACTGTGAATCACTAAGGCATCTTCATGGATCACGGACTTTCTGAACCACGGCCACGAGTTCTTCCCCTGCAAGGGCAGGAGGATCTGATTGATCAGGTCATCGCGTTGCGGCAATCGGGACAGCCGATTCCTGAGCAATTGCAGCCCGTGTCGCGATTGCTTGATTTGTTGAATACTCCGTTGTCGGCTTGCGCTTCAGATCTATTGAGTGATGTGACGATGGCTCGAGTGCTGCGTCACGATGATCAGAGTGTGGGTGTGCCCTCGGGTTTGTCTGCTCAGGATGAAGAAGCTCTGGATGCTCTCCTGCTTGCCGAGTTTGATGTGCAGCGTGTTGCTCCGTCATTGCGTGAACGTGCGGCAAAGATTGAGGCCATCGGGCGCACTCTCAATCACAGTCAGTTGGTTGCACCAGTCGATCTGACTGATCGCGTCATGGCTCGTATCGAATCTGCTGGCGAAGCCCGGACCATCTCCATCGAATCTGCCCGTCCCCGCCGTTCGTGGCGCATGGGCGATCTGGTCGGCGTCGCCGCTGCACTGCTGCTCGGCACTTCGGTGCTGTGGCCGATGGTGACCGCCGCACGCATGGACAGCGTCAAGACTGCGTGCCTTTCCAATATGCGCACCGTCGGTGGTGGCATGGGGATGTACGCCAACGAATATCGCGACAGCATGCCCATTGCCACCGCCGGTCTTGGTGGCGGACGCTGGTGGGATGTGGGGAGTGAGGCGGGCTCCAACTCGCGAAACCTCTTCACGCTCGCGCGCAAAGGGTTCGTGAAGGTTGAAGATTTGGCCTGCCCCGGCAATCCCGGTTGCAGGGAATGTTGCGTTACACCCGAGTGCGAAGACTGGAAGTCACTGGACGAAGTGAGCTATTCATATCAGATCATGCTCGGCGGTCATCGCCCTGCGTGGTCGCGTCCGGGTGGCAATCCGAGTCAGACGATCGTGATGGCCGATCGCTCGCCGGTGGTGCTCAAGAACGCGCGTGGTGAAGCGGTGTCTCCGATTGAGAACAGCCCGAATCACGGTGGCATGGGCCAACACGGTCTTTATTCAGACGGTCACGTGGGTTGGATTGCTTCTCCAGAGGTGACGATCGGCAATGGCCCCTCGGCCGTGGTCGACAACATCTGGCTGCCTCGCCCGGTGGAAATGATGATCCGCCAGATTCAGACGCAGATGCAAAGTGGACAGGGCTTCATTGATCTGCAAAGGCCCGTTCTTCGCGGCACAGAAATGCCGATGGAGAATGACATTTTCCTTGGGCCGTGATTCGCAGAAAGTGCGACGACGCCATTCCGCGAGTGACAAGCGATGCAGGCTAGCAATCGCTATGTCGTGTTCAAATCACAATCAGTGAATCTGTTATCTTGAGGTTCGATGGCGAATGGATGCTCGATCCAGATTCGCCGCGTATGTGAGAGTTCTGATGCGTGGACAAGTGCTTTGTCGCAAGGTGCATTACTGGGTTTCAGCGGGGATTGCTCTCCCCATCATGCTGGTGATACTGAGCGGGCTGTTGCTCCAGGTAAAAAAGGACTTTGAGTGGATTCAGCCAGCTGAGCAGCGCGGCCGTGGGGGTGCGCCGCGGCTGTGCATGGAGCAACTGCTCGCTGTCTGCATGGCGATTCCGGAGGTGAGCGTGGCGGGGTGGGGAGACATCACACGCGTGGACATCAGGCCCGAAAATGGACTCATGAAAGTCTCGACGGAGAATGGGATGGAAGTGCAGGTGGATGCCGCCGATGGGCAGGTGTTGCAAGTGGCGTCGCGGCGGAGCGATGTCATAGAAGCACTGCACGATGGATCGTGGTTTGGAGGAGTGGCCAAACGCTGGGTGTTTCTTCCGTCGGGAGTGTTGTTGGCCGTGCTGTGGGGAACGGGTGTGTATCTGTTTGTGCTGCCTCAATGGCGCAAATTCACGAGTAAATCGCGTGAAACGAGATAGGCCACATCTAGATCATGTGCAGCGCCGACTACGACTGTCTCGGTGTGGTAAAGTCAGCAAGACGCTGATCTTGCAGCCAGATTGCGTCAAGAATTGCAAACGTTAATGTTGCCATCGACGTGTTCACTACTGTTTCGCGCGCAAGGGCATGTGCCGCGAGGTCTCGAATTGGTGCGGAAGGACTGGGATCCGCGTCCACGATCATGAACTGTGGCCCGGGCGGCATCCATCGACAATCCAGTGCGATGACCATGCGGTCTTCTGATGTCGCTGCTTCACTCCAATCACCTAAGACTACTTCAAATCTCGCGCCGTCTGCTGGATTGCCTTGCGTCCAGTGCACGAAATATGCGGCAGTTGCTGACCCACCCACCGTGACCAGACCCCAGGCGTGCATGCTCAAATTGCCGCAGCATTCGCATGGACCGCATTCCGATATTCCGGTTTGTTCGATCAGGATGGTCGGCGAGGGAGTCATGAAATTCTAAGAACCAGACGAGGCAGAACAGACGCACTACTCATGCGAACTCGTGTTCGCCGGCATCACAATGCCGCTGCCGCGGAGCAGGGTGCGGAAGGACTCAGAGAAGACAAAGTTGTGTTCTGGAAATTCCAGGCCCGACATGTTCTGATCGAGATGGCTGAACATGAGGTCGATGGATCCAATTGTCGCCGCCGCGACGCCTGGCATCGGGCTGAGCAATTCCACCGTTCCCTTGGTGCTCGCGCCCATGGGGTCAAACTTCTCGATGATGGCGGTGTAGCGCAATGTGTCGCCCGGGCGGGCTTCGGTGTTGAGTTCGGCCTTGCTGACCTTGGCGAGGACGACTTTTTCGGCAAAGTTCTCGGCATGGCCAACCAGGATGCCTGCGGTCTGTGCCATCCCCTCGATGATGAGGGAGGCAGGCATGATGGGGAGTGGGGGATGAGTCGCCGATGCGGGAAAGTGATCGTGGAGGTGCTCTTCGGCGAGCGAGACGTGTTTGATCGCGACCAGTTTTTGGCCGGGAACAAGCTCAACCACGCGGTCTATCCACATCCAGCGCATGGGACGGTTGGCCTCGTTCTTTCTAGATCACTTGCCGGCGAGTTTGCGCTCGACAAACGTGACGATGGAATCGACTGTGAAGAGCGACCCTACCTTGGTCACGCTGGGGTCTTTCTCAAAGGTGCTGAAATCCACGTGGGGAAGGCGCTCGCGCAGCCGCGCGATGCCTTCGGGAAGCACCTTGCCGTCTTTGACAAAGCTGGACTGTGCCGAGCCATCGGGGAAAAGCTCGCCCTGAGCGATCTTGATACCAAAGGCCTGCTCGATCTTGAAGACGATGTCGAGGAAATCGATGGACTCGGCCCCCAGATCACCTGTCAGCGTGGCAGTGGGAGTGACGTCTTCTTCATCGACCGCGAGGGCATCGACGAGGACGGCCTGAACCTTGGAAAAAATCTCATCGCGAGTCATGGATCGGGGTTCCCCTGAACGTGAAACGAGCGCGGCCTCCAATGCATACTTGGAGCCGGTCGGGGCATGATAGGTCGATCAGCCGGGAAAGTCGGCCACGCGGCAGGGGCGCAGGGTGATTCTGCCGCTGGCGGCGATGGGGAGTTGGTCGGTGGGGAGCAAGGGGGATTCGGGCTCAATGATGCGGATTTCGCAGTGAAAATCGAACTCGCCAGCGGCTGATTTGCCCGGAGAGGTTTCGATGCGCAGGGTCGATCCGGGCTTGCAGAAGCGGCCGTATTTGAGGGCGCGAACCCGGCCCAGGACCAAGGGAAGCGGGGTGGGGCCAGCAGTGCGAGCGTGAAAAGCGCGGGAGGCCTGCACCATGGCTTCCAACATCATGACGCCGGGGAGGACGGGAAAGCCGGGGAAGTGGTCGAGCAGATACTCCTCGGCATTGGAAACATGCTTGATGGCCACGAGATGGCTTTGATCGTGTTCGAGGATGCGATCAACCAGCGAGAAATGCATGGGGAATAAGAGGGAGCGTGCATGCCGGTGTCAACTGCCGTTACCAATCCCGTGCCGGGTCGGGTTACTCTTCTTGAATGCCTGCGGTCTTTGATCTTGGCGTGTGTGTGCGGCACTGGGATTGGTCTGAGACCAGTCAGACGGTGTCGATTTTCACGCGCGATCGCGGCTTGGTGCGGGGAATCGCCAAAGGTGCGCGGCGAGAGCATTCCGCGTTCAGCGGAGGGATTGAGTTGCTGACCGTGGGGGAAGTTGGCCTGATCATCAAGCAGCAGCGCGGTGATTCAACCCTGACGACGTTGACGAGTTGGGATGTGCGGGAACATTTCGTGATGCCGCGACGATCGCTCGCCTGTTTCAACGTGGGCATGGCGATAGCGGATGTGGTGCAGCGCTCGATGCAGGAGGGAGATCCGCATCCTCGTTCATTTGAAGCCGTCGTGGATGCGCTTCGGCAGATGGAGCGGGGTGTGCCGCCCCTGCACAGTCTTTCTCAAGTCCTGTGGAGATTGACCGAAGATCTTGGGTATCGCCTGAATCTGGATCACGATGTGCGGAGCGGTTCACCGCTGTCGCGGCCCGAATTGGAACAGGGGACTGTGTGGTTGTTGCCTGCGGAAGGTGGATTTACGCTTGGTCGAGACGCCAAGGCGTGGGGCACGCGCTGGCAAACGGTGGAGGCACTGCGTGGCCTGGCGCGTGGTGATGAGGTTGAATCACCTGAACGGGCGGCCAAATTGCTCGGTAGTTATCTGACTTTGATGCTCGAAACGGAGATCCCGGCCCTGCAAACGGTTTTGGATGCCATGGCAATCCCGGCTTCTGCCTGAATGACATGAACAGGGGGGGTGTGGTGGCCGATACCCCTTTGTTCGCTTGGTGTCGATGAGGGCACGAGAGTCCTCACTGCACCAATCGTCAGCTCATCACCAAATCCGGACATGCCATGAATAACGAAACCATTGACAAGGTGTTGAAGTGTCCGACGCTTCCCTCATTGCCCGCCGTTGCTCTGAAGGTGATTGATCTGACCAGCAACCCTGCGGTCAAAATGGATGAGCTTGCGCGCACGATTCAGAATGATCAGGGACTGGCAGCCAAGATTCTCCGAACCGTGAACTCAAGTTTCTACGGATTGCGCAAGCCCTGCTCGACGATTCACGCTGCCATTGTGATGCTGGGTCTGGGCCCGGTGAAGACGTTGGCACTTGGTTTCTCCCTCGTTTCTGCCATCGGGTCAAAGAGCTCAGATGGCTTTGACTATGCTGCGTACTGGCGGCGCGGGCTGTACACGGCTGTCGGTGCCAAGTGCATTGCCGAAGCGGCCCAAATCAAGCAGATGGATGAAGCGTTTCTTGGTGGTCTTCTGCAGGATGTTGGCGTCATGGCCATGTATCGCGCCTTGGGCGACGAGTATCTCAGCATCATGTCCGAAACCGGTGGCGACCATCGCAGATTGGTGCAGGCCGAATTGTCTGCGTTGGAGATTCAACACGCGGATATCGGCGCCATGCTTGCCGAGCGATGGAAACTGCCTCGCGAATTGGTTCTCCCAGTCAAGTATCACGAGCGTCCCACCGCAGCACCGATGGAGTGCGCCGAACTGATCCGTTGCGTCGGCGTCGGCAACATCATTCACGACGTGCTCACCGATGCTGATCCCACGCCCTCCATGCGCAAGCTCTACGACAAGGCATCTTACTGGTTCAATCTCACTCCTGGCGAGATCGATGCCGCCGTCAAGCGTGCCGCCGCCGGCGTTAAGGAACTCGCCTCTCTCTTTGCGCTTGATACCGGTGCATCAGCCGATGCGGAAACGATTCTCGCCAAGGCCTCAGAGCAGAGTGCAACTGTTGCCGCAGAAGCCGCAGGCGTCGAACGTGGTATCGAAGCAATTGTCGTGACCACCGGCGATACCGATCCGATGACCGGCCTCTTAGGTCGGGTTGGATTCGAAAGGGGCGTAAAGGATTCGTATCAGCAGTTGCAGGATGATGCCGGCATGGCCTTGGTGTACGTCGTGCTCGATCGCTGGCGCGCGGTTCAGCACAAGTGCGGCATCGAAGCGTGTGATGATTACATCGCCGATGTTGCGGTGATGCTTCGCAGGCACTTTGCCCCGGTGAAGGCCATGGTTTGCCGCCCCAGTACGGATGTCTTTGCCGTCGTCATGCCTCGGGCCAGCAGTGAGCTGGCTATTGCCATCGCCGAACGTTTTCGTGAAGACATCGCGTCGTCCGCAGGGCCTAAATGTGCGGCGGATGGTCAGTTTGAATCCATGAGCGCCAGCATCGGCGTCGCGGCCACCAATCGTGACTCATCAACTCCTGAGCAGCTTGTGAAGGCGGCAGTCTCCGCCCTGCAGGGAGCTCGCGCCACAGGTGGAAACAGCGTTCGCGCCCAGGCCCTCGGTCTGGCGGCGTAGGTCTCCTGTCACGCGCTGGCAGGTAGCAGCGTTCCCAAGGTGACCGGCGTCATTGGAAATGCCCGGGCCACTTTGCGAAGGTCATCAAGAGTGACGCTGGTAATCCGGCGGACTTCTTCATCCAGAGTCGCATACTCACGCAGTGCCGTCCAGTGCCGCCCCAGACGTTGCATGCGTCCCTCGGGCTTCTCGCCGGCAATGGTCGCGCCGGTGGCGATCTTGTTGCGTAGACGCTCAAGGTCGCGTTCTTCAAGCGAATCAGCCAGAGCCGCGATCTGCTCGTGAATCACCCGTTCGATGGTGGGAAGCTTCTCGGGGTCGCCACTGGCATACACGTAGTACTCGCCGCACCCATCGTGCCCGTCAAAGGCGGCTTGGCAATCCTCGGCGATGCCATCTTCGACCAGGGCCCAGTGCAGGCGGCTGTTATCCGCCGCGCCCAGCACCTGCGCCAGAATCGCCGCGGCATACTTCTGGTCATCAGCAACTGCTGGTGCTGACGCGATCCCGATCAGATAGCCGCGGCTCACCTTGGCATCGCGAATTTCAAATCGTCCGCCGCCCACATTGGGGCGAGCGGTATTGCGGGTCGGCCGCGTGGTCTGCCAGGTGCCGCACTCTTCTGTGATCGCCGCAACGCACGCGTCAAAGTCGATCTTGCCAGCCAGGGCCACGCAGGTGTTGTCGGCGCTGTAGCGTGAGTTGAAATACTCGGCCATCTGATCGCGTTCCAGTGCTTGGATGGAGTCTGTGGTTCCCAAGACGCGGTGCGACATCGGGTGCGTGCCATAGTGACGGGCGATCGCTTCTTCGTACAAGACCCAGAAAGGAGAGTCCTTATACATGGCGATTTCTTCGAGAATGACGTTTTTTTCGGTGGTGAAGTCAGAAACGCGAAGGGCCGGACGCATCATTTGGGCGAGTAGGCGAAGCCCGGAATCCATGAACTCAGGCAGGATGTGCGCGTGAAAGCAGGTGAGTTCGTTGGAGGTGTACGCGTTGTTTCGGGCGCCCATTTCATCAAAACGACGGTTGAGCTCGTGGGCGTCGATGGTTGCGGTGCCCTTGAACATCATGTGTTCGAGAAAGTGACTGACACCCATCAGGTTGGTGATTTCATCCCGCGCACCGGTACGTACGAAGAAACCCGCTGCCACCGAATGAGCAGTCGGATCGACTTCGGCGATGATTTCCAGGCCGTTGGGAAGCGTGGCGCGGCGGAATTCGATGGTTGAGGGCATAAACGGAGGGTACGGGGTAGGCGACCAGGAGGCGAGAAGGAGTGATTGCCAAAACGCGATCGGGCAAGGCTGAATGCGGCAACATATGCTCAGGGCCACGATCGCATGAACACAACCCTTTCGACCAATCTCGCCGGGCTGAACTTGAGCAATCCCGTCATGCTCGCCGCGGGCACCGCTGGGTATCTGGATGAGATGGGTGATGTTTTGGACGTAAAGAAGATCGGCGCGGTCGTCACCAAGTCGATCACCGCCAAGCCCCGCGATGGCAACGCGACATGGCGCATCATCGAATCGCGCGGCGCGATGATGAACGCCGTGGGCCTTGCCAACATGGGCGTTGATGCCTTCATGCGTGATCTGGCCCCTCGCGTGGCGGCAGTCCCGACGAAAGTGGTGGGGTCGATCTCAGGGTTCAGCGTGGAAGATTTTGTCACGGTTGCTGCGGCGATGGATAGCGTCGAGGCGATCGGCGCGGTTGAGCTGAACGTCTCCTGCCCCAATGTGCATCTGGGGGTGGAGTTTGGTTCCGAACCCAAGTTGCTGGCCGAGTTGATCAGTGCGGTGCGGCCGGTGCTGACCAAAACACGACTCTTCGTCAAGCTCTCCCCGATTGCCGCAGGAAGGCCCGGCATCGTCCCCATCGCCCGCGCCGCCGTCGAACCCGATAGTGCAGGTGTGAACTCGCAACCAGCAGGCCCTAATCAACGCCCCGGCGCCGACGCCGTGTGCCTGGCTAACACCATGCCCGCCATGGCAATCGATGTCCACACCCGCAAGCCGCGACTTTCCAACATCACCGGCGGCCTCTCCGGTCCCGCAATCCACCCCATCGCTGTGAAACTGGTGCATGATGTCTATCGCGGATTTGCCAAGGACACCCACACCCCCCTCATCGGCATTGGCGGCGTGCTGCATTGGGAAGATGCCGCAGAGTTCATCCTCGCAGGTGCCACCGCAGTCGAAATGGGAACCGCTCTGTTTGTCGATCCGCGTTCACCCTTGGCGGTGGTGAAGGGGTTGCAGAAGTGGGTACACGCCCAGGGCGCAACCTCCATTTCCGAATTGATCGGTGCGGTGAAACTGGCGTAGTCGGTTTCCCAACATGCTCACGTGCAGACATCAGGAGGCCTGAAATTGACGCACTCATCCGCCGCGATGTGGGTTGTTGGACTGCTGGCGATCACGACGCCGGGAATGTCGTCAGGCGCGTTGACGGCTCCGCCAGCGTCGCCCGTGGTGGCGGCATCCGTTTCACCTGCCGCTCCTGCGGTGATGGCGGCAGTTGATGCCGCGGAGGTGCTGGAGAAGTTCCGCGAGAAGGGGAAGTTGCCAGCACTGGGCGGAGCGATCTTCTCCCGCGACAAGATCGAGTGGGTCGGTGTTGTTGGTGTGCGTGCCATCGGGCATGATGAGAAAGCCACCATCGATGATCTCTGGCACTTGGGCAGCTGCACCAAGTCGATGACCGGAACGCTGATCGCGCAGATGGTGGAAGCGGGTGAACTGCGTACGGAGATGACACTGTCTGAGGCACTTCCCAAGAACTATTCCATCGATGAGAAGTATCTGAATGTGACAGTGGCACAACTCCTCACCATGACGGCGGGTGTGCCCAGCGACTTGCAGCGCGATGGACTGTGGGCCCGGCTGTGGAAGCAGAATGGCTCACTCGTTGAGCAGCGAGCCGACCTGACCAAGACGATGCTCGGGTGGGGACCCAAGAGTGAACCTGGCACTCAGTTTGAGTATTCCAACGGTTCCTTTGCCATCGCTGGCCACATCGCGGAAGTGAGATCGGGAAAGTCGTGGGAAGAGTTGATGCAGGAACGCATCTTCAAGCCCGCAGGCATCACCACCGACGGCTTTGGCGCGCCCGGCACACCCGCAAAGGACGGCAAGATCGACCAGCCCCGTGGGCATCGGGTGAAGACCAAACTCACCGGCTCATTGGCTGCTGTCGAAGTTGGCTCCGGCGCCGACAATCCGCCGGGGATCAGTCCTGCAGGTCGCATCCACATGACGATGAGTGATTGGGCCAAGTATCTGCAATTGCATCTGCGACGCGGAGATGGTGAGCCCAGCATCATGAAGCGTGCCGCGTTTGATATGGCGCACACGCCCCCTGAAGGCCGCGAATATGCGTGGGGATGGGGCACTGCAAAGCGCCCTTGGGGTGGGAATGTGCTCACGCACAACGGAAGCAACACCATGTGGTATTGCGTGACATGGATCGCACCGGAGAAGGGGTTCGGCGTGCTGGTGGTGACCAATGCCGCAGCTGGGGATACGCCCAAAGTATGTGATGAGGTGGCTGGGGCGTTGATTCAGAAGTGGATGGCAAAGCAGAAATGACGAAATGAGAGGCGAAGTCAGAGCAAGCCGTTGAACAATTGAATCACTGTGTCTAATTGTTACTGACGCCCGTTGACTCGGGCTTGGCTGCTGGCTCCACCACATCACCACCCTCTTCACGCATCGAGGCGAGTGCCCGCTGCAATGCGCCCTGAATCTTGTTCGGCGGCTTGGGTGGCATCTTCTTTGGTTTGGTTACAGTCGCCTCAACCTCGTTGTCATCGCTGCGGATTTCCGGCGCGATGGTGTGAGCCACGCCGACTTCGCTTTCGCGATCGGCAAGCACCGACGCAGCGACCTGTGCAGAGCCGTGCGCTGCTATCGCACCGGTCTCGCGCGGTGTGCGTTGCGAAATACTTCCATCCGATGACACTTCGTCAAACTTCACGCTGACGCGCTTGGAAACGCCACGCTCCTGCATCGTTACGCCGTACAGACGATCAGCAAACTGCATGGTCCGCTTGTTATGCGTGATGACAATGAAGTGCGACAGGTCGGTGAACTGGCGGATCACCTGGTTGTAGCGTCCCACGTTGCCTTCATCGAGGGCGGCATCCACTTCGTCCAGCACGCAGAAACACGACGGCTTGGAACGGAAGATGGACATGAGCAGGGCCACGGCGGTGAGGGTCTTCTCGCCGCCGGATAGCTGGCTGATGGAACGCGGCTCCTTGCCCGGTGGCTTGGCGATGACTTCGACGCCGGATTCGAGAACATCGATCTCGTCGGTCTGCACCTTCTCGCCATTGATCTCTTTGATCAGGGGCATCAGGCGCACTTCCGCCCTGCCGCCACCAAACAAGCGACGGAACATCCCATCGCCACCACCAAAGTGGTCTTGAATGCGGCTGAATACCTCCGCAAACTTAACCTTGCTCACCTCGTTGAGTTGGGTGATGAGGGTCGAGAGTTTGATGGCAGCATCGTCCAGATCGGCGACCTGGCGCACCAGCTCATCGTTCTGCTTGGCGAGGGTGGTCTCTTCGCTGATGGAGTCGAGATTAACGCTGCCCAGCTTCTTGATCGTGTCGCGCAGCATGTCGATCTCTTTGACAGCGTTCGGCACATCGATGTGCGTGACGCCTTCGGCCATCATCTCGCGATACTCAGGGTAGAGGAGGGGCAGATTGAGGGAGAGGTCTTCGAGGGCACGCTCTTCCAGCGTCTCTCGCTTCACTTCCAATTCACGCTTGTCGATCTCGAGCGCGTTCCAATCACGCTCAAAGGCGATGGCGCGGCTGCGGGCCGCTGATACGTCTTCAGTGAGCGACGAGAGCAGGTCGCCCAGCTGCATGCAGCGCACCGAGCATTGTTCAACCACGCCTGCTAGTCGCTGAATGGTCGCCTGCGATTCGGCGATGGCACGCTCGGCTTCGGCGATGGTGGATGTGTGTTCCGCTGCACGACTGGTGGCCAGTTCGACCTGACGAAGCAGATCGCGCAGAGATCGGGCCTGTTCATCGCGCACCAGGTTCAATCGGGCCAGCTCCTTGCGGCTGGCCGCGAGTTGCTCGGCGAGGCGGCCCACCTCGACGCGCTTGGCGGCGACGGTATCTGTGACCGCTTCTGAGGCGGCCTGCAGGGCGACAATGTGCGATTCCATCGAGAGAATGCCGCTGGATTCTTCTTCAAAGAGCCGCTTGAGCGAATCGCTGCGCTCGACCAGAGCAAGGCGATCCTGTTCCACCTTGTCGCGGCGGGTGGCGAGCTGGTCGCGCTCAGCGGCAATCGAGGTGCGTTCGCGTTCGACGCGCTGCGAATCCGATGCGGCGCGATCGAGCGTGTTGTTTTCGCTGGCCACCGCCCGCTGTGTCTGCGAGACTTCGGATTGCAGAGAGGCGAGCTGTTGCGAAAGTTCCGAGGCCTCACCATCCGCCGCGGCAAGGCCAGCTCGTTCGGTGGCAAGATCAGCATCCACGGTGGCAATGCGAGTGTTCAACACAGCAAGCTCGGCGCGGCGGGCAAGCACCCCGCCCGCTTCTCCCGCCTGCGAAAGCGGGCCAGCGAGAATACGGCCATCGGATTCAAGCACCAGGCCGGAACGGGTGACAAAACGCGCGCCCTGGGCGGGACCGGCGGAAAGCAGCAGGGCGGTATCGATGGAATCGACGAGCAGTGTGTGGCCAAGCAGGCGATCCAAGAGTGCATCGGTGCCCTGCGGTGCCGATATCGAAGGTGTCACTGTCGCGCGCAGCGGCAGGACGCGATCTGCGGGGAGCGATGAAATCTCTTCGGGCCAGGTGTGAGGCGATGTGGCTGAAGTGGTTGATAGTGGCAACAGCGTGACGCGCCCGGGGAGCAAGGCGAGATCGGATTCGGTGGGAAGTTCGGCGAGGGTGGGGACCAACAGCGATTGCAGTAATGTCCCCAACGCCGCTTCGACGGCTGGGGCGTGCGCAGATTCCACACTAATGCAGTCGGCAAGTGTGCCTTTGATGGTGTTGAAACCCGGACTGGATTCGCGTTGATCGAGAGCAGCACGCACGGCATCCCCAAATCCCGCGCGGCTGTCATCCATCTCTTTCAACGTGCTCGCGCGAGTCGAAAGCCGCAAAGACTCGGCAGCGAGGGTGTTGACCCGCTCAGTGCGCGTGCGGCGATCGTCAGAGAGTGCTGCGATGTGCTGATTGAGTTCGTTGATGTTCGCTGTCAGCATCGCCGCGGTCGCGGTCAGCGTGTTGATCTTCTCGCGCGATTCCGCAGCAACACCCGCCAAACGCGCCAATTCCGCTTCCAGCGTCTTGTCTTTGCTGAGTAGCCGCTCAGATTGCTCATTCAGGGCCTCAGCGCGGCGGAGTTCCGCCTCGCTGTTGGCGATGAGCGCTGCACGCTCACGATCGATCCGCGCCACATCCGATCGCTTCTTCAGTACGCGCTCCCGTGCATCTGAAAGCGTCGCCAGCGATGTCGCACGCGAGGCATTCGCATCCGCCAACATCCGCTCGGCCATCGCCGCCTGCTCGGCCAACGCGCCGATCGATTCCTGCTGATCGGTGATGCTCACTTCAGTTGCCTTTGCAGCGGATTGAATCTCACTGACGCGGGCCTGATCGCGTTCGATCTGCACGCGGCTTTCTTCCGCCGCACGAATCGTCATATCGCGGCGTTGCTGATTGTGCGCCAATGTGTGATGAGCAGACTGCCTCTCTTGTTCGAGTTTGCGTTGCTCGCCGAGGGCTTCCTGCCGCTTGATATCCGCATCCTGGCGAAGTTGCTCGACCTCCGAAAGTTTGGCCGCCGCGGCATCCCGCTGATCCTTCAGGTCCGTCTGCCGCGAAGTCAGCCCGTCCAACCGCTGACGCAGATCGTCGTACTGCTCAAAGGCCAGCGAGGTGCGCCACGCCCGCAGTTCGTGATCCAGTTCGATGAACCGCCGCGCCTTGGCGGCTTGACCGCGCACCAGCTTCAGCCGGCGCTCGGTGGATTCCAATTGCTCGCGCGTCGTCCGCAGATTCTCCTGCGTGCGATCCAGTTTGCGCTGCGCTTCGATACGCCGCTGCTTGTACTTGGCAACCCCCGCCGCCTCTTCAAAGATCACGCGGCGTTCCTGGGGCGACGCCATCAGCATCGCATCGACCTTCCCCTGCTCGATGATCGAGTACGCATCGGCGCCGATGCCGGTATCCAGAAAGAGATCGCGGATGTCCTTCAACCGCGCGCGGGAGTTATTGATCAGATAGTGCGAAGTGCCATCGCGATACAACTGGCGTTCAACTTCGACGACGTCCGCATCGATGGGCAGCGAGCGCTTTCCTCGCACACTCATCTGCAGGACGCTGGGTTCTGTCTCCGTCTCCACTGCCGTTTCCACGGTGGCATCTGCCACTTCGGTTGCCACATTTCCTTCGCCACCCTCACTCGCACCGCTCGTCGCCACCGAGGTCATTCTTGAAACCGCACCAAGCAGCACAGGATTCTCAAAAGTGAGTTTGACGCTGGCAAAGCCCGACGGCTTGCGACCCGCGGAGCCAGCGAAGATCACATCCAGCATCTCAGTGCCGCGCAGAGACTTGCTCGATCGTTCGCCGAGTACCCACTTGATGGCATCGACGACGTTTGACTTGCCGCAGCCGTTGGGCCCGACGATGCCGGTGACGGCATCATCAAACTCGAATTGAGTCTTATCGGCGAAGGATTTGAAACCTTGAAGAGTGAGCGTCTTGAGACGCATGGTTGGCTCCATGCCGAAGAATCCGGCTCCGCCGGATGGCCATCCCTGGCCGGGGCGAACGCAAGCAGGCCAACCTGCCGCGCCCGAGGATGCCGGAATATACGTGCAAACCGCTGCCAGTGCTGAGTGATCGACAGCTCGAACGGGTCATTCCGGGCGCGTACCCGGCCTTGCAGTGTCGCGGGTCGTGTTCCCGTCCCCCATCGGAATCGGAACCTGCGTCGGCGGCACATCCGTCGGACGGGCCTCAGGCGAGCCGATCGGCGCGAGCGGCTGCTCGATCACCACCACCTCAGACTTCTGTTTGAGGGTTTCCGGGCGATCGCGACGTTCAACACTTCGGGCAGCAGCGTATATCTGGGCTTGCAGCCGCTCACGCTCGGTGACAAAGGCGCACGCAAGGGCACGCTGCTGGTGAATCTCGTAGAGAACGCCCACGACTTCGGAATAGGTAAGGCCCAGTGCAGGGCGGCTCTCTTCAGGAGAAGGGTTGCGGGCCAGGGCATCGATCAGGGCGGGCAGGCCGCCGTTGACAGTAATAGTGCGGGGGGACGTCGGACCAGCATTGGGCCCAGAGGCGGATTCCGGCGGCTGGTACCGAATGCGGATGGGATCGCCAGAAGCATCACTGGCGATCAGCAGGCGGCCAGACCACGCCGCGACCAGGAATGGACGGGGAATCTCCAGATTCTCGCCAAACAGCACCACGCGGGGCTGACCCTGTTGCGTGATATAGATCATGGGATCGCCGAAAGGAACCAGATCCAGCAGGAACTTGCCCCCGATCGCGCGGCGTTGCACTCCTTGCAAAAGGCCAGGGGGGACATTGGCCTCGGCACGCATCTGAATCTCCGCCAGTGAAAGGCGGCGACCGTTGGCATCGGTGCCAAAGCTCTGGGCCTGACCGATGCGATTGGCCTGCACCTTGACCGCGCGCGACATCAGTGCCTCATATGCCGCAGCACGAATCGCCAAGTCCTTCTCGGTGAGGAGTTCCTTCAAGGCCTGATCGACAGTGGGGCCAGCACCAAGATCAGCCAAGAGTTCGATGGCTGTGGTGCGCTCGCCAGGTGCTCCTGATTTGGCAAGTTCGCGAAGGTGCGGAGCCGCGAGGACATCGCCCAGGCGAGCTCCCGCCTGCAAACCGGCCAGCCGGGGGGCAAGCTCAGAGAAGTCATACAACGAACGGATGATCGGGAGGGTGCGATCCGGGCGACCGATCCCTTCAAGGCACAGGGCCAGACGCGGAGCAAGGGCGGGTTGCGCCTTGATGTCATCAATGGTGCGTTTGGCCAGCTCTTCGCTTGGCGTATATGCGTCGATCGGGACCGAGAGCATAAGTTCCAGGAAATCGCCAGGCTTCTTGCGATATTCGTTGGGCACCGTGACGGCGACGATGGAATCATTGCGGCCGCGGGCGATATCGGTCTTGTCGCCCGGGCCAGGAGGGAAACGCTCGTTGAGAGCGGCGGCAATCTGCCGCGCCATGCTGTGGCTGGGGTTGTCAAGCCGAAGTTCCAGCGCAAATGGCTCGCGCACAACGCCACCATCGAGAATGCGCCCGACAAAACGGGTGATGCCGGTGCGCTCTTTGCCCGGCTCGTTGAAAGGATTGATGAAGATGGGGCCGGAAGCGGACGCCAGTTTGCGCGTCTGCACGCCACCGACGAGGGCGGGGTCGCCGATCTGAAGGTCTGTGGTCCACAGGCGGCCACCATCCAGCGATGACGCATTCAGGGCCGTGACAGCGACATCAAAGGTGGCACCCGCAGGAAGGCCGGGAGGAATCGCTGCTTGCACGAGGACAACCGCGACGTTCTTATCACGCAGCAACTGGGCCGGGGAAAGACCACTTGTGGCAAAGTCATCGTTACGCTCGGCGCGGCCGATGCCTTGCAGGCCCATCGTGCGTTCCATGCTGGAACGAATGCGATCGGGAAGAGCACCACCGCCGGTGCCATTCAGACCGACGACCAATCCATAGCCAGAGACCAGCACTGGCTCCACGCCGGTGATGGTGGTGGCGCTGCCCACGATGCCGCGAAGTGGGGCGGGGACTTCGCGATTGACGGTGGGTTGAACCGTCTTGGGCTTGGCTGTCGGTGTTGTCTGGCACGCTGGAAGGCACGCGAGCGTGAGCAGGGTGGCGATGGAAAGCGCTGTGCAGCGATAAGGCATGTGGCGTGATTCCTGGCGAACGTGCGGGGGGAAAGTGCCGGTGCATGTGGCACCGATGTGGGCGGCAGAACATGATGCGACACGCGCAAGCCGCTGGGTTTTCAGTGTATGTGTACCGGCGAGGGATGGCAGGGATGGGTGTGGAGACGCGCAACGTGGCTCCGGCCAGGGGGAGGGGTTTGAGTTTTCCACATTTTGCCCTCCTCCTGTCGGTGACAGTGGTTGCTGAAGGACGTTGAAGATTTCAAAAACGCAGCTAACTCATGGATGGAACGAAGGTTGCGCTGTTGGAAAAATGGGCGAAGTACGATATTTAGGGGGTGTGTGGAGTTGACCACACAATCAGTAGTGGTAATCTGTATCTCGCAAGGTGAGCGGGAGTTGTTTGCCGCAAGCATTGCCATCGCCGTTCTTGGTGATTTGATCGGTTCATGATAGAATTTTGTACGGCTTATGAATGGACGAGTTGCACTTTCCGTTCGGTTTTCTGTCGGATGTTTGAGAAATGTTGCCGAGGAAGTTGTCGGGGGGTGTCGAGTGCTGGCTAGGGCGCGGCAAAGCGGGCAAAGTTAGATGGCAGAGGTGGGTATGTGCAAGGGGTCAGGGGGATGCTCGGGATGGTGACCCGGGTGTGTGAATTAGGTTAGAGAGCCGGCTAAGCCGGCAGGAATCGGGAGGCGGTGGTGGGAGTGCTTGCAGATATTCAGATTCGTCGTTTGGCGATAAAGCCGTTTGAAGAAGCGGTGAAGCGTCCGGGGAAGATCAGCTATGGCGTGTCGTCGTATGGGTATGACGTGCGCGTCGGGCCGCGATTTCGCGTCTTCACGCCCACGCCCAAGACCGGCGGCATCATGGTGGTCGACCCCAAGGATTTTTCCGACGAGTTGATGGTCGACATCGACTGCGAAAAGCTTGGGTTGGACTACGTGATCATTCCGCCGAATTCGTTCGCCTTGTGCGAGACGGTGGAGTGGTTCGACATTCCCCGTGATGTGCTGGTGATCTGTGTGGGCAAGAGCACGTACGCGCGGTGCGGCTTGATTGTGAATGTGACGCCATTGGAACCCGAATGGCGAGGCAAGGTGACGCTGGAAATCTCCAACACGACACCTCTGCCGGCGAAGATCTACGCCAACGAGGGAATTGCCCAATTCATTTTCCTCAAGGCGGATCAGGTGTGCGCCAAGAGCTACGCGGACAAATCGGGCAAGTATCAGGATCAATCGGGGCTGACGCTCCCCAAGGTGGATTGAGAGATTCTCAATCGTGCCAGCGGGGGCTCAAATGCCTGAATGCTGTCACGTCGATTCGGTTTGGTGTGCTGTTGATTGGGTGCGGGGGCATGGTGTTCTGGTGAATTCAGTTTGGCTGCGATGCAAGACGCATCGCGTAGGTAAAGGGACAGAAGGATGAAGGTTGCACGCAAGTTCACCGTTCGTGGTCAGGATCCATTCTCCACAGTGGCCTGGGGGAAGCGTTCGAGCAAGATCTCGAACCCCGATGGCTCAGTGGTCTTTGAGATGAACGATGCGGAGATTCCCGAATCGTGGAGTCAACTCGCCACCGACATCATGGTGAGCAAGTACTTCCGCAAGGCGGGTGTGCCGCTGGTGGATGAATTCGGCAAGCAGAAGATGGGCGCGGATGGCAAGCCACTGACCGGCCCAGAGAAGTCGGCTCGTCAGGTGATTCACCGCTTGGCTGGGTGCTGGCGCTACTGGGGCGAGACGCACGGCTACTTTGATTCCGCCGAAGATGCACACGCGTTTTACGACGAACTCTGCTACATGATGGTGCACCAGATGGCTGCGCCCAACAGCCCGCAGTGGTTTAACACCGGCCTGAACTGGGCCTACGGCATCAGCGGCCCCGCCCAGGGGCACTCCGTTGTCGATCCCAAAACCGGCGAAGTCTGCTTTGCTCCCGATGCCTACACCCACCCACAACCCCACGCCTGTTTCATTCAGAGCGTGACGGATGATCTCGTCAACGAAGGCGGCATCATGGACCTCTGGGTCCGCGAAGCTCGCCTCTTCAAGTATGGCAGTGGCACCGGCACCAATTTCAGCAACCTCCGTGGCGATGGCGAGAAGCTCAGCGGCGGTGGCAAGAGCAGTGGCCTCATGTCCTGGCTCAAGATCGGCGATCGCGCTGCCAGCGCGATCAAGAGTGGCGGCACCACCCGCCGCGCTGCCAAGATGGTCTGCCTGGACATGGACCACCCCGACATCGTGGACTTTGTGAATTGGAAGGTGCGCGAAGAGATCAAGGTCGCCGCACTGGCCGAAGGTTTCCGCCACGTCAGCAAGCAGGATCAGGAGATGGCCAAGAAACTTGGCCTGAAGCTGGATTACGACTTCAACGGCGAGGGGTATCTCACCGTCAGTGGTCAGAACAGCAACAACTCGGTGCGCATTCCCGATTCCTTCTTTGATGCCCTCGATGGTGACGGAGAGTGGCAGACCAAGTATCGCACCAGCAACAAGATTGCTCGCACCTACAAGGCCAAGGACGTGTGGGATCAGATTTGTTACGCCGCGTGGCGCTGCGCTGATCCGGGCGTGCAGTATGACACCACTATCAACGCTTGGCACACCTGCCCCAGCGCTGGTCGCATCAACGCCAGCAATCCGTGCAGCGAATACATGTTCCTGGATAACACAGCGTGCAACCTCGCATCGCTGAATGTGCTCAAGTTCTACGACGCCCAGGCGCGGTCATTTGATGTCGAGCGTTACGAGCACGCGGTGGATGTCTGGACCATCGTGCTGGAAGTCAGCGTGCTGATGGCCTCGTTCCCCAGCCGCGAGATCGCGCTCCTCAGCTACAAGTATCGCACCCTCGGTCTTGGCTACGCCAATCTCGGTGCCATGCTCATGCAGGCCGGCATCGCCTACGACTCTGAAGAAGGTCGCGCTATCTGCGCCATGCTCTCTGCCATTCTCACTGGTCGCGCCAATCGTCAGTCGGCCTTGCTCGCCAAGGAGCTGGGCGCCTTCCCCGGATTCGATCCCGATCGCAGCAACATGCTCCGCGTGATGCGCAATCACCGCCGCGCTGCCCACGGTGTGGCTCGCGAGAGTGATCAATACGAGAATCTCCGCATCCGCCCCGTCCCCATCGATCACGCCGTCGTCAATGGCGGCACGGTGGGTCTGGCCAACGCGAGACAGTTGCTCGCTCATTCCACCAAGGCATGGGATGATGCACTCGCATTCGGCGAGCAATACGGCTATCGCAACGCCCAGACCACGGTGATCGCCCCGACCGGCACCATTGGCCTGCTGATGGATTGCGACACCACCGGCGTCGAGCCAGACTTTGCCCTCGTCAAGTTCAAGAAGCTCGCAGGTGGCGGCTATTTCAAGATCGCCAACGAAAGCGTGCGACCAGCACTCGCCGCGCTGGGATACAGCGAGGCCCAGATTCACAACATCATGCAGTACATCCTGGGCACCCTGCACCTGGATGTGGTTCTTCCCGATGGTGTGAAGGATGCCAAGCCCGGCATGACCTTTGCCGACTGGCTCCGCAAGAAGGGCTTCAGTGACACCGAACTGAAGAATCTCACCGATGCGATGCCCGGCACGTTTGAACTGGCCTTTGCGTTCAGTGTCTGGTCATTCGGTCCCGAGACTTTCGCACGCCTTGGCCTCGATCACGCCAAGGCCCAGGCAGATACCAAGTTCAATCTGCTCCGCAAGCTCGGCCTGACCGCAGCACAGATCGACGTCCTCAACACCGTCATCTGCGGCACAGCAACGATCGAAGGTGCCCCGCACCTGAAGGTCGAGCATCTTCCAGTCTTCGATTGCGCCAACAAGTGCGGCAAGCTCGGTCAGCGTTTCATCGCCCCCGAAGGCCACATTCGCATGATGGCCGCCGCTCAGCCCTTCATTTCCGGTGCCATCAGCAAGACCATCAACCTTCCCAACGAGGCCAAGGTCGAAGATGTCGCCGCAGCGTATCGCCTGTCTTGGGAATTGGGCCTGAAGGCCAACGCCCTGTATCGCGACGGATCAAAGTTGAGTCAGCCCCTTTCGTCCACGACGGATGAAGCCAAGAGCGAGATTCTGGATGAGGAAGAGTCGACCCCAGAGGCACTTGAGGAAAAGAATTCGGCCAAGCAGGAAGTGGCGCGGAGCGTCGCTGAACTGGCAGGAGCCGTTGCCGCGGGCCAAGCGGCGGTTGCGCAAGAGAAGGTAACCGATGTCGTGCATCGCCCGATGCGCCGTCGCTTGTCCGACACGCGTCGCTCCCTCACCCACAAGTTCAACGTCGCCGGACATCAAGGCTACCTCACCGTCGGCCTGTACGAAGACGGCAAGCCCGGCGAGCTCTTCATCACCATGAGCAAGGAAGGGTCCACCATCGGTGGTCTGATGGATTCCCTCGGCACTGCGATTTCCGTCGCCCTGCAATACGGCGTCCCGGTTGAGTCCCTTGTGGGCAAGTTCAGCCACCAGCGCTTCGAGCCCGCGGGCATGACGACCAATCGTGACATTCCCTTTGCCAAATCTCTGGTCGATTACATCTTCCGCTGGATGGGGATGCAGTTCATTCCCGGTTTCCGCGAGCAGCACGCCCCGCGTCGCGATGGCGAAGGTGAAGCAGCACCCGCAAAGTCGGAGGCCGCCAAGTGGGCTGAGACTCCCGCCGACCGCATCAAGGGCTACCTCGGCGACTTGCCCGAAGGGGGTTCAAATGGCGGAACTCGTCTGGGGGCAGAGGTCAAGACCTCCGCTTCCGTGGTGAAGATGGTTACGGAACGCAAGGTGACGGCGGAATACCGCACTGAGGTGAAAGCCGAAGGAAAGTCGAGCGCGTTGTCTGAATACATGGACAGCGTGAGCGACGCTCCTCCGTGCGATGTGTGTGGCAGTATCACCGTCCGCAGCGGCACGTGTCACAAGTGTCTCAACTGCGGAAATAGCTTGGGTTGCTCGTAAGGGTCGTTCGATAGTTGATTCAACCGATCGCAGGGGCGTGTGGAAGGTGCTCACGCTCGATGCGCTCCGGGAAGAGTCGGCCAGCGGACGGACCCCGGCCGGGCAGGTTCTGGATGGAATTTCAGGACCGTCTTCTTGGATTGGGAAAGCTCGGGAGTGGAAGCTAGGAGCGAGGAGTACTGCAAGGTACAAGGCACACGACGGCACTGGACGCCGCTACGAGCCACGGACGCTTCGATGGAATCTCCCCCGGAGTGCGGCAAGTTGGATCGCGACGCACGCCTCTGCAGATCGGTTGATGAGACTTGTTGATTGGTGTGAGACAACCTGACTTGTGCGCGGCAGGGTTTGCGGGTCGATCCACCACCGACCCCTCCCTCAAAGACCTTGCCGCTGCACCTCCCTGAACCCTCGGGTGTCCCACCACCGCCCGAGGGTTCGCCTTTTGAGATGGCGGAAAGTGATCACCCCGCCAGACGCGTGTCGTCTTCGGAAGGATCAAGCAGGCCGAGGGCTTTCATTTTCTTGTATAGCGTCGTGCGATTGATCGCGAGCTGGTCGGCAGTCTTCTGACGATTCCAGTTGTTGGCCTTGAGTGCACGCAGCAGAATGCGCCGTTCCGGGTCGCGCAGAGCATCTTCGAGAGTCATCGGCACCCAAGGAGCATCGGCTTCCGTCGAAGCGGTGGCTGCAGTGATCTTGAGGCGTGAGGGCCCCTCACCAAGCACCTGCGGAGGCAGATCGTGACGCTGAATCCGCTGGTCCTTCGTGAGGACGGCAGCTCGCTCGATGATGTTCTGCAACTCGCGGACGTTGCCGGGGTAGGTGTAGGCCAGGAGTGACTCGACGGCTTCAGGAGTGAAGCCGATGATCTGCTTGCCAAGGTCAGAGGCGTGACGTTTCAGGAACGTGTCGGCGAGAATCTGGATGTCGGCGGGGCGTTCCCGCAAGGGTGGAAGTTCAATCTTGACGACGTTGATTCGGTAATACAAGTCCTGACGAAAGGTTCCTTTGGCAACGAGGTCTTCCAGTGGGTGATTGCTGGCAAGCACCACGCGCACGTCGACTTCGATGGTCTGTGTGCTTCCCACCGGCTCGAACTTGCGTTCCTGCAGCACACGCAACAGCTTGAGCTGCATCGATGGTGGGGCGGAGTTGATTTCGTCAAGGAAGATCGTGCCGCCATTGGCCGCCAGAAAGCGTCCGGCCTTGTCGGCATAGGCACCTGTGAACGCGCCTTTGACATGGCCAAAGAGTTCGGATTCCAGCAGAGTTTCCGGAATGCTGCCGCAGGAGATCTCCACAAAGGCCTTGTCCTTGCGAGGGCTGCGCTGGTGAATAGCATGCGCGATCAGCGACTTACCCACGCCCGATTCGCCGGACATCAGCACTGTGGTCTTGGTGGGGGCGACGGCCTCGACCAGGTCAAAGAGCTTGCGCATCCGCGGGTCAGAACCCACAATGTTGCCAAGGTTGTAGCGATCGTTGACCTGGCGACGCAGCGACACATTCTCAGCCAACAGGGCCTGCTGCTGCAGACCACGCTCTAGCGCGGTGCGAAGCTCCTGATCGACCACGGGCTTGGTGAGGTAATCAACTGCCCCGATGCGCAGGGCTTCGACCGCACCCTCGATGGTGCCGTAGCCGGTGAGCATGATGACGGCGGTGCCGGGGTGCTCTTTGCGGATGGATCGCAAAAGCGCAATGCCATCGGTGCCGGGAAGTGAGACATCGCTGATCACAAGTTGGACTGGATGGGCCGGGGTCGCAGCGTTGGCAGGTGATGCTGCCTGGCTCAAGGCCTTGAGCGCGGCATCCGCGGATGAAGCGATGCTGACGAGATACCCCTCGCGGCGCAGAAACTCTGCGAGCGAGTCGGCGATGATCGCATCATCATCAACGATCAGAATGTGAGCAGCGGTGGTCATGATTCAGGCAGCAGTTCGACCATTGGTTCCGATGTCGCCCGTGTATTCCGCGGGCTTGGGAACGCTGAAGCGAAGCAGTGCGCCCGGCCGGCTGTGGTTCGAGGCATCCACGCGTTCGAGCTTGATGGAGCCGTGCGCCGCATCAATGAGCGTCTTGCAGATCAGCAAACCGCGTGCGGCAGGCGTGCCCACCTCCCAACTGAAAGGGTCGATGCCGCGGGGTGGACCGACACCGTCATCGCGGATGTGGAATTCGATGACCTCAACGCCGTCCTTGGCGGTGCGCAGGTGGGCCTGGATATCAATGTGCCCGGCGCGACCGACATCGCAGATGGCCGAGATGGCATTGCGCAGTCCGGCAAGCACAACCGCGTATAACGGCCCGGAAGGGAGTGATTGAACCTGTGGCGACAGATCACAGCGGATGTCAATGTCGTTGAGTTTGGCTTCAGGAGTCACGACGTCGATGGCGTGGGCGACGACGGCCGCGATCGTGGTGTGCTGACGCGCTGCCGAGAGACTGGAGCCCAGCGGAATATTCACGCCCTGCATGGCAGCGTGGACGAGTTCTGAGACATTGGAGAGATCCGCCGTGGCGCGGCTCAGCGCACGCGTGGAGTCATCAAGCAATGCCACATCGGTCTGCGCACGTGAGGCATCGACCTGACGCAGGGCAAGGACCACCGACCGGATCGATTGGTCCAGCAAGCGGTTAAGCGTCTCCCCCATTGCGGTGGTCGTATCCATGGCGGCAGGGAGGTCCGCAGAAGGAATGGGACGGGGAGAAAGCCGCGGGGCTGGGGTGGAATCCATGAATAGTGCATCGGAACGCGGGAAGTGGGGCTGAAGTGGGATGTTGCGAAAATGCAACATGGAGGGTGATGATGCGGGAAGGGAGGAGGAATCCGGCTCGGGGGGAGGGCGGGTACCGTTGGGTGTGGCAAAGAAAGCAACGACAACCGCAGGTGGGGTGGGCAAGCGTCCCGGACGTGTGATCGACATGACGGACGAGGTCGTTGCTGCGCCGATCCCGGTCCCGATTCCGGTGCCGTTGGAGAGCATCGTCGGCCAGCAGTGGGCAGTGGGGCTGTTGCACGATGCGATGCGGTCTGCACGCATGCACCACGCATGGATCTTTCATGGACCATCAGGGGTGGGAAAGTTCACTACTGCGGTGGCATTCGCGGCAGTGCTGCTCGACCCGACGAGCGAGCCGGGATTGGATGGAGTCATTGCACCCGATCCGGAAAGCCGAACCCAGCAATTGCTGAAGGCCGGTACGCACCCGGACCTTCACATTGTGGTGAAGGAGTTGGCGCGGTTTCATGACGATCCAGAGGTTCGCAAACTGCGGCTGAGCAGTATTCCGATCGACGTGGTCCGAAAATACCTCATCGAGCCCGCGAAGAAAACCGGAAATGTGACGACTTCGTCTAGGGCTTCTGCTGTGTTCGTTATTGACGAGGCAGAATTACTTTCGAGTAAATCCACCAAGGATGCGGCACAAAACGCAATTCTTAAGACGCTCGAAGAACCGCCTCCCGGCATGGTCATCATTCTCGTGACCAGCAATGAATCGGAGCTCTTGCCCACCATTCGCAGCCGCTGCCAGCGCGTGCCATTCGCCCAGTTGTCAGAGAAGGACCTGCGGCAGTGGGCAAGCCGCGAGAAGCTGGAAATTCCCGCAGATTGCAAGGATTTTCTCTTTGCCTTTTCAGATGGTTCGCCGGGCGATCTGGTGGAGGCGATTCGGGGCGAAATCGGTTCGTGGCGCACGGCCCTGCTGCCACATTTGATCAAGTTGCAGTCGGGCAAGCACACGGTGGGCGCGGCTCCCCTGATGGAAGATTTATGCAAGAAGTGGGCAGAGGATTGGGTGGATGAGAATCTGAACGCCAGCAAAGAGACCGCGAATCGACTTGCAGCCGCATGGATGATCCGATTGATTGCGTTTGAAATGCGGAAAGCACTGCGTGCGGGTACGCCAGGCGCACTGGAAGCGATCGACGCAGTTCGCGCTGCGGAATCTCAGCTCGACAGCAACCTGAAGCCACTCTTCGTGCTGGATGCGATGTGCGTGGAAATCGCGCACACCTTCGCTACCGCAAAGTATCAGGGATAAAGAGAAGCAGTGGGTCTCAGGCGGAAAGTGAAATGCGTCCCGACGGGCCATCCGTCGCATCGGTCTGCGGTGCCGCGTTCGCCCGTTCGGCGGCGACCTTGTCCAGCAGCAGTGCCCAGGTCTCGCGCTCATATTCCAGCAATTCGACGATCTTTGTCATGCGCTCAGCACTGCGGGCCAGGTTGGCCTCGGTAAGTTCGGTGAAGATGAATGAGTACAGGGCCTTGATGTTCTTGGCCAGATCAGGATTGTGATCTTCCCTGATGCTGGTCATGAGTTCCACCACGATGTCGCGGCACTTGGTGATCCCCACGTAGCTCTGCTCAAAGTTCTTGGTCGCCAATCCGTCCTGGGCCTGACGGGCAAATCGCACCGCGCCATCCAACAAGAGCATGCGGAGCTCTTCCGGGCGGGCGGACATGATTTTGGCACGCAGGTAGGGGGTGATGAGGTCTTTGGGTTGAGAAGTGGGGGTGTCCGCCGCCAGGTTGATCGGCGGGGTGAAGGTGGAGTGTGAAGGGTGTGGCTGTGACTGGCTCATGCGTGCAGAAGTATCGACGAAAGCGGAGCGGGTCTTGATCAGCCGATGGACTGAATCGAAGAGAGTGAGGATTGCTGGGTCTGCAACTGCCCGATGGCTGACTCCATCGCCCGGAACTGGGCTTCGAGGTTGGAACGCTTGGTGGCCAGACGCACGTCCCAGGCGTCAATCTGCCTGTTGAGCTGAGTGACCTGAGTTTCCATGGATTTGCGACGAAGGGTAAGCGTGCCCTCGACAGAGTCGGTGTAGCGTTCGATGGCGCGCTGGATGATGCCCATCGCGCCAAGTTCGGTGTATTCGTCGCCCCTGTCACGAGCGTTGGGATCGGTGCTCTTGGGCTTCAGGGTCTTGGCCGTGAAGAGCTTTTCCACGGCGGCAGGATCGTCAGCCAGCGCAGCGCGGAGCTTGGCCTTATCGACTTTGAGGTCGCCTTCACTGCCGACCGTGATGCCGACCTTGACCAGCGAGTTGTACCGGCTGGTATTGCCTATGGCGGTCTGACGCGTCGCCGCAAACAGGGACTGGCGCAGGGTCTGGCTCGTGGCATCGCCAAGCAACGCCCCGGAACGCTTGGTCTCGACGTCGTACTTGCTGAGTGAATCGACGCGTTCGATGAAGTCGTTGAAGGCCTCGATGAAGCTATCAACATCTGACTCAATGCCACCACTGTCGCGGGAAACCGTCAGTGCCACGGGTGCTGTGCTGGTGTTCTTCAGATCGATAGTGACGCCGGTGATCACACCAGAGAGGGTGTTGGAGGAATTGGTGATGAGCACGGCCTGGGCTGCATCGCTCGAGCCGAAGAACACGCGGGCATCGTTGCCAGCGTCGGTAGTGGAAAGGCCAAGATCAAATGAGCCGCTGTCGACGATGAATCGACCTGCAGTGCCGGTGCCTTCCGCACCCAGGTTCAGCTTGTAGGGGGTGGAGCCATTGCCATCGCGGATGATCGACGCGGTGACACCGACCTTGGCCGCGTTGATCTTCTCTGAAACTTGCTTCAGCGTGTCGGTGGCGGCAAATGTCACCGTCTTTTCATATGAGCCGTTCAGCGTGTTGCCCGCACCGACGGCGGCGGCTTCCCCCGAGATGTTCAGCCCGCGTGCCACGCTCCCCGACTCATCGGCAATCTTGATCTTGTTCGTGCCGGTGGTGCCCGAGCGCTCGATGATCTGTATGCCATCGCCATTGGCGTTGAGCTTGGCTGTCACGGCGATGCCGCGACTGTTGATCAGATCGATGAGATCGCCCAGGTTGCGAATCGAATCGCCGACCGTGACGGTCGCAGACGCCCCGGTGCCGTCCGTGATGCGAAATGTTCCGGTCCCCACTCCCTTGCCGTTGTTGATTTCAGAAAGCAGAGTGCTGCGCGAAATGTACTGCTTCTGCAGGTTCGTGCCGTTTATCGTGGCGGATGCGACACCAGTGGTGCCCGTGGAGATGCCCAGCGACGCGGCTGTGTCGCTGCCGTTGGTGCCGGTAATGATCAGGTTTGAGGTTGTCGCACCGGTGTTGTCGGTGATGAGGAGGCCGGTGCCTTTGGAGTTGAGCGAAACGCTGAGTCGAGCGCGACCATTGCTGCCCGTGCCTGAGGCGGTTTCGATCTGGCGTGTGATCTCGTCAAGCGATGCGTTTTTGTCAATCGTGACGCTGAAAGCGTTGCCATCGCGCGAGGTGAAGTTGAGCACCCCGTCTCCGGCGATGCCCGCGCCGCCGTTCAGCGAGCTGAGCAGCGTCGAGTTCATACCGGCGAGAATCTTGCGCCCAGAAAGTGTGCCGTTGGTCACACTGCCCGACAGGCCCAGATCGCGAGCGGTGGTGCCAGTGCCGTTTTCAGCGACCGAGATGGTGCTGGTCCCTGCACCGGAACCTGTATCGATGATCTGGATGCGCTGACCATCGGATGTGACTTCGGCACGCACATCAGCAAAGCCAGCTTCGCTGAGCTTGGCATTGATGCGAGTCAGGGCTCCGCCGAGGGTGGTGACGGCACCTTCCGAGATGGTGGTTGAATCGCTGTAGATGTCCGAAAGGTTGACGCGGACTTCGGTGTTGCCGGAGCCACGATTAATGTTGATGGCAAAGTTCCATGCGTTGGTGCCGCTGGCGGTCTTGGTGTCGACGCCGTTGCCGTCATTCAGGGCAGATAGCGCGGTCGCATTCGAAAGCGAGTAGACGGAGGAGCCCACGAGAGAGCCGCTTGCCGTTCCGGCGATGCCCAGCGAGGTTGCCGTTGTGGAGTTTGTGCCATTCTCCACACGCACCGTACCACTGGCGTTGTCGGTGATCACGAACTTGCCATCTCGCACCGAAGCCGTCACCGCAGCGGTGCCGTTGCCGTTGATCGCCTGCAGCACATCATTGACGGTGGCGGCCTTGGAGAGGTCGATGGTGGCAGCGCGATTTGCAGAGTCGGTAATCACGATCTTACCACGACGAACACCATCGCCACCGTTCAGGTCCGACAGCGAAACATCGCGATCAAGCCGGCCGCGCGAGGATTCAAAAGTGACGGAAGTCAATCCGACGGCACCCGTGTCGCGTCCGGCAAAACCGCGACTGAGCATCTGCTGGCTGCTGACCAGGCGATCGACGATGAATTGATACGAGCCCGGAGCCGCAGTGCTGTCGGCAGAAGCAGTCAGCACCGTGGAATCGCTGCTGTTGGTGGTGAGCCGAGTGAAGGAGTTGTTGTCTTTGAAGGCGGTGACGGTGGACTTCAGCGAGCCAAGGCGGTTGATCAGATCGAGGTAGACGCTCTGTTGAGACTGAATCTGCACGACGCGACGCTGAATCAGCGTCTTGGGACGCGATTCGATCGAAATGAGCTGCTCGATCAGCTGGGCGGAATTGATGCCGCTGAATGCGCCGACTCCGGTAGAAATTCCACTCATAGATACCTCATGTGGTGATCAGGCAGCGGTGCGCGAGCGAGTCTGGGAGAGGGGGTAAGGTGTCTGCCATGCAGGAGCGGGAAGATCGCCATTGGTGCGGCGGTAAGAAGGGCGATCCAAGCCAGTGGCGCGAAGGTGCGTCAGGTCCATCACCCACGACCCCAGCACCCGCGCATACATACGCCGGGCGTCGGCGACGGTCAGCGCCGGCGCAGCCACAGCAGCAGGAGGCGGGTTTGAGGATGAACCTGACATTTCCCTAGATATCGGCCAAGGGAACGGGGAGGCTGCACCGGCAGGGGGTGGCCGCGCGAACACTGGAGCCGTTGAAGCTGTAGCAGTGGCGGCGGGTGGGGCCATTCCCTGAAATCAGGGGGTGTGGGATGCCGCTGAGATGATTGGGGGATTCGACCGATAATGGAGCGTCATGTTGATTGAACCCAAGGTATTGAGTGGTCGCGCGGGCGCAGTGTTGGCTGTTCTGGGGGTCGCGCTTGCGCTGTGGGGATCCATTGGCGCAGTGGCTGCGTTCTTTGCTGGCAAGTTCAGCGAGGGGGCGCGGCCGGTTTTCATCCTGGGGGGATTTGAAATCATCATCGTCGTGTGTGGTGCGCTCTTGGTGTGGCTGGGGTGGAAGAAGCGCGAAGAGCACGTTGGGATGGCGCTGGCGTGCATCGGTGGAACAGTGTGCGTCGCGAGCTTTCTGGGTGCGTTGTCAGCGCAGAATGAGCTGCTAGGTGTGGGATTGAAGAAGATGATGCTGGCGCGCGTGGCGATGGGCATGGTGATCGCTGCGATCGGCGGGGTGACGGTGCTCAATCGACACCCGCGCTCGTGGCCCGTGTTCTGGAAAGGTGTGGCGGTGGCGTCGCCATTGATCGCCATGATGGTGTACTCGGTGGTGAATCGGATCATGGCTGCGCGGCTCCCTGCTGCGCAAGCGGCCTATCCGCCAAATCTCGATGGTCCGGTGCCACCATCTTCTGTAGAAACCCCGCCAGCAGGTCAGGGAATGAGTTTGTGGGGCCCCTTGGATGGCTCGCCCACAGCCGTGAAGGCGATTGTGGGCACTTTGGTTGCGATCGTGTGCGCGGTGTCACTTTGCGCATGCGTGCACATTTTTATCAAGGCGTTTGAGTTGGGCAGATTCAACCGCGAACGCGTGGTGGTGGCGAAGAAACAAGGTTCATAATCAGCGTCATCCACTGCAGAGTCGAGCGCACTCCGAACGCGCGTCCCGTGCCACTCGCGTGTCTTCAAGCCAGTGCGATTGGGTACGCCCCAAATCCGCGTGAGGAGTTCTCCCTGCGCAAGCCGCTATGAATCATGCCGATGCCGGATGCCAGATGGTCTTCATTTCCACAAACGGCTCGATCCACCAAGCAGATTCGCACTCAGAAGAGGTGTACTCGATGGAATCGCGAATCACAACACGCTTGATGTTCTCAGCGCTGCCCGCGCGCAGCGTGGTTGCAGAATCACCAGATGCCGCACCATGCACGGCATCGATATCGCGATGGCCTGCGATGAATGGAATCAACTCAGCATGGTCACCCGTGAGGATGTTCACCACTCCCGCAGGAACATCGCTTGTTGCGAGAATCTCGCCAAGCAGCACAGCAGGCAGTGGATTGGTCTGGCTGGAGATCAGCACCGTGGCGTTGCCGGAGCAGATCACCGGCGCAAGCAGCGAAACCAATCCCAACAGTGGCGGCTGATCGGGAGCAATCACCGCAACCACGCCGGTGGGTTCGGGGACGGTGAAGTTGTAGTGAGGGCCGGCGACAGGGTTGTTGCAGCCAAGGACCTGTGAGAATTTGTCGGCCCAACCGGCGTAATGCACGAGACGATCAATGGAAAACGCGACTTCCGCGGCGGGGGTGAGAGATTTGCCAGACGATTTGGATTTCTTGGCGGACTTGGCGATTGGTGCAGCGACAGAGTGGATGGACTCGATCAGTTCCGCGCGGCGGCCTTCGAGCATTTCGGCGATGCGATAGATGATCTGGGCACGCAGGTAGGCAGTGGAGGAGGCCCAGGTGGCTTGGGCGCGGCGGGCGGATTCGACGGCCTCGCGCAAATCCTTGCGGCTGGCGCGGCTGGTGTACGCAAGGGGCTGGCCTTTGGAGTTGAGGATGGTGGTGGTGCGGCCAGATTCGGAACGCGGGAACTTGCCATCGATGAAGAGTTTGTAGGTCTTCAGGATGTCGAGGCGGTCGGTGGTGGTGTTGGTTGGCATGGTTGTGTCTCGTATCGGATCGTGATTGGGTCAGTGAAGATTGACGTACGCACGCAGGCCTTGCACGCCACCTTCGCGTCCGAAGCCGCTTTCCTTGAAACCGCCAAAGGGGCTGGAGGGATCAAACTTGTTGTAGGTGTTGCACCACACGACGCCGGCTTTGAGCTTCCTGGCGATCTCGAAGATCTTGGAGCCCTTATCCGTCCAGATACCCGCCGCAAGTCCGTAAGGCGTGTTGTTGGCGCGGCTGATCGCTTCCTCAGGCGTGCGGAAAGAAAGAATGCTGAGCACCGGGCCGAAAATCTCTTCGCGGGCGATGGTGTGGCTGGGCTGCACGCCGGTGAAGAAACAAGGGCGGCACCAGTAGCCGCTGGAGGGAAGCGTCGAGGGGTTCACGTCGTGAATCTGTGCGCCTTCGGATTGGCCAAGCGCGATGTAGCGATTGATCTGATCGAGCTGGGCTTTGCTGTTCACCGCGCCGACATCGGTGTTCTTATCCATCGGATCACCGACGCGGAGGGAGGCGAGGCGAATCTTGAGTTTGGCGACCACCTGATCGAGGATGTTCTCCTGAACAAAGAGCCGCGAGCCGGCGCAACAGACCTCGCCCTGGTTGAAGTAGATGCCTTGGATGATTCCTTCGACGGCCTGATCGATGCTGGCATCATCGAAGATGATGTGAGGAGATTTGCCACCGAGTTCGAGGGTGAGTTTGGTGCCGCGAGATGCGGCGGCGAGGGCGATCTTCTTGCCGACTTCGGTGGAGCCGGTGAAAGCGAGTTTGTCAAAGCCGGGGTGAGACGCCATGGCAGCGCCGGTGCGGCCATCGCCGGTAATGATGTTCACGACGCCCTTGGGAAGGCCGACTTCGTGGCAAATTTCGGCGAGGCGCAGGGCGGTAAGGGGCGTGGTTTCGGCGGGCTTGAGAACGCAGGTGTTGCCGCAGGCGAGCGCGGGGGCCAGTTTCCACGCGGCCATCAGCAGGGGAAAGTTCCAGGGGATGATCTGGCCGCAGACACCGATGGGGGACGGTGTCGCGCCCGGGAAGGCGTACGCAAGTTTGTCTGCCCAGCCGGCGTGATAGAAGAAGTGTTGCGCGACGAGGGGGATATCAACATCGCGGGATTCCTTGATGGGCTTGCCGCTATCCATGGTTTCGAGGATGGCGAGCTCGCGCGAACGTTCCTGAATGCGGCGGGCGATGCGGAAGATGTATTTGGCGCGTTCCTTGGCGGGGAGCTTGGACCACGGGCCGAGGGCAGCGCGAGCGGCTTTGACGGCGGTGTCGACTTGCGCGGCGGAGGCGTTGGAGATTTCGGAGAGAGGTTTCTGGGTGGCGGGGTTCTCAGTGGTGAAGGTGGAGTTGGGCTTGGTCCAATCGCCGTTGATGTAATGGCCGTAGCGTGGCTCGATGGTGACTTTGACGGTTTCGGGCGCAGCGGCGTAATTCCATCGCACGCCGGGTGGGGCAATATGGTCGGCTGTCGATCCATTGCGGTCGAGAGTCGTTGAACCATTTGTGTGGGCGAGTTGAGTGTCGGTCATGGTGTGGTCCTGAGATGCGGTTCAGGCCTCGCTGAAATCGTGAGCGGATTGGTATTTGCCGGTTTGGAGCCAGCGGATCTGGCGGAGAATGTCGTTGGTGAGGGTGGAGGCGCCGAAGCGGAAGAGTTCGGGGGTGAGCCATGGGCAGGCGCCGTCGCCGGTCAAGTGGCCGAGTGTTTCGTTCACCATGACGAGGTAGTGAAGAGATTGCTTGGCGGTGCGGATGCCGCCGGCGGGCTTCATGCCGACAAAGCGGCCAGTGTCGAGGTACCAGTCGCGGATGGCCTCGAGCATCACGAGGGTGACGGGCATCGTCGCGGCAGGAGTGACCTTGCCGGTGCTGGTCTTGATGAAATCAAAGTACCCGGCGGCATGGCGGCGGCGCGTCGCGGCGTGGTCTTGGTCGTCCACTTCGGCCATGGCGCGGATGGAGAGATCGCTGGCGATGCGGACGTTGTCGAGGGTCTCGAGTTCGCCGGTTTCGAGGATGACCTTGAGTGCGACGGGATGAGAGGCGGAAACGCAGACTTCTTTGACGGCGCGGATTTCGTCAGCGACGGAGGCATGGTCGCCAGAGAGAAAGCTTCCGCGATTGATGACCATGTCTATCTCGTCGGCCCCGGCTTCGATGGCATCGCGGACATCGGCGAGTTTGACATCGAGGGGGAATTGGCCGGACGGGAAGCCGGTGGCGACGGAGGCGATCTTGATCTTGTGGGTGGAGGAGGCGCGAGCGAGTTCAGCTTTCACCGCGCTGACCATCGCGGGATAGACACAGACCGCAGCGACGGTGGGGAGGGAGGGATTGGTGGGATCAGGGCAGAGGGCTTTGCGGGCGAGGGAGCGGGCTTTTTCGGAGGAGTCCTTGCCTTCGAGGGTGGTGAGATCGAGCATGGAGAGGGCGAGTTTGTACCCTTCGAGTTTGGCGGTGTTTTTGATGGAGCGATTGGTGAAGCTTGCCGCGCGTTCGGCGGCCATGACGGCGTCGACCGTGGGGCTTGGGGTGGGACTATGTGGGCGAACGGTCATGCAGTAGTGTATGAATCGCATCGACGGCTTGACGGCGGGTTTCCGGGCGTGACCAGAGGTCGGTGTGGGTGGCGTTTTCGATGATGGCGAGTGTGGAGACAGCGAGGGCCGCGGCGATATCGCGGCTGTCCTGAAGCGGGCAGATGGTGTCGAGAGAGCCGTGAAGGATGAGCGTGCGTGGAGTGGGTTGTGTGGCGAGTTTGGCAGCGAGCGCAGCGCGGTCGAAACGAGGTGAGCGGGCGAAGGAGGGACCGTAACCGAGATCGATGCCGATGCACATGAGGGCGAGACGGAGGTTGAGCCGCCAGGGCGCGGCGATGGAGTGCATGACTTTGGCGGCGGGTGTGATGGGGAAGCGGTACGGGGCTTCGAGGATGATGCCGCGAAGGGGAGGGAGCGTGGATGGCCAGGAATCAGCGGCTTGGAGTGTGATCCCCGCACCGAGGGAGTAGCCGTAGAGAACGACCGTGCGTGCGGGATCATGACTGAGTGAATCGATATCGAGTGAATCGATGAGATTGTCAAGGAGTGTGTGCTCGCGGGTGCCGAGGGTACAGGTGCCCGTCGAATCACCGTGGCCCGGAAGATCCCACACGAGTATGGAGGCGAAGTGTGGAGCGAGGTGTTCGATGCGTTCGAGCATGGTGAGGCACGAATCGCCCCAGCCGTGGGTGAGTACAAGTGTGGATGCGGAGGGTGTGCCGCCTGTGATGTGCCAGCAGCGGATGCTGTGGGCTTTCGAGGTGATGAAGAACTCTTCGAAGGGAAGAGGCGGAGTGAGTTCAGCAGGAGTGGAGGGACGTGAGCGCGAGATAGACCACGCGACGGTGCGACGGGGAGGGTGGGTGAGCCAGCGAATCGTCATCCATGTGATGAAGATGAGCCAGAGGAGGAATCCGGCAGAGAGGAAGAGGGTGAGTCGGAGGAGCACATCCAGCATGATGTGGGGCGAACTCACGGTTTGAAGAGGGCGGTGATGTCGTTGAAGGTGACAAAGAGGAACATGCTGCCGATGAGGACGAGACCCACGAGCGTGGCGGCGGATTGGAAGGCCATCGGCGCCGCCTTGCCACGAATCCACTCATAGAGGATGAAGAGGAACTGGCCGCCATCGACGATGGGGAGGGGGAGGAAATTGATGACGGCGAGATTGACGGAGATCATGGCCATGAAGAAGAGGAGGTAGATGATGCCGCGATCGGCGACGGATGTGCCGAGGGCGGCGATGCCGATGGGGCCGCGGAGTTGATCGGCTGGGACGGTGCGTTCGACAAGACGGGCGAAGGTGATGTAGACACCCAGGAGCCAGCGGCGGGTTTCATCGAGGCCCTTGGAGATAGCGGCAGTGGGAGAATCGGCCTTGATGAGGATCTCATCGATTGCAAAGGCACCGATCGCGCTGGTCTCGTGCGCGAGTTGGCGGATGGCGGCGAGATCCTCGCCGGAGATGGTGAGTGGGACGATGGACGCGTCGCGCTGGGAATCAGGTTGGCCGGGGAGGACGGGAGCGCGAAGGCCGATCTGGATGGTGACGGAATCGGTGTTTGAGGATTTGGCGGCGGCGGTGATGAGCGCGGTGGCTTGTTGCAGGGTCGTGACTGCGGTGCCGTTCACGCCGGTGATTTCGCTGCCCGCGAGGTTGGAGAGAGTCGCGGCGGGAGAGGAGCGTTCGCTAGCGCCATCGCGAATGGTGCGGAGGGTACCGAGCGGGGAGGCGAGGGTGGCGCGAAGTGAAGAGGTGTCGGAAGGACCGAAGCCGATGCGGCCATCTTTATCGACGGGGCACTTGAGGGTCACTTCGGTGATGCGGGTTCCCTCGCGGCGTTCGACCACGACGGGAATGGTCTTGCCACGATTCGCGCGGACCTCGCTCATGCCGTCGGCGAGGCCGGGGTATTCGACGCCACCGATGCGGAGGAAGATGTCGCCGGGAAGGAGGCCAGCTTTTTCGCCTTGCGGGTTGACATTGGCAACGCGCATCAGGCCGACGAGGCCGGCGATGTGGTCGATGACGGCGGGTTTTCCGGAAGCGAGTTTGACGAGATCTTGTTGAGATTGGGGTGTGGGGGTGATGGTGGCTGAATGGACAATTTCCTCGTCGGAGTTGATGGTTGGATCTACGAAGCCGAGCACAAGGGGCTGACCGCCGCTGGTTCGCGCGGCGGAGCGGAGGTCTTCCACAGACTTGACGGGCGTGGTGGTGCCGTCTTTGGTGATCGAAATGAGGATGGAACCAGGTGGAATGGAATCGAGGCCGATTTTGGCGAGGGCTTTCTTGATTTCGGCGCGCTCGGGATGGTTGTTTGAGCGGATGAGGTGGGTGGCTCGGGCGGGCTCGATACCGATCTCAAAGAGCCCGGTGATTTCTGAGCGTTCGGGGGGGATGAGGAAGTGCAGGGTTTGATCGACGCCAGCGCGGCGGACTTTGAAAGACACGGCGGAGTCTTTGCGAGCGAGCGCGACGGCGGGGAGGAGGTCAGCAAAGGAGTTGGGGACGCGGCCATCGATCTCGAGGAATTGATCACCGGGTTGGATGCCTGGTGTGGTGATGCCGAGGGTGTCGGCGTTGACGGGAAGAACTTTGCTGGCTGGGGAGCCGGGGGCGACCGCTCCCGCTCGTGCGGGAAGTCCGGACATGCCGATGGAAAAGACAACGACAAAGAGGATGGCGCTGAGAATGACGTTCATCACCACGCCGGCGGAGATGACAACGAGGCGTTTGGCGGGGTGGCAATTCTGGAATGAATCGGGCTCATCGCTGACGGCTTCGGGGTTGGCATCTTCCTGGCCGAGCATTTTGACGTAGCCGCCGAAGGGGATCCAGTTCAGCCGGTATTCGGTGGGGCTGACATCGCGGCGGCGTGCGGCATCGAGGGCGAAGTAGGCGGATTCGGATGAGCCGCGACGAAAGCCGATGCCTTTGCGATAGGAGCAGATGGCGGGGCCGAAGCCGATGGCAAAGGCGAGGACACGGATTCCGGCCCAGCGCGCGGCGACAAAGTGGCCGAGCTCATGGATGAAAATGATGAACGTGAACCCTGCGACAACGAGGGCGAGATTGGAGATGGAATTGAGCATCCCTGCCAGTGCTTCCATACACAAGGTTAGCGCAGGGAAGACGCGGCCATCATGCGGAGAAGATCACTTCTTGGGGGCGGCTTCGGCGGAAGCGTTCTTGGCGAGAAGTTCGTCGATCTTGCTGGTGAGCTTGGCATCATCGGGGGCCACGTTGCTGTCAAAGCGGGCGATGACCTGGCCGTTCTGATCGACGAGGAACTTGGTGAAGTTCCACTTGGGGGGTGTTTTGCCGGAGGCATCCTGAGCGACAATCCACTTATACAAGGGCGCGGTGGTTTCACCCTTGACGGCGACCTTGGAGAACATCGGGAAGGTCACGTTGAACTTGCTAGAGCAGAACTCTTTGATGTCGGCCTCGGTGCCGGGTTCCTGATTGCCAAAGTCGTTGCAGGGGAAGCCGAGGATGGCGAAGCCCGCGTCTTTCTTGGATTTGTAGAGGGCTTCGAGGCCATCGTACTGCTTGGTGTAGCCGCACTTGCTCGCGACGTTGACGACGAGGCAGACTTTGCCTTTGTAGTCAGAGAGGTTCACGTCTTTGCCGTCGATGTTCTTGACGGTGAAGTCGTGCATGCTTTTGGCAGCTTTGGTTTCAGGCTTAGGTTCGGCTGCGGGTGCCGTGGCAGCGGGAGCGGACTTTTCGGGTTCTGCAGTGGCGCGGGTCAGGCCAATGGCGGCGACGATGCCCGTGGCAAGGAGGATGCCTCCGATGATCTTTCCGGAGGTGCAGGAACCGTTGATGAGGCAGCAGGGCATGGGAAATCCTTTCGAACGTGATTGACGCGAGCGGAGTACTTTAGGAGGATGGCAGCGGGTCAACTGTGGATTCGCTGGGTGGGGCGGCGGCGGATTCAAGACGTGATGGCAGGAGAGGTATGGTCAAGTTGAGTCGGCGAGTGCGGTTTGCGATCAACCCCCACAGCAGTAGTGGCGGTGGGGGTGGTGGTAATGGGTATGGAGGTGTGCCGCGGATGGAGGGGTTTGGCAGGCATTATGAGGCGACGGTGACGACGGCGGGGGAGCCGGATGCGACGACGGGGTATCTGACAGATATCCGGGAGATTGATCGTGCGGTGCGGCAGGTGGTGGTGGGGTATCTGCACCAGGTGTGTGAGCGTGAGCCGGCATCGTGCCCATGTGCGAATGTGCTGCGGATGGGTGAGTTGGTTGGGAAAGAGGTGGGTGGGTTACAGGAGTTTGTGCTGCACCTGACGCCGACGTATGAGGTGAGTATGAGTATGAGTGTGAAGGATCATGTAGTGATTCGGCAGCAGTTTGATCTGGCGGCAGCGCACCGGCTGCACGCGCGCGGGCTGAGTGATGGGGAGAACGCGCGGGTCTTTGGTAAGTGCAACAACCCGAATTTTCATGGCCACAACTATCGAGTGCAAGTCTCGGTGCGAGTTGGGTTTGTGATGGGGGCGATGCGGTTGGCGGGTCTGGAGGAAGCGGTAGAGGAATCCATCATCAAGCGCTTTGACCACAAGAATCTGAACGTCGATTGTGCAGAGTTTGACCAGAGCCGGGGCGGGGTGAATCCCTCGGTGGAGCACATTGCCCGGGTGTTTTTTGAGGCGGTCGAACCTGCGGTGCGGCAGCGGGACGGGAACGCCGAGGTGGTGAGTGTGCAGGTGTGGGAGACGGAGAAGACCAGCGCGGTGTATCCGGGGTGAGGGCGGATGGGCGCGGTGTTTGGGAAGGGCGTGTCGGAAGGATCGGAGTGGGTGCCCGGTAGGTTATACTGAGTGCAGTGCAGGTTGAGTCTGCCGCGGCTTTGCGGTAGGTGCGCATGCAGGCCAAAAGGAAGAACCATGCCGAATATTCCGACGGGCGTCTGGATTGCAATCGGGATCATCGCCGGTGTCATTTTTCTGGTGCTGTTTTTCGCGGTGATTCGCTTCATCAATCTGTGGTTGCAGGCGCTAGTGTCGGGTGCTTCGGTTTCCCTGCCCAACATCATCTTCATGCGCTTACGCAAGGTAGATCCCTACATCATCGTGTTCTCACGCATTCGTGCGGTGAAGGCGGGTTTGGATATCAGCACCAATCAGTTGGAGAATCACTTTCTGGCAGGTGGTCGCGTGACCAATGTGGTATCGGCACTGATTGCTGCGCGTGCAGCGAAGATTGAATTGCCATGGAACGTGGCGACGGCGATTGATCTGGCAGGCCGCGACATTTTGGAAGCGGTGCAGACGAGCGTGAACCCCAAGGTGATTGATTGCCCGAATCCGGCGGGGCCGCGGCCCACGATTGACGCGGTGAGTCAGGACGGCATTCAGCTGCGGGCCAAGGCGCGTGTGACGGTGAAGACCAAGATCGCCGGACTGGTGGGTGGTGCGACGGAAGAGACGATCATCGCACGCGTCGGCGAAGGCATCGTGACGACGATCGGCAGCGCCAAGAGCCACAAGGAAGTGCTGGCGAACCCGGACAACATCTCCAAGACGGTGCTGGCGAAGGGTTTGGACAGCGGCACGGCGTTTGAGATTTTGTCGATCGATATCGCGGATGTGGATGTGGGTGACAACATCGGTGCCAAGTTGCAGGCCGATCAGGCCGAGGCGGACAAGAAGCGGGCTCAGGCGGCGGCGGAAGCGCGGCGTGCGCTGGCCGTTGCTCAAGAGCAGGAATTCAAGGCCGAAGAGCAGAAGAATCGGGCTTTGCTGGTGCTGGCGGAGGCGGAAGTGCCCAAGGCGACCGCAGATGCAATGCGCGGCGGCAACATGGGCGTGATGGATTTCTTTCGCATGAAGAACATGCAGGCCGACACGAACATGCGGCAGACGATCGCCGGTGATGGGGGCGGGCCGGGGCAGGGGCGGTAAGAGAATAAGCGTCGGGCAGTGCGGCCTACCGACAACCTGAATCAGGTTGAATTGGCCTATATTGCCCTGAATCGTCGATGAATTCCGGCCAAGGAGGGCGGGATCGATGAGCGCATCCAGTACGCTACTTGAACCAAGTGCTGAATCAGGGAAGAGATCGAAAGTCATGGCCAAAGACACCCCACGGGCGACCGCCGAGACGATGGCGGCCAAGCAGCGCGATATTTCGGTCGCGGAGTTTTTTGCCAAGAACCGGCACCTGCTGGGGTTCGACAACCCTCGCAAGGCGGTGCTGACCACTGTGAAGGAAGCGGTTGACAATTCGCTGGACGCCTGCGAAGAGGCGGGAATTCTGCCGGATATCACGGTGGTGATCGAGGACTTGCAGCCGGATCGACCCGCGAGTGCCAAGAGCTCGCGATATCGCATCACGGTGGTGGACAACGGGCCGGGGATCGTGCGCAAGCAGGTGGAGAATGTTTTCGGGCGATTGCTGTTTGGTTCAAAGTTTCATCGTTTGAAGATGAGCCGCGGGCAGCAGGGAATCGGCATTTCCGCGGCGGGCATGTACGGCCTGATCACCACGGGCAAGCCGATGATGATCCAGACGCGGCCGAAATCGACGTTGCCAGCGCACCACATCGAACTGGCGATGAACACCAAGACCAATCGCGCGGAAGTGACATTGGATGAAGAGACGGATGACTTTCCGCTTAAACGTTTGCGGGATGTGACGCCGGGAACGCGCGAGTTGTCCGGGCAAGGATTGTTTCTTTCGCAGCGTGATTATCCGACAGGGACGAGCGTTTCGATTGAGCTTGAAGGGCGGTATCAGAAGGGGCGAGGGAGTGTCGATGAGTTTTTGGAGCTCACGGCGATCGCCAACCCGCACGCGAAGATCACGCTGGTGCCGCCGAGCCGCGAGAGCGCGGTGGAAGAAGACGATGTTCCACTGTTGAAGGCGGCAAAGCGCACGAAAGGTGAAGTGGATGAGGATCCCAAGGCGGATCCGAGGACATTGCCTGATGCTTCGCTGACGCAGCCCGCTCCGACCGGTCCGACGGTGACGACGGAGGTGGGGGGCGTGCTGGTCTATCCGCGCGGCGTGACGGAACTGCCGCCGGAGACCAAGGAAATTCAGCCGCATCCCAAGGGGATCGAACTGGGCACGCTCTTGCAGATGCTGAAGGATTACGAGGCGTCGGAGAAGGGCGGGACGCTGTACAAGTTTTTGCAGGAGAAATTCTGTCGCGTGTCGGCACAATCTGCGAGCACGTTTTGTGAGAAGATCGGGGCGACGAGTCGGACGAAGGTGAGTGATATCGAGTCGCCCCAGGCGGAGAAACTGTTCAAGGAGTTTCAGGAGAGCAAATTGCCTCCGCCGCCGACGGATTGCCTGGCACCGATTGGTGTGCGGCAGTTGCTGGCGGGACTGTTGAAGGGCGTGCGGGCGGAGTTCTATGCCGCGTCGAGTCGAGAGGCGGAGGTGTATCGGGGCCGGCCATTCCAGATCGAGGCGGCGATCGCGTTTGGTGGGGAGTTGCCGGCGGATGACTCGTCGCGGGTGATCCGATTTGCGAATCGCGTGCCCTTGCTCTTTCAGCAGTCGGCGTGTTCGAGCTTCAAGGCGGTAGCGGAGACGACGTGGAGAAACTACAACCTGCAGCAGCCGCGGGGGAGCTTGCCGGTGGGGCCGCTGGTGATCATGATCCACATGGCGAGCGTGTGGGTGCCGTTTACGAGTGAGAGTAAAGAGGCGATCGCGGATTACGATGAGATTCGTAAGGAGATGAAACTCGCGCTGATGGAGTGCGGGCGCAAGCTGGGAACGTATCTGCGCAAACGCCAGAAGATGCAACGCGAGAGTGAGCGGCGGGATATTTTCGAGCGGTACATCGGCGAGATCACCAAGGCGGTGTCGGCGATCAACGGGGTTGATGACAAGAAGTTGTACGATGCGCTGTTGACGCAGGCGAGGAAGCGGACGGCGATCGCGGATCTTGAGTTGGATGAAGATGGCAAGGCGATCAAGGACGATGAGCCCTTGGAAGATGGCGTGCTGATCGTCGAAGGTGCGATTCCAGGTGGTGGGGGGGACACACCTCCGGTGGCGCAGACCAAGGCCGAAGCGGCGATGCTGAAAGTGCTGGGCTCTCGCGACGATGAGCCGGGATTGATGGATGTGAAGCCGGTGAAGCGAGGGAGCGGCAAGGAAAGCAAATCCGGCAGATCGACGGCGTCTACGAAAGGGCCTGAAAAGAGTGCCAAGAAGCCGACTGAAAAGCCGACCGAGAAGTTGGCCAAGGAACCTGCCAGAGAAAAGGTGAGTGCCAGTGCGCCTGCGGCACCAGCACCCAAACCGCGGATGCGGCTGGTGAACGGCAAGGCGGTGCCGGTGGATGATGCGAAGTTGTTTTGAGGAAGTGTTGGCGAAGTGTTGAAGTGAAGTACAGATCAAGAGCGAGAGCGCGATGGCAAAGAAACCAGCAGAAACCAGCAAATCGACCATCTCCAAGAGCGTGAAAGAGCGTGACAAGAAAACGCTCGGAAGCATCGTGGATCTCGCGGATGGTGTGAGCAAGACCGCGCTGGCGATGCGCGAGCCCAAGTTTGCCATCCCCATGCGGACCAAGAGCAACACCATCTGGAATAAGAAGCGCGGCATCCTGCAGATGGGTGATGGAACATCGGAGCGTGAACTCTTTAACCTGAACCAAGCCAAGCAGTTCATGCAGACATGCCTGCATGCGTCGTCGATCAAAGATCTGATCGCAGTGGAAAAGACGCTGAGCTTGCGTGGTATGTTCTATAAGGGCCTGCACACGGTGGCGGGGACCAAAGAGAAGACGTTTTCGGATCAGGATGAATCCGACGGGATCCTTGAAGATTTAGAAGTGTCGATGGGGGCCTTGCGCGAAGAGTTGCACATCTTCGCCAAGAAAAAGGGAACGATGATCGGCAACATCACGATCATCGATTCGGGCGATGAGATTGATTGCCGCAAGATGGGGAGCGGTGGGTATTCAATCCCCAGCATCGTCGAGCCGGATGTGATGCAGTTCAAGAAGTGCGATGCAAAGTTCGTGCTGCATGTCGAGAAGGACACGGTGTGGGGGCGGTTCAACGAGGACAAATTCTGGCAGAAGCACAACTGCATCCTGACCGAGGGTGGAGGCCAGCCCAGCCGCGGCGTGCGGCGGTTGCTGCAACGTTTGAACACTGAGCTTGGTTTGCCGATCTACTGCCTGCTGGATTGCGACCCCTGGGGGCATTACATCTTCAGCGTGATCAAGCAGGGCTCGATTTCACTGGCGTTTGAATCACAGCGGTTGGCGATTCCCGATGCCAAGTTCATCGGCGTACGCAGCAAGGATTACAAAGAGTGCAAGCTCTCAGATGATGTGCAGATTCTGTTGAACGACAATGACATCAAGCGTGCCAAGGAGATCGCGGCATACCCCTGGTTTGAAGAGAACAGGGGATGGCAGAAGGAGATCCAGGGCCTCTTGAGCAATGGCTTCAAGATGGAAGTGGAATCGCTGATCACCAAGGACATCAGCTATGTGACTGAGGAATACGTGCCGCAGCGGCTCAAGGCCAAGGACTGGCTGGATTGAGGAAAGTGCAAGGCACTAGGCACTAGGGGAAGGCAGATACAAATACAGGGCATCAGGCACCCGCCATCAGGCATCAGGAAAGCAAAGCAAAACAGAAAGGCCCCAGTCGCATGACCGGGGCCTTTGTGTTGTAGCGGTGATCAGAGAATTACTTGATCGTCAGCATCTCGCGATAGGTGGGGAGTGGCCACAGATCGGTGGAGATGTGCGTCTCGAGGGTGTCGGCGAGCTTGCGGAGTTCCAACATCGCGGGGATGACTTTGCCATGGATGTGCTTGGCGTGTGCCAGTGGCTCATGGGCATCGGTCTCACCGGCCTGCTCCAGCGTGTCGATCGCGACGCGGAAGCGTGAAACCAATTCTGCAAAGTCGGCCAACTGCTGACGCAAATCGCCCGGCTCGACATCGGCGGCCTCGGTCGCGGCGACGGCATCGGCCAATTCCTTCTGCTGGCGAATCGCGGCGGGGAGGATCTGGGTGCGGGCCATGAGCACCGCGGTCTCCGCCTCGATGGTCACCTGCTTGATGTACTTCTCAAGATAGATGTGTTCGCGGCTTTCCAATTCGATCTTGGACATCACTTTGAACTTGCGGAAGACATCGATGTTCTTCTTGTCGGCGATGGTCTGCAGGGCATCGACGGAGGAACGCAGGTTGCGCAGGCCGCGCTTCTTCTCGGCTTCTTCGTGCCAGGCCTTGTCGTATCCGTCGCCGTTGAAGATGACGCGCTTGTGCTGCTTGACAGTCTTCTGCAGGAGCGAGAGGACGGTGTCGCGCAGTTTGGCTTCGCTGGGGTTGTTACCCAGGGACTTCTCAAGTTGTGTGGCGAGGTAATCCAGCGAATCCGCGGCGATGGTGTTGAGGACGGTGATGGGCCATGCGACGGCCTGAGAGGAGCCGACAGCGCGGAATTCGAACTTGTTGCCGGTGAAGGCAAAGGGTGAGGTGCGGTTGCGGTCGCCCGTATCGCGGGGCAGAAGTGGGAGGGTTTTGGTGCCCAGGTCCATCGTGCCTCGCTTCATGGTGCTCTTGGTCGCGCCCTTCTCGATCTGGTTGATGATGTCGGCGAGCATGTCGCCCAGGAAGATGGAGATGATCGCCGGAGGGGCTTCGTTGGCACCAAGGCGGTGGTCGTTGCTGGCGCTGGCGACGGCAGAGCGGAGGAGGTCCGCATGCAGATCGACAGCGCGGATGACGGCGCACAGGCAGGTGAGGAACTGAAGGTTGTTGTGGGTTTCAGCACGAGGGTCGAGGAGGTTGACGCCGGTGTTGGTGGCCATCGACCAGTTGACGTGCTTGCCACTGCCGTTGATGCCAGCAAAGGGCTTCTCGTGCATGATGCACATCAGGCCGTGCCGCGGCGCGACGCGTTTGAGCACTTCCATCACCAGCATCTGGTGATCGGCAGCGACGTTGGCCGTCTCGAAGATGGGGGCGAGCTCAAACTGGCCGGGGGCCACTTCGTTGTGGCGGGTCTTGACGGGCACGCCCAGGCGATAGAGCTCGCGTTCGGTTTCGCTCATGAAGGCCATGACGCGCGTGGGGATGGAGCCAAAGTAGTGGTCTTCGAGCTGCTGACCCTTGGGGGGGCGAGCGCCAAAGAGGGTGCGCTCACAGGCGATCAGGTCCTGACGCTTGAAGTAGTACTCTTTGTCGATTAGGAAGTATTCCTGCTCAGGGCCGGCCGTGGACATGACGCGGGTCACGCCGGAGGCGTTGCCGAAGATTTTCAGGATGCGCATGGCCTGCTCGCTCACGGCATCCATGGAGCGGAGCAGAGGAGTCTTGTGGTCCAGGGCTTCGCCGGTCCATGAGACAAAGGCGGTGGGGATGCAGAGCGTCACTGCGCCCGCATTGCGGGTGAGGAAGACGGGGCTGGTGCAGTCCCAGGCGGTGTAGCCGCGGGCCTCGAAGGTGGCGCGAATGCCGCCGGAGGGGAAGCTGGAGGCATCGGGCTCACCCTGCACGAGGGCAGAGCCGGAGAACTCGCTGAGAACGCCGCCAGAGCCATCCGGGACGATGAAGGCGTCGTGCTTTTCGGCGGTGAGGCCGGTGAGGGGCTGGAACCAGTGGGTGTAGTGGGTCGCGCCGTGTTCGACGGCCCAGTCCTTCATCGCGGCGGCAACGACATCGGCCAAGTCTGGCTCGAGACGGTCGCCGTGAACAATCGTCCTCTGCAGACGCTTGAAGACGTCCTTGGGGAGCCGCTGCTGCATGACGCGGAGGGTGAAGACGTCAGAGGCGTAGAAATTCTCGACGCGACCATCGGCCAGTTGCAGACGGGCGGGATGGTCGTGGGAGGCGAGTGATCCATTTGAAAGTCGCGGTGAGTTCATGAGGCCCTCCAAATCCATCCGAGATGACCCGGGCACGCGCCCAGGGTGAGTTTTGAGTTATCAGACCTAAGCAAGTAAACACAGAACCCTTGCCCCGGTTTGGTTACGGGGCAGGGAGTCAATGTGATCGGTTTGCGGTCCCCCAATAGTGACGGGCTCTGGCTGCGATTCAAGTGGCGCTGTCGGTTTCCGCAAATGAAACGTGGCAAGGGCGGTGCAGACGATTCAGCCGACGTGAACCAGCCCCCGGGAAAGCTCGCGCGTGAAAGACTCGGCCTCGGCGATGGGGTCGCGGCGGTTGGCGAGGGCATCACGCATTCGACGGACCAGCGCCGAACCGACAATCGCGGCATCCGCACCTTGGGAAACGACGGCTTTGACGTGCTCGGGCGTGGAAATGCCGAAGCCGACGGCGATGGGAAGATCGGTGTGCTCTTTGAGGCGTTGCACCCGTGATGCGACTTCGGGCATACCGCCGGATTCGCCGGTAATGCCGGTGCGAGCCAAGAGATAAACAAAGCCGGTGCAGGCCTTGGCGATGGCGATGGCGCGATCGACAAGTGTGGTAGGGGCGATGAGCAAACTCAGACTGAGATCGAGTTTCTTGCACTCGGCCTGCAGCTCGGTGGATTCATCAAAGGGGATATCGGGGACGATGAGGCCGTCAAAGCCGGCCTCTTTGGCTTTGGTGCAGAATGCCGCGGGGCCGCCCATGCGGTGCACGATTGAGTAGCTGACCATCGCGATGATCGCAAGCCGCGACTGCTCGCGGATTGAGCGGACCTCGTCAAAGACGCTGGCGGGGGTGGCGCCATTCTGCAGGGCTTCGTGCATCGCGGCGGCGATGACGGGACCGTCGGCGACGGGGTCGGAGAAGGGGATGCCAACCTCGACAAACTTGGCACCGGCGCGTTCGAGGGCGGGAAGGAGCTGCGCGGTCGCACCGGGGCGGGGAAAGCCGCCACAGACAAAGGGCATCAGTGCCGGCTCAGAAAGGGCGGAAAGCTCAAAGAAGTTATTGGCGACGCGATTCACGCAAAGACTGTAGCGACGGGAGGCGGGCGCATCAGGACTTGACCAGGTCGCTCACATCTTGCAGGCCATCGGTGAGGATGCGGTGGCCATCATCGGTGACGAGGATATCGTGCTCGTAGTGGACGGTTATGGAGCCATCGGCGCTGTAGACGGGCCAAGGGTTAGCGCGATCCGTGCGGGTGGCTCCCGTGCCGATGGCGATCATGGGTTCCACAGCGACGATGGAGCCGGGGGCAGGGTGCTGGGCGCCTTCGGGCCATTGTGAGCGGGGCTGCACGCTGTTGGAGACGAAGGGTTTGCAGTGCAGTGAACGCTCGCCTCGTACTAAGAGGTTGATGCCGTGGCCGCCGAGATTTTCAGTGAGGTGGAATCCGTGCTGGCGCTCGACGACGTCTTCGACGGCGTGAGCAAAGGCCGACCACGTATTGCGCGGAGTAATCGCAGCGACTCCGGCGGCGAGTGAGTCTTTGCCAGCGCGGGTGAGTTTGAGGATGATGGGGTCGACCGGGGGGAAGAGGTAAGTCCACGCCGCGTCGCCGATCCAACCCTGATAGCGAACGCCAATATCGATCTTGAGGACATCGCCGGGGCCCAGGGGCTTGCTGTAAGACGCGGCGGTGCCGTGAACGACGCAATCGTTGACACTCAGGCAGGCGTGACTGGGAAAGGGGATGCGCATGCCACTGGGTTTGTATCCGATGAAGCAGGATTTACACTTGAGTGAATCGAGTGTGCGGGCGACAAAGGCATCGATGAGGGGAAGGGTGAGACCGGGGCGAAGCCAATCGGAGAGGCGGCGATGCACCTCGACGACGCGCTGGGCTGCGGCGGTGGCGAGGTCGATCTCGGTTTGTGTTAAGGGGCCTGCGCCCGCAGTCATTTGCATGCTGGGAAGATGATAGTGCGAATCCGGATGGGTGAACCGAAACCGCAAGGGTTTCGCGAGCGATTAGTTTGTTGGAGGACGAGTGATCGGACCGCGGCATCAGGATGATCGGGGTAGGCCAGTGCGATTACTGGCGCTAGGTAGTCACTCGCGCGATGCAGGGGGGTTGAAGAGCTTTGCCGGTGAAGTGTGGCGGAGGTTTCGACAGGGGAATGGAGCGATCGCGATCGGGGCTGGAATGACACTGGTCGGAATTTTCGTGGCAGCGTCGCTGGCGGCGCGGGATGTACTGCCACTGATGTTCTTCAGCCCGGTGGGCTCGACGTTGGTCCTGCTGCTTGCGATGGCGGCGCTTGGATGTGGCCACGCTTGGAGGCAGTGGCCTCACTGGGTTCGTGATACTCACTTGCAATCGGGGCGATGTCCTGCATGTGGCTATGGACTAAGTGGCCAAAACCAACACGCCGATGGCTGCGTGGTATGCCCGGAATGCGCGAGTGCTTGGAATCTGGCGGATGTCTTGGCCACGGATGCGGATCGATCCATCGTGGTGGTGCAGAATGAACAGCCTGTGCCAGGTCAATCGACAGACAATTCTTCGCCACCGATCAGAACTTTGGAGACCACGGGCGCACCGAACTCGTAGACCAAGGAGCGCCAGTCCTTGTTATTGAGGATCAAGAGATCGGCGCGTTTGCCGGGGGCGATGACGCCACGATCAGAAAGGCCGAGTACTGCCGCAGCGTTAACGGTTCCCGCGATGATCGCTTCAGCGGGTGTCAATCCGCAGTGCCTCACGGCCAAGCACAGTGCAAAGGGCATGGATGGACAGGGTGCCGAACCGGGGTTGAAGTTGGTGGCAACGGCAGCCGCGCCGCCTGAGTCGATGAGTGTGCGAAGTTTGGCGTAGCGACCATCGAGATGAAAGCCGCAACAGGGGAGGGCGACACCGATGGTGTCGCTGGCTGCAAGTGCCGCGAGGTCGGCAGGTGTGGAGGCCTCCAAGTGATCACACGACCGGGCACCCAGCGAGGCGGCAGCAGGCGTCATGCCGAGCGAGGTGAATTGATCGGTGTGAACGCGGATCGGGTGACCAAGGGCTTTGGCGCGATTGAACAACTCCCAACATTCCTGCTGCGACCATGATCCTTTCTCGCAGAAGGCGTCAACGGCAATTCCGGGATGGGCTTTGGAGATCGCCGGGAGTGTGTCGTGAATGGTGCGGTGCACAAAGTCATCCATATCAGGATCGATGGCGTGACCCAGCAGGGCCGTTTCGATCAAGTTTGGGAGCGAGCGGCGTTTGGTGTGTCGCTGAGCCAGTTGCACATCCGAGATGGCATCAAGCATGTGGGCCTCGCCCTTGGCGGTCAATCCGTAACCGGATTTGACTTCGACCGTGGTTGAACCCAGCGACAACATGCGGCTGAGTCGGGAGGCAAGTGAAGCCGAGAGTTCGGCACGCGACGCGGCTCTGGTCGCCTTCACCGTGGACATGATCCCGCCACCTGCGGCCATGATTTCCTGATAGGTCGCTCCGGCGAGTTTCTTCTCCCATTCGTCGATTCGTGAACCAGCGAAACACGCGTGGGTGTGACAATCGACCAGACCGGGCATGACGATGTTGCCTCGGGCATCGATCATGCGATCACCGGGGCCGATGGTGAGTGATTCGCCGATGGAGACGATCCACTCGCCACGAATCACGATATCGACGCGCTCTTTGATGGCGAGATTGCTCATCGCTTTGCCACGACGCGGGCCGGCAGGGCCGTCGAGAGTCAATGCACGCGCGTTGGTGATGATGGTGTTCATAGTGGATCACTTCAGACGGTCAGAGACACCGCGGAGAAACTCCAGGAACAGGTGTGCCGCGAGCCGAGCGGTGCGGCCACTGTCGTCGAATTCCGGATTCAGTTCCATGAGGTCAAAGCACTTGACGCGTTTGAGAGAGCCCAAGCGCTGCACGTGTGCTGACACTTCCAGCATGGAGAGCCCCAGCGGGTTCGTTGCACTCACGCCCGGGGCGATCGATGCGTCGAGACAATCCAGATCAAATGACACGCAGAGATCACCTGGGGGATATTCATCCGGGTTCTGGTCTTCGTATCCCATGGTGAGGGAATCAAAGACCCCGCCGTGCTTGGTGAACCACTCGACGTGTTCGGCGCTATTCACAAAGGGGTTGTAGCCGTGAATATGGAGTTTGCGCACGCCGCAGGATTGCGAAAGGGCCCGAAATGGCATGCCACTCCCCGGAGTGTCGCGGACATCCAGATGGGCATCAAAGTAAAGAACGCTGGCTTTGGCGTTGTCTGGACTGCGACCCAGCCCCTGCAGCACACCCCGGATGAAGGCAAAGGTGAGGTCATGTCCTCCACCGATGGCAACGGGGATCATGCCAGCGCGAACCAATGCTGCCGCGGCTTCGGAGACTCGGGCATGGGTAGCAGCCAGGGCTGCGGCGTCTGCACCCGGCGATGGGAGGACGTTGCCAGCGTCAAAGATGGACGGCCAAATCCACCCATGGGGCGCAGCAACGCCATAACGAGAGAGGGCTGTGCGAAAGGCATCAGGTCCCTTGGCAGCACCGGGACGGCCGTTATTCAGCCGCACACCCAAGTCGTCTGGGAGGCCGAGCAGGGCGACATGGCAGCCGGCAGATGAACCGGTGTGGATCGCGGCAGCGAGCTTGCCGCGGGCATCGGCGAACTGAACGGGTGACGGGGTGGTTTGGGGGATCATGGGATTTGGGGCAGAGAAAGCGGAAAGTGCGGCTCAATCGATACGTTGTCTACACCCCTTGCAGTCTACCACGGGTGTGGTACGCTGTGCGTATGGGAACGACACTTGCTCGGACTCCCTTTCTTCAGGCACATTGGTCTCACCTGTGCATTCTGTCCTACGCCGTAGACCCCGAGGTGCTGAAGCCCGATGTGCCTAAGGGCCTGCAACTGGATACGCGGGACGGCAAGGCGTTCATCAGTCTGGTGGCGTTTGATTTTGACGACACGCTGGTGAAGGGGATTGGTGTGCCGGGTTGCCGCGCCTTTCCCGAGATCAACCTGCGCTTCTATGTAAGGCGGGGTACTGATCGAGGCGTTTGTTTCATCAGCGAGCTGGTCCCCAATCGCATCGTTGCGTGGGTGGCCAAGCAGGTGTACAACGAGCCGTACCGACGTTTCCCAATGACCAGCCACATTAAGCGACTGAGTGATGGCATGGAGGTGATTCACGACATTAATGTCGATGGGCACAAGTACCGCATCGAGGTCGCGGCGACCAATGAACCGCCCCTGTTGCCGGAATCCAGCAGCGATGCCCACTGGTTCAAAGAGCAGCAGTTTGGCTTTGGACGAGATAAAAACGGCCAGACGGTGATGTATGAAGTCAAGCATCCGACATGGCTGACGTATCACGTCACCTGGCACCAGTTGCACTTCAACTTTGCGCGGGTGTATGGCGAGCGATGGGGGTTTTTGTCCAAGATCAAGCCTTGCTCGGTGGTGCTGGCCGAGGGATCAAATGTTGAGGTGTATCCAATGCACGCCGCATGAGACGGCGGTGGTTCACAGCGTGGGGAGTTGATATCCGTCGCGGCGTGCGACATCCATCCATTCTTTGGGTTCGTTTTTGGCAAAAGTCCATGTATCGGCCTTCCACGAGATCGGCTGACGATTCCAGACTGCGAGGTTGACAAGGTGGCAAGCTGCGACGGTGCGGGCACCGATTTCGACATCGCAGATGCAACGCTGCCGCGAGAGCATGCAGTCAATCCAATTCTCGCGATGGTTGTTGATTTCGGGCAGTTTGGGCTCGCCGTCGACGTGCGGGTCTTTGGCGATGGATGCGGGGTTGGTCTCGAGCCGATCACGATCTATGAAGAGAGAGCCCTTTTCGCCGACGAATGTGATGCCTGAAGGACCACCGTGGGTGACGTTTAATCCGTTGGCGTAGACGACCCGGGAGCCGTGCAGATCAGATGACTCACTTGGAGGCAGCACTGAAAGGGGGCCGCTGGAATCCTGATCAAGGGCCCAGTGCACGATGTCAAAGTGATGGGCTCCCCAGTCGGTGACCATGCCACCCGCGTACTCGCGATAGAGACGCCAGTTGGGGTAGTGCTTGTGTACGCCTCGAGGGGAGAGGATGGAGTTGTACGGCCGCATCGGGGCGGGGCCGAGCCAGCGTTCCCAATCCAAGCCGGGTTCGACAGTTTCTTCGGGCAGATCGCAGGGCTTGCTGCTGACGCCGATGCCGACATACACGTGGTAGAGCTTTCCGAGGCGGCCAGAGCGAACGAGTTCGACCGCGCGGCGGAAGCGACCGGAGTATTCGCTGCGTTGCTGGCTCCCCACCTGGGTGACGCGGTTGTACTTGCGGGCGGCATCGATCATCAGCTTGGCTTCGGTGAGCGTGTTGCACAGGGGCTTTTCGATGTAGATGTCTTTGCCCGCCTTGCAGGCATCGACGAACTGAATAGCGTGCCAGTGGTCAGGAGAGGCGATGGAGACGGCATCCACGTCAGAGCGGGAAAGAACTTCGCGATAATCGACGGTTGCAAAGATGCCTCCCGCGGCAGAGGCAGCACCGGACTCCGCGTAGTGCTTGTCCACGATTGACTTGGAATCATTCCGGCGATTGGTATCGACATCGCAGACGGCGGTCGCTCGCATGCGCGGGTTTTTCATGAATGAAGTGAGGTGATAGCGATTCTGCAAGCCGATGCCGATGAAGCCGACCTGGATCTTGCTATTGGGGCCGGGCTCAGGAGGACGCAGGGCTGTCTTGGTGTGCAGGGCGACGACGCGGGAAGGGAGTATGAGGGGTGCCGCGAATGCCGCGGCCATGCCAGCCAAGCCGACCTTGCCGACAGAGTGGAAGAAGTCGCGACGCGAGGGGAGTGGCTGAGTCATGGCGGGCCTCCTGCTGTTCAGGCAATCTACCGGAAGAACCGGAGACTGTCAAAGATGCGGATAGCATCGGGATATGGCAAAGCGAGTTTCCAAGAAAGGTGAGCGGAGCGGTACACCCCTGCCTGTGATCCCGCCGCACGCTCTGATTGGGATGGTGCACGTGCGGGCGTTGCCGGGGACGCCGTTCGCGCGGCTCGGATTGGATGAGATTGAGCGGATCGCGGTTCAGGAGGCGATGGTACTGGCGGGTTGCGGATTCGATGGCATCATCATCGAAAACATGCACGACCGGCCGTATGTGCATGGCGCGCATGGACCTGAGACAACTGCGGGATTGACGCGGATCGCGTGCGCGATTCGCCAGCGCCTGCCTCGGATGCCGATGGGTGTGCAGGTGCTTTCCGGGGGGAATAAGGAAGCATTGGCAATCGCGTTGGCAGCAGGGGCGCAGTTCATTCGGTGTGAGAACTTTGTCTTTGCCCATGTCGCCGACGAGGGCCTGCTGACGAGGGCGGAAGCGGGGGAGTTGCTGCGGTTTCGCAAGACGATCGGCGCCGAGCACATCCAGGTGTGGTGCGATATCAAGAAGAAGCACGCCTCGCACGCGGTGACTGCGGACATCTCCATCGGCGATGTGGCGGAGGGAGCGAGGTTCTTTGGGGCCGATGCCGTTATCGTGACGGGAAGTGCAACGGGAAAGCCCGCCGACCCGCGCGACTTGGATCGTGTGAAGCGAGCCACGCCCGAGCAACGAGTGTTTGTCGGCAGTGGGGTGAGTGTGGATAATGTGGCCGAGTTTCTTTCGCGTGGCAACGGTGTGATCGTCGGTTCAGAACTCAAGCGTGGTGGTGTGTGGTCAAATGATCTGGAAGAGAAGCGTTGCCAGCGCATGGCCGACGCGGTGAAGCAGTGGCGGTCTTCTGCTGCCGGAGGCACGCGTTGACCGCGATGTCCTCCCAGGCAAGGTGGTGGGAACGGCCACTGGTTCCCGCGATCATCACCATCGCGTTGGTTGCCGTGCCAGCATTGCTGGGCATGAACAAATCGTTCAAAGCCAAACTGGAGCAAAGTCAGACCGATGCAGGGATGATGATCCTCCGGATTGATGACTATTTTCATTTCTGGTCTGCGGGAAAGGCGATGGCCGAAGGTGGCGACATCTTCAGCACGCGCCACGGGCAGAATTACATTTATCCCCCGTTGATGGCTTGGCTCTTTCAGCCCTTGGGAAAGCTCGATCAGGCGATCGGAGTTCACATCTGGATCGCGCTTGATGCACTGATTCTCTTTGCAGGAATCGTCATCTTTGCCGCCGAATTGACCAAGCGATTGCGAGGCAAGGTTGATTGGCAAGTCATCTGGACAGCATCTGCATTCGGTCTTGTCATGCTCATCGATAAGGTCATGGCCCAATTCAAACTTCAGCAGACCGATGGCATCATGCTGCTGGCGATGGGGCTGGCATTGCGTTGGTTGGATTCGCGTCCCCTGCTGGCGGGCGCGGTGCTGGGAATCGCTGGCAACATCAAGTACCTCTCGCTGATCGCCCTTCCTTGGTTCATCGTGCGCGGACGTTGGAAAGCCGCGGCAGGCACCATCGGCAGCTTTGTCATCTGCCTCTTTATCCCTTCCATCACGCGCGGCTGGGATCGCAATATGGCTGATCTCAAGGTCGCCTTCGCCGGATTGGTCGAGGCATTTGGCGTCAATGTTGAACACCTCCCCCGCGCCACCTCTCACCCTATCACTTGGGAACGCTCAGTCTCCCTCACCAGCACCATGTTTCGACTGGCCGAGGCGATCTCAGCAACGCAACTTGTCGCTGTTGCGTTCACCGCCCTCATCGCCCTCTCATGTGTTGCCATCGCGTGGGTCGCGTACCGCCGCCGCGGACTTTCGTTCCTGCGCCTGCCGCCACAACTCCACGGCCTGATCGCCTTGGAATGGGTCGGGCTTCTGATCGCCTCCCTCACCTTTGGCCCCCAGACCACCGCGCGGCACATGATTCAACTCATCCCTCTCTTCATCCTCGCGTGGATCGTGTACCCGATCGTGCAAGCCAAGTGGCGTCCATTCATCATCGCCGGCTGTATCGCGCTCGCACTCGTCATGGTCCTGCCCCCCGGCGGGAAGAGTTTTGAGTCCCTTCTCACCATGTGGCGCGCTGTGGGCGTGGTGAGTTGGGTTACTCTGGCATTGTTCTTCACCTTGTTCCTCACCACGCTGCCGCGGGTTGTGGGGCAACGAGCTGATTCGCATACGCAGGCGGTGCCGCCGGCATGATGCAGATACTGATCATCATTGCTGTCGGTGTGATCTACATGCATCAGGGCATGCGTGCTGATGGTTTCGGTGCGTTGCTGGCTCGTCATGTTCCTTCCTGGGGTGCGGTCGCATTTCAGATTGGTGGCGTGCTGGGCGTGCTCCTGACGCATTGGATCATCATCCGTCTCTGCATTCGACTGCTGGATCGTCGCGGCCTTGTTGCTGCGCTGGGATGGTCAGAACGAGCCACCATCGGCTCTCACATCGCGCTCGTCATCCTCCATGCCGTCGGTGTCTTGGTGGTGGGTTGGGCTGATGCGGTGCGAGGTTCACTTCCAGTCGTTCCCGGCCTCGCCGAAGTGGTCATGCTCCTGCCCCTCTTCGCCGGGTTGATCGGCACCTGGCTCATCAACTACCCGATCGAAGAACGCTGGTTTGCCGCCATGCTCTCGCGCCGCATGGATGATGGCACACCGGTTCATTCGCTCCCCTCGCGGCTCACGTTTGCCGTGGGCAAGTTTCGCCACGGTGTGCTGCTGCTGGCCCTTCCCATGCTTCTGATCATGGCGTGGTCTGGGTTGATCGATCAACTCTCTGGCCGATTCATTCAGCCATGGTGGGTGTGGCAAGCCGCGCGGCTCTCGGGAGTTCTTCTCGTCATCATCTGCATGCCGCTGATTCTGCGCGTGGTCTGGGACACGATTCCCCTGGAGTTTGGTGACCTTCGCGATCGCCTCCTCGGCATGTGCGCTCGCCACGGCATCGGCGTCAACAACCTCCTGCTATGGCGCACCCACGGTGCCATGGCAAATGGTGCAGTGCTGGGGCTCGCCCGTCCCGTGCGTTACATCCTTCTCACTGATCGCCTGCTGGAAATGATGGCCACGCGCGAGGTCGAGGCTGTCATGGCCCACGAAATCGCCCACATCAAACATCGCCATCTTCTCTTTCTTTCCATGTCCAGCGTCGGCAGCATTCTGACCATCGGCACACTCGCGGGATGGACCATCGAGTCGCTTCATGGCGAGCTCACTCTTCGCGATGAACTCATCCTCACTGTCTTCATCCTCATCATGCTCGCCTGCGTTTTTGGCTTTGTCAGCCGCCGCTTTGAGTGGCAGGCCGATGCCTTTGCCGCGCGTCACCTCGCCATCGACGCCGCCGAACGCGGCACAGGCGAACCCGGCATCATCTCCGCCAACGCCGCCACCACCATGATCGATGCCTTGCAATCCGTCGCCGATCTCAACGGCATCCTGCCCGAGCAATTCTCCTTCCGTCATGGTTCGATTTCCACGCGTCAGGATCGGCTCCGCCAGTTGATCGGTGTCAGCATCAGCGCCCTCCCGATCGATCGCACCGCAGCGCGGCTCAAAATCGCTGCAATCGTCCTGCTCTGCATCGGTGTCGGGCTGGCGTGGGTCGATATTCAGCGGCTGAACCGCGAACAATCCGGCACTCAACCCCGCCGGAGTTCGACAATTCAGACCATCCCCGCCGATTTCTCTCTTATCAGTCACTCCATGTGCGATCATGCAGAGGTCATCCGATGAGTGTGTCAGCCACCGAACAACGCCTGTGCGAAGTCATCGCTCGTCGCCGCGATGCCCTGCTCGACGATCTTCGCCTGCACGTGGGCATTCCCACCGGTGGTGCCAACTCCGCCGGTCTGGATGAATCACGCGAACGCTTCTCCGCCCGTTGTATGGCTCTCGGTGCCACACCAACGCTTACCCCCGGCACGCCACGCCCTTCGTGGCTCACCATGTCTCTGGATGATGCTGCCGCCGAGTCGCCGTCGCCACCCACAGCACTCCTTTCCCGCACAGCAAATCGCTCAGGACTCAAGCTCCTCCTCTCCGGCCACCTCGACACCGTTCACGAACCCTCATCTCCGTTTCGCTCCCTCACACTCAACAGTGACGGCAAGACCGCCACAGGCCCCGGCTGCGTCGATATGAAGGGCGGCCTCGTCATCGCCATGGCCGCGCTCGAAGCCCTCGATGAAATCGGTGCCTCTGTCGCTTGGTCTTTCATCCTGAATAGCGATGAGGAAACCGGCTCGTATCACTCCGATGACGCCCTCCGCCAAGCCGGTGCTCAACACGATGTCGGCCTCGCCCTCGAGCCCGCCCTCCCCGACGGCTCTCTTGTCGTCGAACGTCCCGGCTCCGGTCAGTTCATGCTCGAGGCCCGCGGCAGGGCCGCCCACGTTGGTCGAGATTTCACCTCCGGCGTCTCCGCCATCAACGCCCTCTCGCACTCCGTGCTCGATGCCGCCAAAATCGCTGATCCTGCCAACGGTCTCATCTGCAGCATCGGCCGCATCATCGGTGGTGTCGCCCCCAACGTCGTTCCCGATCACGCCCGCGCATGGGGCAATGTTCGATACTTCACCGCCGAAGCCGAATCCCTCGCGGCTGCACAACTGGATGCCCTCGCATCCTCCGGCTCCAACCTCCCCAGCGTCACCGTTCATCGCAGTTTCAACCGCCCCGCCAAGCCCCTCACCCCCGGCACACAGAAACTCGCCGACCTCACCCGCGCTGTCGCCACCGACCTTGGCCAAACGATGCCCTTTGCCAAAACCGGCGGCGTCTGCGATGGCAACAACCTGCAGGCCGCCGGTTGCCCAACCATCGACACCCTCGGCGTCCGTGGTGGCGGCCTGCACACTCCCCAGGAGTGGATTGACCTCTCCAGTCTGGTCGAACGCTGCCAACTTCTCGCGATCCTGATGCACCGCCTCAGCCAGCGCGAATCCCTCTAACCCTCATTCTCCGCTTTCTATCGATGAGTTGTGCCGTCTATTCCGGCCAGTCGCCTCAACATTTCTGCCGCACTCCATTCTCAGCCGTTCGCCTTGTCACTTTTCTGGGTCATCCCCGGTTTTCGGTCGATCTATGCTTCGCCATGACGACCAGTTCACCGACAGCTTCTCTCTCGCCATCAGTCACGTTGGGGCAGCAACTCCGCTCCAGCCCTGCCGTGCACGCCGCGATCAAGACCATCGTTGATCAGGTGCGCTCGACCTCGGCTCAGATCACTGATGTCCGCCCTCCCAACGCCGGACTCAAAGAGTCCTACGACACCCTCATGAAGCGTGCAGCGGATGTCCGGGGCCGCGGCCTGCTCTATCCCTACATCGGCAGTGGCGTCGGCAACGGCGCGCTCGTCGAACTTCTCGATGGCTCCGTCAAGTGGGACATGATCGCCGGCATCGGCGTTCACTTCTTTGGCCACTCCGAGCCCGACCTCATCGCCGAGTCTCTCCTCGGCTCCATCGATGACACCGTCAAGCACGGCAACCTGCAGACCAATTTCGACGCCTTCGAATTCTCCGAGGCCCTTCTGGCCGAGGCCCGCAAGCACAGTCGCTTGAAGTATTCCTATGTCTCCACCGGCGGCGCGATGGCCAATGAAAACGCTCTCAAGGTCTGCTTCCAGAAGCACGCCCCCGCCAGCCGCGTGATCGCCTTCAAAGACTGCTTCATGGGTCGCTCCATCACCATGTGCCAGATTGGTGATACCGCCGATTATCGCCAGGGCGTCCCTCTCTCAACGCTCGTCGACTACATGCCCTTCTACGACGAATCTCAGGCCCGCGCCATGGGCATGAAGCGCTACATCGATCTTTCCGTGTGGCACCTCAACCAATACATCGATCGGTACCCCGGCCAGCACGCCTGCTTCATCTTCGAACTCTGCCAGGGCGAAGGTGGCTTCAACGTCGGCAATCGCGACTACTTCAAAGCCCTCATGGATGTCTGCCGCGCTCGCAAAATTGCCATCTGGGATGACGAAATCCAGACCTGGGGTCGTACGCCTCGCATGTTCGCCTATGAACTCTTCGACCTGGGCGAATACGTCGATGTCTTCTGCGTCGGCAAGATGACTCAGGCCTGCGCCACCCTCTTCACCGAGGAATACAACCCCAAGCCCGGCCTGCTCAGCGGCACCTTCACCGGCGAGGGACCCACCTTCCGCGTTGGCCGCCGCATCATCGAGAAACTCCGCGACGGCGCCAGCACCTTCTACGGTGAAAATGGCTCATTCGCCAAGCACCACGCTGCCTTCCGCGAACAGGTCAAGTCCCTCGCCGCGCGTCACCCCGAATGGTTCCCCAAGGTCACCGATGCTCTGGGCTACGAACACGAAATCTGCGGCGGTATCGGCGGCATGATGAAGTTCACACCCTACGGCGGCAGCAAAGACAAAATCGGCAAGGCGTGCAAGGCCATCTTTGACGAAGGCGCTGTCATCTTCTCCTGCGGCCACGGTCCGTACCACATCCGCATGCTGCCGCCTTTGCCCGTCTTCAACATCGCCGATTGGCCACGCGTCTTTGCCTGCATCGAACGCGGCATGGCCAAGGTGGTGTGATCGGCCTGGATAACCATCAACCGCCTTTCGGTTGATCCGCCCAAACTCAGATAACTCCACCGTGACGTGACAACTGCCTGTCAGGTCACGCACTTTTGTCTCTTCACACCCCCTGACAAACGCCTTCGAAGCCGTTACTCTCAACGCTCATGCTCGAATCTCTCGCCCAACTCGAATCAGAAGGTCTCGCCTCCCTCGTCGCGGCAAAGGATGCCGCCGGTCTGGAGGCCTGGCGGCTCTCCTACCTCGGCCCCAGTGGCAAGCTCAAAGCCGCAATGGGCGATTTTGCCAAGCTCCCCAAAGAGCAAAAGGCCGCCGGCGGGGCCCGTATGAACGCCGTTCGCGCCGCCCTCGAAGCCGCCTTTGCCGAACGCAAGGGTGCCCTGGGTGCCAATGACCCTTCTCCCGAGACAGTCGACCTGACCGAACCGGGTTTTGTCACCAGCACCGGGTTGGGCCGCCGCCACATCATCACCCGCGTTCGCGAAGAACTCTGCGAGGTTTTTGCCCGCATGGGCTTCGAGGTCGCCGATGGCCCCGAATTGGAAGACGATGAGCACAACTTCGCGAGATTGAACATTCCTGCCGAGCATCCCGCTCGTGACCCCATCGACAACTTCTATGTGGATGATCCGCGAAAGGTGAGCACGCCCCGGATGCTTCGCAGTCAGACAAGCACGGTGCAGATCCGCGTGATGGAAGCTGCTGTGAAGGCCGGTGGCGGCCAACTCCGCGCCCCCATCAAAATCGTGGCTCCGGGGCGCGTGTATCGCCCCGACACCGTTGATGCGACCCACTCCTTCATGTTCCATCAGATCGAGGGCCTGTACATCGACCGCGCCGTGACCATGGCGGATCTCAAGACCACCCTGGTGCAGTTTGCCCAAGCCTATTTTGGCGAAGATTCCGAAATCCGCCTCCGTCCATCCTTCTTCCCCTTCACCGAGCCCTCCGCAGAACTGGACATGAAAATCCGCTTCCGCGCTGATCAACCGGCAAAATGGGTCGAACTTGGCGGCTGTGGCATGGTCCACCCCAACGTCCTGCAAGGGTGCGGCATCAATCCCGAAGAATGGCAGGGATTCGCATTCGGTTTCGGTATCGAACGCATCGCTATGAAGCGGTACGAGATTCCGGATATCCGTATGCTGTTTGAGAACGACATCCGCTTCCTCTCACAACTGTGATCAGGTCCGCGGATGATGGAGAGTTACCATGAGCACTTTTTCGCCCAATGTAGAGCCGCCAGTTTTGCAGGATGACTTTGACACCCAACCTGGCTGGCCCAAGCCGGTCGGCATCATCAGTATCGTCTGGGGCTCGCTTGGCCTGCTGTGCGGCGGATGCGGCTTAGTCGGACTTTCGATGATGTCGACGATCACCAAAGGCGCGGAAGATCAGATGGGAGCGATGCCGGACATCATGAAGCCGACGGGCTTGCAGATGTTGGCGATGGGTGCGGGTTTCATTCCGACCATCCTGCTGATTGTCGCGGGAATCATGACCGTGAAACGCAACTACACGGGACGGATTCTGCACCTGGCGTATGTTGGGTTGGCGATTGTGATCGGCGGCATCGGCATCGCCATGCAGATTCAGCGGCAGATGGCACTCAGCGCCTGGGCCGCAGAGAATCCCGACAACATGTGGGCCAAGCAACAGCAGCAGGGCGGGGCCTTTGCCTACATCGGTATCGCCTTTGGTGTGCTCCTCTCCTTTGCGTGGCCTCTCTTCTGTGCCATCTGGTTCGGCTTTGTGAAGCGCAAGCCCGAGGATTTCGGGCAGGTCCGCACCGATTACATCTAATCCTCACCGTGCATCCGCGTATCCAACGCAGAATCGCTTGGGTATACTGAAGCATGCCGCGGGCGTAGTTCAGCGGTAGAACGCAGCGTTCCCAACGCTGATGTCGGGAGTTCGATCCTCCTCGCCCGCTATTTGTTCACCCCTCTCGGTTTCTCTTTCACTCCGGGGTAATCACTCATGCAATCCTCAAACGTCATCGCGCCCCTTCATGCGCCTTTGGTCGCGGCATATCTGGCTGCTTGTGCATCCTGTTCCCTCACGGCCAAAGCCCAATACGACGACCCAATTCCCGCCGCCGCAAATTCACCCAAGCCCGCACTCATGGAGTTCGGCTTCGAGAAAACGCCGGATGGCCCACTCCCCGGCGCATGGCGCTCATCCAGTCCTCGCATCAAACCGGCTGACGGTCAGCGACCTCAACCTCGCGACCCGGCGATATGGGCGATCCAGACGCTCGACAAAGCCAAGCAAGTCGTCTGCCGCCCCGCCTCGCCCGCGGCAGACTTCAATCAACTCATACTCGATCAAGGTGTCGGACCAGATGTTGATGTCACCGTGAACATCACGCCCCTCTCAGGCAGCACCGATCAGGGTGGTGGCATCATGTTCCGCATGGTCGATGAACGCAATTTCTACCTCTTGCGCTACAACCCATTGAAGAAAGACCTCCGCCTCTACCGCGTCGTCGATGGTGCTGGCGAAAAGCTCGCCGCTGCCGAAAACATCGAACACACTCCCGGCACCACCCATTCACTTTCCGTCCGCGCTCGAGGTGCCGCCCTCACCGGCTGGATGGATGGCGAGGAATTGGTTTCCGCCAGTGATGATCGCTACACCAAATCCGGTTCAGTCGGTTTGTGGACCAAGTCCGATGCCGCGACCGCATTTCGCGCTTTGCGTATTTCCGACCGCTCCCAAGGCGGGCCCGAGATCGCCGCGTCCAAGCAGTCACAGATCACCATCACTGTCGAAGGCATGTCCTGCGCTGTGTGCGAAGGCACCGTCGCCAACACACTCAAGAAGCTCAAGGGCGTGAAGACCGCGACTGCTTCTCACGAAGACAACACCTGTACCGTGGAACTTGAATCGGGTTCATCCCTCACCGCCGAACAATTAGTCAAAGCACTTGCTTCGACCAAATACAAAGCATCAATCAAGAAGTGAATTCGAATCAGACGGGAATGAAAAGACTCGCCACAGCACCCGTCATCCAGCACGCCATCGCCCCTGCAAACATCGCCCGCAGTGCCAAGCGTGCCAGATCCGAACGCCGCTCCGGCGCGATCGCAGACAGCCCGCCGATCTGAATGCCGATCGAGGCAAAGTTGGCAAAACCGCAGAGGGCGTAGGTTGCGATCGCCGCAGTTCTGGGCGAAATCGTGCTCGCCATCCCCTCCCCCGGATTCACCGCCTGCCCCAAAGACAAATACGCCACAAACTCTGTCGCCACCAATTGCTTGCCGAGCAGCGAGCCGAAGAACTCGCAATCCACCCACGCCACACCCATCAGCCATGCCAGTGGCCGGAACGGCAACGCCAGCAGAGACTCCAGATTCAACTCCTTGATCCCGACTTGATACCCGAGGGCCTTGCCCAACGAGGTGCCGCCAAAGGAACTGATCGGCCAATCCAGTAAAGCGATCAAGGCCACAAATGCCAGCAGCATCGCGCCGACATTCAAAGCCAGTTTCAATCCATCCGATGCGCCCGCCACCGCCGCGTCAATCACATTGACGGTCTCGCGTGGCGCATTCAGCGCCGACACCCGTTCATCGCGGGGCGTCTCCGTCTCAGGCATGAGTAACTTCGCCATCACCAAGCCCGCCGGTGCCGACATGATCGAGGCCGTCAGCAGGTGCACGGCAAACTGGGTCTTACTCGCATCACTCTCTCCACCCAGAATCCCGATGTATGCCGCCATCACGCTTCCAGCGATCGTCGCAAAACCGCCTGACATCACCGCGGTCAACTGCGATTTCGTCATGCCCGCAATGAACGGCTTCACCACCAGCGGCGCCTCGGTCTGACCCACAAAGATGTTCGTTGCTGCGCACAACGCCTCAGCACCCGTGATCCCCAGCGTCTTCCGCAGCACCCACGCAAACGCCGCCACCACCCGCTGCATGATCCCCAGGTGATACAGGATGCCCATAAGCGAGGCAAAGAAGATGATGATCGGCAGCACCTTGACGGCGAAGATGAAGCCCCAAGGTCGCGTCGGGTTGGAAAGTTCCTTCCCGAAGATGAACTCGATCCCCGCATCGGCAAACGTGATCACCCTGGTGATCACCGCGCCGACCTTCTGAAACTGCTCAGCCACCGGGCCGAACGACAGAAAAAGCCACGCGATCATCAGTTGCAGCAGCACTCCGGCGCAGATCACCCGCCAGGAAATCTGCTTGCGATGGGCTGAAAAGAGAAAGCCAATCGCCAGCAGTGTCACGATGCCGAGGATTCCGCGGTACTGTTCCATGTGCCTCCACCAGATCCGTCAACTCCGAAGTACAACATACCGCATTCACGCCACGATCGCGCAGAGCCGTCGGCGCTGCCGATCCACTCAGCGGTCACCCACATCCTCGCTCGTTTGCAACCCGCATCGCGTCCCGCATTGGTGCACATCACGGGACCGGTTGGCGCTGGCAAAACCACCTTGGCGAGGCGACTCGCCAGCGAATCCCAAGGTCTCATGATCTCGACGGACCACTACCTTCCCGACTATTCCAAGGTCGATCCCGCCCGCCGCGATGAGCCGGAAGAGGCCGATCTGGACCTTCTGGCCCAGAACCTCGCTGCGCTGCGTCAACAACAGGCGACCCACGTTCCGATCTGGAGCTTTCAGAGTCACCGCCGCGTAGGAAGTCAGTTGGTGCAACCTGCGAACATGATCGTGGTGGAAGGGCTGTTTGCACTTCACAACCGCATCGCGTCACTCGCCGACCTGCTGGTGTATGTCCACGCCGAGTCGGCAACGCGCTGGTCACGTTGGGAAGCCATCGAACTTCGCGGCGAGCGCGGCATGGGCGTAGAGCGGGCGCGGCAGCACTTTGACTCTATCGCCGAACCCACGTTTGCAAAGTACGCGCAGAGCTATCGCGCGGCAGCACATGTGATCGTGACGACCGAAGGTATATGACTCAGCCGCGGGCGGGGCCCATCAGGACATCGGGAGACTGCAGCAGTTCGATCACGCGGGCCAAGGCCAGCGCGGCAGTCGCACCATCCACAACGCGGTGGTCGCAGGCCAGCGACAGGGGCAGCAGCTTGGAGGCGAAGATGCCGCCGTTGCGAACCACCACACCATCGCGAGCGCGACCGACGGCGAGGATGGCGACCTCGGGATAGTTGATGACGGGAGTCGCAAAGCGCCCGGCGTGGCTGCCCACGTTGCTGATCGTGAACGTCGAGCCCATGAGATTCTCGCGGGCGATGGAGCGGTCGCGGGCGCTGTTGGCGGTGGCGGCGATGGCGCGGCTGATCTCAAGAACACCGAGGCGGTCGGCATCGCGGATCACCGGGACCATGAGGCCGTTTTCGGTATCGGTCGCGATGCCCAGGTGCACGCTGCGATGCTGGATGATCTCGGCGGCATCCGGGTTGGCCTCATCGACGGTGGCGTTGAGGGCGCGGAACTGCGATTCACCCAGTACGCGGGCGATGGCGGAGGCGACGAATGGGAGGAAGGAGACCTTTTCGCCGCTGGCTGCGGCGAGCTTCTTGCGAAGCGAGTCGAGAGCTCCGCAATCGGCTTCGTCCATGACCGTGAAGTGCACGGCCTGATCGATGCTCTGACGGAGGCGCGTGGCGATGGTGCGGCGCACGCCGCGGAAGGGGATGCGGGTGATGTCTTCGCCCGCGGCAAAGGTGACGCGCGGAGCAGCAGGGGCGGGGGCCGGTGACGCGGCGGGTGCCGGGCGGCTTGGAGCAGGACGCGGTGCCGGTGCCGCTGGTGCTGCCGGACGTGCAGGGGCCGGAGCGGGAGCGGCATGATTGACCGCAGGCGCTGCGCCGCCGGAGGCAGCACGCACATCGCGCTCCAGCACGCGGCCACCGATGCCAGAGCCGGAGACGCTGTCGATATCGATGCCGAGGTCGCGAGCCAGGCGGCGGACGGCGGGGGTGGCCAACGCCTTGCCTGGTGCCGCGGAGATACCTGCCGCGGCACCGCTCATGTTGCCGACGACGGTGCCGGCATCTTCGGTGCGGGCGGCGGGTTCGGCGACTTCGTGCGTCGAAGCGGCGGGCTTGGCCTCGGCAGTCGCGGCGGGCTTACTCGCAGCGGGGGCGGCAGCTCCACCCGATGCGACGTAGGTAACGAGTGGGTTGCCGACGTGGAGGATTTCGCCCTCAGCGCCGTGCAACTCGGCGATGGTGCCATCGCGGGGGCTGGGAACCTCGACTACGGCCTTGTCGGTTTCCATGTCGGCGAGGATGTCATGCTCCTTGACGGTCTGGCCAACAGAGACGCGCCACTTGAGCATTTCGGCTTCGTGCACACCTTCGCCAAGGTCGGGAAGGATGAAGATATCGGGGTTCGAGGACTTGTGGTGCGCCATGGAGAAGCGATCCGAATCAAAGCCAGACAAGACTCAATCTCCGGCCAGACCATCCGGCCAGGAGCGAAGACAAGCATACCGCCCAAGGGAGCCCAAAACACACCCTTACGGGGAATGATCTGATGCTCGAGAGGGCAAGGGTGAGGAAGTGCGAATCACTCCCATTCGATGGTCGCGGGGGGCTTGCTGGAGATGTCGTAGACGACGCGATTGACGCCCCGGACCTCGTTGATGATGCGGCTGGAGATGGTTCCAAGAACTTCGTAGGGAAGACGGCACCAGTCGGCGGACATGAAGTCTTCGGTTTCGACCGCGCGGACGGCGACGGTGTAGTCGTAGGTACGGCCATCGCCCATCACGCCCACGGACTGGACGGGGAGGAGCGCGGCAAAGACTTGGCTGGTCTTGCGGTAGAGGTTGGCGGCGACGATTTCTTCGAGAACGATCTGGTCGCAGGCGCGGAGAAGGTTGAGCTTGGATTCGGTCACTTCACCCAGGACGCGAACGGCAAGACCCGGGCCGGGGAAGGGGTGTCGCCAGATGAGTTGCTCGGGGAGGCCCAAGACTTCGCCGAGGCGGCGGACTTCATCCTTGAAGAGGTCGCGGAGCGGTTCGACGAGTTGGAACCCGAGATCTTTGGGGAGGCCGCCGACGTTGTGGTGCAGCTTGATGCCGGCGGATTGGCCGGCGTGGCCGTGTCCGCTTTCGATGACATCGGGGTAGAGAGTGCCCTGGGCCAGGAACGCGGCACCTTTGATGTTGGCGGCGGCGGTCTTGAAGACTTCGATGAAGCGGTGGCCGATGCGGCGGCGCTTTTCCTGCGGATCAGTGATGCCAGAAAGATCGGCGAGGAACTCGCGGCTGGCATCCACGACGCGGAGGTCGATCTTGAAGTGGTCGCGGAAGGTGGATTCGACCAGATCGCGCTCACCGGAGCGAAGCAGGCCGGTATCGACAAAGACGCAGTGGAGCTGCGGGCCGATGGCTTTGCGGAGGAGCGCTGCGACGACGGAAGAATCCACACCGCCGGAGAGGCCGCAGATCACATGGCCACTGCCGACCTGATCGCGCACGCGGGCGCTGACGGCGTTGGCAAAGTCAGCCATTTTCCAATCGCCAGCGCACTGACAGGTGTCAAAGAGGAAGTTGCGGATCAGGTCGCGGCCGTGGGGCGTGTGCGTGACTTCGGGGTGGAACTGCACGCCGATGAAGGTGCGCTTGCCCGCGCGGGAGCGAACGGCGGCGTAGGGGCAGGTGGGGGTGGAGGCGATGACTTCGAGGTCGGCTTTGTTCAGATCTGTCACCTGATCGCCGTGAGACATCCAGACGGTGGTGTGCGATGGGACACCGTGAAAGAGGCCGCCGCGAGCGGTGCCTGCTGAGGAGATATCGATCTGAGCGCGGCCGAACTCGCGATGACTGCCGCGGCTGACGGTGGCACCCAGCACCTGACAGGCCAGTTGCATGCCGTAACAGATGCCCAGGACGGGAACACCCAGGTCAAAAACGGCAGGATCGATCTGCGGTGAGCCGTCGTCGTAGACGCTGGAGGGGCCGCCAGAGAGGATGATGCCCGATGGCTTGAGTTTGGCGATCTCGGCAGCCGACATGCGGGGCGAGATGAGCATGGAGAAGACACCACACTCGCGGACGCGGCGCGCGATGAGCTGGGCGGTCTGGCCGCCGAAGTCCACGATCGGGACGATCTGCGTGCCTGCTGGTGGAGTGGGGAGTGAACCGGAGAGGGGTGCCGACAACGTACTCATGTGCACATCCCGCCCTTCGGCGGGGCTCCAAAGGGGACGGTAGGAGTGACGTGAGGAAGTGGCAAAAGGGGCAAGTGACAGAGTTCAACATCAAAAGCTCAATGAAAAAGGGCACCCCATCATGCGATGAGGTGCCCGGATCTTCACGTGCTGGTGATCTCACGCAGCGATTCGCGCTGGCGAAGTCTCTTTGACGCTGGTGATGGCAAAGCCGCCACCGCCGCCACTGCCAAAGCTCACGGTGAACTGCGCGGGGTTGCCGCGTTGCGTCGAGCGCACACCCGTCACCTGATACGTCACCGGGCTGGAGCCGGAAGGAATCGTGTCATCGATGAAGGTGCGCACACCGATCGCGCCGACGAACTGGAACGCGCCGGATTCACCGATGCGACGCTTCACTTCGTAGATGGTGCCCTGCGTGCCGCTGGGGTTGTTGCACTTCCACTTGAGTTCCACCGCGCCATCCTGCAAAAGACCGACGGTGAAATCAAAGGGAGTGCCGGGAGGGGGCGTCGTGCCCGGAGGCGCGGGCGGGGGAATCTGGGCCAGCGTGTAGACATTGGGATCGTTGGTGTTCTGGGCCTTGAGGCGGATCGCATCGATCATGTCAGCGCCCGCGCCCGAGCCGTTGTGCATCGCCCGCACCGCATCATAAAACGCCTGCGTCGCGGATTTGGAAGCGATCCGCGCCAACTCGGCATCGTCATACGCCTTGCGGGCATCGGCGGTGAGCTCGCTCAGGTTGGTCACCTGCGCGGCGGTGAGGCCGATGGCAACGGCGTTGCCGCTCCATGCATCCAGATGCGATTCATAGAACTGAACTTTGCCCAATCGTGTGGTCGGAACGATGCCCATGGGATGACTCCACAGTGCCAATCGCCCTCAAGAGGCATCGGCACATTGATTCAGCCGAGCAACGCAATCCTTCCACGTGGAACGATGTGCCCTGGCGGATTTTCAGGGGAGCATCGACGGAGGAAGGGTGCAACTGAAGATCACCATATGAAAAGATGAGAAAAGCAGGTTTGCATGCGATCTTCATGCCTTTGGATGCTCTCTTCAGCCCTGTGAATGGAGCATTTGCACCCTTTGATGAAACAGAATCACCCCTTGATGGAGCAGAAGCACCCCTGAATGGAGTGATCGAGGGTTCAAGTCGATCATCGCCATACTCATCCAAGCGCCTCACCCTCCTAAGCTCATTCATGGCTGACGAAGGTCAGGGCGTGTCATCTTGGCTGGCAGAGGCATCGGGAGTGGCAGCTGTTTCTGCCCTGATCTCTGCCGTTATGGCTGCCGCGCGATCGGGGGATCGCTCAACTCGGCGCGATCTTGTGCGCATGCTCGATTCGGATGATGCGACGACGCGGCTGCTGGCGATCACCACCCATGAACAGATGGAGGGGACCACCCTCGGATACGATTCCACCGCATCAGAGCCGGAGCGTGATCGAGCCATCGACGCGTGGAAGGCACGCCTGGCTGCCGAGGATTCGGGGCCTGCAACCGGTGCAGGAGGCACGCTTTGAACGCATCGCCGATTGTGAAACTCCAGATGCAGAGTGACCCCATGCTCCTTTCCGGGGCCAGAGAGATGGTCTCTTGGATTGCGCGGCGGTCCGGTTTCTCTGACATGGACTGCTCGCAGATCGCTCTGGCTTTGGATGAAGCACTCTGCAACGTCTTTCGGCATGGCTACGACCGTCAGACGGACCGCCCGATTTGGGTCTCCATCTGGTCTGAGGCCGGAACTGCGGGCAATGCTGAAAGTCCGCCGCGGATTCGCATCGAGATTGAGGACGAGGCGAGGCAGGTGGATCCGGAGAAGATCAAGAGCCGCGATCTGGATGATGTGAGGCCGGGTGGTCTTGGCGTTCACATCATCAAGCAGGTCATGGACGAAGCGACCTACGCACAGCGTCCCGGGCAGGGGATGAAATTGACCATGTTCAAGCAGGGTGCCGGACCAAAGTCGGCGCTGCCGGGTGCGAGCTGTCGGTGTGAGAACGATGAACCCTGCTGCAATGACGCAGCATCAGAGAAAACAAAGTCTTCCAAGGAGGTTGCCTGAGCATGCCTGCGGGCCTTCTCACCATCAACATCGATCAACGCGGCCCCGCCATGGTCGTGACCCCCATCGGCGATATCGGCTATACAGAGGCCAAGCCCTTTCAAGAAGCGCTGCGCAGTGCCAATGAGAAGAAGACACCATTGCTGGTCGTCGATCTCTCCAAGGTGGAGTACATCAACACGCCGGGACTGGCCACGCTGGTCGAGGCCCTGCAACGCACCAAGTCCCGAGGGGCCAAACTCGCACTGGCTGGGTTGTCGCCAAAGGTCAAGAGCATCATTGATCTGACGAGACTCAATACGGTGTTCTCTATTGTGCCCGATGTCGAAGCAGGATTGCAGCTTTGACGGAATCGCGGCAGTCAAGCGACTGACTGGCGCGGTGCACTGCGGGCATGTCTGACCCTTCGCAGACAACGGAACACCCCTCGACTCCTCCCAAGCCATCGGGCTTTCGGCGTGGCTCTACGTTGTCACCTTCCGCTGCTTGGCCTCTGGCGTGGTTTGGGCGCACTGCGGTAGTCACTCAGATGGTCCGCGTGGGTGTGCGATCGATCCTCATCGTGTGCCTGGTTTCCGCGTGCGTTGGGTTGATTCTGGCTCTGCAACTCGCGCCCCCATCAGATGAATACGGCAGCCGCGAGGCAGTGGCCAACATCATCGGTGTCGCCATTCTGCGAGAACTTGGGCCGCTGATTGGCTCCATCGTGCTCACCGGCTTTGCCGGGGCATCCATCGCGGCAGAGATCGGCACCATGGCCGTCAGTGTTCTGGCTCTGGATATTCCCCGCGTAACCTATATCGAAAACACACTTCAGCAGGCCAAGATGGTCGATTTTCTGACTGGGGTGGCCAAGGCGGGAATCTTCGGCCTTCTGGTGGGCACGATTGCCTGTGCCAACGGTTTGAAACTGGTCGGCACTTCGTCGGGTGCGGATGGTGTGGGACGCAGCACCACGGCAACGGTTGTGCAATGCATCGTGGCCATCACGATCGCCGACTTGATCTTCACAGCAATCTTCTTTGCCTTGAAGTTGACGTGATTGGGATCAGCCAACATCTCCCAGACCCAGGGACTCTCCATACCGCATCATCAATCGCCGCCGCAACAGGCGTTCGTCCGGGGCTCTGAGTTCTGGCGAACGAGCAACCCATGCCGCAGCGTCGATGCGTGCCAGATTCAAGAGGTCCATGTCGTGCGCGAGATCTGCGACCTTGAAAGGAGGCAGTCCCGACTGCCGTGTGCCGAAGATTTCACCCGGACCACGCAATTCAAAATCGACTTCGGCGATCTTGAATCCGTCCTGCGTGCTGGCAATGGCCTCAAGTCTTGCCATTCCAGATTCAGTGATCGCTCCGCTGGCGAGAAGCGCGCACACTGAGGCGCGCTCGCCACGACCGACACGCCCCCGCAACTGGTGCAACTGAGCCAGTCCGAAGCGATCGGCATCTTCAATCACCATGACAGTCGCGTTGGGAATATCCACACCAACTTCGATGACAGTCGTCGCCACCAGGGCTTGAATCTCGCGGGCGCGAAACTTTCCCATGATCTCATCGCGCGTCGGCGGCGCGAGTTTGCCATGCATCATCGCCAGGTGGCACCCCTTCAACAGGCCCGATTGCAATTCCAGCATGAGTGTTTTCACACTCTTTGCCGCGGCGTTGCCTGCATCTTCGATCGCGGGCGCGACGATGAACGCCTGCTCACCTGCTTCAATCCGTTCGCGCACGAACTCGTATACCGCGCTGCGCTTGTCATGCTTGACCACCCGGGTTGTAATTGGTTTACGTCCCGGAGGCAATCCCCGCACGGTCGAGATATCCAGATCGCCAAAGAGTGTGATCGCCAGCGTCCGGGGGATTGGCGTCGCCGTCATCACGATCACATGTGGCGTCTTCGGCTCGCCGGTGCCATCATCTACCGTCGCCGACGTTCGCAGCCGCGCTCGCTGCGCGACACCGAAACGATGTTGCTCATCGATGATCGCAACCGCAAGTGAGGCAAACCGAACAGACTCGGTGAGCAGTGCATGCGTACCGATCAGGAGATCAACGCGATCTGATCCGGCTTCGGCGACAAGTCCTTTCAGAATCGCGCGCCGCTCTGCAGCGGGCGTGGCGCCCGTCAGCAACCTCACCTGCACGCGCGAGTGCGGAGAATTCGCCAGGATCTGCGTGATGCTCTTGAAATGCTGTTCGGCCAGAATCTCCGTCGGAGCCATCAATGCGGCTTGATGCCCACTTGCCGCTGCCATCAACATGCCGTAGAGAGCGATGATGGTCTTTCCCGCGCCGACATCACCTTGAATCAAACGATTCGCCGGAGTTGGCTTGGTGAGGTCGGCGACAACCTCCTTCACCACGCTGTCCTGAGCAGGCGTCAGCTCAAACGGAACAAGAGCACGAATGCGATGATCCAGCACCTCAGAGTGAGTCAGAGGCGTGGCGCTCAGGGTCTGCCGCAGGTGGGCACGCTTGAGGTGCACGCCCAATTGCAACAGCAGCAATTCATCAAAGGCCAGCCGGCGCCGCCCGCGCAGATAGTCATCCTCATGCGCAGGAGCATGCACCAATCGATACGCCTCGGCGAGTGCAACCAGATCGCGATCTGATCGATATCGATCTGGCAAATGATCTTCAATCAATGGCAAGGCAACATCGAGCACAGTCAGGATCGCCTTATGAATCACCGCAGTGGGGGCTCGCTCACTCGCCGGATACACCGGCTGCAAGATCTCCTCGCGCAGCGCGGGTTCAACACCTTGTTGGGGCAGTGCTTCCCATTTCGGGTTGACCAGTTGCAGACCGCCAAGATACTTGCTGAGCTTCCCCTCCACGCGAATCCGCATCCCCGGCGTGATGCGATCCTGCAAGTAGCTCATGTTGAACCACGTGCAATCCAAGCGCGAGGCACCATCGACGACCGCCGCCTGAAATCGCGGCTTGCTCGTCGCAGGACGCGTGAGAATTCGCGTTGCCACCACCTCGCCTCGCGCCGACACATTCTGCCCGGCAACAAGTTCGGCAATCGGCGCCTCGGCAGCGAGTTTCTCCACTCGCATAGGAACGTGCGCAATCAGCCGCCCGACGTTGGTCAATTCCAAGGCGGCTAGACCGCGAATTGCCGCTGGACGCAGCGAGGTGACAATGGCCAGCACTTTTTCGATGGGGGTGAGCAGATCAACCGCCGGACCGCGGGGGAGAGTCGGCGCATCGTGGGCTGGTCGATGCAGCGGTCGACGTGCTGAGTCGCCTGCGGGTTGTCCATCTTCCTGTGCCATATCTACTCAGTGGTCTCAGTTTGTGGAAAGGAAGTTGGCCGGCGGCTCCAAATGCGGATCGATCTCGCGCAGATATGCCCATGAGTAGATTGCAGTGTTGTGCCCGTCGCTGAACTCAATTTTCAGGGCATAGTTTCCCGCCAATTCCACCTCCGTTGCGACCAGTTCGCCCTGACGCGTCGCAAGGCCCGAAGGGAGCACCGTCAAGGGATTCCTTGCCATTTCTTCGCGCAACTGGCGCATGTCGGCGCTCGGAGACATCTTCCGCAAATAGAGGATTGGATAGAACGACGTCTCTCCGCTTATCCACGTGAGTAGCACGCCCACACGCCGATCCACCTGAATGTCAATTGGACCATCCATCGGGGACATTGTTGCAGACAATTCGTCGGACAACCGCGATACGCTGCCCATCACTCTGGAGCACCTATGACCACTTCGACCGAACGCATCGACGCCTTCGCCAACATCGTCAATCGTGTCGGTTGTGCCGCTTGCGTTGGGCTTGATCCGGTTTTGGAAAAACTCCCCGCCGGGCTTTCCTCTGATCCGGCCAAAGCCATCGAAGAATTCTCCACCGGCATTATCGACTCCATCCGCGGCACAATCGGCGTGATCAAACCCCAGAGCGCATGCTTCGAACGCTACGGATCTGCCGGGTTTCGTGCCCTGGAGCGGACAGTCGCTCACGCCAAAGCCGCCGGGCTCTGGGTGGTGCTGGATGCCAAGCGGGGTGACATCGGCATCTCCGCCGAGCATTACGCCGCCGCCGCCGCCAACATGGGTGCCGATGCGATCACGGTGAATCTATATCTGGGCCCCAGCACTCTCGAGCCATACCTGAGCGCCGGGCTGGCGATCTTCGTTCTGGTCAGAACGAGCAACCCAGACAGCGATCTGATCCAATCTGTCGGTTGCGCCGACCGGCGATCCGTCGCCCAGATGGTCGCTTCGCTCGTCGCCTCCCTGGGTGAGCGGCATAGGGGTTCGTCGGGCGTGTCGGCGGTGGGTGCGGTGGTCGGTGCTACCAAGGCCGCTGATGCTCAGTCCCTGCGGGCTGCAATGCCGGATCAAGTCTTCCTTATTCCCGGATATGGTGCTCAAGGAGGCGCGTTATCAGACGTTCGAGGCATGACCAGGCCAAACTCGGCCTCGCAGGGCACATCAGGTGTATTGGTCACAGCCAGCCGCTCGGTGATTTACCCCGGTGGTGACACTGGATCTTGGCAAGATCGGGTACGAATTGCAGCCCAAGGTTTGGCTGGCGAAATCGCGACTTTGTCAAACTAAACCCAGAGGCGCGGGTTGCGTGTTTTGCGCGGGGGTGTTCGGGTAGGGAGTCTTCCTTACTCGGGATTGTCGTTCGTTGAAGACGGTTTGGGCCCGACTTCGGCGGTGGTTTCAACCCCGTTGAGCTCGGATTTGACCTGCCGGTGATTGGTTCGGGAAAACCGCCACTTTTCGAGGTTTGGGTACCCGATTCGCTGCGATCCGGCGTCATCGGTGTGCAGCGCAGCACAAATCGCACAAAAAGTACAAATTGCGCACTCGGATTAGTTGGCACATTCCAATCCATGTTGCACATTTGAAGTGTTCAGTGGTTCGTCCGCTGGCGGCAGCATTTTGACCGGTTTTCGGTCGGGTGGTGTCGTTGCGTTCAAAGCGTGAAACCCCACAGCTCGGGAGAGCACGGAGGAGTAGTGATGAAGCTTTACAGTGCAGCAATCGTGACCGCTCTTGGTCTCGCGGCGTCCGCCAACGCCGCGTTCTACCTTGAGTCTGAGTCGAACGACACCCAGGCGACAGCAAACTTCATCGGGTCGTACATCGCCCCCGGTGACGGCATCGTTGTCGACGGCGGTATCAACAGCGTCCAGGCACCCGATGAGGACTGGTTCACCTTCACGACCAGCAACGTGACCCAGATCGTGGTGTCCGTCTTCGGTCGTCCCAACAGCAACGTCGGCGACAGCTATCTGGAGCTGTACGATTCGGCGGGCACACTGCTGGCGTTCGATGATGACAGCAACGTTGGCCTGTTCTCCTCGCTTGAGTACACGACTGCTTCCGGTGGTTCGTGGTCTCTCAAGGTTCGCAAGTTCAGCCCCCAGGGCGTGGACTTCAACTACAAGATGATCATCGGCCTCAACATCACTCCGGTTCCCACCCCGGGCGCCGCGACGCTGATGGCCGTCGGTGGCCTCTTGGTTGCTCGTCGCCGCCGCGCCTAATCGCGCTCGGTTGACAAAACGTCACAACTCACAAGCCGAACGGCCTCCACCGTTCGGTTTGTTGTTTTTTTCTCCCGGCGCCATTCTCGGTCGTGGGTGGAAAGAACGCACCGATACAAAACGACAGCCGGCCCCACGGGGGGCCGGCTGCTGAAGTGTGATGTTGTAAGCCGGATGAGCCGGGTTTACATCGGCTTCTTCGCGATGGTCACGTCGTACACATTGAGCAGCTTCTCTTTGTCGAAGATCATTTCCTGACGAGAAAGGCCGACAATGTCATACTCGGTGGTGAGTTCGATCGCGTCCACGGGGCATGCCTCTTCGCACATGCCGCAATAGATGCAGCGAAGCTCATCGATCTCAAACTTCTTGGGGTACTTCTCGCGATCATCCCAGGGGCTTTCCGCCGCCTCGATATGAATGCAGCGTGCCGGGCAGATAGTGGGGCACATCATGCAGGCGACGCACTTGACGCGTCCTCGCTCATCGCGATTCAAACGGTGCACGCCACGGAAGTTGCTGGCATTCTGACCACCCTGAGCCACCGCCATGTGTTCGCGGCGTTCCTCTGGATATTGCATGGTGCGGCTGGTCTTGCCCTGACCAAATGATGTGAAGAAGTGCCGCATGGTGGTGCCGAAGCCCTTGAAGACTTCGGGGAGATATGACGCTTCAAGAGCGTCCATCGGCGGCGTGGAAACGTGAAGAATGTCTTGGTCGCGAATGGCCATGGCCCCAAGCGTAGCCGCAAGAAGCTGCACCGGACACTCACCTGCCATCAGTGGTATGCCTTGGCCTGGTCTGGTATGCTGACCGCAGGCATTACTTCCTTGCGATGGGAGACCGGCATGAGTACGACTGGCGGCACGACGGATACTTCCAGGGGCATTGCCTCGGTATTGAATGAAACTCGGACATTCCCGCCGCGAGGAGCTTCTGAACTTGGCTTTCCCTCCTGGCATGTGGACTCGCTGGCGCAGTATCGCTCGCTGCATGCCCAGTCGATCACAGAGCCGGAGGCATTCTGGGCTCGCGAGGCGGCGCAGTTGGCGTGGTTTTCGCCATGGTCAAAGGTGCTGGAGTGGAACCCGCCCGATCCCAAGTGGTTTGTAGGTGGCACGCTAAACGCATGCTACAACTGCGTGGATCGCCATGTGCAAGCAGGGCACGGTGAGGACACGGCGATCATCTGGGAAGGGGAGCCCCTGGGCCCACGGACAGCGCACCCGGCACCGGGGAGCGCGTACGCCAAAGAGCCGGAGATCAAGCGGATTTCCTATCGAGAGTTGCAGGCGCAAACCAGCCGCATGGGCAACGCGCTCAAGATGCTGGGTGTGAAGAAGGGAGACGTCGTCACCATCTACATGCCGATGATCCCAGAATTGGCGGTGGCGATTCTGGCGTGTGCGCGGATTGGCGCTGTGCATTCGGTGATTTTCGGTGGCTTTGCACCGACAGCGATCAGCGAGCGTGCGATCGATGCCAACAGCAAGGTGATCATCACCGCAGATGGTGGCTATCGACGTGGCGAGGTGGTGCCACTTCTGAAGAATGTGGAAGAGGCGTGCAAGTTGCTCCACACGCAGGGGCACGCGATTGAGAGTGTGGTGGTGTGCAAGCGGACCGGGCATTTGACTGGCGAAGATCGCTTTGTTTCAGGTGCAAGCCGTACCAACAGCGGCTTTGCACCCGCCACGCGTTTTGTGTGGTGGCACGACATAGCCGCCACCGTCTCGGACGCTTGCCCGTGTGAAGCGATGGATTCGGAAGACATGCTCTTTTTGCTGTACACCAGCGGCTCAACGGGCAAGCCCAAGGGCATTCAGCACACGACGGGTGGATACCTCACCTATGTGAACATGACGGCGCGGCTGACGTTCAACCTGATTCCTGATTCCGGGCAGATCTTCTGGTGCAGCGCGGATATCGGCTGGGTGACCGGGCACAGTTATGTGCTGTACGGCATTCTGATGAATCGCGTGCCCACACTGATGTACGAGGGTGCGCCGAACTTTCCCGCTAACGATCGGTTCTGGGAGATCATCGCCAGGCACCGAGTGACGCATTTTTATACTGCGCCGACGGCGATTCGCACATTCATGAAGTGGGGAGATGATCTCCCCGCCAAGCATGACATGCGCTGTCTGAAACTGCTCGGTTCGGTGGGTGAACCGATCAATCCTGAAGCGTGGATGTGGTATCACCGAGTCATCGGGGGCGAACGCTGTCCGATCGTGGATACGTATTGGCAGACGGAGACGGGTGGGCACGTGGGTACACCGTTGCCGGGCGCGATTGCCACCAAGCCGGGATCGTGCACGGTGCCGATGTTGGGCATTGATGCTGCAATCGTGAACGAACAGGGTGTGGAGATGGAGGCGAACAAAGGAGGGTTGTTTGTCATCCGCAAGCCCTGGCCGGGGATGTTGCGAGGTGTGTATGGGAATCGCGAGCGATTCATCAGCAACTACTGGGGCCGCGTCAAGGATCCCAAGTCGGGGATTCCGTATTACTTCAGCGCTGATGGAGCGCGGCGTGATGAAGATGGGTACTTCTGGATTCAGGGTCGCATCGATGATGTGATCAAGGTGTCGGGGCACTTGCTCGGGACCATGGAAGTGGAGTCGGCCTTGGTCTCGCATCCATATGTTGCCGAGGCGGCGGTGGTGGGGTATCCGCATGAGATCAAGGGGAATGCGATTTGCGCGTTTGTCACGCTCCGCAGCAGTTGGGCCAAGGCCAATCCAGGGAAGACGCCGACTGTGGAACTCAAGGGTGAGCTGACCGCCCACGTCGCCAAGGAGGTGGGTGCGCTTGCCAAGCCGGACCAGATCCGCTTTACCGAAGGATTGCCCAAGACGCGGTCCGGCAAGATCATGCGCCGGCTGCTTCGTGATGTCGCGGCGGGGGTGGAAAAGATCACTCAAGATACAACGACACTCGAAGATTTCACTGTCGTGGCCAAGTTGCGTCAGGATGAAGATTGAGTTGATGAGCGAGGGTGCTGGATGAGTGGAGTGGGGCTCATGGGTGTTGATGAACCAAACAAACCGGGAAATGAACCGACGAGCGATCTGCCTGCGAACCTCCGCGGTCGTGGCGAGCGTGTGCCGGAAACCATCGGTGGTTTTCGCATTCGCCGCCTGATCGCTTCTGGCGGCATGGGGCTGGTGTACGAGGCGATTCAGGATTCTCCGCATCGTTCAATCGCGCTCAAGGTGATGCGGCACGGTGCATCGACGCCGTCTGCGTTGAAGCGTTTTCGCAACGAAGCGCAGTTGATGGCGCGGCTACACCACCCCGGCATTGCGCAGGTGTACGAAGCCGGAGTTGATGAAAGCGGTCCCGAGCCCGTGCCATTCATCGCGATGGAGTTGGTGGTGGGGGCGCGGACTTTGCGAGACTATGTTCGCAAGAATGCGCTCAATCGTGAGGCCGTGATCGAGTTGATCATCAAAGCTGCGGAGGCGGTCGCGCACGGCAACAGCAAGGGAGTGATTCATCGCGATCTGAAACCGACCAACATTCTGGTGGATCCATCCGGGCAGGTCAAGATCATCGATTTTGGCGTAGCGAGGGCCATCGACGGGGATGCCCCCATGACCCAGTTGACTGAACTGGGCCAATTAGTGGGGACCGTGCAGTACATGAGCCCAGAGCAGATCTCTGCGGATTCACGCGAATTGGATGAGCGGGCTGACGTGTATTCGCTGGGTGTGATTCTGTATGAGTTGATCGCCGGAAAGCCGCCGCACGATCTGGAGGGAAAGAGTGTCTACGAAGCAGCAATCGTCGTAAGAGATAACCCGTCCAGCAAACTGGGTACCGTGGCTTCTGGTATTCCGTTGGATCTTGAGACGATTGTCAATCGAGCGGTGGAGCACGATCGCGATCGTCGATACCAGACGGCTCAGGAGCTCGCGAATGATCTGCAGCGCTTCTTGAACGGGCAGCCCATTCAGGCCAGACGCGACAGCGCCTGGTATGTCTTTGTCAAGTCTTCACGCGCTTGGGTGGCCGCGAACCGAGGTCTGTACGTCGCAGCGGCTGTGGCATTCGTCGCGGCGATCTCATACTGGGGCGGGACATGGCTGCTGTTCAAGAGGACCAACTTGGCACGCGTTGGTGAGATGCCTCTGCTCGCTGCCACTCCATCGCTGATCGACCGCCTGGATCATGTTTCACTCATCACCATGACACAGGGGATCGATGTCGAAGACCTGGCGGCGCGGACTGGAGTGGATGGTGTGAAGGCCAGCAATTTGCGATCCGTGCGCCGCCTGCATGGCAAACTGATGGAACGATTGGCCGAAGTGGGACCGCGTGTCGTGGTGTGGGATATTCGTTTTGTCGTGCCCAGCCCAGCGGATGATGTAGTGTTTCTAAAGGGTGTCGATGCTCTGGCTCGTCAGCGCATTCCGGTGGTGACGGCGCTGCTGGAGTTCACGCCGCGCACGCCGGAGTGGTATGCCGAGTCGAGCTCAATCATGCGGCATCCGAATGTGTATGCTGGAGAGATGCTGGCCGCCAAGGCCAAGGAGCCGATTGAGTTTCCCACGAGCCCGATTTCCTTGCGCAGAGGCGACGCGGAACCATGGCTTTCCGGACCAGTTCTTGCTTGGGCAGCAGGGCGGCGACCAGGATCCGGGTTTCGGTCTGAACTCTCTTTGAACGAGGACTTCTTTGAACTCAAGTGGTTTGATCGGGATGCCGAGGGGCGGACGGGGGAAACAGTGCGGCTTCGGGAACGCATTCCACAATCGTTCATCAAGGAATGGCGTCAATCGGTCGACGGGGAAGGGGTATTGGGAGAGAATGATCGCGACATCATTGCGTATCGCTCGATCGAAGTGCCGACACTGGCTCAACTTGACGCAGCGACCACGAGTTATTCGGATGCGTTGACGATGGATCTGGCGACGTTGACTTCGCGAGTGACTGGCAAGATCGTGGTGATCGGCAATGACACGGTCGATGCGACCGGCAAGCCGGCGGATGCACGGAATGTGACGCGACACGGTGAGACAGTACCGGGTTCGCGGCTCGTGGCCTCCGCTATCGAGGGATTGTTCCGAGACCGCTATCTGTCCTTTGTTTCCGTACCTGGCGCAATTGTCATCACACTGGCCAGCGGCATATTGGCGGTGTTTGTCATGGGCATTGCGGTGCGCATGGGCAAGCAGCCGTGGTTTGGGGCGGCGTGCGGCTCAGGCGCGATTCTTGCGCTACTGGTGGTGATGGCGGTGATCGCGTGCCGCTTTGTCGGTGTTATTGTGAATCCGATTGTGCCTGTGATATGTGGTGTGCTAAGCTGCGCAGCGGCTCTTCCGGCTTATGTTGTTGTTCGCAAGTAATCTGTCGCGCGTGAGCGATTTGCTACGCGGGAGGTTTCTCATGAACGTGATCTGGCGCGGGATGATTGGTGCGGGCATGGCTGGTGCAATGCTGGCTGGTCTGTCAGGTTGCCAAAGTGCAAAGCATGAGCCGCGTGATCCAAAGACGATGACGACCACGAGCGGACATGGAGATGCACCAGCGTTGGCCACTGTACAAGTGACGTCGTCCAACAACTACAACTATGTGATGACCGTGCGGCGTGAAGCCGAAGGCGGCCAGGCATTCCCAAGTGCCAAGCAGATGCTGGATCTGGGGCATGGTGGTGGCGTTGGCAGCGTGAGTCGATTGAATCTTGAGAAGGGCTTTGTCGTGGTGAATGGGTGTTTCCCTACGGCTCCGATGCCACCTGGCAATCCCGGAACGTTGCTGCCGCGACCTTGGCCCGTCGTGACGGTTGCGCACGCGGCAGTCGGTGCAGAGGGGACCAAGTTCAGTGTCTACATGGAGACGTACACGAACGGCACCAACAAGAATCAGTACGTGTTTGTGCACGAGGGTGGTCCAGTGCGGGCTTGGATTTACACGCCAGGCACAGATCCAACCCAATCGACCGCGACTGTCTATTCGATCTCGTATTCTCCAACAGCGCCGCAGTATCTGCTCATTTCTCCTGATGGTTCGGGGGGTTGGATGATCAGCGTCAAAGCGTTGCCCACAGACCCGATGGACCTTTCAGTTGAGCGACGTTATTTCAATGTGTGTAATGCAGTTCAGATCGTCAAACCGTGTCCGTAAGCGTCTCGGGTGTATTGCTGCGAGAATGTTCTGGCCTCACCAGCGGGTGACCTCGCATGAGAAGCTCGCAGCAGTGGTATCGCAAAAAACCGGATTGTGCTAATCCACATCCACAAACACATCCACCGCCTGACCGGGAACAAGCCCGGTCGGCGGTGCTTTGTCAACTGCAAATACCACATCTACAACACGCGTATCCACGCGCTCGGTCGTGCCGCTGGTCAGGTTGGTCTTGGGGCGGGCAAAGGGCTCGATGCGCACCAGCGTGAGGGGAAACTCCTCGACGATGGCGCCGCGAAGACGTCCGACAACGCGCATTGTGGTGCCTTCGGATTGGGCACGCTGCAATAGACCGATGTCCTCTTCATCCACTTGGGCGCGAACATGCATGGAAGTGAGATCACCCAGGATCAGCGCCGGTCGCGACGCATCGGTGCCGACGAATTCGCCAATTTCGACATTTCGACGCAGGATGGTCCCGGCTCGCGGCGCCCTAACGTTCTGACGATCCAGCAGCACGGTGATGGCCCGCACCTGTGCCGCCCCTGCCTCCGCCTGAGACTGTGCCACGGCCAGTTCCTCTTTGGATGCACCTGCGAGCACTCGCGCCAATTCCGACTCGGCCTGGGCCGTCGCGGCCTTGGCTTGATCGAGCGTCAACCTCTCGCGGCGGATGTCCCACTCATTCGCGGCCGATTGGGTTCCAGCATTCAGAACCCGCTCCAGAGACTCTGCTCGTTCCTGCTCGATGGCCCTTGAGCGCGCGGCAGCAGCGCGAACCGGCTCGACATCTTCGGCTCTGGGAAGTGAACGCAGGCGCGCCAACTCATCGGCGGAAACTTTGGCGCTGGCCTGGGCCTTGATGAGTTCGGCCTCCAAGGGGCGCGGGTCGAGAATGAATAGGACATCACCCTTCTTGACCGCTTGTCCGACTTCCACCGAGACGCCCATCACCAAGCCCGGTTCCGGAGGCAGAAGACCCACAGTGCGCGTCGCCGGTTCGGCGATACCCAAGGCCGCGATGCCGCGTCCGAAGGGGTTGATGGAGGGTTCTCTCACCGGTGGAAGATCGGGCATCTGCTGGCGATTTGTGGCAACGGCCCAGCCAGCGATTCCCAGGCCCAGAATTGCGAGAAGAATGGTGATCCATCGTGCCATACACGAGTGTAGTTCGCTCCGCGTTTGGCCTTGGATGCGAATGTGCCGCGACGGCCTGGTCCCATACGATTGAGGACATGGGCGCAGGCGCGGAAATTCCTCCTTCATCATCTGATCAGAAGCAAAGGGTGCGTGCCCGTCGCATCCGGCATTGGACTTTGGGATTGCTGGTGGCACTGTGTGTGGGGTGGTTTCTTTTTGCGCAGAGCCCGCTGACGCCGCGGCTGGTGCTGCCTCCCTTGGCGAGATTGCTTGGCGTCGGGGTTTCCGCAGATGGCGTGTCCATCGGGCTCAATGGCGTGGTCGCGTTTGATCGTCTGAGATTCACGCTTCCGGATGAGGCCACCACCGGCCCTGCGTCGGTGCTCGCTGAGGCCAAACGAGCTACCGGCAAGCTCAAGTTGTCGATGCTTGCTTCCGGGCGTATCCGACTCAGCGAACTGGTCCTGATCGAGCCGACCGTGAGAGTGAGTCAATCTCTCGCAACTGGCAAGCTGAACCTCGGATCGATCTCCGGTTCGAGTGCTTCGACGAGCACGACACTCCAGTCTGGTTCACCCGAGATTGGTGAGATTCCCACAATCGTTGTCAGTGGCGGGGCGGTTCTGCTGGGTGAGCACGACGAGAATTCCTTTACACTGCTGCGGCGTGTTGATGTCGATGGCACAATCGAACCCATCGAAATGCCCAGCCGCGGCTTTGCCATTCAGTTTCATGAGGTGCGTGCCCACGATGCACCAGCGGACCTGCCGACGCTGGATTTGCGAGGCACGCTGACCGAACAATCGCTGGCCCTCGATCTGACAGGATTTTCGCTGGATGCCTGGCCGTCGCGCGTCTTGCCGGGGCCGCTGCGCACGCAGGTGGCCGATTTGCAATTGGCGGGGCGGGTCAATCGGGCTTCGTTGCGGTATGACTTCAAAGCGATACCCGCCGCATCGCTGGATCTGCAGGACGTGGCGGTGACGTTGCCCGTGACGGCGAATGTCTCTCCCGGCGCGCTGCCGACAGGATCTGGCTCAGAGCGTCTCCGCATGACGCGCACCAGCGGCACGATCGAGCTTACCGCTGACGGCCTGAAAGCCAAGATCGTCGGTCAGATCGAGGATGTTCCCTACACCGCCGACCTCACCACGACATCCACCGATCCGGACGGACCCTTCTCGCTCATATTGACCAGCACCGGATATGAACTCAGTAAGAATCCGCCTCTGCGACGGTTTCTCAATGAGACTGTCAAGGAGCGTCTGCGCGACTTTGGCAACCCCACAGGGATGACGACAACGATCGCGACTATCACACGCGGGCCAAAGACCACCACGGGACCGGGCGAAATCACCACAAAGGGGCAACTGAAGATCGAGAATGGTGTCGCGGCGTTTCACAAGTTTCCCTACGAGTTCCGTTCGATTCAGGCAATTCTGAATTTCACAGAGAATGCCATCGAGATCGAGTCTCTCCGCGGCACAGCGCCCAGCGGCGCGACGATCTTTGCCACGGGCACCATTTCACCCCTCACTGATGGGGCAGAGGTCAAGCTCGACATCATCACCAAAGGTGTCCCCATCGATGAAACGCTCGAAAAGGCCATGAAGCCCGGTGAGCGCCTCGCCGTGCAGCGTATGTTTTCGCGGGAGGATCATGCTCGCATTCGCTCTCTTGGCCTACTTCCCGCCGATCAATCACCTCAGGCATTTCCGTTTCGTGGCATCTGCGATATCACCATCCGGCTTACCCGCGATCTTGGTGACGAGGGTGAGTGGCATCAGGACATCCGCGTGAACATTCCCAAGGCGGGTCTGATCGCTGCGCCATTTCCGTTGCCCGCCGTTGCCAACAACCTGCGATTGCTGATCGGCGACGACGCGGCAACCGTTGATTGTGACGACCTGCGCCCCATCACCGGTGGCTCGGCGACGCTCCACGCCAGCGTTGATCTTGCCGAACTTCGCCGCGGCGGCGACGTCACGCCCAATGTCACGATTCACGCCAAGGCCGTCCCCATCGACGATCTGGCACGCCAAGCCATCGTCATGGCCGCGACCCGCAACAACGAGTCTGGCCGCGCTCGCATCGCGACGCTTGTCAATCAATCGCACCTCTCTGGAAAGGTCGATGCGACTGTGCAGGTATCGGCAGATACCTCCCCCGGTGCCCTCGCTGGTGATATCGCCGTCGAGGTGCGTGCCGATGGGTATGCCGCGGCACCGTACAAGCCCGGTACTCCAGACTCGCAAGTCGTGCATCTGCGCAACGGCTGGGCAATCTTGAATGCCAGCGATCGTGAGGTTGATCTGGCAATCGGCGGGGCACTGGATTCTGCCGCTGGGCACCAGATGTCAGGGAATGCAAAGGTTCGCCTGGTGCTTCCTCAGCGTGTCGCACCGGGCAAACCAGCGAGGTCCGTGATATCGGCTTCCGCAGAGAGCATCGATCTTGGCACGCTCATCGAAACGCCCTTGGATGTGTTTTCGGCAGATGCCGCTGCCGCAGTCCGTGAGCAACGCGTCGAGCGAGCCCCGATCGGTAAAGCGAATCTGAACGCTCAAGTGGCAATTGACGCACTTGGCGGCGTGGATCAGTCAGTGCACTCTGTTCGCGTCGTTGCGTCAGATTTCTGGCACCTCTCGCTTTTGGAAAAGGGCCAGCGACTGTTGTCGGAGAGACCGGTGGGCTCGATTGAGATCTCCCAATCAGCATCACAACCGGGGACGCGCATCCAACTCGTCGGCATTGAAGGGCAGCTGGTCGCTGGCGATCCAACAACGGTGCCTGCTGCCAGCTTTGCCCTGAATGCAGACTTTGTCGTCAGCGACGCAGCACAGGGTAAAGGCGTGCCGACATTCGGCACATTTGCCTTCAAGGGATTTCGACTGCAATTTGAATCTTCCACCCTGCGCGCCATCGCCAACGCGCACACGGATGCGCTTCAGAGTTTGATCACCACGTACGACCCCGCTGGGTTCTTTGACCTGGAACTCAACATCGATTTTGCCCGCCCTCTCACAGATCCAATGTCTATCACAGGCACAGTGATGCCTCGGGAAATCACCATCAACTCCCCCTTCATGGCGAGCACTCGCGTTCCGCTGAAAGACGGTCGTGGCACATTCGCGTTCAACACCAAGGGTGGTCAGTTTCAGTCTCTCGGAGTCTCCGGCTCCACATGGTCTGGCCTCGTCAATGGCAACGTCACCTTCAATCACATCGCCAACCAAACGCCGGGCGTTCCCCGATTTGAAAACATCATCTCTGCCTCTGGCACCGGCACCACCGAGGGCGCACTCCCAGACGATCTTCGTGCTGTCCTACCCGAAGTCATCCGCGATGTGTTGACTGATCTTTCTATCTCGCTCGATCCCGAATCCCGCTTCTCTCTCGAATCCACCAAGGTCAATTACACCGCAGGCCAGACTCCCGCTCAGCAAGCTCTCAGCACCTCTGGAACCCTTACATTCGTAGATGCCAAGGCCGATGTCGGCATTTGGCTCAAAGGTGCCACCGGTTCCCTCGCGTTTGTGGCTGATCGCCCCGGTTTCGACCAACCCGCCACGTGGTCCGTCGATGCCAATATCAGCAAGGCCACCGCCGCCAAGATCGGATTGACCAACCTCACGCTCACCGCCCGCAACGGCTCGGCCGATGGCGATGTGCTCATCCCCACGATCGCTGCCCTCTGCCACGGCGGGCGCATCGCCGGCTCTGCATCGATCATCGCCACACCAGACAGCGGCAAAGAACCCGTCCGTAACTTTGAGTGCAAGCTCCAAGCCGGTGGCGTCGGATTTGCACCCGTACTTGCCGATCTAAAGGTCGATAGCAAGTCGCCACCCACCGGCAACACTGCCGAAACGACCACTGCCACCGCCGACACCGACGCCTCTCGCGGCATTCTCGATGGCGATGCCACCATTCGCGGCATCGTTGGCGATCCCAAGTCCCGTTCCGGCCGTGGCACCGTCACTGTGGGAGGCGGTCGCATTCTCCCCTCTTCCGGCCTCATGCAGTTGATTCGCATCTCCAATCTGCAGTTTCCTTCTGATGAACCCCTTGATCTGGCTCGTGCGAATTGGTTCCTCGCCGGGCCCGTTGTCAATTTTGAAGAGCTCAGCGTCGCCAGCCGCAGCGTCTCCATCGTCGGCTACGGCACTATGACCCTTCCCGAGATGGCCCTCGATCTGCGCTTTGATTCCCGCTCCGCACGCCGCATTCCCGTCATCAGCAAAGTCATCGAGATGGTCCGCGATCAGCTCATCACCACCCGAGTTCGAGGCACCGCGGACAATCCAAAATTCGAAGTTGTCCCCGTCCCTTTTGCGGGTCGTGCCGTCGGCAGTATGTCCGGGTCTGGAGACCAAGTCCTCGAACGTCTGCGGCAGGAGGCCGATGCCCGCCGCGATCGCGATCAGGATTGACACAAATCAAGAATCCGTGTGGGGTTCGCTCCCACCACTTCACCCTGCAACAATCGCCAGAACATGAACATCGATGAATCCAAGGTTGTCTCTCCGATTCCCTCTGGCCCACCCACGCGCGCCGATGACCCCGCCGTGGTCACCGAGATCGATGCCCTCATCAAGAAAGTCACGGGTCGCACTGGTGATTTTGACACCCGTTTGGTTCGCGAGTTGGTCCAGACCAGTCTCAAGCTCCTCTCCGATGGGCGCGACACCGGCGAAGTGAAGTTGATGTCCGCGGCTCTCAAGGAACTCCGCTACGCGTATCGTGTCTTTGGTCGGTACGCCGATGCCCACAAGGTCACTATTTTCGGCTCGGCGCGGACTCCCGAAGATCACCCGGATTACATCGCATGTGTTGAGTTCGGCCGCCTCATGGCGCAACTCGGGTGGATGGTGATCACCGGGGCCGGACTGGGCATTATGAAGGCCGGTCACGTCGGCCCTGGCAAAGCCGCCAGTTTCGGTGTCGCGATCCGCCTGCCATTTGAAACCAACGCCAACGACGTGATCGCTGGCGATGAAAAGCTCATCAACTTCCGATACTTCTTCACTCGCAAACTGATGTTCATCAGCCAGAGCGAGGCGGTGGTCCTGTTCCCTGGCGGCTTTGGCACCATGGATGAGGCCTTCGAAGCCCTCACGCTCGTGCAAACCGGCAAGACCTCCCCCGTCCCCATCGTCTGCTGCGAAGGAGCCGGTGGCGATTACTGGCCAAATTGGCACGATTGGGTCAAACGCGACCTCTTGGACAAAAAGTTCATCAGTCCCGAGGATCTCGCTCTCTATTACATCGCCAAAGACCCCGCCGATGCCGCCCAGCACGTGGCGCGTTTCTATCGCAATTACCACTCTTCTCGCTACGTCAAGGATGATTTCGTCATCCGCCTGCGTGGCAATCTCGCCCCTGCCGATGTGGATCGCCTCAACTCAGAATTCGCCATGCTCGTTCGCAGTGGTGGCAAGATGGAAATGCGCCCTGCCCTCGAAGGTGAGACAGATCATCGCGATCTCCCCCGACTGGTCTTTCCCACCATCCGCAATAAGTTCGGCACGCTCCGCCGCCTCATCGACAGGATCAACGAGTGCGAACTCGCCACCTGACCATCTCACGCGCGTTCTTTCTCCTCTTCGCGCTGTTCTGCGCCTGCGGCTGCTCCAGCCAGCGCACTGCGCCCGCCCCAGAGCCCTCCTCCGCCCTCGTCCCCGCCTCCGAACTTCGCGGCCTCACCGTGCGCTGGCTTTCCGTCTCTGCCGAAGAAGGCCAGCGCATCCTCCTTCGCGCGTTGGAAAATGCCGCCGTCGAAGCTCCCGGTCTCTCTGCGCTTGATCGCCGCCGCTGGGCCGATCAGGGCCTCGCCGTCGCCCTCCTTCCCGCTGTCAAGGTGCGAGCCCTTGAATCGCTCCTTCCCATCACCGCAGTGCAGGCCAACAACTCCGCCGACCTCCTCACTTGGAGCGTCCTTGCCTCTGGCCCATCCTGGAGTGAAGACCGCTCCGTCTCCTCTCCCGACGGCACCACCACCCTCGCCCCCGGTCGCATCAGGCTTCTCGGCCGTTCATGGGCCGCGACCACCCTCACCGATGCCGGCCCTCGAGCTCTCACCCGTCTCGAATTGACCCTTCAACACCTCCTCGACCGTCAGTCCCTCGGCTCCCTTTCTGGCCCAACCGAATCTGCCAAAGGTGCCCTCGCTCGGGGTCCGGCATTCGCTCGCACCGCCATTGGTTTGGACCTTCCCCCAGACCTTTGTCTGGTCGTTTTTGCCGAATCCCCCGGCACCAACCGACAGGGGATGCTCCGCCCGGAGACCCTCGATCGCCCGGAAACCGCCGCCGCAAACCCCGAGCCCCCCGTCGCCACAGTCCCGACCTTGGGCGACCTCCTGCTCACCGGTTATGGCCCGGAATCTCAGGTCCGCACCCGCGTGGTACTTCTGATCATGGGTCGTCCCGCTGCGGCTGCCGCACGGCTCGACCAGTAACAGCACCAGTAATCGGACTAATGACCCCGCCCCCGCAGTCCAGATAACTTGACCTCGCGATTACACTTCTATCGCAACTGCACCCGCGCTGGTCGATAAACCTTGTGCGCCTCCGAGTAATCGCGGGCAACATTTTGCCAACCAGTACGTTGGGCAGTCGTATCAGATGTTGGGTCACTTTCGGCTCTCTTCAGGGATGAACCCATGGCGATCAACCTTCAACCAGCCAAATCAGCTCTCCCGGACACGGGCGGACGCATCTCTACTTCCCTTTCGGTAATTCCTGCCAAGAAGTTCGGCTACGAGCAGGCGCGGCATCTCCTCTGGCGTGCCGGCTTTGGTGGCACACCCGCGCAGATTCAGCTCCTCGCCTCGTGGGGACCGGAAAAGTCAGTGGACTATTTGCTCGCGCCCGAAAAGGTCGCGTTTGAGCAAGTGACCGAAAATCAGTTTGACAACTCCATCATGCGTCCGCCAACGGCGGAAGAGCGTGCTCTCTATCGCGAGGCCGCCCGCAAGCAGGATGAGAACACGCTGGCGCAGCTTCGCCTGAAGCGTCAGATGGCCGAACAAGACGACCGCCGTCAGGCCCGCGACATGCAGAAGTGGTGGCTTAAGCGCATGATCGAAACTCCCAGGCCACTGGAAGAGAAAATGACTCTCTTCTGGCATGGGCACTTTGCGACCAGCTATCGCACGATCCAGAACAGTTATCACATGTTCATGCAGAACCAGTTGTTCCGCGAGCATGCCCTCGGCAATTTTGGCAATCTTCTCTTCCGCATCATCCGCGATCCCGCGATGATCTCGTATCTGGATAACAACGACAGCAAAAAAGGCAAACCCAACGAGAATCTGGCACGCGAGATCATGGAGCTCTTCGCACTTGGCCTTGGCGCGTATTCCGAGCGCGACATCAAGGAGGGGGCTCGCGCCCTCACCGGGTACACCTTCGAGGGTGACAAGTTCGTCTTCAAGAAGAATGACCATGATGGTGGACAAAAAACCATCTTGGGCTCAAGCGGGGCTTTCGATGGTGACGATTTCGTCCGCATCATCCTCGAGCACCGCGCGTGTGCCAATTTCATCGTCCGCAAGCTCTATTCCTATTTCGTGGCCGAGCTTCCGCCCGATGAGCGTGTTCGCTTTGATGATCTTCCTGCCACTTCAAAGACTGTTCTCAAGGAACTCGCGGGAACCTTCCAGGGGGCCCGCTACGAAGTGCGTCCCGTCCTCCGCCGCCTCTTCCTCTCAGAGCACTTCTACAGCTCGGCCTTCATGAATGAGCAGATTAAGAGCCCCACGGCTTTGCTCGTGGGCGCGGTTCGCTCGCTCAATGCCCCCGTCCGCGATCTCGCCATTCTCAACGACGCCATGGACCTGATGGGTCAGGAGCTCTTCTTCCCACCCAGTGTCAAAGGGTGGCAGGGTGGACGCTCCTGGATCAACACCTCCACCATGTTCGTGCGTCAGAACATCCTGGCCTTCCTCCTCACCGGCAAAAAGCCCCAGGGGTACGACGCCTCTGCCGACATGCAGAAGTTTGACCCCGAAGCCCTCCTCAGCGAACTCGCCACCGCCGACCCCGCGGCGGCCAAAGACCCGCGCCAAGTCGCCGAGTATCTGCTTCGCCTCACCACCGGTCGCGTCGATCCGCACGCCGTCGCATCCCTCACCACGTTCTGCAACCAGCACAACAACCAGATCAACACCAACACACTCAGCGGCATGCTCCTCCTCGTCACCGCCATGCCCGAATATCAACTCTGCTAGTTCACCTCAGCCTGATTTCCTCCTTCAAAGGGAGTTCACCGATGGATCTGCACAACGCTCACGCCTACACCCGCCGCGAGTTTCTTGGCAACGGAATCATCCTCGCCAGTGCCGCCGCCTCGCTGCCATACTTTGTCAGTGATTCTGCTCGCGCCATGACCATGAGCATGAGCGCCGGGCTTTCCAGCTTTGCCGGAGTGCCGGAGGATCACGTCCTGGTCGTTGTGCAATTGGGCGGTGGCAACGATGGCCTTAACACCGTCGTCCCCTTCGGCTTTGCCGAGTATTACAAGGCCCGCCCCGGAATCGGCATTCCTGAGCGCGAAGCCCTCAAGCTCAGCGGCGCTGATGGTGTTGGTCTGCATCCGCAGATGACCGCCTTCAAAGAGCTCTACGACGAGGGCATGCTCGCGGTCGTGCAGGGTGTTGGCTATCCCAACCCCGATCGCTCACACTTCAAGAGCATGGACATCTGGCAGACCGCCGACACGACCGCCACCGGCGACGGCTGGATCGGCCGCTATTTCGATGCCGAGTGCTGTGGATTTGGCAAAGGCGAGTCCGGCACTGCTGATGGTTCCAAGAAATCTCAGGAAGCTGCATCCGGTTCATCCGCCCCCGGCATCGCCATCGGTCGCTCTGCGCCCCTCGCCATGCAGGGCAGGCAGGTCAAACCCATCGCCTTTGAATCCGCCGACCTCTTCAAATGGTCTGGCAGCGACATTCACAAGACCCTCAACGAGACATATCAGGACATCAGCCGTCGCGGCCAGATCGAAGGCGCCGACCCCGATGCCAACTCATCTTTCCTGATGCGCACATCACTTGATGCCCAGGTCTCCAGCGATGCTATCCGCAAGGCCGTCGCCAGTGCCAGCAAGGTCGCATATCCCGGCAACGAGCTCGCGCGCCAGTTGAAAATGGTCGCCGCCATGATTCGCGCTGGGCTCAAGACCCGCGTGTACTACGTCCAGCTCGGCGGCTTTGACACTCACGCGGGACAGGGTGGCTCACAGGGTCGCCACGGTCAGTTGGTCAATCAAGTCGCAACCAGCATTCAGGCGTTTTACAAAGACCTCAAGGCCAGTTCTCTCGATGGCCGCGTGATGACGATGACCTTCTCTGAATTTGGCCGCCGCGTCGGCCAGAACGCCAGTGGCGGCACGGATCACGGCACCGCCGCCCCCATGTTCGTCGCCGGGCCCATGGTCAAGGGTGGTGTGTATGGCGAGCATCCGTCATTCAAGGATCTGGATGATGGTGACCTCAAGTACACCATCGATTTCCGCTCGGTGTACGCAGGCGTGTTGACCGGATGGTTGAAGACCGATCCCAAACTGGTTCTGGGCGGCAACTTCAATCCACTGGCCTTCATGAAGAAATCCTGACCTCATCCGATTCGCACTAGTCGGGCATATTCCAGCACAAGCGTTTTGGTGCCCGCCTGCTGAAACTCCACGATCGCTCTTGGTTGCACATCGCGCACCAGCGCCTTCACTCTTCCCAAACCAAACTGCGGATGGCGCACAAGTGCGCCGACCGGAAACTGCGATGCCAGTTTGCTGCCACCGGTGGCTGGTTTGCGGGCGAAATCATCCGATGAGGATCTGCGAAATGGTCCTTTGCCATTCCGCCGCGCGTCATCTTCGTCATACTCAATCTGTGAATATTCCTCGTCAATCCCGCGCAGCGAATCCTCGCGGTATGCCCCGGCGGCATCACTGATCCGCACTCCCTCTGTCCCGATTTCCTTCAAGAATCGACTCGGAATCGTGCGTTCCTGAATGCCCCGTTGCGTGCGATAGGCCGCGCACGTCAGTTGCAATCTCTTCATGGCCCTCGTGATGCCCACAAAGGCCAGCCGCCGCTCCTCTTCCAGCATCGCTTCGCTTTCGCGCGAGCGCATGTGGGGCAGAATGCCTTCTTCGAGGCCAATCACCGCGACTGCCTCAAACTCCAGCCCCTTGGCCGCGTGCAGCGTCATCAGTGAGATCGCGCCCTGAGCCGGATCGACGGCATCTGCATCCGCCACCAGCGCGATAGATTCCAAGTAGGCCCGCAACGTCGCCAGCAGTGGTGGGGTAATCTCGCGTGCATCACCGGCATCGTCCAGGTCGCTCTCAGGATCAAACTCGCCACCGGGGTCGGCCACCGGATCAAACTCGGCTTCAAACTGGCGTGCTGACGAGATGAGTTCATCTAGATTGTCCAGCCGCTCGAGGTCGTGCTCATTCTTACTGGTATTGGCCTGATCGCGGTACATTTTTTCCAGCCCGCTCTCGCGGATCACTCGCTCCACCAGATCCGCCAGTGTCCCCGGCACCGTTGCTCCCATGAAGCTGCCGTCCCCTGTCCAGTCATCCAACATCCGCAGGAATTTGTCGATGCTGCCTGATGCTCGCGTGGAGATTCCCGCCACCTCATCGGCCCGCCTCATCGCCTCCATCACCGTCAAATTCTGTCGATCTGCAAAATCCTCGACCTTTCCCATCGAGGTGTCGCCGATACCGCGCGATGGCGTGTTCACAATCCGCAGCAGCGAGATCGAATCGGCATAGTTCGCGACGACTCGTAAATACGAGACTGCGTTCTTCACTTCCTCACGATCAAAGTACGCTGTGCCGCGAGCGATCACGTATGGCATCCCCAGTCCTCGCAGAGCATCCTCCATGACGCGCGACAAGGCATTGGTGCGATAGAAGATCGCCATGTCCTTGTATGCCACCGGACGCGTCTCATGCTCATGCAGCGTCTTGAACCAATCCGCTACTACCCGCGCCTCATGCTGCTCCTCGCGGCAGAAGGTCACGCGAATCTCATCACCTCCAGACTTGGAGGTAAACAACGGCTTGTCCTTGCGCCGCGTGTTCAACTTGATCAGCGTGTCGGCTGCCTTCAAGATCGGCGCGGTGGAACGGAAATTCTCCCCCAGTTTGATTACTCGGGCACTGGGATAGTGCGTCTCAAAGTCCAGAATGTTGGAGATATCCGCCCCACGCCATCCATAAATCGCCTGATCCGGATCACCCACCACGCAGATGTTGGGTGCACCTTCGCCAGCGATCAGTGAAGCGATCTCAAACTGGGCTTTGTTGGTGTCCTGGTACTCATCGATCAACAGATATCGCCAGCGCTGCTGGCACTCGCCCCGCACCTGTGGATCGCGCCGCAACGTCTTGGCCACGAGCACCAGCAAGTCATCAAAGTCCACGGCATTGGCTTGTTTGAGGGCTTTCTGATACCCCTCATAAATCTTCGCCATGGACTTTGAGTAAAAATCCCCGGCACTGGCGGCGAATTGCGCCGCATCAATCAATTCGTTCTTGGCCGTACTTATCGTCGACAGGCACGTTCGTGGTGGCCAATTCGTGGTCGACAGTTGCAGCGTCTCCAGCACCTTCTTGATCAGTGAGGTCTGGTCGGAGGTGTCGTAGATCGTGAAATCCGGCTTGAGTCCCGCGGGTTCTGCATAGCGCCGCAGCAGCCGCGCACACAAGGAGTGAAACGTCGTGACGGTCAACCCCTTCACCGCGCGTGGATCATTCTCCAAGAGGTGATTGGCCCTTTCACGCATCTCTCCCGCGGCTTTATTCGTAAATGTCAACGCCAGAATTTGCCACGGCCTCACGCCCTGCGCGATCAATGCTGCAATTCGGCGTGTGATGACTCGAGTCTTGCCTGATCCTGCCGCCGCCAGTACCAGCAGTGGTCCATCCTTGTGCTCCACGGCCTGCTTCTGTGGCGAGGTAAGATCCTGCAGCAGCGAACTGGGAATCCCCTCCGTGCCCACGGGTGCATGCACACGCATTGGCCGTGCAGGTGGTGGCGCTGCGGGCAGCGGGTCAAAATCTGAAGCGTCGTCGTGCATGGCTCCATCCGCACCAACGGCGACCGTGCGTCACGCACCCGATCCGCCACGAGCATCACGCTCGTGCAGCACTGTACGGAGAATTCACCCTGTTTTCGCGATCATCACGTCGGTGGGGGCTGATCTGTCGGATCAGAAACCCTGCTGTGCGAAACTGCAGTGGGGGATGGCGTTGGGGCGGAACGAAGTGGCGAATCCTGTGCCGCCGCCCGAGTGATCAGCGTTACCAGATCAGGCAGATTCTCCGCCACCCTGGCCGCGACATCGCCAGCCACGCGGCGGGCGAAGAGCGAACGTCTCGACTTGCCCATGATCAACGTGTCGCACCCGTAGGTGACTGTGTAGTCCAGAATCTCGTTGGCGGCGTCTTCAGCTGTGACGTAGATCGGGAAGAAGGGCACCCCTGACTCGCGCGCCAGCACTGCGACCGATCCCAGCGCCATTTGCGCATCAGGGTCGCTCTCAATCTGCGGCGGGCGATTCGAACCCATATCCATCACGCGCAGCGTGCGCACATAGATCACAAACAGTGTCGCCCCGCGCTTCTTGGCCAGACTTACCGCAAACTCGGCCTGATCGCGACCGCGCGCGGCGAGCATGATCTTGGGCTTGCTGGGATCCAGCCGCGGCGGCGCGTTGCGAAGTTCCGCCATCCAGCCAATCTGCGGCTCTGGCACCGGGTCAGTGGTGCGAGGAGAAATCGCGTGGTAAACGAATCGCACGCCCATGAGTGCCGCCACCAATCCACCCGCAAAGATCGCCGCCTCGTGTTTGGTGAAGGCAATGGTCACAAAAACTGATCCCATCACCAGCGTCAATGCCCCCATCGCCAGCCGTTCCCACGTCTTCACTGCAATCGCGCGGCTGAAGGCACAGCAGGCGACATTGAGCGAAATCGCTCCGCACACGCCAATGGCATACAGGTGCGCCAGATCCTCAATATCGCGCTTGAAGAAGAGCACAATCGCGGGCAGGCAGCAGGCGATGATCAGGCCGATCCAAGGGACACCGCTGTAGTTAAGTCGGGTCAGAGGCTTAGGGAGTTCTTTGTCCTGTGCCAGCGCGTATAGCACGCTCACCATCGCCATGATCGCAGTATTGGCTGCTGATATGAGCAGTAGTCCGAACACTATCGCCGCGGATTTGCCCAAGACAAATCCTGCCGTCGGCCCCAGCAGATTCTGACCACTCGTCACCGCCAGCACCTTCATCGCAGCGTTCTTAACCTGTTCATCCGTGAAGCGGAAATCCGTCAGCAATCCCGCCTTGGCCATCCCCGTCACGCCCACCAATGCGATGCCAAACACAATATTGAGAACTGCGACCTCAGCGAGCACGGGCCAGATCGTCTTTTTGGCCGTCTTCTCTACTGGCTGCTTCATCAGCCCGGTCATGTTCGCAACCGCTTCAACGCCCGAAAGCGCCAGCACGATCTGCGTGAATGTCACCCATTGCTTCTGTGGCGGCACCGTCGTGTCAAAGTGAATGTACTTGAATCCCTCGCGCACATAGGGGATGCTCATCAGCGCTATGATCGCCGAGAACCCCATCGCCGCGATTGCGATGATCAGAGCGAATCGGCCGGCAGATTTTGCCCCCAGCCAGTTGATCACGCCTAGCAAGATGATCGCACCCAAGCAGGCCCAGAAAAGCCACCACTGCCCAGGACCCTCCGGCAAGCCGAAGTAGTGATATGCATCGACCAGCGAGATCGCGGCGGTGACGATGTAATCACCCAGCAGCAGGGTGGCGCCGACAACCGAGAGCAAGGGGTGGATCGTCCGCGATGCCGCGTACACGCCTCCACCATTTGGAAACACGCGGCAGATGACCGAATATGCCCAGGCCACGCACGCCATCAGCACTGACAACGCGCCCAGGTAAAAAACCGATCCCGTTCCCGTCGCCGCCATCGCAAGACCAAGGACGTACAGACGGCTGGTGCCCCAGTCTCCAAAGAGCAGTGGACCGGCGTGGACCCACGAGAGGTTGCGAGGCCGGTTCTCAGCGATAAGCATGGACGATCAACCGAAGGCCACCCGATCGCCCGGGGCGGAATGCCGCGGGGTGACGGAGCCGAGAGGCGAAGCACCGGGCCGGGAATCCTCCCGCCATCCGATGCAGGCCGGAGTGTAGTGGGATTTGTCCCCCTGTCCAGTGCCGGTTGATTGGGTTGTGTGAGGGTGAATTATCGTTTGCAAAGACCGATAACTTCAGTCACGAGGTTTCCGATTCCCTCAAAGACCTCGTGGGGCTTGGCTTCGAACATGTAGGCCGGAGTGCTGACGACCTTGTGCTGGCCATCGATGCAGACTTCGGTGACGCATTTCTCCGTTGGGGTCGAGCCCCACGATGCGATTGCTTGGCCGACTCCGGTGTCCTTTCCCACTGTCACGTTCACGCCCGGCCCGCCGCTGGCTCTGCCGAGCACCCTGGCACCGATGACTGGAGCGATACAGATCAGGCCGATGGGTTTGCCTGCGGCGTGGAATGCTTTGACGACGCGATCGACTTGTGGCTGCACGCTGCATTCCGCTCCATTCAATGCGAACGTGCACAGGTTTTTCGCCGCGCCAAAGCCGCCGGGGAAGATGACTGCGTCAAAGTCGGAGGCGTTGAGTGTGGCGAGATCGGAAATCTCACCCCGGCTGATGCGGGCGGCTTCGACCATCTGATTGCGGGTTTGGCCCTCCTCGACCTGCCCGGTGGCGTGATTGATGACGTGATGCTGCGGGGAGTTCAAGGCAAAGCATCGGTACGTCGCGCCGGCTTTGGAAAGGTGGACAAGTGTGGAGACGGCTTCGGTGATTTCCGAGCCATCGCCGCGGCCGCTGCCGCAGAGAATGACTGCGATGCGTGGAGTAGTCATGGAGTAAGCGTAGCAAGGGCGTGAAAAAGCACAAGGCCCCGAGCGAGTGCTCAGGGCCTTGGATGGATTCAGGAATCAATTTGATTAGTGAGCGTGACTCTTCTTGCCGCCGGTGTCGATCTGCATGCCGTAGAAGGAGCGGTAGACGAAGAAGGTGGAGATGAGGAAGAAGAGCACGGTCAGGCCCATCGTCAATGGGGTGTGCTCGCCTTTCTCGGTCTTCATGGAGATCGCCAGTTCGACGGCGAGCAAGCCGAAGAGCGTGGAGAACTTGATCACGGGGTTCAGAGCCACCGAAGACGTGTCCTTGAAGGGATCGCCGACGGTGTCGCCCACCACAGTCGCGGCGTGAAGATCGCTGCCCTTGCCGCGGCCGCTGTTCTTGTACTCGGGATCGGTTTCGACGATCTTCTTGGCGTTGTCCCACGCGCCGCCAGCGTTGGCCATGAAGATGGCCTGGTAGAGGCCAAAGAGAGCGGTGGAAAGCAGGAAGCCGATGAAGAAGAAGGACTCATAGAAGGCAAAGGCGAGAGTGGCGAAGAAGACGCCCAGGAAGATGTTGAACATGCCCTTTTGTGCGTACACAGTGCAGATGTCCACGACCTTCTTGCTGTCTTCGACGCTGGCCTTGGTAGAGCCGTCGAGTTTGATGTTGGCCTTGATGAACTCCACAGCGCGATAGGCACCGGTGGAGACGGCCTGAGTCGAGGAACCGGTGAACCAGTAGATGATCGCGCCGCCGGAAATGAGGCCCAAGAGGAACGGCGGGTGCATGAGCGAGAGCTTCTCGAGATTCATCGTCAGACCGTGGGTCAGACCCACGATGAGGGCGAAGATCATGGTCGTCGCACCTACGACTGCGGTGCCGATGAGCACGGGCTTGGCCGTCGCCTTGAAGGTGTTGCCTGCGCCGTCGTTCTCTTCCAGGAATTCCTTACCCTTCTCAAAGTCGGGTTCAAAGCCGAACTGCTGCTTCACCTCGCCCTTGATGTTGGGAATGGTCTCGATGGTCGAGAGTTCAAAGACGCTCTGAGCGTTGTCGGTCACCGGGCCGTAGCTGTCAACGGCGATGGTGACGGGGCCCATGCCGAGGAAGCCGAAAGCCACAAGTCCGAAGGCAAACACCGCCGGAGCAGCCATCAGGTTGCCGAGTGTGCGTCCCTGATCATCCGGCATGCCGGTGATGAAGTACGCTGCGCCCATCAGGAGCATGATCGCCATGCCCAACCAGTAGGCCGAGAAGTTACCCGCGACCAGACCGGAGAGAATGTTGAGCGATGCGCCACCTTGCTCACTGCTCTTGACCACTTCGCGCACGTGGCGGCTTTCCGTGCTGGTAAAGGCCTTGACCAGTTCTGGGATGATTGCACCGGCGAGTGTGCCGCAGGTGATGATCGCCGACAGCTTCCACCACAGCGAAGTGTCGCCATTGATGTCAGGAATCAGGACCTTGCTGGCGATGAAAGTCAGGACGATGGAAAGACCGCTGGTGATGAAGACCAGGTTGGTCAGGGGCTTCTCGAAGTTCATCTTGTTGGCGTTGCCATAGGCGCCCTTGGCAACCACGTGGTTGAAGAAGTACGCCGCGGCGGAGGCCACGACCATGATGATGCGCATCATGAAGATCCACACCAGGAGCTGCACCTGCACACTGGCGGCGGCGGCCTGAGCTGTCGCATCGGTCGCGCCCGCACCCATGTAGTACTTAGGCAGAATCGCAAGCATGATGAAGCTGATCAGGGCCACGCCCGTCACGCCGTAGGTCTCAAAGCCGTCGGCGGAAGGACCGACCGAGTCGCCGGCGTTGTCACCGACGCAGTCGGCGATCACACCAGGGTTACGCGCATCGTCTTCCTTGATCTTGAAGACGATCTTCATGAGGTCAGAGCCGATGTCGGCGATCTTGGTGAAGATACCGCCAGCGATGCGGAGTGCCGCCGCGCCGAGAGATTCACCGATGGCAAAGCCGATGAAGCACTTTCCAGCGACTTCGCTGGGGAGGAACAAGAGAATGACGAGCATGATGAGCAGCTCGACGCTGATCAGCGCCATGCCGATGCTCATACCGGCCTTGAGGGGGATGTCATAGCAGGGCCAGGGCTTGCCACGCAGCGAGGCGAAGGCGGCGCGGGAGTTGGCAAAGGTGTTGACGCGGATGCCAAACCATGCGACGCCATAGGAACCGGCGATACCGATCAATGAGAAGATGATGATCATCGCCATGTCGCCCCAGGAGACATGCACGAGGAACTTGAAGTAGGCGATCATCGCCGCGGCGACGAAGGCCCAGAGGATCATCAGGAACTTGCCCTGACGCAGCAGGTAGGCCTTGCAGGTCTCGTAGATCAATTCGCTGATCTCAAGCATGCTCTTGTGCACGGGCATGTTCTTGAGTTGGCCATAAATGACAAAGCCAAAGGCCAGGCCGAGAATGGAGACCGGCAGGCCGAAGTAGGCGAGCAACTGCCAGCCGGACATACCACCGATAAAGCTGGTCTGGACGACCTGATTCTTCAAGTCGGGCAGAACGATGTTCACTTCGCCACCGGGCTTGTGGCCACCTTCAGCGGCCATTGCCATCAGCGGCGTGAGGAGAGCGAGAAGCGCCCCCATGACCGTCGCGCCTGGTTTCACAGGCCCGCCCACGAACGATTTGTTGTCGTGTTTCATGCCAATTAATCCTTCTCATGTGGGCATCTGTCGTCCCTGACACATGCCTCTGACTGACTGTCTTCAGGATACCGAACCCTCATTTGATGCGCCTTCTACTCGCACAATCGAGGTCTAGACCGGGCCGTCTAGAGACAAACACGCCCCGGATGACTCCAGGGCGGAAAGTTGAATCAGCGGGGCACCGAGTTTCACTCGGGCTTTTCGCGGCGGATCGGCATGTCCGTCCGCATGTTGCGCATCACACCCTTGCGGGCAGCGCGGCGGCGACGCTCCGACGGCTTCTCAAAGAACTCCTTCCGCTTTACGTCTTTCACCAAGCCCTCTTTCTCGCAGAGCTTCTTGAAACGACGCATCATCTGATCGACGCCTTCACCGGCACGGGCTTTCACGCGAATCGCCAAGGAACACCTCAAACAAGGGCAAACATTGCGGATGGACCACCACACCGACTGGCGGTGGGGCCCCGACCACGATCCAGAAATGTCGGGCCCTAAGTAAAGGACCATCCCTCTCCTGAATCAACCCCGACCCATTCCGCACCACCAATGTTCACACGCTCGGCAGCGCTCGTGTATCTTGCCACAGTCGACTATCCATCGCTGATTGCACCCTGATTTCCCCTTTCGCCGATGGTCAGGCAGTCAGAAATGTCAGGGAGCCGCTCTTGAAACCAAACACAATACGTACATTTTCGGCAGCGCGGCATCTGGTGCTGGGCCTTGCGGCGCTCTGCAGCGTGCTGTTCCTTGCCGGGTGCAAGACCACGACGGGGGCTCAGGGGCAATCCGGGGTGATCGGCACCCACTCTTTCGGCACCGTCCGGTGCACTCTTCCGGAAGAGGTCAAGCCCGCCGCCATCAACGCTGCGGCGGTGCAGGCCCTGCGTTCGCGTGGGTACACCGTGATGTCATCCAGCATGACTACCGACAAGTGTCGCATCGAGGCGGTGCCAGCGGGGATTGACCCATTTGAACAGATCACGGTGGAGGCGCGAGTGGTAGGGGGCGGCGCAGCGGGCGGAGCACCGGCGACAGAACTGAGTGTGAAGCGCGACCCATGGTCCGATGAGGCCTTGGTGCGGACGATCATGGATGCGATCTTGCAGCGACTGGGACGCTGAGTACGTCACTCTGAATCACTGCGGGTTGGCTTTGCGGTCTTTCACTCGGATCACAAAGCGAAGGCCGCTCCACGTGTCGTCGATCGCGCAGACTTTGTTGTCGACGAGTCCGGAAGCAAGGCCCATTTCGCGGACCTGGGTTTCCGTGACATCAGTGGCGATGCCGCTGGATTTCTTTGGCCACGAAAGCCACAGGCCGCCATCCTGAACGAGTTTGGGTTTGATGGAGTCGAGGGCCTTGGCCAGATCGGCACCTTTGGTGGAGCAGACTAGTGCGACATCGATATTGGCGCCCAGCCGCGAAACCACAGTGGCCGAGGGTTCGCCACTCTTGATCTCGGTGATCACGGACTTGGGCACGTTTTTGAAGTACACAACACTCCCAGGCTTGATGCCCAGTTTCTTTGCCAATGGTGCGCCTGAATAGCCGGCCATGTCCGAAATCTATCAGAAATCGCGGCGGGAAAAGAACCACGCACAGAACGACAGGATCACCGCCTCAAACGCCAGTGATCCGCCGATCACATACCACAGCGAGCGAGAACGCAACGCCTGCTCGACGCGTCCGGCGGCATCGGCCTGAATCTCTCGCCGACGTTGTTGACGCTGCTCGCGCGTCTCAGTGGGGTTCGGTGTTTCATCTTCAATGACCACCGGCTGGGCTTCCGGCTCATCTCCCATGCGGATGCGTTTGATGTCATCCTCGGAAAGCAGCGACCGATCCAGCAGCGAAGTCGTCTCGGTGGTCTTGGGAAGGATCGCCTTGCCGATCACAAATCCTGTGTTCCACTTGGTGATGGTTTCGAGCAATTCCTTCTTCTCGGCTAGTGATTTTTGCCGCGTCGCGAGCATGGGGTTGGCGAGCGCCAGGTCCGCATCAGTGGGGTTTCCCGCCTTGGCATCATCGCTGTACGCGGGCAACTGGATCGAAGGATCATTCAACGCCAGGGTCTTGGCGATGGTTTTGCGGGCGTTCTCTTGCATGCGAGGCAGTGTCCGCTCACTCTGCGCGATTTCCGCCTGTGTCTGCGCCTTGAAGGCGAGTGTCCCTTGATCTGCCAGATTCAACAGGAACAAGAAGAGCCAGAAAAGTCCTGCCGCCAGCAGCGAAAAGATTGTGGATCGTGTCAGCAGGCCGCACATCACGCACACGCAATACACGTAGCTGAAGACGAGAACCACAATCGGAATGGCCAGGAAGATTCGCCATTCCCACGCCCCGCCTCGGATGCCGATGACCAAAAAGCTCGCAATGGTGAACGTCGCCACCTGAAGGGTTGCAAAGAGCATTGCCGCGGCGTACTTGGTCAGAAACAGCCGCAACCGGCCGATGGGCTTGGAGAGAGAAAGCTCAATCGAGCCATTGGCGACAAAATCTGGAAAGACGCTCGCGGTTGAAAGCAGTGCCAGTCCCATCGCGATCCACGACAGCCAAAATTTGACGCCGATATTGATGAAAGCCCACTTGTAGAAAAGTTCGGGAGTGAAGAATGACCCGATGAAGGGAATGGGCAGCGTCCACGTGATGAATGTCAATCCCTGGGCATTGATCCCCGTGCAGGCAAATGCAGCGACGATCAACCCTGAAATGCCGATGGCCACCCAGAACAATTTGCGCGAATTCAATTCCCGATAGGAATCCAGGAAAATCGCGGCGGTTTGACGCATCATCGTGCACCCCCTTCGTGACGCATGGGCTTAGCTTCGCCCACCACGCCCGCACGCTTGGCACCCGGGCCACGCTTGCGTCCCTGCTCATCCACGATCGCTTCCATAAAGAGGTCTTCCAAGGTTGGCCGGTGCTGCCGGACGGTTTTGATCACCGCGCCGGATTGACGCAATGAGTCGATGACCGGTTGAACCAGAACTGGATCAGATGTGGGGAATGACAGCGTCATGCCACTGAGCGTGGGCACCAGGCCCCGCTCGGCTGCCGCAGCGTGCGCACTTTCAATCGCGCCCTGGGGCACCTGTGCCAGCTCGATGTCGTACTGATTCCGCCCTTCGGTCAATTGCTGAATCGTGCCTTGCTTGGCGACCTGTCCCTGTACCATGATCGCAACGCGATCGCAGACCATCTCAAGCTCGCTGAGAATGTGGCTGTTGACCATCACGCTCTTGCCGCGCTGCTTGAGTTCGGCAAGCACGTTGCGGATATCGCGGCGACCCTCAGGATCGACTCCGTCCGTCGGTTCATCGAGGAGGACCAGATCAGGATCAGAGATCAGTGCCTGGGCAATTCCCACGCGCTGCCTCATGCCTTTGCTGTATTGGGTGACTTTGGTGGTGGCCCATTCGCGCATCGATACCAGTTCCAGCAGTTCCGGTATCCGTTTCCAGCGCACATCGCGGGGCACATCGGCAAGGGCTCCGAAGTAATCCAGCACCTGCTCGCCAGTCATGTATTCGGGAAAGCGGTGATGCTCGGGAAGATACCCGACGCGGCGGAGCGTGTTCTTATCCCCGATGGGCTTCCCCAGCATGGTGCCATGCACCACATCCGGCTTCACCACCGTCATCATGATCTTGACGAGCGTGGATTTGCCCGCACCGTTGGGGCCGAGGAGGCCGAAGACCTCGCCGGGGTGCACCTGCATCGAGACGCCGCGAAGTGCGGGGATTTTGCCTCGATAGGTCTTCTTGACGTCGTGAAGGTCGAGAGTCAATGTCACGAGGAAACCTCAGAGGGGAGTTGAACCGGAAAGGCAAAAGTACGCTGCAAATTGAGGGATTGGGGATTGTTCGGAATCGGAGGACTGCGATTTCGCCGATCACCGACCGTTCACAACTTCCTGACGACTACATGGAAAACGTGGTGGTGTTTCAGCCCGCCCATCGCGTCATCTCCATCCTTCTCAACTTCGTCGAGGAACACGATCTCATACCCATCCAGCAGGCCCAGCACCTGCCGCCGCGAGAAGTGACTCTGCGGCCGCACGCTCGCCCACTCGTCCCTATCGCCAAAGAGCTGGCCGGCAAAGACGCCGCCGGGGATGAGTGTCTCACCGATCCACTTCCATAACCTCGGAAAATGATCCGGGTGGCAGAATGGCAACGCAAACGAGGCGTTGATGAGGTCTGCCGAGTGCGGCGTGGGCACCAAGGCCGAGAGTTCTTCCATGGTCGCCTGCGTCAGCGTTACCCGCGCCGCATCAGCCGCAGACAACGACCGCGACAGCCGCTGCAAACCCTCATGTGAACTATCGGTCGCAAAAACGTGCCAGCGCGGATCGGCAGCCAGGATCGCGCGCGTGTCGCGCCCCTCGCCACAGGCGATGTCGATGGCGTGGAGTTTGCGGGTTTGCGAAGCAATAGGGGCGTTCCCTTGCTGCGTCAGCGCGGCGAGCGCGCGCAGGCATGTATCGCGGGGCGGGCTACTCGAAACCGCGTCAAAGTACTTGGGCCAGTCGCGTTGATAGTCGCTGGTCAGCGTGGCACGTCTTGGCTCTGAGTCTGGCATGGGCGATTGTTGAGTGGCTAAGGTTGGGCCGATGTACCGCACCCTCGGAGATTTTGTGTCCGCCCTCGATCGCGCTGGAGAGCTCATGCGCGTCGCCGCGCGGGTGTCGCCGATTCTGGAGATCACCGAAATCGCCGATCGCATGAGCAAGTCGCCTTGGCATGGCTTTCCCAGTGCGAGCGCCCAACGCAACGACCCGCGTTTCTGTCACGACGGCGGCTCGGCGCTGCTCTTTACCAACGTCGAGGGCTCTGACCTGCCGGTGCTGATCAATGCGTACGGCTCGTATCGGCGTATGGAGATGGCGCTCGGGTGCCCGGGCGGCTTCGATGAACTCGCCGCACGAATCGGCGAACTCGTGAAGCCACAGCCGCCGCGTTCGCTCGCCGAGTTGGTCGCGAAGGCCAAGCAGTTTGCCCCGCTTCTGACCATCCCACCCAAGCGGCATCGCGGCATGGGAGAGTGTCAGGAGATCGTGCTCACCGGCAACAAGATTGATTTGACGCGGTTGCCGATCCTGCGTTGCTGGCCGCACGATGGCGACTTCGCAGCGCTCGGTTATCCGGCTGGGATCAACGACAACATTCCCGGGCTTGCGTCCGGTGCGGAGTGGGATGCCAAGTTCCGTGGCCGCTACATCACGCTGGCAGGCATTCACACCATTCACGCCGACGACATCGACAACGAAAAGCCCTCGAGTCACAACATCGGCATGTATCGCGTGCAGCTCTTTGGCAAAGACAAGATGAGCATGCACTGGCACATGCACCACGATGGTGCGCGGCACTGGCGCAGTTGGAAGGCCAAGGGCCAGAAGATGCCGGTGGCGGTGGTGCTGGGTGGAGAGGCGATCTTGCCGTATGCCGCGACAGCGCCTCTTCCGCCGGGGATCAGCGAACTTTTGCTCGCAGGATTCCTCAATGGCAAGGGCATCGACATGGTGCGTGGCCGCACGGTGCCCCTGTGGGTACCGGCAAATGCCGAGATCGTGATCGAGGGGTATGTGAGCAACGAGGCCGGGTACATCGGTTGGGATCCCCGCGATCCCAAGGCCGTACCTCTCGGGCCGGGCGCGGTCTTTGAGGGGCCGTTCGGCGATCACACCGGCTTCTACTCCATGCCGGACCGTTATCCGATTCTGGAAGTCACGGCCATCACCATGCGTCGCCATGCGATCTATCCCACAACAGTGGTAGGGTTGCCTCCGCAGGAAGATTACTTCCTGGGCAAGGCCACCGAGCGGCTCTTCCTGCCCCTGCTTCAGACCATCGTGCACGACATCAAGGACTACGACCTGCCGATGTTCGGCGCGTTTCACAACTGCGCTGCGATCCAGATCAAGAAGGAGTATCCACTCCAAGGCCGCCGGGTGATGCACAGCATCTGGGGTGCCGGGCAGATGGCATGGACCAAGACCATCATCGTCGTCGATGATGATGTGAATGTGCACGATGCGGCTGCGGTGCTGCGCACTGTCGGCGAGAAGTGCGTGCCGGGGCGCGATATTGAATCGGTGCGCGGGCCCTTGGATATTCTCGACCATGCCGCGCCCTTCCTGGGCGCTGGCGGCAAGATGGGCCTGGATGCGACGCGCAAGACCTGCGATGCGGAGACGCACCGGCACATGTCTGAACTTGCGACAGAACTGTGTGCGATGGGTGAGATTGGTCCCGTGCTCGCAGATGATGCGATGCTGGCGCGTGCCGCGATCAGTGAGTTGCCGGGTGTGACTGGTGTTTCCATTCCGGGAGAACTCGCCGGCTGGTGGCTTTTCATTCAGATCAAGAAGCAAAACGCCGGAGATGGCGAGCGCACCATCAAGGGCATCGGCGCGCTTGCGAACACAGTGAAGATTCCCCGCTGGACAATCGTGGTGGGGGAGGAATGTTCTTTGCAGGGCTTCGATGACGCGCTGTTCCACTGGCTCGCCAACTCAGCACCGGATCGCGACAATTACCTCAGCATCTGCGGCAGATGCATCGCCTTTGACGCGACGCCCAAGATGCCGGGCGATGAGCGCAATGGCTTGCCGATTCGCGCCTGGCCGCCGATTATCAGGATGAGCCGCGAAGTGAGTGAGATGGTGAAGGCGCGGTGGGATGAGTACTTCCCCGGGCGACACTGATTGTCGCTATAGTTTTCCGTGCTCCTGAATGGTGTGTCATTTCCCGAGGCCGAACTCGCTCAATTCTGTGAGCGGCACGGTATTTCTCGCCTCTCACTCTTTGGCAGCATTCTCACCGACCATTTCCGGCCAGACAGCGATATTGATGTGCTGGTCGAGTTTCATCCGGGGAGAGAGCCCGGGGTGATTGGTTTTGGCGGGATGATCCTGGAACTTTCGGCCATGTTGGGGCGCAAGGTTGATCTGCGCACGCCAATGGACTTGTCGCGGTACTTCCGTCCGGCAGTCTTGAAGAACGCTCGGGTGCTGCATGCCGCGTGAGAACAAACGAGGGCCGGACGATGATCGCATCCGGCTTCAGCACATGCTCGAAGCGGCACGCGATGTGCAGAGTTTCATTCAGGGAAAGCAATTTGAGGATCTCGAACACGATGCGATGCTGCTGCGTGCCCTGATGCATGCTGTTCAAGAGATCGGTGAAGCAGCCGCGAACACATCCGATGAGGGACGCAATCGCGTGACGGGTCTGCCGTGGGGACAGATCGTCGCCATGCGAAACGTGCTCGTTCACGTGTATTGGGGCATTGATCGCAAAAGACTGTGGGCCACGGCGATCGGAGATGTCCCTGTGTTGATCGCAGCGATTGAAGCTGCCGTAGTGAATTGGCCACTTCCAGAACCACCAGACCAGGGCACCTCATGATTGTGAGGATGATGAGCGCATGACTGAAAAACCTTCGGAAATTCGTTGCGCCGCAGATCTCGCTTCGTTTATTCGGAGCATGCATGCTGACTTGTTGGCTAGCCCAGAAAAATGGGAAAATCGAACGCTATCAACCTATCTTGAAGCGCTGTCAGCGGTTGTCGATTCGTACGAGCAAGGATGCATCAACATGGGCGAGCCAATACCCCCAGTAGAAGTCTGGCAATCAATGGCGGGCATGCTTGGTGCCGCAACCATCTACGAGTAACACGTTCTTTGCCGGGCGAGACGATGCGGCTCATGTTTTTCCGCGGTGCAAACTCACTGGCCCTTCAATTTGGCCAGCAGCGCATCATCGATGCCCAGATATTCATACATGTACTTGTCGTACGTCTCGGCGTGATCCTCGCGCGAGAGGTCCAAACGCAGTTCGTTGATGACCTTGGTGCCCTGGCGAATCCACTCGTCAAAAGTTTCCTGCGTGATGTTTTCAAAGATCCAGTTGCCCACCGGCCCCTTGAATGGTGCCTTGGTCATCTTGGTCCCACCCTTGCCAGATGCGGGCTCAACGAATGTGCCCGGAGGCATCGCGCCTGAGGCCGAAGCCACCTGCGGCACGGGCTTGCCGATCTTGGTCAGCAGTTCACCCATCGCCTTCTGAGGCATGCGGTCGCCCAAAGCCGCGGCAGAGGTGAAGCCCGCCGTCAGCACTTCCGCTGCACGCTCGGGTTCTCCTGCAGAGATCAACGCCTGTCCGGCCAGCTGATACGCCTTGCTGAATTTGGGGTTGATCTCCACGCACTTCAAGTACGCGTTCGCGGCATCGGCATAGCGGGCCACCTGCGTGTACGCCCCGCCAAGTGAAAAGTGGGCCATGTCGTTGGTCGGGTCTGCCGCCACCATGTTCTCGAACTGGGCGATGCGTTGGGCCATGTCGGGGGTCGTCATGCCCAAGGGTAGGAATACGAATCCTCATCTTCCGCTGATGGTCGATTCCAAGAATACGCTGCTTCATCTTTCCCGGCTTCGAGAGTTGCCATGTTTCAGGGCATCCACCACATCGCCATCATCTGCTCGGACTACGCGTTCACACGCGATTTCTACACCGGCATTCTGGGCTTCCCAATTGTGTCAGAGCACTATCGCGCGGAACGCCAGTCGCACAAGCTCAACGTGCGTCTCCCCGATGGAGCCGAGTTGGAGATCTTCTCATTCCCGAATCCGCCATCGCGGGTCACCAATCCTGAGGCCTGCGGGTTGCGGCACCTGGCCTTGAGCGTGAAAGATCTGGACGGAGTGATCACGCACCTTGTTGCGCACAACATCGTCGTCGAACCCATCCGCATCGACGAATACACCAACCGCCGTTTCACGTTTTTCAAAGATCCCGACGGCTTACCCATCGAGTTGTACGAAGCGTCGTGACCAGATCACTCGGCATCATTCAGCATCTGGATCCCAGCCCAGGATGCCGACCATTCGTGCGCGATCTTCGGTGCGACCTTGCGCATAGTCCTCGGCTTCCACCTCGGTGTGGGGCTCGGGATAGCAGGATTGTGCCCAGGCGAGCGAGCGGCGGAAGAGGACTGCCGCGTGCTCGCGATCTTTCTTGTGTTTGCCGGAGCTCACCAAGGCGCGCAGCTGTGATTCGTACATTCTGGCGATGGCGACGCTCCCCTCGATCGTCGAATCGACCTTCATGATTTCGCGCTCGGCCTCATCAAAGAGGTTTTTCGCAAGGAGTTGCGCGGCTTTCTCGATCGCCGGGCCGCGAGCTGCTTCGCGTTCCCTGGCGTACTTGGCCATTTCCTTCTTGTGCTCTTCGGGAGAGATCTTGCGCCAACCGGGGGCGGTCATCGAATCCAGGTCGTAGGTGTTGCCTTTAGGCGAAGTCAGAGTGATGGATTGCACGGCGATGGTCAGGGCCTTGCCGAAGCTGGGCCAGAGCTCTTCCGGGCACATGCCGTGGGCGGTGACCAGACGGCCACCATCTTCAAACGCCACCATTGCAAAGCGGAGTTTCTTCCCATCCTGAACTTGGGTTGCACTCATGATCAGGGCCGGATGCTCTTGATGCATGCCGATGCGGCCGACCTTCACCGATTCAATTTGAATATCGAAATGCTCGGTGAGGTAATACATCCACTGCAAGACGCTGCCGGTTTCGTACGCTGGCCGACCCGCGACAGCGATGATCGCCAAGGCGACAGGCGAGGCAAAGAGCGCCAGCGGTGCGGATTGGGTGGGGTTCTCAAAGTCGATCTCTTCACCTGGCAATTCGGCGTTCACGAATCCCTCGGGCACGGCGATCTTGAATCCAAGCTCGGCTCGAGACGGGGGGACGGTCCAAGTGGACATGGCGACCGGATCATTCATGGTGACACTTGATCCTGCGTTGATTGCTTCAGCAGACATGACGCACCTCATTGCGATTCAGACAGGCGATGCTGTTTGGATTACAGGAACTTGAAGAGAACCCCGGCGATGGGCATCAGCAGGGTGCCGACGATCATGAACACAACGGGGGCCGACGAGCGTTCCGCGATCAGAAAACCGCGAGAAGGAAGTTCAGGATTCACGTACGCCTGCACGACGGACCCGGGGATGAATGCCGCGATCTCTTCTCTGGCGGCCTCATCACTGGCAAACCCACGCCCGATGACGGTGGGGCGGAGCATGTCGCTCTCGTATCCCTTGCCGTCGACGGTGTAGCGGAATTTCACCTCCGGCGAGAAGCTCGTTGTGCTTGTGCTGCGCATCAGGCGGGGATCGGTGTCGGCCGAGACCGACTTGACCACATTCGCCGAGACGATGACTGCTTCGATCGGCACCACGCCGGTGAGCGACTGGCGCTGCAGGATGAACTCGCGTACCCCGACGATGAGGAGCATCAGCCCAAGCCCCAGCGCCCCACCCACGAAGATGACTTTCATCACGATGTCCATCATGGACTTGCTCCGCTTCTTGTTGCTGGACAAGAGCGTGTTCATCGCCCCATCCGCCAGATGCCAATGAATGCCGCGATGCACACGAGTGTGGGGGCCAGACCGATGCCTGCTCCCCACCACGCACGCTTGATCACCAGCGCCCAGATCGATCCGATCAGGCACAAGAGCCCGACGGTGATGATGCTGATGATCCAGAACTTCAGTTGCCTGATCTGTTCGGGAGAGCTGTTGGCCCCGCCCATGCACAGCATCGTGATCATGAACAGCGAGGCCAGCCCACTGAAGAGGATCGACGAGATGGCGGCAACGTACGGCATCATGCTCTCAGTGCGTCCTTTGCGGTTGCGTTGGCTAATGCTGCATTGCGATCAGGGGGTTGCGATTACGGTGTCTGGGTGTTCCAGATCACGATCAGCGCGATCAGAGAGAAGAGGAGGGGAAAGCCGCCGACACCCGTGGCGTGCCACGGCTTCTTGACAATCAGCAGCCAGATCGATCCCACCAGACCCACCAGCGCGGCGAGGGCGATCGCGATCAACCAGTTGCGAATCGTGGCCCATTGCTCCGCTGAGCTGTTGGGCGCACTGGCAAAGAGGAGGATGGTCATCAAGAGCGAGGCGCCCAGGCCAGCCAGAGTCGAGAGGATTGCAAATGCGATTGCCATATCTCCAATGCGATGAATGCCGCGAAATTGGCTAATTGCCTGCTTGAATCGGCCTCAGCCGGGATCGGTCAGTCCAGATATGCTGTTTGGATCCACATTGAGGAGTGACCCATGCGACACACGCTCGTGACCTTTGCCGCCGCTGGTTGTCTGCTGGTCGTGCAACTCGGAATACTGATCGGCTGCGCCGCCACGACATCCAAGTCTGCACCAGCATCTGCCTCGCCATCCGCATCAACCAACGCCACAGGAGCATCCATGGACCTCGGCAACTTCTCTGTCTCCCTCACCGTCAAGAATCTTGCCGCGTCAAAAGAGTTCTATGAGAAACTCGGCTTCAAGATGGTGGGGGGCGATGGCAAGGGATACGCCATCATGCAGAACCCCACCAGCACCATCGGGCTCTTCCAGGGCATGTTTGAGAAGAACATGCTCACCTTCAACCCCGGCTGGGATCGCGCCTGCAACACCTTGGCAGAGTTCACCGATGTGCGCGAATTGCAGAAGAACCTGATCGCCAAAGGCATCACGCCGACCGCGCCGATCGATCCGAAAGCACTCGCCAATGACCCTGCGTACTTCGTCGTCACTGATCCGGATGGCAACCCGATCCTGTTTGATCAGCACACGACGAAGAAGTGATTATCTCGTCTTCATCGCCGCCAGCCCAAACAGCACCATCGCCAGCAACGCAAACACCGCCGGTGGGGGAAAGCTAAACGCAAGGCAGATCGCCAACAGCACCGCCGCGAAGATGGCGTTCACCAGCGCGAGTGATTTCATTTTTCCGTGCGCAGCCGCCGCGCCGACTGTGACAAAATTGACTGCCGCGACGAAATACAAGAGTGCGGAGTAGCTCACGCTCAGCAACTTGTTCAATTTGCCCCAGTGCGTGTGAAAGGGGCCCATGTCCACGGTGACGGCGGCCATGGCTCGCTTTGCCTCGATCTCAAGGGGCTGCGTTGGGGTGCCAAAAAGATCGGCAAACATGGGAATCATGTGAATCGTGCTGAAGAGCACCAGCACCCAGGTGCCGGCGACAAAGAGGGCGCGTCCCGGGACTCGGTTCGACTCGGTCTGTGGCATAGGCACTTCCCGCGATCAGATTATTTCTTTGCTCTGAATCGGATTCGTGGGAAAATCCTCACAAACACCGATCATAGATCGTTCTATGCGTAGAATAGCCCAAATCAGGCCTTCTCCCATCCTCTTCCCAAACATTGTCTACACGCTCTGGACCGCCTAATATCTCGACCCTTCCCGGCTCGGACCCCTTCCGACCGTTCTGGGGGGTCGGAGTTTTGGCAATGGGCAAGAACAAGAGCCACAAGGGTCTGCTGAAGCGGATCCGTATCAGCAAGACCGGCATGGTGCGTCACAAGACCTCCGGCCACAAGCACCTTCGTTCGGGCAAGGGCGGCAAGCGCCTGCGTCAGATGCGTAAGGACCCCTACATGAGCACGGCTGACGGCAAGAAGCTGCAGCGGCTCCTCTTCCGCCGCCTGCGTGGTCGCACGCAGTCTCGCGCGACGATCCGTCGCAGCCCGTCACCCGCGCAGCGCAAGGCCGCCAAGGCCGCCGCCGCATCCGCCGGTGCCAAGAAGTAAAGATTCACTGTCTTACCGCGGCACATGTGTGTCGCACAAATTCCATTTGCCGGGAGCCAAGTCGGGATCAACCGCGAAAGCGGCCCGCCCCGTTCAAATGAGGGAGTGTTGAAGTATGCCACGCGTTCGTAAAGGTTCAGCCCGTACCCAGGCCCGCAAAAAGCTTCTCAAGCAAGCCCGCGGCTATTTTGGCACCAACAGCAAGCACTGGTACCGCGCCCGCAATGCCGTGATTCGCGGTCGCGTCTACGCGTTCCGCGACCGTCGTTTCCGCAAGCGCGATTTCCGCTCATTGTGGATCGTGCGTATTACCGCCGCGTGCATGATGCGCAACACCCGCTACAGCCGCTTCATGGATGGTATCAAGCGCGCTGGCGTCCTCCTCAACCGCAAGATGCTGGCCGAGGTCGCCATTCACGATCCCAAGCTCTTTGACAAGCTTGTTGAACTCAGCAACAAGCACGCCAAGGCGATTGCCGCCAAGGCCTGATAAGACGCACTCGAGATATTCAAAAACACCCCGTCGCATGATGGGGTGTTTTTTGTTTCGCCAGTTGTCGCGGCTGACGTTCAGTTATGCAGACGCAGGTATCCGTCGTGGTTATCCGTCAACACTGCCAACACCCCTCCCTCAGACCTTGGCAGTCTTGTTCGTTGGCAGTCTTGATTGCCATTGGCTCCCGTCAGGGCTTGGCTTCCGATTCACCTTGCCACAATGTCATGACGCCAAGCACATTGGCGTAATCATCGGTCCAGAGGGGGTCATTGGGGCGTGAGTTCATTTTCACCCACCGTGCATCGTAACCCAGCGGCCCGAGTGCTTCGCGGTTCCGTGCCATGACCACCCACACGCTCGGGGCCTTGGCCGAATCCTGTTGGGCCTTCCCAACCACCGTGTCGTGACGAATGTAGGAAACGCACCCGGCATCCAATGCGAGGCGTCTGACCACCGGCTCCAAGTCGAAGTACAGATTGCTGATGTGCATGGCGATGATGCCATCGGGTTGCAGTTTGCTCAGATAGAGCGCGATGGCTTCGCGCGTGAGCAAGTGCACGGGAATCGCATCGCTGGAGAATGCATCGAGGATGATGAGGCCGTAGTTGCCATCCTTGGCCTGCATGATGTTCAGACGGCCATCGCCGATGGAGAAATTGATGGTGCCTCGCACATTCTCAGGTTGCAGGAAGGTGAAGAACTCCTTGTGCTGAGCTATGGCGACCACCGCCGGATCGATCTCATAAAACGTCATCTCGCAGCCATTTTCGTTGTAGGCAGCGATCGAGCCAGCACCCAGTCCGATGGCGGCGATCTTCGTGAAACGCGATTCCAGTTTGTCCTCTTGCAGAATCTGGCCGATGGGGCCAGTAGGGTGGTAGTAGGTGGTGGGCATCAGCAGTGCGCCCTTGTACACCGCCTGCACACCGTGCTTGGTCGTGCCGTGGAGCAGCGTGTGATACGCGTTCTGGCGATCGGTAAAGACGCGGTGCACGCCGAAGAAAGTGCGTTCGATGTGCAGCAGATTGCCACCGGCAAAGATCATCTGGGCAAACCCGGCAAGGAGCATGGCGCCCAGACAGAGGGCAAAGCGGCGTGTTCCCTCACCAAACTTTGCGACACCCACAAGCGTCAAAATGCACGCGACTGCAGGGATCCCCGCCTGCATGATCTGCACGCTGGTGGGATCAAATTTGGTTTTGGTTGTGCTCAGGTACATGTGAATGCCGTAGAGGTAGCCGCCCACGACGAGGACGCAGGCAAGGTCGAAAATCAGGCGGCGGAGTGCGAGCTCATCGCTCGGGGTTGTGGCTGCGTTGGCATCGCCACCAACCGGTCGCGGCCTCAGAAGTACTGCCGCGACGATGGCTAACTGATACTCCAATACAGCAGGAAAGATGACCGGGGCGATGAGGGAGTTGAAAACACCACCAAGCAAGCCGCCGATCGACATCCACAAGTAGAACTCGGTGAGATGCGCCGTGCCCGGACGCATGGAAGCGAGTCGTCCGTGGCACGTGGTCGCCAGAATCAGCAGTGCCGCGAGGTGGATGCCCACGATGGGAATCGTCGGCGTCTTGGCGTATGTCACGATGGGAATCGCAACCAGCAGCGCGGCGATGGGTGCCAGTTTCGCCCACACCATTAACTTCGGGTTCTTGCCAAAGGCGATGATGAACGACACGAGGTACAAGAGCAGTGGCAGCACCCACAAGAGCGGGACCGCCGCGATGTCGGTGGACATGTACTGGGTGCAGCCCAAGGAGAGTGAACTGGGAACCGCTGCCAGCACGACCCATAGCAATCGATCGCGCGCAGTCGGTGCAGTCGTTTGGAGTGTTTCCGTCATCGTGCCGGATGGTGATTCGCCCACCAGTCGTTTCCAACATGAGACTCCGGCACCGATCAGCAGCAATGCGAGAAGGCCATAGCCGATGCTCCACCATTGGCCCTGGCGAGAGACACCGAGCATGGGCTCGATCACGAACGGATACGCGATGAGACCGAGCACGCTGCCCGCGTTACTGGCGACGTACAGGAAGTAGGGGTCCTTGGCTGATGCGTGATTCGTCCGGCTGAACCATGATTGCAGCAGTGGGGCCGTCGACGACAAAACAAAGAAAGGACCACCTGCGATTTTGGCCAGGTAGACACAGAGCCACAGTGACAGTTGCAGGCCACCATCCTGGGGAATCTCGTCAGGGTTCACAGGAAGTTTGGCGATGGGGAGCAAGACCCCTGCCGCGAGGAGGATGAGAGAGTGCAGCACGATCTGCCCCTTGACCGGCAGTTTCCGCACTAAGTACGCATAGAAGTACCCCAGCAGCAGCACGGCTTGAAAGAAGACCATGCAGGTGTTCCACACCGATGGGCTGCCGCCAAGGGTGGGGAGGACCATTTTGCCCACCATGGGTTGCACGGCAAAGAGGAGAGCGGCAGAGACGAAGATGGCAAAGGTGAAAAGGTGGAGCATGGGATGGTTCGGCAAGGGTACAGAGTCGCCTTACTGTTGGCTTGTGACCGACACCAGATTGACTTCTCCCGCGACCAAGCTTCCGGTCGACCTGACGGGTCTGGACGCCATCATCTGC
>JAGWZK010000008.1 GCA_018968885.1 Planctomycetota bacterium | reverse complement strand
CGGGCTGGGGGTGAGTAGGCGGGGGTACCCGCGTAGCGGTCGCCCCGTTGGATGTTTCCATTGATTCGGCACCACGAAGTGGTGCGGGTGGAGAAGAGGAAGAAGGTGTCGAGGTGTCAAGGTGGCAAGGTGTCGAGGTGGATGCGTGGTCACAGGTCTGTGCATCGGGAGACCGTGTAGAAATTGAGGGGGAGTTGTCCGGGGGTGTCGGCTTCGCCGACGATCCCCGGCTATTCACCTGCACCGCTTCGCGGTGAAGAGAGGAAGAGGAGGATTCACACTGGCTTGAAGACACGCCAGTGGCACGGGAAGCGGAATCACACTGACCCCCGAGCGGGTCAGTGGCACGGGATGCAGAAGGCACACCGGTCGGGAGACCGGTGCCACCCGGAGCAGAACCATCCGGAGAAGGGAGACTCGGAGCGGTGGCACCGGGTTTGGTGGCGCGATTTAGGGCCTGGGCGGCGAGGCGGAGTTCTTCGACTGCGCGGGTGTGTTGAATGTTGTGGGTGCGGGACTCTTCGAGAAGTTTGAGATTGCGGGAGGCGCTGTGCATGGCATCGACGAGGCCGTCGATGGAGTGGCGTTAAAGGAATTCGAGTCGAACGGATTCGTATTCGCGGAGATCGGCCTGGAGTTCACGAGCCGCGGCGGCGATGTGGGGGAGCTTGAGCCATTGGGTGAGGGTGAGAAGGGTCTGTTGCGCTGGGTGGAGGTGGATGCTGTTGCCGACGACGTGGCGGAGGGCGAACTGCTCATCGGCGATGTGCGCGAGGAGAACGTGATCCTCGGCAGTGAGGTTGGCGATGGGGATGGGGGGTCTTTCGTAGGGGTGGGACATGGAAGAGCTTTCAAGGCAAGGCAGCAGGCATCGGGCACCAGACATCAGGGAAGGCAAAGGCAGAGAGGCAGAATCTGAAATCTCAAATTTGAAAGTTCAGATTGCAGAGAGCACATATGTGCGTCTCTACAAAGGGGAACGAGCGACGCGTTTGCGCGCGCAAACGTGTCGCACGGGGTATGCGAAAAGTGATGGATACGCGTTGTGGGATAAGGACTTATGACATTTTTTGCGAGTAGTCCGGTAACAGGTTCTCCGTGACCGGGTTTGCGCGCGCAAATGCGTCGCTCTTCATAGAGCGTTAGGGTGAAGCGGGAGTTGAAAGTGACAAGTTGAAAGATGAAAGGCGGAGGGGAGGTGTGAGTTTTTGTTAGAGACGAAGAGGGCAGAGTCTGAGGAAAGGCAGGAAGGGGTGATTTCCTATGCCTCGCTCCGCTCGGCACAATGTGAAGGAAAGTGTGAGAGACGAACCGTGTAGATGTAGGGGAGCTCTTCCCACTAGTTGCGGTCGCCACGGCAACCTTGGTGCGCCTTGGGGGAGAGGAATCCACAATCGCTTGGAGACAAGCCAGTGGCACGGAGATTCCGCCGATGCGGATCAGTGTGCCGCGGCAGCGGGTGCACCGCCATCAACTTCAGGCACGCGCCGGAGCAAAGACCACGCACCGAAGATCAGCAGGGCCAGAGCGAGCACACCCAATCCGATTTGCGTTCCCACGCCGTCACCCTTGCGGTTGCTGACCATTTCGCCCACCCAGCCGCAGAGGAGCGCGCCCAGAGGCATGGCACCGAAACTGAGCATGTTGCAGATAGAAAGGACGCGGCCACGCATGCGGTCTTCGACCAGCAATTGCAGCGCGGAGAAACTGGCGTTGAAACACCACGACCAGAAGACGCCGAGGGCGAGCATGGAGCTGGCGCACCAGAACATGTTGGGGGCTGCGGCGACTGCGGCGAGCATGACCGCGCCGCCTGCCACCGACATGGGGATGAACCACTGACGGGGCATGAACTTGAGCACGCGGCGCATGGTGAAGCCGGCGATCACGGCACCTGCGCCAAGCATGCCGAGCAGGATGCCGAAGCTTGCCTCTTCACGCTTGTACACCTCGGAAACCACGATGGGGAGCATCGCCAGCACGGGTGTAGTCAACATGCTGAAGACCACGATGTAGATGATGCACGTGCGCGGGCCCTTGGCATGGAGCAAAAAGCGGCACGCCTCAAAGAAGGAGTCCCACGGATTGGCATCGACCTTTTCTGGCTTTGGCGTTGCAGGCGTGGTGGAAATCGCCGTGAGCACGCCCAGGAAACTGATCGTGTTGAGGACGAAGAGGGCCGTCGGGCTCCACACACCCATGAGAAAGCCGGCGATAGCCGGGCCAGCGACGCGAGCGAGGTTGAACTGGATGCCGTTGAGGGTGATGGCGTCGGTCAGGTCTTCGCGCGGGACCAGGCGGGGAATCAAGACCTGCCAGGCGGGAACGTTGAAGACATACACCACGCCGTTGAGGAACGACAGAGTCAGAATCAGCCACGGGTTGAGGGCGTTGAAGAAACTGAAAATCGCCAGCAATGCCGCGATCACCATCAGCATCGCCTGTGTGACCAGCAGCATTTTCTTGCGATCGGCACGATCAGCGACTACACCACCGATGGGGCCGAAGATGACCATGGGTGCCATGGCAGCGACAGTGAGATACGCCATCATGATGGGCGCGCCGGGCTGGCCAGTGGATGTCCACGCGGCGGCGAGGGTTGCCTGCGACATGACCCAGCGCACGCCCACGTGCTCCATCCAGGTGCCGATGTTGGAGCCGAAACTGGCGATGAAGACGTTGCGGAAGTGGTGATGGCTCAGAGCGCCGCGCTGCCACCACACGGGGCGAAAGACCTGACCATCGGCGGCATCGACGACGAGTTGTGCGGCTTGCTGGCCGTGCGACTCCCCCTGCGCGAACGTGGCCTCGCCTGGTGCTGCAGAATCCTCGGGTTTTTTGATCGCCTGCGCCGTCGTCACCGAACCAGACTCCGTTCCGCCGTGCCGCTGAGTCCCTTTCGTCGCGGCAGTCCTTGAGCCCGATGGTAGTTGGGAATCAGGCGATGAAAATTTCACGCTGCTGCGGGATTTGCCCACCGACAGGCCCTGACACCGACATAGACCAGCCATTCAAAGGTGAAAAGCCCGAGAAAGAAGCAGATCAGGGGTGGTGCGCCGGGGAGAAGAGCGAGGATGGCGTTGATGACCTGAACGGTGACGGTGCGGCCCTGGACCTGTTGACCGGCGACGGGGAGGAGTTGAGAGAGGCCCAGGCCAACATCGAGCAGGAGTGCCGCGAGGATCCAGCCGTAAGACGCGTGGGCGCAGACCTGGCGGGCCGCGGCGGGGAGCAATCGCCAGCCACGACGGCGGGAGATGAACTCGATGCCGAAGCACTCGATGCGGGTGAGAATCCAGAAGACCAAGGCAAAGACCGCGGCGTAGGCGATGAGAATGGGGATGCGAACAAGGAGGATCGCCCCTTCAGCTGAGCCGCGGGTGGGATCAAACCAGAGGACACCGACCCAAGGCGCGGCGGCAAGGAGCCCGGCGAGTGAGAGATTGATGAAGAGGAGGCGGTTACTGCCGCTGGGTGTGATGCGGATGGAGGTGAAGAGGGTGCGCGGGGCACGGATGAGACGGATGGCAGTATCGAGCCAACTGACAAAGCCGGGCCTGTTTTGCCAAGGAGAGCCGGGGCGAGAAGCGGGGAGAGATTCGGAGATGGGGCGGGCGCATTCGGGGCAGGCGGAGGAGGTGGGGAGATCGCCGATGGGGTAGCCGCAGGATTCGCAGAGGAGTGCGGTGGAAGCGTGATTCGGAGGAGTGGTTGTGGCGGCCGTCAATTCCATACGTTGCTCTAGGGATCATTACGTCTGATGTATCGCGGCGTTGCAGGGAAGAGCGCAGACTTTGCGAGGGGCACCGGAATCGGGGGGAAAGTTGACGGGAAGTTGACAAGGAGGTGCAAGGTCCGACAACTGCGGGTGAAGTCGAGGTGGGTAGGGACCGATATCTCGAAAGGTGGGCATCGGCTCTGGAGATGCAAGCCACCGTCATGGGAGAAATGCGATGAACCTTCGCCTGTCTGATACGACTTCTGCTGAGAACCGCCGCCACGCGAGATTTCGGGTTGCACCGATGTACACGCCGGTGGTGTTGCGGACGATTGACAATCCGAAGCGTTCGTATGAAGGGCACGCATACAACGTGAGCGAAGGTGGATTGCAATTTGAACTGGATGAGGCGATTGACGCCGGAACACCGGTGACGATCGAATTGACGTTGCCTCTGGGTGAGGGTGAAGTGTGGGATGGCGAAAGCGATCTGCCGGTGGTGACGATTCATGGCAACGTGGTGTGGGCCGATGAAGAAGAGCCTGGCCCGGTGCGGATGGCGATGATCTTCACGCGCTTTGCGAGTGAGATCGAGCGCGAGCTGGTTTCATCGCGCGTGCTGGGGAAGAAGTATCGCACGGCAGCGTGAACGCTGCCGAAATGGCCAGATTGGCAAATTTTCAAATGACCAAATGATGCAGGACGGTTTGGGCGCAAGCCGCGTGCCGGAGGCATTATTTTGTTGATGCGGGTTGGGGTGTCGGCGCGGGCTTGGGTTCGGCAGCGGGAGTTTTGGTTTTGTTGCGCCCCTGGCCGGATTGAGCTTTGAGCATCTGCTCAGCCATTTTCTTGTATTGGGCTGCTTCGGCGGGGGTGATGCCGGCGGCCTTGAGATCGACGACGACGCCTTTGAACCAGGTGACGGGGCCGCGCTCATAGCCGAGGGCGAGCATGTCTTTATCCATACCGGGAAGATGGCCTGCGCCATAGAAGACGCCGATGGATTTGAGATTGGGTTTGTCCTTGATGACTTTCTTGAGGTCTGCGATGACGACCTGGTTGCGGTCTTCGACGATGACTTTGAAGAAGGTGCCCATGTTGCCGGGCCCAACTTGGGGCATGTTGCCCATGGCATCGTCGGCAGCGCCGAGGGTGTTGACGAGCATCATCTTGACCATGGTCTGCATGCGGGGGTTGCTCTTGATCATGCCGAGGAACACCCCGGCGAGACCCGCCATGGGCGATGAGCCATCCATCATCTTCATGAGGGGCTCGATGGATTGGCCTTCACTCTTCATGCGAGTGGCGAGGGCTTCCATGCTCATGTCGCTGTTGACCCAGTTGGCACGGTCGTAGTTGATTCCGGTCATCTGGAACTGCAGATCGAGGGCAGTGGCCATTTTCTGCTGAATGCCGACGCTGGCGCCTTTTTCGTCATCGCTCAGAGGTTTCTGCGCGGAGAATTTCAGATCTGACTTGGCACCATCGCCGCCGGTTGCGGCATCGGCACCCAGCGAAACGAGATCGAAGGTTGAGCCATCGGGGGAGAGGGAGTAGGTGAGGGGTTTTTGCCAGCCATCGACGCGGCAGGTTTCGATGAGACGCTTGACCTGATTGGAAGCAGACGCGGCGAAGGCGTCGAGGGAATCGGGAAGCTTCTTGTCTTTGGCGCGGGATTTTTCGATGGCGATGGCGAGGAGGCGTATGCGGGCCGTGGTGATGGTGGCGCGATCCTCATCGGTGGCGTTGTCGGTGGATTGGAGGGCGCCGGGCTTGACACCCTCAAACATGACGAGATCCATGGCGTCGAGGTGTTTTTGAAGGGCCTCGTAGTACGACTTTTCGCCGATGTGGATGGCGCCGACGAGGTGGACGACGGGGCCGGTGCCGCTTTTTGGGCGGTATTCGCGGCTGGCGATTTCGAGGACTGAAGCGGTTTCGTCGAGAGTGCTGCGTGTCCAATCGATGACTTCGGCGGGGGCTTTCTCTGCGGCGGGGGCGGGAGCGGCGGGCTGATCGGCTCGGGCGAGAGCGCAGCAGGAAGCCGCGAGGCCGACAGCGATGATGAGAGCGAAGGTACGGGGGGCGCGGTTGAACATGAGGGCATTATTGGGAAGTGAAGAGGCGTTCTTGCACCCATCGGCTGGTTGATACTGTGGGGGATGACGACACTTTTTCAGCCCCTCTTGCTGGTGTTTTTGGGTGGTGGTGTGGGTTCGGTGCTGCGGTATCTGGTGACCAGAGGGTGTGAAGCGGTGCCGAGCTTGCGGGGGTCAGCGATGATGCCGCTGGCGACGCTGGGTGTGAATGTGGTTGGGTGCCTGGTGATCGGGATTGTGGCGGCGGCGGTGAGCAAGGGCGCGTTGAAAGAGGAGCATCGATTGCTCTTGGCGGTGGGCTTGATGGGTGGATTCACAACGTTCTCTACGTACGCACTGGAACTGGTTCAAAAAGCAACCGACGGCCACTGGGTGACCGCCGGTGCATATCTCTTGCTTTCCAATGTGCTGGGCGTTGTTGCGGTGGTGGGTGGGATGAAGATGGTGGGGTGAAGGAGTTTGGTGGGAGCAAGTCGATTGGCGCGTTGAAGTGTTTACGAGTGGTCGTTGGAGTCGCAACACGAGGCGTGGGTAAGCGCACAGCAATCAGATGATTTCAGCCGCGTTGCTGCGCTCTCGCGGCTTTTTTACTGAGGCAATGAGGAGATTGAGATTTGAGGTTTTCGTTGTTGGCTTTCCGGGGGTCGCGGGAGGTCGGTCGCCACGGCGGCCAACCTCCCTTGACCGCCCGGCTACTCACTTTCACACCTTCGGTGTGAGAACCCGATGGAACAAGATCGTGTCCGCATATGAGCGCTCAACGCAGCACCGGATTGCCGCAGACCCAAGGGAAGAGCAATCTTGGAAAGCACTCGCGTTTGGAATCACTTGTTCGTCGGGTGGCTCTTATCGGGGTACTTGGGAATCGGTGGCAGGTCGACGGGCTTTTCCCTGATCTGCTTGAGGAGTTCATCCACACCGGCCTTCAACTGAGCATCGTCGCCCTTGAAGGTGGCGTTGGGAAGATTGTCGACGACGACATCGGGCTCGACGCCCCACCCTTCGATGAGCCATGTGCCATCCGGGGCAAAGACACCGGTTTCGGCGGCGGTGGCGATGCCACGATCGACGAGAGTGTTGGAGGAACTGAGCCAGATTTCGCCACCCCAGGTGCGAGTGCCGATGACCTTTCCGAGGCCAAGGCGGCGGAACCCTTCGGCGAAGGCCTCGCCATCTGATGCCGTGTATTCATTGCAGAGGGTGACCATGTGGCCCCGGAAGGAATACTGCATGTTCCAGCTGTTGCTGCGGCCGACGCGCTGCGACCAATAGAACCAGGGCTTGCGGATGAGGCGGTTGAGGATCCATGAGTCGATGTTGCCGCCACGATTGTGACGCACATCGATGATGAGACCCTTTTTGTGAAAGACCGGAAAATAGTTCTTGGCCCACTCGGCGATGTTCTCGGAGCCCATAGCGCGGAGGTGGACGTAGCCGATTTCGCCGTTGGACCATTCCTCAACCTTCTTGCGGCGGGTGTATTCCCAATCGTCGTAGCGCAGATCGCTGTCACGATCAGCACTGATGGGTGTGATGATGACATCGCGTTCGGTGCCGGAGGCGGACTTCACTTTGAGGAGAACCTGCACGCCGGCTTTGCCACGCAGGAGTGATTTGAGATCGGCGGATTCGACGGCGGAGACGCCATCGACCATGGTGATGACATCGCCGACCGCGATATCCACGCCAGGCATGGAGAAGGGAGCGGCCTGGGCGGGTTCATCCGGATCGTGCTGATAGATGCGTGTGACTTTGTGGCCATCGGCGGTCTTTTCGGTCACGCCGCCGAGGGTGGCAATGCCGATGTTGTCTTCGCCGCGGCGGACATCACCTGGACGGACAAAGTGGTGCAAGGCGGAGATCTCACCGATCATCTGTGCCATGATGTCGGCGAGTTCCTGGCGCGTGGTGACGCGATCGACGAGAGGTTCGTACTTGGCACGGAGAGCGTTCCAATTCACTCCGTGCATATCGGGGGCGTAGAAGTAATCGCGCATGAGGCGCCAGGATTCGGTGTACATCTGACGCCATTCGCTGCGGGGATCGAGGGTAATGTTCCAGCCGGTGAGGTTGATCTCTTTCTTGGCAAGGTCTGCGGGGGCGACATTGGCGTCGATGATGGCGATGGTCTCACCTTTGCGAATGAGCATTTTCTTGTTGTCGCGAGAAAGCTCGTACGAGCGGCAGTCGGCGAGAACGGTCTTGACCTCGATGTTCTCGTTAGAGATGGCGAGGCCCTTGAGTTCGGGCTGCTTGCCTTCGCCTCGGTATGAGGCGATCCAGAAGAGACCTTTTTCGGTGGCGGAAAGGCCGTTGTAGTTGCCGTTGGCGATGGGTACCTCGTAGAGGCGCTGCATCAGGCCATCGGCATCGATGTCGACTTTGACCTTTTCCTTGTCCTTGTTGCCTTTCTTGGCATCGTCGGACTTTTCATCTTTCTTCGTTTCGTCTTTCTTGATCTCGTCCTTCTTGGGTTCGGTGACCGGTTCCTTGATAGGTTCCTTTGCTGGTTCGGTCGGTGGAGTTGGGGGAGTCGAGGGAGTTGGCTGCGCCTTGGTGCCAACCGGCTCTTTCACTGGCTCGGGATCTGCTGGCTTGGGAGGATCGGCGGGCTTTTCTTCCGGCTTCTTTTCTTTTTCTTTTTTCTCGCGCTCCTTGCGGGCCTGCTCGATCTCATCCATGGGCTGGAAGGGGAAACGTTCACCCTTTTTGAGGGCAACGGCCATGAGCTTTGAGCGATTCTCAAAAACAGGTTCGGGTTGCAACGTGCCCCAGGGGCTGCCGACGCTGGAATTCAGCGAACGATCAGAGAGGAAGTACATCCACTTGCCATCCGCAGACCACGCTGGTGAGTATGAGTCGTAGCGCTCGCTGGTGGCAAAGAGAATCTGGCTAGTCTCGATGTTCTGCAGTTTCACGCGGCGGTAGGAGTTCTCACCGGCTTCGACATACGCCAGCCAGCGCGAATCGGGGGACCACACCATTCCCTGAAAATCATCGACCTTGGATTCGTCGATCTTGCGATTGGCCTTCTTCTCCACGTCGTACACATAGAGCTTCTGATTCTTGTCGTAGTGGGCGATCCACTTGCCATCAGGAGACACAACCATGCCCCAGCGCAGCACATCCGCATCGGCGGTGAGTTGCACGGCTTCGCCCACACCGTTGGCGGGAGCGGTCCACAGCTCGATCTCGCTGGGTGTCTTTTGTCCTTGCTTGTCCGTCAGCACCAGCAGTGTGTCATCGTTCAAGAACGTTGCGCTGCGGCAGCGCGAGCCATTCAACTGGCTCACCTCCACCAAACGGCCTTGCTTCGCCGGAGCCACGAACACCTGCCCGCGTGCGGTGATCACCGCACGATCAGCATTGGGCGAGGGCTCGACTGAGGTGATCCACTCGCTGGGGCGGCGGATCCACTTTTCGCGAGTGTGATCCAGATCAGTGCCGAGAGAGATGTTCACCTTGGTCTCGCTGGCACGCTCGGCGTCATATACCCATAGATCGGCACCAACTTGATACGCCACGAGGGGGCCGGTCATATTGGGACCGATGATGTCCCATCCACTGTGCTTGGTGTGCTGCTTGAGGTCTTTGCCATTGGCATCCATGGACCACAGGTTCATGGTGCCATCGCGATCGGTGGCGAAGTACACGCGGCTCTTGTAGATCATGGGTCGCTTGCTGGTGCCGTCATAGTCCTTGGTCAGTGGTGTGGCCTCGCCATTGCCATCCCACTTCCAAATCTGCTGTGCGGTGCCACCCTTGTAGCGTTTGGTATGACTGCCCTGGAATGGCAGACGCGTGAAGAAAAGGTTGCCCCCTTCGTCAAACGACCCATCGGCGGCCTGATGCAATTCGACAGCGCGGCGTGCGCCACTGGCCAAATCAAGAGTGAAAAGCTGTGCATCCGGTACGGTGGCATACGCATTGGTGGAATACACGAGCTTGCCATCGCCGGTCCAGCCACTGGTGCCGAGCCCACGCCCCACTGCTCCATCAAAGGTGCGGCGCGTTGGCAGACCGCCGGCCAGCGGCATGGTGTAGATCTCCGATGGTCCTTCATATTGACCGATGAAGGCAACCAGTGAGCCATCTACGGAGACGATCGGCGCTGTCTCCTCGCCGGGGTGGGTGGTAAGGCGTGTTGCGGTGCCGCCGGTGGCGGCGACGGTCCAGAGATCACCTTCGGCGACGAAGATCAATCGGGCATCGGCCATGCCACCGGACCAGGCGGAGCCGCTGGCAGGAACGATGCTGGGTTGGCGGTAGTAGCCGTCTATACCAGTCGCGTTTGCTAGGCCCGTCGCGTTTGCTAGGCCTGCTGCATTTGCCACTGAAGTGAAGACGGCGGCGGACCCAGCGCACAGTGTGAGTGCCGCGATTTTGCGTGGAAGAGCGAATGGAATCAGCATCAAAAGTCTCCGCGAAGAATTGAACGATAAAGACCGCGCGTGCCTTATCGAGAGCCAAAGAGTCGGCGCAACATTTGCACCCCGCCGACCAGGAAGAGCACGATACCACAAACCGCCAGCAGGGAAGCCAGCGTGATTCCCCCGTAGGACTCGCGAAATGCCGCGGCAAAGAAGGGGCCGGGCTGGGTCGGAGTGTCGGGTCCGTTCAAATCGCTGGCGGCTTCCCCGAGTTTCACCCACGCGCTCATCAAGGTGATGGCGACGCTGCCGACGACCATGGCAGCACCTGCGGCGGCGACGGTGAACCAGCCGAAGCCGAAGATGAATCGGCGCACGGGTTTGGGAAGGCCTGTTTGGTCCGATGTGCGAGGAGCTTGAGGCGGGTGCGGCGTCACGCGGCTCCGGTGAATTACTTCTTGGCTGCAACCGCACCGGCCACTGTCCGCTGCTCGATGCGCTTCTGACTCACCGTCTGCACGATCCGCTTCACGAAAGCGCCTGGAGTATGAATCTGATCCGCGTCCAAAGACCCGATGGGGACAATCTGATCCACTTCGGCGATGGTCATGTGCGCGGCGGTCGCCATCATGGGGTTGAAGTTGCGCGCCGTCTTGCGATAGACCAGGTTGCCGAATTCATCGGCCTTATGTGCCTTGACGAGAGCCAGATCGGCAAAGAGGCCGGTCTCCATGACATATTCGCGGGTCTGCTTGCCGGGGTGATTGGCGCTGGCCAGGGTCTTGCCACCGACACCATCGCCGGGCTTGTAGAACTGCCGCGTGTCTTTCTTTTCAGCCACGAGCGTGCCCACACCTGTCGCGGTGAAGAAGGCGGGGATGCCTGCGCCACCAGCGCGAATGCGCTCGGCGAGCGTCCCCTGCGGATTGAACTCGACTTCGAGCTCGCCCTTGAGGAATTGCTGTTCGAAGTTGGCATTCTCTCCGACGTAGCTGGAGATCATTTTCTTGATCTGGCGAGTTTGCAGAAGAAGGCCGAGGCCCCAGTCATCAACACCGGCGTTGTTGCTGATGCACGTCAGATCCTTCACACCCGAATCGCGCAGAGCGAGAATCAGATGCTCCGGGATACCACACAGCCCAAACCCGCCCACCATCACGGTGATGCCATCGCGCAGCACGCCCTTGGCCTTGAGATCGCTGAACGCATCCATCGCAGTCTTATAGAGCTTGTTTGGCATGAGGCGATAGTACCGCGCTCACTCCCCGATCAAATCCACAGGCGGCTTGTCGGTATTCGCCGGAGTCGCCAGAATCGGCAGGGGCCCGGTACCGCCCACACCTACCGCTTCCACAAAAACTTGCCACTGGCCATCCACCATCCGCTGATATGCGCCGCGGCCGATCACCACCCGGGCGGCGGGGATTCCTGCCTGCTTGAGCAACTCGCGCTGGCCACTGATCACCGCGGCGTCGTACGCATCCTTGAGTGAATTTCCCGTTCCCGAAGCCGGCACGATGGTCTGGTCACCCTTGACCACTTTTCCTGCTGTGATCCAGTCCGGTGCTTTCAAGCTGGGCACCAGTTCCGTCATGCGGGCCAAGTTGGCCACCCGCTCCACCTCGCGTTTGGCGCGACGCGATTCTTCATCTGCCAGCGAGGGGAGCGATGCCCCACCACTCTTCTGATTGGTTGTCGCACTTGCTGTCGCTGTAGTCACCGCCGCACTGCTGCCTGGCGAATTCCTGACGTCTCCGTATGCATCATCCGCGCCCGTCGAACCCACACGCCCGGACATGCCACTGCCTGCCGCGGCATTGCCCTTCTGCCCGGCACACCCTGTGGCGCATAACGCTGCAAAGCACACTGCGGCGATTCCGATTCGAAATGCGTTCATCATCACATCCACCTTCTTCATCCTTCAGAACAGTTTGCCCTGCTGCTTGCTCTCAGGAATTCGCGCGGCCATTTCATCAATCACGCGGCGCAGATCGTCGATGTGGTCAAACTGGTGGTACTCGCTGGCGAATCGCACAAACGCCACCTGATCGACATCGATCAAATGCCGCAGCACCGTCTCCCCCACGCGCAAGCTCGGCACTTCCTTCTCACCGGATTTGGCCAGATCTTCCTCCACCGCATCAAGCATCGCCTCAATCCGTGGCCGGGGCACGGTTCGCTTTCCCACCGCCGCCAGAACGCCGTGCAGCAACTTCTCCCTGCTGAAACCCTCGCGGCGGCCGTCCCGCTTTACCACTGTCAGCCGCGACGTCTGCTCCACGCGCTCATACGTCGTGAACCGCTTGCCGCAGGCCAGGCACTCGCGCCGACGCCGAATGATCGCCCCGCCGTCCGTTGTGCGGCTGTCGATTACCTTGTCATGGTCTTTTTCGCAGAAGGGGCATTGCACGGTGCCCCAGCGTAGATGGCCCGCCTGACCAACGGAAACCACCACCCCTCGCCCCAGTGTGGTCGCCCTCCCCCATACCCAGCGGCAAAACCTGTGGAAACCCAGCCCCTCTGCCCGATAACTCAGCGTCCTTTTAGGAGATTCCCCCATGCTCAGTACAGCCTTGAACCTCGCCCAATCTTCCTCTTCGACTGGCGAATCCATCTTCGGAATCATCTTCGCAATCATCTACATCGCCATCATCGTCGCCGTCATCGCTGGTGGTTGGAAGATGTTCACCAAGGCTGGCCAACCCGGCTGGGCTTGCATCATCCCCTTCTACAACTTGTATGTCATCACACAGATTGTCGGTCGCCCGTGATGGTGGCTGATTCTGATGTGTATCCCGTTCATTCAAGTCATCTTCATGATCATCATCTGCAACGATCTCTCCAAGGCCTTTGGTCGCGGCATTGGCACCACCCTGGGCCTCATCTTCCTTAGCTTTATCTTCATTCCAATTCTGGGCTTTGGCCCTGCCCAATATCAAGGCCCTGCACGCACCTGAATTCTGCCGACGCGTCTTCCCAATAGTCTGGTCGGATGGCCACTTCGCAACCACTTCCCGATCCCTCGATTAATCAGTCCGAAGCCACATGTCTTGGCTGCGGCTACTCGCTGGCTGGCATCACGCCTCCATCGCTTTGCCCGGAATGCGGTGAACCCTACAACACCACACACTGCACCATCTATGGCGTGCCCTCCATGGGCAGCACGTTTCAGACGTGGCAGATCCTCGTCATTGCCATCCTCATCGTCATCAGCCCGCTGATGCTTCACCTCATCATCGCCGCTGGCATCATCGGCGGTGGGTTCGCGGTGCTTGGCGTCATACTCGGCTTCATCGCGGTCGCCATTTTGATGTGGCGCACCACCCGTCGCCGCAACGCTGGCACCTGCCGCATGGTCATCAGCGGCACACGCATCACAGTCGTACCTCTCAAGCCCGTCGCTGATGCCGAGGGCTTCCATCAATCCTCCATCTCTCTCGCCAGCGCCACCCATCTCCAGCTTCGCCGCGCCGGCCCCTTCTGGGCCACATTGCAACTTTCCGATAGTGGTGGCAAGCGTCTTTTCAAAGCCGGCATCCGCTGCCCGATCGCCAGTGAACCACTGGTGCGGCAGGCACTGGAAAACGCGGCACGAACCGCCCGCCAACCGGGGTCACCATCACTCTCTTCAACAACGCCCCCACCGCTGCCAACTCCCCCACCGCTCTCTCAGCATCCGCCACCACCTCTTCCTGAATCGAACTCCGAAGCCACACCTTGAAGTTCAACATGTGCGTTGCACCGACAGACTTCTCCTGCCCTACACTCAAATATGCTCGCCCGCACCTCCATTCTGGCCCGTGCCACCACGACCACGACTACACCTGCATAAGCCGGGCGCGATACTGCATGAGATGATCAGCGACGCCCGGCCCAGACCGAAATCTGCCGGGCGTTTGTGTTTACCCACCGTTCATTCACCCCGTTACCCTCTCACCCGATCCCTCCCCTCCTGATTTGGCCATTTGGTATTTGCTCTTTGGAATTTGAAAATGCCCACCATCACCCTCCCCAACGGCGACAAGAAATCCTTCGACCACCCCGTCTCTGCCTATGACGTCGCCGCCTCGATCGGCGCTGGTCTGGCCAAGGCCGCGCTCGCGGCAAAGGTCGACGGAGAGTTGAAGGACCTTTCTTTCACCATCGACCGCGATTGCAATCTCGCCCTGATCACCGCCAGCAAGCCCGGGCAGCCGACTAACCCCGAAGCCCTCACCCTGATGCGGCACTCTGCGGCGCACGTGATGGCCGAGGCGATTCAGGATGTCGTCGGCAAGGATGTTCTCCTTGCCTATGGGCCTCCCACCGAGACCGGCTTCTTTTACGACATGTACGTGCCGGAAGGGAAGAAACTCTCCAGCGATCTGTTTGACCAGATCAACGCCCGCATGGCGGCGATCATCAAGGAGGATCGGAAGTTCTGCCGCTATGAAGTGGCCGCTGTCGAAGGCCTGAACAAGCTTCGCGCTGAAGGTAACAAGTACAAGATGGACAACGCCGAGCGAGCGCTGGGCATGCCATCGTCCGTGTATAAATCATCCAAGCCCGTCGCGGCATCATCTGCTGCTCCCGGCAATCAGGCGGCTTCGCTCTCCTTCTACTCCACCGGCACTCCGGGCCAGAATTGGGAAGACCTGTGCCGCGGACCGCACGTCCCCAGCACCTCGCGCATCGGCGTCGCCATCGTCACCTCTCTCGCCAGCGCCTACTGGCACGGCGATGAGAATTCCGACCGCCTCATCCGCGTCTATGGCACTGCCTTTGCCTCGCAGGCCGAACTCGACAATTACCTCAAGCAAAAAGAAGAAGCCGCCAAGCGCGATCACCGCGTGATCGGCAAGGCACTGCGGCTCTTCCACATCGATGAAACCGTCGGTCAGGGACTCATCCTCTGGACCCCGAACGGCTCCATCGTCCGCCGCGAATTGCAGAACTTCATCGCTGCCGAGCTGAAGAAGCAGGGCTACACCGAGGTCTTCACCCCGCACATCGGCGGGCTGGATCTTTACAAGACCTCCGGCCACTTCCCCTATTACAAAGATTCACAGTTTGCGCCGATCGTCGAACGCGAAGCCCTGGAAAAGCTCTCTGCCGCGGGTTGCTCCTGCGCGGAGATGATTAACCGCGTCGAGGGCGTTTCACAGCGCCTCGCCGACGGCATCAACCAGCGCACCAAAGCGACCACCATCGCCGCCGATCGCATCAAGCCCGATGACCAGCTCATCCCCGGCTTCATGCTGAAGCCCATGAACTGCCCGCACCACGCCAAGATCTTCGGCTCTGCTCCCCACTCGTATCGCGATATGCCCGTGCGCCTCGCAGAGTTTGGCACCGTCTATCGCTGGGAACAATCCGGCGAATTGAACGGCATGACCCGCGTCCGCGGCTTTACCCAGGACGATGCTCACCTCTTCTGCACCGAAGAGCAGGTTCCCGGCGAGATTCAGGGGTGCCTCTCTCTGGTCAAGATCATCTTCGCCACCTTGGGCATGAAGGACTACCGCGTCCGCGTGGGCCTGCGCGATCCTGACAGCAACAAGTACACCGGCAGCGCGGAATCCTGGGATAAGGCCGAAGCAGCGTGCATCGCCGCGGCGCAATCCCTCGGCGTCGCCTTCAGCAAAGAGCCCGGTGAAGCTGCGTTCTACGGCCCAAAGATCGACTTTGTCGTCAAAGATGTCATCGGCCGCGAGTGGCAGCTCGGCACTGTGCAGGTCGATTACCAGATGGGCAATCGCTTCGACCTTTCTTATATCGGCGCGGACAACACCCCGCACCGTCCTGTCGTCATCCACCGTGCCCCCTTCGGTTCGATGGAGCGTTTCTGCGGCGTGCTCATCGAGCACTTTGCCGGCGCCTTCCCCACCTGGCTCAGCCCGCAGCAGGTCCGCGTCATGCCCATCAGCGAAAAGACCAACGACTATGCCGAGAAGGTCGTCGCCGCGCTCCGCGCTGCCGATGTCCGCGTCGGCCTCGATGCCGGCAACGACCGCATTCAGGCCAAGGTCAAAGTCGCCGCGGATGAGAAGATCCCCTACATGCTCATCGTCGGTCCCCGCGATGCCGAATCCAACTCGGTCTCGGTCCGCGTTCGCGGCACCGAGAAAGACCTGGGCGCGATGCCGCTGGATGCCTTTGTCGCTGCGATCAAGGCCGAGATCGCGGCACGGAAGGCGGAGTTGGGTGTGAAGCCGTGAGGGATGGGATTCCAGTCGAAGGTTGGGTGTTCGCATCCATCGCGTTGCTGGGGGGAGCCCGCAAGACGCTGGACGATGTGCTCCTCTTTGCGGATTTCCTGTTCCACGCAGCTCTGTCAAAGGATGAGTTGGAGTACGGAGTTTCGTGTCTCTTGACTCGCGGGTTGATCACTGTCTCGTCAGACTTTGTTTTCATGAGCACCCCTAATGGAGATGCCCTGAAACTCAAGTATGCAGATTGCGGATCGTACGATTTCATCAAACACGTTGATGCGGAGTTGAGCTCGCAACCACTCGACTGTGCGTTATATTGGTCTATATCGGATGCTGACTTTGATGCGGCATCGCAACGAATGTCTGCCCAGGTAGCCAAGCTTGGAAAACAATGAGCACATCCATCCTGCCGACCCCGCCGCCGCATCGGTGCTGCGGTTGATGGCTTCCAGACAACTCCTCGGCCACATCCACAGTTGGGAGATTCCTCCCATCGCCGACCAATTGCTCTCCTCGGGCTTCTATTCCGATGCGATCTTTGAGATCAGTGTCGCCAAAGACGCTCCGATGTCTGATCTGGCTCCGTTACTCGGAAGGGCGCTACAAGAAAATGCCGTTCCTTGGCCCACGAGGCAACAAGCCGCATGGATTGTTTTCAGGTTCTATATCACGCGGATTGCCGAGTCTGGCGAATCACCGATCACGCCTCTAGAACACATCAGTCAGTTGGTCATCGAGTTCGATCCCGAAGATCGCTGGTTAAACGTTGAGACCGAGTTTGATCTGACCGATCTCATCGTTGTGCGGTGGGCCTTTACCGAGCGGCACGACGACTACTGCGAGGCAACAAATCGCACCTTCGCGACCAAAGCCGAACACCACGCGGCGCTCGACTCGCTTGCCCGCCAATACAGCCGCGAATGGCTGGCAAGGCATCCGGAATAACCCAGCGGCATCTCACGCCTGCCCGTTCTGCTCCAAGGCTGCAATTTGATTGAGATACTCCACGAATTCCTCGGGAGGCCGAACGACTATCCGCTTTTCGTGCATGGAAATGTCAATCTCCATCCATATTCCATCCTTGACCCACCACACTCGCTCGCGCGATCACCCGTGACGCGCGCAGGCAATAACACGCGCACCCTGTGCAGCGTCGCCTCTCATCCATCTCATTTCACACCAGAAAAATCTGCTGGCGATCGCCTGCAGAGCCCATCATCTCATGCCACAACTTATTCCACAGTTCAAGCTACAGCTCAGGCCACTACGCGGCTCATTTGGCCGTCCATTTGGCCCCGCGCTTCCATCGTCAATTCTTCTTCGAGGGCATCCGCCAGCGCGGCATACTCCTCGATCGTGTTGTAGAGTTGGCCGGAGATGCGGAGGACGCGGCGGTTATCGCACGACAGTCGCCAGATCGGAATCACGCACTGATGCATCTCCACCAATCGATCCTGCAAAGCATCGTCGTACTGCGTGCCCCGCTTGGCCAGATCGCCCGCGGGCTCGGGCAGAATCAGCGTCGTCATGGTGCCGTTGGCGGCATCGGGAGCGCTGGCCGCGAAACCGAAGTTGGCCAGGCGCTTCACCAGCAGATCGCGGCCTTGCATCACCAGACGGTGATTGGCGTCCATCGTGGTCTTCCAGCCACCATCGACCACTGTTTCAAAGAATCGGATCGCCGCCGTCATGGACAGGATCTTGGTGTAATCATCCGTGCCGACGTAATCGAAATCACGCAGGAAGAGGGCACGCTCGGGACGGATCTTGTGGCCGCGGCTCGACAACGCCAATGGCCGGAACCCTTCCTGCTTGTGCGGAGCGACATACAGGAAGCCTGTGCCCTTGGGGCTGCTGAGCCACTTGTGCCCGCTGCCGACGAAGTATGTCGGGTTCATGGCGCGGACGTTGACGGGCATCTGCCCCACCGCGTGCGTGCCATCCACCAGGCACTCGATACCGCGGCGATTGCATTCCTTGACAATCTCCTCCACCGGGAAGATCAGCGAAGTCGCGCTGGTGATCTGGCTCACCATCACCATCTTGGTCTTATTCGTGAGGCGCTCCAGCACCGCATGGCGCACCTGGGCGGCATCACGCATCGGATACTCGACCGGCGCAAAGACCAGCTTCACGCCGTGCGAAGTTTCCAGTCGGCGCAGTTCGTTCACGCCGCTCATGTATTCGTGATCGGTCAGCACCACCTCGTCGCCGACGTTCCACTGCGTGTTGTGCAGCACCGTTGCGATCGCCACCGTCGCGTTGGGCATCGGGGCCATGTCGTAGGGCTGGCAGCCGACGAAATCGCTCAGCACGATGCGCCACTCGTCCATCAGCTTCTCAAGATCCACCTTGTAAAAGCGCACCGCATCGCGTTCCATGCGTTCGAGCAGACTGGCGCGATAAGCCGTCACTTCTCGCGGCACCGCGCCGTACGAACCGTGATTCAAAAAGCGCAGGGATGGATCAATCGCCCACAGCTGTCGGAAGCGGTTCTGCGCTCCAGAAACAGGGGCCTCGACTTGAATGGGCTTGACGGTGTCGGTGATCTTCAGCACGGGCACAATCATCGGCAGCACACGCCGAAAAAGCACAGGAACCGACAAGGTATTTCGTGTACGGGAAATCGACCGCGAATTCCTACTTTCGGCTCCGCTTTGCGCTGCTGGCTTTCGCCTTGGCCGAGGTGCGGCGACGACCCGTCCGCGGCTTTTTCGACCCGGCACTGCGGCCTGCTCGCTCGGTCAATCCGGCGTACTTGTTCGCGACATCCGCCGGAATCGACGCAGCAAACTCGTAGGTGTTCATCTTCCGGATCGGGGGGGAGTAGATGTGCAGAGTGATCAGGTCCTCTCCCGGTGCCTGCATGTTGGCCACCTGGTGAATGTCCGCCTCTTCCGCGGCACAGACATACCCCGGCTTCATCGATACGGCGTTGGTCGGGCAGACCAAGCCAGATGGAGTGCCAGCGAAGCGGATCTCCGTCCCCGTTCCTTCCACCACTCGAAAGGCGCAGCTCACGCCTTGGTGATCGTGGATTGGCGTGCGGTCGCCACTGCGCCAGCACAAGGCCAGCAACTCATAGTGATCGCTGCCGGAAATACGGTTCCGCCGGTACCCCTTTTCACCAAAAACGCACGCCGGGGCCACGTCTTTACGGGTCAGCTTCAGGCCACTCAACAGCTTGGCAAGCTTGCCCAGATCCGCCTGCCCCTTCAGGCCGTCGAGGTAGTCGATCAACTCGGCCAACTTTGGCACGGCACTGCGAGCACACACACACGCCGAATCGGAGCAATTTGCGACTGCCATGGATTCAGCATATCAACACAAAATCCCGGCCCCAACCCCGCCGCCGCGGCCCCCTCGCATATTGTGAACGTAGTTGAGAATGAGTCTCAACTGCGGTACAGTGGGGTGTATGCGCCAGCATCCCGACGGGCAATCCGAGCCAACACCACCGATCCCGGCCAAGGCCCGCAGCCGATCCGGCCTGCGGACGTTCTTTGCCCGCTTTGGCGTCGGTGCCCTGATCTTTTTTACCGTGAAAGGACTGGTATGGCTCGCCGTCGGTGGCGGCATCGCTGCGTGGGCAACCCGCTGAAAACCTCAAAAACTCGCAAAGGAATGACACCATGTCCACTGCAAACGCCCCTCTCGCCGACCGTCTGAAGGCCGACACCTCTGCCGCTCACGTCCGGGCCGAGCGCCACCCCTTCCAAGCGACCATGATCACCGGTCGCCTCTCTGCGGCTGGTTACGCCCAGTGGCTGCACCAGATGCGCATCGTGCATGCCGCGCTGGATCGGGCCATCACCACTGCCACAGCGGGATCGCTGCTTTCCAAGGTCGCCGACAAGTCTCACACCAAGACGCACCTCATTGATGCTGATTTGGCGACCCTCGCCCCGGTCAGCACCACGCCTCTCGCGTCAGCCAACCACGCCGCCTCGCTCTCTTCCACCGACATCGGCGCGGTCGGCATGTTCTATGTGCTTGAGGGCTCCACCAACGGCGGCATCTACATCGCCCGCGCCCTGCAGCGCGCCCTCCCCACTGCCGGCACTTCGTTCCTCAACCCGTACGGCGAGGCCGTCCGCACCCGCTGGCAAACCGTCCGCGATGCCCTGAACACTCTTCCCGCCGGGGCGCACGATCAGATCATCGCGGCGGCGACGCGCACCTTCGATGCCATCACCAATCTCTCTGAAGAGCTCAGCACGCTCCCCGATTGCCACTCCTCCGATGGCAACAACCATGGCCCGGTGATCAACATCACAAAGCCGCACAATCCCGCTCACGCCTGAGCTCTTCCACCAGGGCCTGCGCCAGATATTCATACTGCTCGATGCTGTTGTACAGCTGCGCGCTCAATCGCACCCAGCGCTGGCGAGGCTTGGCGGGATTGGCCGAGCGAATCACGGGAATCTGAACCCCGTGCCGCGAGAGGAGTTCCACCTGCAGCCCGTCTCCATAGGGACTGGGCCGCTTCCATAATTTCTCGGCGACATCCGCCGGATGATCCGGCAGCACCACCGAGGCCAGGCACCCGATCATCGCATTGGGCGCCGGTGCGGTGACACCGAGAGCGTTGCACACCAGATCGCGTCCCTTGAGCACCAGATTGCGATTTCGCGTCATCACGTCATCCCACGTGCAAGACTTGCCCAATTCCTCTGCCGCGATTCGCGGCACCTCGGCGATCGCATCCGCCACGGTCAGGTATGCGCTGGGATCGGTCGTGCCGACGTAGTCAAACTCCGTCACGTAGCGGCTGCGGCCGTTCTTGCCGCTCTCGGCGTAGTTGGAAAGCGTCGCGGGACGAGTGACCCACTGCTCGCGCTCCGTCGTCCAGAGGATCGCGCTTCCTTTGGGGGCACAGAGCCACTTGTGCGCGTTGGTCGTGTACCACGTCACGCCCATCGCTTCCCACTTGCGCATATCCAGCGGCACAAACCCCGCGCCGTGTGCACCATCCAGCAGCACACGCACTCCGGCATTGCGCAGGGCCGGTAGCATCTCTTCGATGGGCAGCACCAGGCCGCTCGGGCTGGTCACGTGGCTGATGAGAGCCAACTTGGTGCGGCACGAGATCATCCTGATCACCGCCATGACAACTTCATCTGCTGACTGAATTGGAAAGGGGGGCAGCGTCGCAGTGACGATCGTGAACCCCCACACGCCCGCCAGCCGCCGCAGATTGTTCATGCACGCCTGATACTCATGGCTGGTGACCAGCACTTCGTCGCCAATCCCCAACTGCCCGGCCAGACACACGCTGAGCAGCACCGCCTCGACACCATGCGTGGCGTTGGGGACAAAGACCAGATCTTGGGGACGGGCGTTGATCAACTGCGCCACTGGCTGCCGCGCACGGTCGTATTCGCCATCCATCTCGGTCACAAACCAGCGCACAGCCTCGCGTTCCAGACGGGCACGATGCTTCTGCTGCGCGGCAATCACGCCTGCCGGACACGCGCCGAAGCTGCCATGATTCAGGTAGACGGTCTGGGGTTCCAGCCCCCAGTGAGAGGCAACTGAAGATGGGCGGGGCAGAGTGCGAGTGGTCATGAAGGTCAGGGTAGTTGGGCAGCGCGCGTCATGGGACATGCGCGCGAGTGCTGAAACGCGGTCGATACATTTGCGCCGAGTTCTTCGACAGCACTCCGGCTCATTTAGCCACTTAGCGAACCAGAGTGAGCAACTGGGCGGGGTTGAGTTTGGAGGCCTGCTCGCGAATCTGAGGAGCGAAGCGTTCGTACAAGGATTCGGCCTTGCTGGTTTCGGAGCGGAAGAGGGATTGCAGGTCGATGGCGCTGAGCTTGCGGCCTCCGGCGTAATACTGCTTGGCAACCTGGCCAAGGGCGTAGGTGGTGCCGAAGGTGAGGGCGGGGCCTGTGGCCTTGTTGACGACGGTTCCGGCGATGCCTGCGACGGTGGAGCCGAAGAGGGAACCTGCGGCGGACTTGATGGCGCCGGTGAGGAGTTTGCGGGCGTAGCCCTCGATGAGCTGAGACGTGGCGCCGACGCCGACAGTGAGGAGAAAGTCCTTGATGTGGCCTTTGTCCAGCTCGACGCCGTGACGCTTGCCGATTTCATACACCATCTTCATCTGTAGGGGGATGATGGCGGCGGTGGCCATGGACTGCGGGAGGAGTTCGAGAGCGGCACAGAGGATGGAGTAATTCTGAATGGAGCTATCGGATGCCGCGGAAGCACTCGCGCCTGCTGTTGTGGCTGCAGCGCCAGCGGCGGCACCTGCCGCGACAGCGGGGATTTCCGGGTGAGAGGAGCCGAAGGTCTGAGCGGTTTGATTGACGGGTGATGTTGCGGCGGCGTTGAGGGAGAGCTCTTTGGAGAGATTTGCGAGGAAGGTGGATTCGGTGTTGAGGAGCTCACCATCGGCAGCGCAAATGCCGCTGGCGAGCTCGTAGGCGAGTTGGCGGCTGTCGCTGCTGATGAGTGCGCTGACGCAATGCTTCACCGTGATCTCGCCAGAGGCGATGGAACGCTGGAGGGAGGAGACGTCGGTGCCTTCGGCATCGACACGCTTGAGGGCCTTGGTGATGGCATCGGTTTCACGCGAGGTGGCGAGTCCATCGGCCTGAGCAGCCAGGAGGCAGAGGGAGATGAGGGCGTTGGTTTCAGAAAGGGGCATGGGCATGTGAGAGAGGCTCCTGACGGGGGTGCTAGACACGACAAACCATGATTCGGAGGATGAGGCGAGTCGTTTCGCGAATCAGGTTTCTTGGGACTTTCTGCGGCTGACTAGCATTGTTGCGAGAGCATACCGAATCTGCAACCCCCGCAGCGTACGGCGAGATGTAGGACGTGTGCGTATGTACTCGATGGGTTGCCCTCACCTTCGATGTGTCCGGAGTGTGCGAGTGCTTTCAATATCTATGACACAACGACGGTCAGCTTTTCTGAACCAGTGTCTCGGTGGAAGATGTTCGTGCCTGGACTCATCGCAGCGGTGATTCTGGCGGTTGTGTCGATGGTGGTGCTTGGAGTTCTGTTTCGTTCATGGGGGACGGGATTGTGGATTGGAGTGCCAACGGCACTTGGGTGCCTGCTGGGGTACGAGTATCGACACGTGAAGTACGCGGGTGCGGCGGCGATGGTGGTAGGAATGGTCACTCTTCTGGCGGTGACCATTGCGCTGGGGCTGGGAGGGGTCTTCTGCGGCGCGGTGCTGCTGGGTATCTCGGCTTTACCTTTGGGACTAGGCGCGATTGTGGGACGGTTGCTGCGCATTCGTATGAACGAGCGTTGGTTCATTGCGCGGCGTTCAATGCTGATGTTGACTTTGTTTGCAGGTCTGTGCGTTTGGGGGTGGATTGACGGACCCGCCAAACCGGGCGAGCTGGAGACGGTGGTGACACGGGTAGAGATTGCCGCGGAGCCGGATCGGGTTTGGGATTCGCTGATGTATTACGAGGAAGTGACGCACCCGCCACCGTGGATTTTGCGTGTGGGATTGGCCCGCCCCACTGCGACAGAAGGGTGGTCAAGAAAGGTCGGGGAAACCAAGAAGTGTTTGTATAACAAGGGCTGGATCACCAAACGTGTGACGGGAGTGGAAACGAATCGCACGTTGACGTTTGATGTGATTGAGCAGAACATCGGTTATGAGCGCGATGTGCGGCTGACCGGTGGTTCATTTGAACTGGAGCCGATGGCGGGTGGAGGCACTCGGCTGGTGATGAAGACGGCGTATCGGCCGCTGCTGGGTCCACGCTTTGGCTGGGCATGGGCGGAACATCTGGCGGTGGGGATTCTGCACGAATACGTGGGAGAGGGAATCGCGATTCGAGCAGGAGAAGCTGCAGAAGTGAGAGCTGCCCGATGAAGATCGATATCAGTTCAAGCTGGCGTGTACACGCGATGGGGAGTGTCGAACTGTCTCTGCCTGCCAGGACGGTCTGGGGTCAGATGCGCGATGTGGCAGCGTTTCTGTGTATCGATCCATTGCACAGTCGTGTGCTGGTGGAGCAGGGTCGACACGGCGCGACTCTGAGAGGATCGAACGTATTGATCGAACATCGAGTGCTAGGCATCGGGCCTGACAGACTGGGGCGGGTGTTGAAGTTTGAAGAGGGACGCGGGTTTGCGGTGAGTGACCTTTCGAAGCGAGGGGTAACGGTGGGCTTTCCGCATGTTTGCGTGTATGAACTGGAAGAGGTGGATGCGACTCACTCACGCATTCATGTGAGCGCGAGAGGAAAATGGACTGCGACGTGGATGCCGCGGTGGATGGTGAAGGTTTGGCTGTGGTGGATTCTGCGATCGACCGAATCGATGATTGATGGGTATTTCGGACTGTTCGGGCGAGAGTGGCGGAAGTCCGAGAAGAATGCGGCGTGCCGATCGGGGGCCAGCCGGATGGGGACGGAATAAACGGACCAGACGGTGTGAATGTTGGAGATTTCCCAGCGTTCCAAGGCGGGTTGAAGGGGTGGTTGGACCAGATGGGTTGAACGTCCGATCTTCTGAGACGCGTGCAATCGGGTGATTCGACCCGCTGTTGTCGCGATTGGGAGCCCGGCATGGACCTTCACACCATTCTGCGTGCGGCGCATGACGCCGATGCCTCGGACGTGCACCTTGTTGCGGGTCACCCCCCCACTATGCGCGTGCACCAGGTGATCACGCCGATGGATTTTCCCATCATCAGCAAGGATGATGCGCGGACGTTCTTTGAGCAGATGGCCCCGCGCGACAGCTGGCCGACTTTTGATCGCCAGAAGGACCTGGACTTCTCGTACTCGGTTGAGAATCTGTCCCGTTATCGTGTGAACGCGCACATGCAGCGCGGTGCGATGGCGATGGCGATGCGTGGCATCAAGAGCAAGGTGCCGCCACTTGAGAAATTGAACCTGCCCAAGGTGATTGAGCGACTGACGTATCTACCCCGTGGCCTGGTGCTTGTCACCGGCGACACGGGTTCGGGTAAATCGACCACGCTTGCCGCGATGATCGAAGGGATGAACACGCGGTATCGCAAGCACATCATGACGCTGGAAGACCCCGTCGAATATGCCTTCAAGAGCGACAAGTGTCTGCTCGAGCAGCGCGAACTGGGCGCTGACATGCCGAGCTTTGCCAGCGGTCTGAAGCACGCCCTGCGTCAGGACCCGGACATCATCCTGGTGGGCGAAATGCGCGACCCGGAAACCACGGGTCTGGCGATCTCAGCGGCAGAAACCGGCCACTTGGTGCTTTCAACGCTGCACACCGTGAACGCCTCGCAGACGGTGGAACGAATCATCGACATGTATCCGGCGAATCAGCAGAACCAGATTCGCGCCATGCTTTCGAACACCTTGCAGGCGGTGATCAGCCAGACGCTGTTCAGCCGCATTGATCGCAAGGGGATGGTGCCGGGCGTGGAGATTCTGTTGTGCACCCCTGCGGTGCGCAACCTGATCCGCGAATGCCGCACGTTTGAAATTCCCAACGTGATTGAAACGAGCCGCGCCATCGGCATGCAGTCGATGGACAGCTCGATCGCGGAACTGTACTTCAACGGCATGATTTCGCGTGAAGATGCGATTGCCGCGGCGGCGCACCCCGACAAGCTGGAACGTCAGTTGGCGGCGTAAGCGAGACAATTCCATCCGTGGTGTTTGCGTCATTTCGAGTTCACGGGTTTTGAGCAAGATTCGAGAGATTTTCTATGGCGAATTACAAGTATCAGGCCCGGAACACGAGCGGAACGGTGAGCAACGGCGTGCTGGCGGCAGACTCTGTCGCGTCGGCGGCGTCGCTGCTGCGGAATCAGGGGCTGCACGTGATGTCGCTCTCGGCCTCCAACGAAGGGGGCAACGGGGGCGGATTCATGGAGCAGCTGCGCCAGATGAACGCTGGCGCGATTTCACAGAAGCACGTGCTGGATTTCACCAGTCAGTTGGCGGTGATGGTGCGCGCCGGTATCAACCTGCGCTCCGCGCTCGAAGGCATCGCAGAGCAGACACCACACCCGGGCTTTCAGAAGGTCTTGTACCAGTTGAAGTCGGATGTGGAGAGTGGTAAGCAGTTCTCGGAAGCGTTGCAGAAGCACCCCAAGCTCTTCAATCCGCTGTATATCAACATGGTGCGGGCCTCGGAAATGTCGGGTAGTTTCTCCAAGATGCTGGAGCGCATCGCTGGATACATCGCTCAGCAGATCGAGACCAAGAAGATGGTGATCGGCGCGGGTATCTACCCCGGCATCATCGGCACCATGGCGGTGGGTGTGACGGTATTCCTACTCACGTTTGTGTTGCCCAAGTTCTACTCGGTGTTCGAGGGTAAAGAAGACATCCTTCCCTGGGCGACCAAGGTGCTGATGGCCATTTCGCAGTTCATGGTGGCCAATTGGTATTACCTGCTTGCAGGTGTGCTGGCGGTCGCGGGCGCGGGGTATGCGTTTGGCAAGACTGAGGTCGGCAGCTTCTGGATCGACAAGATGAAGCTGACGTTGCCGATCGTGCGGACGATGTTCCGAGCTCTGTACATCAGCCGCTCGTTGCAGACGTTTGGTCAGTTGATCAACGCGGGTGTGCCGATGCTGGACACCTTGCGCATTACTGGTGAAATTTCCGGCAACGTGATGTACAAGGGCATGTGGATGCGTGTGCACAATGCCGTGAAGACGGGCAAGAAGATCGCGACGGTGCTGACCAAAGACCCGCTGCTTCCCAAGAGTGTGTCACAGATGATCGCGGCGGGTGAAGAGTCCGGTAAGCTGGGTGAAGTGCTGGATGAGATCAGCATGTATTACTCCAAGCAGTTAAAGGACGCGATCAAGGCGGTGACGGCGATGATCGAGCCCCTCATGATCGTTGTAATGGGCACAATCGTCGGCTTCATCGCCATGGCCATCATCCTGCCGATCTTCAAGATGAGCCAGCTGGTCAAGTAACCGATGAATCTCGGGCAGTGCTTGTGTGGGGGCCGCGCGCGACCTCTGCGCGCAGACGGCCGGAGGACTCGGTATGCAGGCCGGAAACGACAGCTTGGGATCACAACTGAGTGGTGCGGCGGGCTTGCATGCTCGACTGACCGCAGCGAGGGCCAAACGGTTGGCAGGGCGGCGTGCGCGATCGGGATTCACCCTGCTTGAGGCGTTGATGACGATGGTGATCCTGGGCGTGGGCGTGCTGGCGTTTGTTGAAGCTCAGCAAAGCTTTATCACCAGCAACACTTGGTCGAGCCACGCGGCGACGGCGACGTTTCTGGCCAATGAGATTCGGGAGATGACGCGGAAGCTGCCGCGACACGACCCGGTGACCGGGCTCTACCTGAACGGTTCGACGCTGATGGGCTGGGGGCGCGAGACTGGTGAAGCGGTCGCGACGGACCTGGATGACATTGATGACTTTGACGGACTGGTCTTTGGTGCCACGGGCAACATGGATGGTCCGGTGAATCTGTTTGGTGACACCATTCCCGAAGTGGATCTGCAAGGTGCGGTGGTGACGGATTCGGAAGGGCAGCCGATCGCGATGCGGGGTTGGACGCAGGCGGTGACGGTTCGAAAGCTGAATCCCGCGAATGCGTCGCAATCAGTGGCGAATGCGACTTTTGTCGCGGCCAATGGCGGCACTCCCGGGCGTCCGGTGGATAGGTACCCGCTGAAAGTGACGGTGGTGGTGAGTTATCAGGGTCCGATGGATGCTTCGGCCCAGGAAGTGACGAGAGTGTCGTGGATTGTGCCGGAATGAAGGATGAGTGAGCCGGGCTGATGAATCACGCACGCGACTGGGAGGGAAGGACACACACATGCTGCGCAACTTTGGCAAGGGTCGTCGTGCGAATCGGGGTGAACAGAGCGCGTGCCGCGAGGTGATGAGCCGCGCTGGAGCGGCGCGGGGCAAGAGTGAAGATCGCCGCGGCGTGGCGACAGTGCTGGCGATGATGTTTCTGGTGATCTTCGGTTCGCTGGCGGCGGCAATGGCGGTGAGCAGCAAGGGCAATCTGCGAACTGCAGCGACGCACCTGCACGTGATGCGTGCGCTGGGCGCGGCGGAGACGGGGTTGAAGGTGGGTGAAGCACGTCTGCTGGCAGCGACGAACCGGTTTGTGATTTCCAACAGCGACATGACGGGTTCGTTTGTAAGCAACGTCTGGAACGGGTCGATTCCCGGAAGTGAGACCTACACAGTGCTCAATCCGCCGTACGCGGCGATGGAGTCCCCCACTCCTGCGGGAATTGCCCGGGCCTTGGCGAACCAATTTGCCCAAGACGGGAACGTGCAGGCGGGGGTGTCGGTGGATGAGCCCACGATCGCAGGGGCGATGTCGGGCGTGGATACCACCAACGTGTACTCGGCGACGGGGTGGTTGTACACACCGGCGATCGGGTTGAATGCGGCGGTGGGCACGCAGAAGCCTCAGGCGTACTCGATCATCTTTGCGCCGCTGAGAAACGGCACGGATATCCGCATCATTGCCACGGGGTATGACTTTGATTACTCGCGTACCGGAGCGCCAATCACGCGAACGGTGATGCAGGACTACCGCATCGGCAAGCGCGTGCAGCAGGCGATCATCAGCCCAAGCAAGCTGCAGATCGGCAAGAACGTTTTGGTCTCTGGTGATCTGGGAGCGCGGTACACCGATGTGACGCAGACCGCGGGTGATCCGTTGCAGCTCAAGAGTGATTTCCTGGGATTGAATGCCACGCTGAACACCAAGCTGGCAGATTTTCACACCGCGCTGCGAACCTATGACGTGGACGGGGACAACCGTCTGCGGGTGGCGCACCCTTCTGAAGGAGCGGCGATCCCGTCGAACACTCGTGACTATGACGGCGACGGACGAGCGGATGCCGCGTTTGCGGATGCGACGGGCGATGGGTATGTGGATGAGTTTGACATCTTCATCAATCAGTACGACACGAACCGGGATGGCAAGGTGGCGCTGGCGACGAATCTCTCGGCGGGAACTCCCAGTGCGGCACTGACTCCTGAATTTGTGGACTCGCTCGGGCGTTCTGTGGATGAAGACCTTGCCATCCTCATCGACACCAACAACCCGGACCGCAACCGCAACGGCATCTGGGGATTTGTGGATGCCAACCGCAACGGCAAGTGGGATGCGGGTGAGGCGTTCAATGACTATGACAGCAATCGCAGTCTGAATCGCGACCAGGTGCTGGGGTGCCGCGACGGTGTGGTTGACAAGAAGGACCAATACAACAAGGTGCGTGGTAAGCTGGTCTTCAAGACCACGAGCACAGCTTGGACGGCAGGACAGGGTGATTACTCATCGAAACTGCAAGGGCCAATCCGTCCGACGGATGATGGTTCGGCTCGCAACTTTGATGCCAACGACTCGCAGTTGCCCAACATCGACTCGACGACGTTTGTCTCGAGCGAAGCAGCTCTGCGGACGGCGGCGGACGGCAGTCCGTTCGCGAATCAGGTGGCGAGCAGTCTGGGGATTTCGACGACGCAGCTGGCAACGTATGTGGAGACGCGGGCATCAAACACCACGCTGCCACGGTATTTGCGTCTGGACCCGGATGCGAACTATGACGGACTGCCGGACAATTACGCGACGGCGTACTTTGAAAGAATGCCGTACAACGCGCCGACGTTCAGCGACTGGTACTACCGCCCGGTGTATGAGAACATGGTCTTCCGCGATGTGAAGATTCCCATGGGGACCAATGCACTTTTCAAAAACTGCCAGTTCATCGGTGTGACGTATGTGGAGACAACTTCAAGCAACAGCCACGTGCTGTGGAATGAATACGGCAAGATGGCGGTGCCGACGGGGCAGACGCGCCCGGCCCCCACGCGAGCGCGCGTGATCTACGGCGATCAATCGGGCGAGACGTCATACCCGACGATGCTGCCGGCTTCGGCGATTCCGCCGAATCAGTACGTGCTGATGAGCCAGGCGCAGCCGATGGACAAGGCCGACATTCCCGCCAATCAGACGGGAAGCGTGACCAACTACGCCCAGTTGCCCGATCCATTGGTCGTCAGTGGCAAGCGCGTGGTCGACACGCGGACAGTGTCCAACAACATCCGCTTCCACGATTGCCTGTTTGTGGGTTCGCTGGTGTCGGATAAGCCGGGCGTCTTTACTCAGGTGCGCAACAAGTTGACGTTTACCGGCTCGACGCGCTTCAAGCAAGCGCACCCGGATTATCCCAACGATCCGACGTACAACCCTCAGGATGCGGACAAGACTGAGATCGCCAAAAGCTCGCTGATGGTGCCGAACTACTCGGTGGATATGGGGACATTCAACAGTCCGCCGAGCCAGGATGTGCAATTGCGCGGCGCAGTCGTCGCGGGTGTTCTGGACATGCGCGGCAATGTGAACCTGGATGGAGCACTGCTGCTGACGTTCAAGCCCGAGCGCGGCACGGCCCCCATGGTCGATGCTCTGGGCAACCCTGTTGGTAACACCGCGAACTTCAACACCACGATCGGGTATTTTGGCCCGGCGGATGGTGACTCTGAGTCGCTGGACCCTGCGACGCTGCCAACGGTGGGTGGTGTAAAGATCGTGGGGTATGACACGGACGGCGATGGCTTGGCGGATGTCGGTCCGACGGGTACGCCTCCGGGCGGCGCGGTCGCCGTTCCCTTCTATGGCTATGGCAAGATCACGCTGCGCTTCGACCCCAAAATGACGCTCCCCAACGGGATCATGCTGCCGATGTACGTGGAAGCGGTGACGGGCACCTATCGCGAAGGAAAGCCATGAGAGCATTCACACCTATGAACACTGCCACGAACAGTTCGGCTCGTCGCGGCTTCTCGCTGGTTGAAGTGCTGATTGCCCTGACGATCACGGCGTCGCTCCTGACGGCGATGCTGGTGGCCCTTGATGCATCATTCAAGGGGTACAAATACACCACGGATCAGGCGAGCAACAACGTGGTGGCGCGCATCGTGATGCAGCGCATCACGGCGATGGTGCGCACAGGCACTGAGTTTGGCCCTTATCCAGACGATGTGTTGGATGCGACCCAGAATCCGCTGTCGAGCACGTTCATTGAATTTGAATCGGCCCGCAACGATGCCGCAGGAACCATGACGATCGTGCGATTGGAACGCCGCGATGCGACAGCGACGGTGAATGGTCCATTTGAATTGTGGTACGTACAAAAGAACTACACCAGTGGCACGCTGACACGGACGGAATCGCACCCACTCATCAGCAACCTTCAGAACGTCACCTTTACGATGGAGTATGACGTCGGACCACGCCTGCGCAAGGCAACAATTGACATGGTGGTGAACCCGAACGGGCTGCAGATCACCAGTGTGCAATCGGCGATGGGTGCGGGCAACCTGCGGATGGTGACGAGCGTGGTGCCGCGGCGGTTGGATTGAGACGGCTTACCGCCGAAGCTCACTCCACCTGATCGAGTTCGAATTGCAGGTTCGCGGCGAAGTCATCGACGGACACGATACAGGCCTGCCCGGGCGGAATAGGGAACGCGGCAATCGCATAGCCCGTTTTGATGAGCTCAGGAACGTGCTCATCAATGAACTCGTGAACTTCGATCTCCATGGGTTCGCTGGTTGCCCACACGACGGCCGCGACAGGATCAAGCCTCAGGTAGGCGCTGGCGTAATCAGGATGCGGCCAGACCGGCAGCAGCATCGCGCCCTGGGCGGTGGGCCCAAGTACGCAGCGGCCCCGAGCACTTTCAAGCCACCACAGACTGCCAAGGTCGGCGATCATCTTCACGCAGTGTCCGTAGCGTTTCCTCAGATCGCGGAGTTCCAGCATCGCATCAAGCTGCTTGGACGGGATGGGGCGGAGCATGGGAATCTCCTTGTCAAACAAGCGGACTAACGCCACATCTTGATCGCCAGATCAATCGCGCTGGCCATGCTGCCGGGATCGGCTTTGTTTTTTCCAGCGATGTCAAACCCCGTTCCATGATCCGGGCTGGTGCGGATGATTGGCAATCCGACCGTCACATTCACCGCCTCATCGCGGCACAGAAGCTTTACGGGAATCAGCCCCTGATCGTGATACATGGCCACGACGAGGTCGTACTTCCCTTGGAGAGCACTGAGAAAGATGGTGTCGCCGGGGAAAGGGCCACGGACATCGATGTCGCTCTGCCGCGCTTGCAAGATTGCCGGCTCGATGATCAGTTTCTCTTCGCGCCCGAGCAGGCCATTCTCGCCTGCGTGCGGATTTACTCCCGCGACGGCAATGCGTGGCGAGGCGATGCCGAGCCGCTGGCAAGCATCGTGACCGAGGCAGATCGCCCGCAGCACCCGATCCGTCGACAAGAACGAAGGCACCTTGGCCAAAGGAATGTGAATTGTGGCGAGGATGACTTTCAACTTCTGCGAGGCGAAGAACATGCCGAACTCGTGCGTTTCAAATCGCTCGGCGAAGAGCTCGGTGTGTCCGGGGTAGTGCCATCCGGCGAGTGCCCATGACTCTTTACTGATCGGACCGGTGACGATGGCATCGATCTTCTGCCCTTTGGGAAAGGGCGCCTGGCCGGGATCGCGCGCATGCAAGATTGCGGCTTCGCAGAGTTGGGCCGAAAGCTTGCCACCACGGGCGTTGTGGGTCGCGGGAAAGGCATCGGTGCCCACTGCTTTGCTGTAGTCGATGAGGGCGACCTGGGTGTTGAGATGCGTTGACCAGAAAGGCGCGATCTTTGCGGCCTTCGCTGCATCCTGCAGGGGCCCATCCAGCCCGTAGATCACGTACTTGGCCTTCATACGCCGCCGCTCATCGGCAAGGGCTTTGACGATGACTTCGGGGCCGATGCCGCCGGGGTCGCCGAGGGTGATCGCGATGGTGGGAATATGTGTCGGCGTGGTGGTCATGGTGGTCATCGTGCTGCTGCCGCAACCTCTTTCGGGGCTGCATGGTAACTTGTCCACGAGAAGAGGTCACTTGTCAGATTCGCCTCGCCAATCCACCCCCGCCTGCCCGCGCTGCGGCTATGACCAGGCCGGAGAGGTTGCACGCTGGGAGACCATGTGCCCTCTGCAAGGCAAGTGCAGCGAATGTGGACTGGATTTTGAGTGGCGGTTGGTGATGAGGCCGGAATTGCAGGTGCCGCGGTGGTTCATTGAGACGGCGGAGGTTGGAAGCAGGCGTTGGGCGGCGGTGGGAACAGCGTGGCGGTCCATCTTGCCGTGGATCTTCTGGCGCAAGGTGCGGATGGAGTATCCGATTGTGCTGCGATACGCCCTGGCGGTGTCGCTGATCATCTTCATCGCGTGCTATCTGCTGATGGTGGCGGTCTCACAGTTGACACTGCAGTTGAATTTTGGAGCCACAAGGTGGGGCGCGATACTGGAGTACCTGCCGGTCAGCGGATTTTGGCTTCCGTTCTCTGACAATGAAGACTGGATTTTCTACACACCATACAGTACATCGACAGCAGCCAACTCCTGGAAGATTACATCGATTGATCAAGTACTTTCGGCCACCGATCTCCTGGTTTTGCTGTCTGCCTTCCTCATGCCACTGACGTTTCGGTTGCTGCCGGTCACGCTGCGGCGATGCAAGGTGCGAAAGGAACACCTCGTACGGATCGCTTTGTATTCCACTCCCTGGGTGCTGCTGTGGGCGGGGCCGCTGATGCGATTCGTCGGCTGGGCACTGCTGAAAGTGAATTGGACGTTTGGCATACGCGGCCCGGGATTTGACCTGTATTGGATTTCCGGCATGTTTAGCGATCGCACCGCAGCGATGGTCGTGCCAGTCTGTGCACTGTGGCTGTTTGTGGTCTGGGGTTTTGCGTGTTCACGCTACCTGCGCCTGCCCACGGCTTGGGCGGTTGCCGCGGCAATGGTGATCATTTGCACTCTTACCAGCGTGCTACTGGTGTTGCTCTTGTACCCAATGGCGTATAAGCACCTCTTCTCGGGGTTGGTGTGATGATGGATGAAATCACTAGATCACATGCCGATTCCATCCCAGGGCACATTCGCTGCCCGCGCTGTGATTACGAACTTGACGGCGTGATCGCCGCATTCACGGATCAGTGCCCGTTACAGGGAACCTGCTCAGAATGCGGCATGGAGTTTGAATGGGCAAATCTGTTGCGTGCCGATCGGCGGCAACTTCCTTGGCTCTTTGAACACACTCGTCACCCCGTGCGTGGCGTGCTGGGAACACTGTGGAAATCGCTCTTTCCCGGCAGATTCTGGAATGCGGTGCAGATGTGGCATGTGCCGCGGGTGGGTCGATTGTGGTTGTATGTCGCCCTGTGCGGTGGCGTGTTCTTGCTGCTGGTATCAATGCTGATGGCCGCGATCGATATCGGTGTCTATTACGTTGCGGGCGGATTTGTCGTGCGAGGAATCAGAACCACCAGTCCGGAGTATTGGTGGCAGGTGGTTGAGCAGTTAATCCTGTACCCATTTGCTCATGAGGAGTGGTGGGGAGCAGCCTGGAGCGTGAAAGGAATGTCGCTCAACACGGATTTCATGCTCATGCCCATCGGCTGTTTCTGGGGGATGAATCTCAGTTGGCCGGTGATGATGCTGCTTCTCTCTGACTCGCGCCTCGAGGCCAAGGTGAAACGGACCCACGTCCTTCGCGGCTGGGCCTACTCATTGTGGTGGGGAATGGTCATCACGATCATGCTGCTGGTGCTGCGCACGGGCATACTGGCCACGGATATCTGTGACTCCATGGGCTGGACATGGATGAAGATGCAGTTGATCAACGCCCGCAACTGGGGTTGGCAAGTTCTGCTGTCCTACGACATCGCATACGGGATCGCGTTGACTCTGGTGCTTGCGCTGTATGTGTGGACCGCGCGGTGGTGGTGGGTGGTAATTGTCCGCTATTGGCGCTTCAGTCGCCCTGGATTGGTGTATTGGTTGATCTTCGCTGTCTCGCTCTTGGCTCTCTTGATTCCCGGCGTTCCCGGCTCGTACGAGTTGTTGCCCATGCTGAATCGCTGGAACTGGTGAACATGGCACATTGGATCGCTGCCTGATCAGAGATACCCTCAAACATGGCAGACACGCACTCATCACTATTGGCACGCCGCGACCCTGCGATCTTTGACCTGATCCGCAAAGAGGCGCATCGTCAGGAGACCACGCTGGAGTTGATCGCCAGCGAGAATCACACCTCCCCGGCGGTGATGGAGGCGATGGGTTCGTGCCTGACCAACAAGTACGCCGAGGGGTATCCCGGCGCGCGGTACTACAACGGCTGCGAGTTTCACGATCAGGTCGAGACGCTGGCGATCGAGCGCGCCAAGCAGATGTTCGGGGCCAAGTTTGCCAATGTGCAGCCGCACTCCGGGGCCCAGGCCAACGCGGCGGTGTTCATGGCGCTCATGGAGCCGGGGAGCACCTTTGCCAGCTTGCTCCTGAAAGATGGCGGACACTTGTCGCACGGCATGAAGATCAACTTCAGCGGGCGCTACTACAACCCGGTTCACTATCCCCTGCATTACGCGGCTGACCACAAGGAATTTGAGCAGATCGACTATGACGCTGCCCGCGCGGTGTGCCTGGAACACAAGCCCAAGGTCATCATGTGCGGCTATTCGGCATATCCACGCACCATCAAGTTTGACAAGTTCCGCGCCCTCGCCGATGAGGTGGGTGCGCTCCTGGTCGCCGATGTTGCACACATCGCGGGCCTGATCGTGGGAGGGGCCCATCCCAACGCGTTCCCGCACGCGCATGTGGTGACGACGACAACGCATAAGACACTGCGTGGACCGCGTGGTGGTCTCATCCTGACCAATGACGAAGAACTCGCCAAGAAAATCGACAAGGCCGTCTTCCCCGGTATGCAAGGTGGCCCCCTGATGCACGTGATCGCGGCCAAGGCGGTGGCCTTTGGCGAGTGTCTCAACCCGGATTTCCGCACCTATTCGGCCCAAGTGGTGTGCAATGCCAAGGCACTCGCCGCCGCACTGGTCAAGCGTGGCTATCGCATCACTACGGGCGGCACCGACAATCACTTGATGTTGGTCGATCTTCGCCAGCGCAGCGACAAACTCACGGGCGCTGAAGGCAGTAAGTGGCTGGAGACTGCGGGCATCATCTGCAATATGAACGGCATTCCTAACGATCCGCGCCCGCCGCGGGTCACCAGCGGCATCCGACTGGGTACTCCCGCTCTGACCACGCGCGGCATGAAGGAAGCCCAGATGGAGCAGGTGGCCGATTTCTTTGATCGCACCATGGCCGCGGGCTTGGCTGGTCCGGATGAATTGGCCAAGGTGTGCAAGGCCGTGCGAGGCGAGATCGAGGCCTTGTGCGGAAAGTTCCCCATGCCGCACTGAAGTCTGTCGTCGGAAAGTGATTGAGGGGGATACTCAGGCGGAATTCGGTGGCAAAGCGATCGATTCCGGTGTTTCATCGGATGAATCACCGAGCGTTTTCCAGCCCGACGGCACTCTATTTTCCCGGTATGCTGTGCGCATGCGCATTCCAGAACTTGTGTCCGCTTGTGTGTTTGTTCCAACCGCACTTTTTTTGACTGGTTGCTCCATGCCTTCCGAACGGTCATTTGGTGGTGACGTAGCTTTCCTGGCCTCGCATCGCGACACCATCGTGCTGTCGTCCGCCGATGGCAAGTCCAAGGTGGCGGTGGTACCGTCGATCTGCGGCAGGGTCTTCACCAGCACCACTGGCGGTGATGCGGGCCCGAGTTTCGGCTTTCTCGATGACGCAGTGATTGCATCGAAAACCACTCTGCCCAAGATCAATGGATATGGCGGCGAGGATCGTTTCTGGCTCGGGCCTGAGGGTGGTCAATTCGCAATATTCTTTGAACCGGGTGACAAATTTACCCTGGACGACTGGCAAACCCCTGCTCCGATTGACACCGAGGCGTATCGCGTGGTGTCGCAGGATGCCACCAGCGTGGTGATGACGCACAATGCCACGTTCAAAAACTTTTCCGGCTTCACCTTCAACACGCGGATTGACCGCACCGTGCGTCTGATCGAGGGCGCTCAAGCGTGCTTTGAAATGAAGATCGGGCAAGGTCAGTCATCGTGCGTCGCCTTTGACACGGACAATGTATTGACCAACACCGGCACCGCCGCGTGGACCAAAGACACTGGTATGTTGAGCATCTGGACACTGGGTATGTTCAAGCCCTCGGCGAAGACCATCGCGGTTATTCCCTTCGCCCCCGGGCCTGCGAGCTCGCACGGCGCAGTGGTGAAGGATGACTATTTCGGCAAAGTGCCGGCCGAGCGGCTGGCGCTGAATGACCGGGCAATCTTCTTCAAGGCCGATGGTCTTTCGCGAACCAAGATCGGCACCAACCCGATGCGCAGCACCCCGGTGTGCGGCTCTTGGGACCCTTCGCGGCAGGTGCTCACCATTGTCAAGTACTCCCTCCCGGCGGGCGTGACCGCATATGTGAATTCGGCGTGGGAAATGCAGAAGGAACCCTTCGCCGGGGATGTCATCAACAGCTACAACGATGGCGGGACCACCGCGGGTGCGGCAACGTTTTATGAGCTGGAGACTTCCTCGCCGGCATTGGCATTGAAACCGGGTGAATCCGGCAGGCACGTCAGCCGAACCCTACACTTCACCGGACCGCGCGAGGATCTGGATCGCATCTGCCGCGCCGTGCTGAACGTCTCCCTTACAGAGATCGAGTCGGCACTGCCGTGATGCTGTCAGAACTCGATGCGCAGCGGTCCACAATGACCACTCACATTCGCCTCTGATTGCACGAGACACCTATGGCTTCTGAAATCACCATGCCCCGTCTTTCCGACACCATGCAGGCCGGGACCATCGTCCGCTGGGCCGTGAAGGAAGGACAGAAGATCAAGTCCGGTGATCTGCTGGCGGACATCGAGACCGACAAGGCGACGATGGAGCAGCAGTCTTTCGATGACGGCGTGGTCGCCCACCTGGCAGTTGGTGCGGGCACGAATGTTCCAGTAGGCACACTGATCGCCGTGATCGCAGGCGTGGGTGAAGACGTCGCGGCGGTGAAGGCCAAGTATGCGGCCGGAGCCGGGGCAGCGGTGGCTGCAAAGCCGGCGACAGCGGCAGCCAAGGTGGGTGGCAGTGGCGGAGGTACTGCGGTGCTGACCGCACCAGCTACGACCAACGGCAGCAACGGTTCGCATGGCACTGCGGGTTCTGATCGCATCTTTGTTTCACCTCTGGCACGCAAGATCGCTGAAGAGAGTGGCGTGAATCTGGCTGGGCTGCATGGATCAGGCCCCAGCGGCCGCATTATCCGTAAGGATGTGGAAGCGGCGCTGGGCGGTGCGCCGGTTGTCGCTGGTCGCGCCGCAGTGACCGCCGCAACACCGAGAGCAGCGGCACCCGCCCCGTCAATGCCCGCCGTTGGTGCAACGCTGACCAGCAAGGTCGTTCCCCTCTCCAACATGCGCCGCGTCATCGCTCAGCGCCTGGTCGAATCCAAGGTCACGATTCCGCACTATCAGGTGACGGTGGAGATCGCGATGGACGCACTGCTGGATCTGCGCAAGCAGTTGAATGAGCAGCTTGCATCGCAGGGCGTGAAGCTCAGCGTGAATGATTTCCTGGTTCGCGCCTGTGCGCTGGCGATGCATCAGCATCCATATGTCAACAGCCGCTGGGTTGGCTCCGCCGGGAGTGAAGCCATTGAACTGCTGGCGGATGTGAACATCGGCGTGGCGATCTCGCTGGATGAATCCAAGGGTGGTGGGCTGGTGGTTGCGACGCTGCGTGGCGCAGATCAGATGGGTCTGCGGCAGATCTCGGCACAGACCAAGCAACTCGCAGACAAGGCACGAGCCAAGGGCCTGTCGCCCCAGGAAATGTCAGATTCGACCTTCACGATCAGCAACCTGGGTATGTACGGCGTGGATCACTTCACCGCCATCATCAACCCACCCAACGTGGCCATTCTCGCTGTCGGCGCGGCAATCGAGAAGCCCGTGGTGAAGAAGGGACAACTGGCCGTCGGCAGCGTGATGAGCATGACCATGTCGAGCGATCACCGTGTGGTGGATGGCGCGATGGCGGCTCAATATCTGGCCACTGTGAAGGGCCTGCTCGAAAGCCCGGCCACCCTGCTGGTGTAACTCGAAGTCCCCCGAAATCAGCGGCTCTGGCCCGTGCGGCTGGAGCCGCTTTTTTTGCAATTCCGCTTGCGTGTGCGTGAGCATCCGGTGAACACCGCGTTCACGCCTATGGCGAGACGTTCAACTCGCTCGGTGAAAGGTCCAAATCAAAAAGTTCAACGTGAGGAGAAAAGCCATGTTTTCCAAGGCCGAGGTTATCACTTCGTCCGCGTTCGCCCTGATCGTCGTGGCCGCCGCCACTGCGGCGCCGACTATTCAGGCCAACATCCCAGCCTTTTATCAGCATCAGAAGGCATGGGATGGAGTGGCGGCGTGGACCGCACCCGGTGGGCCCTCTTACGGAGGCGGCGACTGGTGGGAATCGGCGGTTGATTCGTCTTCGGGCAATCGGGTACAGGTCGGTTGGTGCGGCACCACCGCGTGGCTGGGCGCGATCTACAACTGGTCGACTCGCGGCTACACCAATCTCTTTGACCACACCTCGATGGATCCTGATGTCGGCCCACCATATCACGCCAATCGCTCGTGGCTCGAGCGGGCCAATTACGCCAACGGTGATTTGGCATGGCGAACCAATCCTGGTAATGGCGGTATGGCGTGGACCAACAACGTGCGCAATTACGTGACGTATCACACAGGCGTGAATCCTGAGATTCAACGCTATCTGAATCGGGGCGCTCGGATTGATCGCCTCAGTGATCCGGAAGCCCCGCTGGATGAGAAGTGGAATGGCTCAGCGTGGGTGCCACAGGCGGGCGTCGACAGCGGTTACACCAATTACTACAACCTCTTCAAGGACATGATGGATCGTGGCGGCACGTGCGTCGTTCGCATCGGTGTATCGCCCAACGCCAACAACAATGGTAACTGGTGGACCAACTTCCACGTGCTGACTGGTGCTGGCTACGAGCAGATCGGGACTGACTTCTATCTGTATCTGGCCGATCCCAACAAGACTTCGGGCTTCGTTGGTGCGGGCGCTGACTGGGGACACCAGTATGCCGAGAACAGCTTCGGCGGTGGTGCGCCCATCGGTGTGCCGTATTACACCCGCGTGAAACTCAACGGCAACACCATCTCCGGGGGCGTCTTTGATGGTTCTCGCATCGATGCCCTCTACACCATGTGGGTGCCGACACCGGGAACTGCGACACTGGTGCTCGCTGGCCTGTTTGCGACACGCCGCCGCCGCGACTGAGTGTGGGAGGGGGAGTTGTGGTTGGGGGCGGGTTTTGTGGGAGCGTCGACCGTGGGTCGCAGTGGTGTGCGGCCCCGGTCGGCGTTTTTGCGTGAATACGTTTGTTCGTGACACGGCGTCTGCTGATTGCGTTGATCCTTTGTGTGGTGCTCGGACTGGGAAGTTCGTGGCTCTTCTTGCGGCTGGGTGTAGGCATTCCCTGGTATGTGCCCTTGATCGCCTTTGCAGCTATTTTCGTCGGGGTGGCATTGAACACCGATTGGAGTCAGGAACTCAAGGGAGATGTTGACGAGTCGCCGGTGAGCGACGATGTCGAGGACGACCCATACAAGCTCCGATAACTGAAGTTGTAAGGGTGTTGGGGGGTTGTCGAGCCTGATCAGTGGTCAAATCGCGCCAGTGATCTTCCCTACCATCTCCAGCCACGATGTGTGGGTGGCACGCATATGTTTGTTAGGATTTTACTCGTTTCGTCAAGCGAGACGACCACGGGGACCATCAAGGGCAGAAACAGTGGCAACGACTGCTTCACAAACTGCGTCGGAAGTGGTGTACTCGGATCGTCCGCCGCCATTGATGACGTATCTGAACCCCGCATCGATGTTGCGCAACCTTATTGCTCACAAACACTTGGCGTGGCAATTTGCCCGCAGAGACATCGAGGCCAAGTACAAAGCGCAGCGGCTGGGCATCGTTTGGGCCATTCTCACCCCCCTGCTGCTGCTCAGCGTGTACACATTCGTCTTCGCCGTGATTTTCCCCAACAAGTGGAACAAGTTTAGCGATGGTCAAAGTGAGCCATTGGGAGCATTCGCGCTTTCACTCTTCGCAGGCATGTTGGTCTTTGGCTTGTTTCGCGATATGGCGGCGAAGGCACCCCACGTGGTCGTCAACCACACCAGTTACGTCAAGCGCGTGGTCTTCCCCCTCGAAGTGTTTGCGCTCTCCGAATTGCTGACCGCCCTTGTCACCTTTTCGATCGGCGCTTGCGTGTGGCTGATTGGTTGGATCGCGATCGAACAGCGAGCTCCGGAACCGACCGTGGTTCTGGTTCCCTTCATTCTCTTGCCAGTCATGCTGGCGGGACTGGCGATTTCCTGGTTCCTCTCTGCTTTGGGAGTTTTTCTGCGCGACATCGGCAACATTGTCGAACTGGCGATGGCAGTGCTCTTCTTTGTGTCGCCAATCTTCTTTTCGCTCTCGCACGTGCCGGAGAATCTGCGGCAATGGCTCGGACTGAACCCCATCGCTCGCGTCATCGAAGATGCGCGCATGCTGGCGATCACAGGCGAGATTCCCAATCTGACCTGGTGGAGTGTGTCGGTGGTGATCACGGGGATCGCCGCGATTCTGGGGTATGGTTTTTTCATGAAGGCCAAACGGGCGTTTGCTGATGTCATCTGAGACCCTGGCACCAACCCGATTGCCAAAAGTGGATCTGCCTGCAGATGTCCCATCAGTGCCGTCACGCAGTGAAGGTGTGGCGATTCGCGCGCAGAATCTGGGAAAGGTGTACCACATCTACAGCCGTCCGCAGGACCGGCTGAAGCAAGCTCTGTGGCGCTGGAAAAGGACGTATTTCAAGGAGTTCTGGGCGGTTCGCAATGTGAACTTTGATGTCCGCATCGGTGAGACCGTCGGCATTCTGGGGCGCAACGGTGCGGGGAAGTCAACCCTGCTGCAGATGATCAGCGGCATCCTCACTCCCAGCACCGGACGCGTGGGCGTCACCGGTCGCGTGGTGCCTCTGCTGGAACTTGGCTCGGGGTTCAATCCCGAATTCTCGGGCCGCGAGAATGTGTATCTCTACGGCAGCATTCTGGGGCTGACGCGCGACCAGATCAACGAACGCTTCGAGGCCATTGAGCGATTTGCCGACATTGGCCTTTTCATCGATCAGCCCTTGAAAACCTACTCCAGTGGCATGCACGCGCGGCTGGCCTTCAGTGTGGCAGCGCACGTTGATCCCAAAGTGCTCATCGTGGATGAGATCCTTGCGGTGGGCGATGCCGCGTTCAAATCCAAGTGCACGCGGGTCTTTCATCGCTTGCGCGACAATGGGTGCACGATTCTGCTGGTGGCACACGATCCTTATCTGATCAAGACCTTCTGCTCGCAGGCGCTCTACTTGCGCAAGGGCGAGCAGGTTGCCTTTGGTGCAGCCGATATCGTCGCCGACAAGTACGCCAAGGAGATCGAGGCGGCCCAGATGGCCGACAAGGTCTTTGATGTGAAAGGCCCGGAGCCAAAACACGATCTTTCCGCAGCGTCGGTCTATTCGATCACAGACGTGCAGGTGATCGGTGCAGATGGCAATCCCTGCGACACGCTGCGCACCGGAGAAAGCGCCCGCATCCGCTTCACGTACAAAACCTTCAAGTCGGGACCGGATCGCGTTACCTTTGTGCTGTCGATGTATCGCCACGACAATCTCTACATCTGCGGCACCACCACGCTGATGGAGGGGCTGGAACCATTCGAGCCCGGTACCGGAGGCGTCGTCGAATGTGAATTGCGTGATTTGCCGGTCCTCGCTGGAACGTTCCATTTCCGTGTCGCGATAGATGACGACCGGGCCTTTGGCATTCATACCGAGCGATTCACCAAACCGATTACGATTGTGGATGGGATGCAGGCAGTGGGGTTGATTCACCTGCCTCGAAGGTGGACGGTGAAGGCGGAGGGCATCCGTGGAGCGGATTGAACTGGACAAGGCGACGCCGCTGATTCGAGCGGAGCACGCGCATCGCTACCGATGGGCGGCTTCGCTGGCGCGCGGGCGAGTTCTGGACGCAGCGTGCGGAGTGGGATACGGCGCCCCGATCCTTGCTCAGAATTCCAGCGTGACACACTACACAGGTATTGATCGCTCTCATGACGCGCTGGCCATTGCCACTCGCGACTTTGCCGATGCGGCGAGGTCCTTTGTTGAAGGCGATGTTTACAAGTTGCCCTTTGCCGATGGAAGTTTTGACACCGTGGTCTCGCTCGAGACAATCGAACACCTTGAGGATCCGGCTCGGGCTATCGCAGAATTCAAGCGTGTGCTCGCTCCTGGCGGAATCCTGCTGGGTTCGGTGCCCAGCCAGGCCTTCGAACTTGCATGCCGCGACGCGTATGGACCGAACGAACATCACAAGAGTGAGTTTGACGATGAAGCGGTGAAGGAACTGGTGGGCACTGTCTTCCTTCATAGCGTTCAGTGGGATTGCTGGCTGCAGATTGTCAGTGTTCTGGGCCCTCGCCAATGGGAGCCGAATCGTGTGTGGAATTGTGACTCAGGTGCGGGAGCCATGCGGCGATTGGGGTCGATTCTGTTTGCGGCGGCCAGTTTGGAGGCCGATCTGCCGAGCGAAGAGTCGCTACAGCGTGTCGACGTGTACCCCGCAACGAGTGTGGTCGAACATGAGCGTCTGACAATCACCTGGCGCGACCGCACTATCCGTGGCCAGGAACGAACGATCGGCGAATGCACCACGTACATCGCACGACTTGAAGATCAGATTCGAGCTTCGGCCGCAGAATTCGCCGGCGTCCTCGAGCGCAACCAGGCCACTATCGCTCAGTTGGACAATCGTGTGCAGGATTACGCCGCTGCTAACGCTCGACAGAAGCAGATGATCGACGAGCGTGTGGCACTGATCAAGAAGCAGGACGAATTGGTGGCGCTGCGCGATGCCACAATTGCTCAGCAGAAGACTCGCCTGCAGGATTTTGATCAGGCACTCACTTCCGCCAGAGCTCGCCAAGCTGAGGTTGAGGAGCAGGCCCTTCGTGACCATCAGGAACTGACTTCCAAGGCCGCAGCGCTGCAAGGCGAACTCTGCACCGTACAGGCGGCACTGAGAGCGGCACTTGCCGAGTCGGCATCGTGTCAATCCTCGCTTGCGCAAACTCAGCGTCTCTTGGAAGAATCCAAGACCTTGGTCAAACATCAGGCCGACCTGATCGACAAGCGAACCGCTTTCATCAAGAATCTCGAAGCAATGATTGTGGATCGCGATCAGGCCATTCGCAACCAGACGCTGATGATTCAGGAACGCGACACGGCGATCAAGAATCAGACCAGGATGATCGACGATCGCGATGCCGCGATCAAGAAGCAGACTGAGATGATCGATGCCCGCGATGTCTGGATTCGCAACCTGAGAGCCGAGATCGCGGCACTCAAGGGCGATCTGGAACGCCAGAAGTCCTGGTCAGCATCATTGGAAGTGACCCTTGCCGAACGCGACCTTTCTTTGATGCAGTTCGAAGCTCGACTGAACGAACGCGACATCCTGCTCAGCGACACTCGCGCACAGTACAGCTCATTGATGAGCGAACTGGATCGTCCCTTGTATTGCCTGAAACGCACGGCCAAGGCAATGGTCAAGAAAGTCCAACCATCGGGCTCCTCGTCGCCCGATGCGACACCTGTGAATGGGGGTAGCTCGCGATGAAGACTTACGACATCGCCTTTCTGTTGGGATCGCCGGATATCTCGGGCGGCACTAACGTGATCATGGAGCACGCGCTGGGATTGACCCGCATGGGTCACCGTGTTTCGATTGTCACTGAACGCCCCATCGAAGCATCTCGCCTGGCGTGGAAGCCAGATGCCATGACACTGCCACTCTTCTGCCACGCGGAGGTCAAACAGAAGATGTTTGATCTTGCTTTCGCGACGTGGTGGCGCACCTGCTATGACCTTCCCTTCGTTCCTGCACGCAAGTACTCATACTTCGTTCAATCCATCGAATCACGCTTTTTCCCCGCTACTGATCCGGACTCCAAGGCACTGGCCGAATACACGTATCGCATGCCCATGCCAGTGGTCACCGAGGCCTCATGGATCGCCAAGTACCTGGGAGGCAATTACGGCCGAAACGTGTCGCTGGTCCTCAATGGCATCGACAAGGCCACATTCAACACCGATGGCCCGGTTGTCGAACCGCGGCGTGAAAGAGCCCTGCGCGTCCTCATCGAGGGCCCGCTGGGTATCGAGTTCAAACGCACTGAACTGGCACTCGATCTCTGCCGCCAGGCAGGGGTGATGGACCTCTGGCTCCTCACCTCCAGCGAGTGCACCTCAATGCCCGGTTGCTCGCGCGTGCTGTCACGCATCCCAGTCACCAAGGTGGGTGAGGTCTATCGCTCCTGCGATGTGCTGGTCAAACTCTCCACCGTCGAGGGGATGTTCGGCCCTCCCCTGGAAATGTTCCACTGCGGCGGCACCGCAATAACCACCGATGTCACCGGTCACGATGAGTACATGCGCCACGGCAAGAACGGCATCATCGTCAAGCGCGGCAGCGAATCCGAAGTCGTCGAATACCTTCGCTCCATGGAGCGCGATCCCGCGTTCGTGACTGCGCTCAAGCAGGGTGCCATCGAAACCGCCAGGGCATGGCCGGATTGGCCTGCCTCCACCCGCCAGTTCGAGGCCTTTGTCCGCGACACCATCGAAAAGCCCGATTCGGCCCGCTCATCCACCGACAACATGCTGGTGGCACTCCGCGGCGCGCTGCGTCTGGCCGGTCCACTGCGTGAGGCCTCGCGCCGCGAGATCTCCGGCCGCGAGGCACTCAATCGTGTCAAGCAGAAGGCCAAAGAGAGAATCGCCAGGCAGTTCCCACCTCTTTCCCCCATTCTCAATCTTCCCGCCATTGAGGCCAAGCCGGTTCGCACACCTTGGAGCGGTGCCGCACTTCCCGACATGCGATCTCGCGGCACTCTGGTGCGCAAGCCCACTTATCGCGTGGCATTTGTCACTCCACGCTCAGGGCACACCTGGCACATCCCCGTTACAGGGTCCGCACGCCTCGCCTCGTTGCACATTGCACACGACGGTCCACCCACACGTCGCGATCTGCAGCAACTGGCGGCATTCCGTCCCGATGTGGTCTTTGTCACGGCGCCAGAGCAATTCACGCGCCGCGATATTGAGAATCTGCCGGGCTTGATCGTCGGCCACACCGCTTCGCCGGCAGATGCCTCACGCATCGAACTGCTCAAGGAACTCTTTCCGGCCAATGACACCCGCGTCGGCGTGGCTCATCACGACACCCGCCAGATCGCGCCGCTGGCTTCGGCCGGAGTCCGCATGCTGGGCACACTGCAACGCGGCATAGATTTACCCGCGCTCCGCTCTCATGATGATTTCTCCATGTGGGAACGTCGACCCATCAATGTCGCATACGTCGGCAAGCCCACTCGTGCGACTCAGGCGATTCTGGAAGAACTCGCCGAAGTCCCCGGCTTTACCCGTCTCGATCCCGACACCGACGACCGAACTCTGATCGGGCTGATCAAGCAGAGCCGCTTCACCTTGCATTTGCCGGGAGAACAGGGAACGTGTGTGGATGCGGCATTGGCAATTCGCGATATGGCCTGCGGGTGTCAGGTCATTGCCCCGCGGTTTGAGATCGAATGTGGCCTCTTGGGTGGTGAACACTATTCCTATTACCACGATCTCCCCATGCTTCCCACCGTGCTCCGCAATGTCGTCGAAATGCCCGACACGCAGGATGTGGTGCGCACCATCGGCATGCAACGAGCCGAGGAGTATGACGCCGCGCGCGACACAGTGATTTTCATTGAGCGATACCTGTGCCAACCCCAGGTTTCAGATACAGTGGTGGTCACGAAGAGTCAGGGAGTTCGCCGTTGACGACCGTTCCTGCCGCAACCACAGTCACCACCATCGCGGCCGCCAGCCGCGGCGCGGCTCATGCTGTGGCTTCATCGGCGGGCACCGACGCACCCCTGCCGTCGCCAATCGCGCGGCACGCTGTTCCCCGGGATCATGTGACTGCCCGGAATTTTGACCACGAGTCTTTGTGGTCACTCTTCTGCCGCCGATTGTCTTTCGCGATGTATCGCAAGACCACGCGCTATCACCGTCAGTTGGTCGTCGCGCCGATCCGAGGCATGGCCGACCACATTCTTCCTGTGCCGCTGCTCGCCGACACCATCGCCGTGTACCTCTCCAGTCATCTTCCCATGTGGATGGTCGCCCGGCTGGGGCAAACAGGATTGATGCGTGCAGCTCGCGCGGTCGAGCGCGCTTTGAAGTTGCTTGGCGTGTGCGCCAAGACTATCGCTTCACCCGTACTCTGGCTGTGGCGGCGGCTGCGCACCATCAAGGCAGGTTCGCACGCGCAACCCGATCGCGCGATCGTGGAGGCGCGTTTCCTCATCGATGCGCCCGATGGTCAGAATGTGAACATGCTCCTCGATGGCCGCATCATGGTCGGGGCTGTGCGCTTTTCTCCCACGGCTGCATACCTCTCAATGCGCGCGATGCGCTCGGTACGCGAGTCCGTTCAGATCTTTGCTCACGCCTATCCCGAAGACACCTCCGTCCTACCCGAAAACCGCTGCAAGCAGGGGTTCTTCTGCAAAGACCACGATCCCTTTGTCGAGGCCTCGCGCTGGGGCCGCAAGTGGTATCGCGATGAAATCTGGCTTGGCGATCTTCCCCCCGGCTACTACCGCATCGAAGTCGGCATCATCGAGCACGGCTCGTTCCGCAAGTTCCCTCTCAGCGGCACCACCCGCACCTCCATCGATCTGGGGTGGACTCACGTCGGTCCCGCGGAGGGTGCACAATGAAGGTCTCATTCCAAGATCTTCCCGCCGCGATCGCCAACGCCGCGCGCCGGCAACCGATTTCCCTCATCGGTTTCGACGTCTTTGACACACTCCTCCGCCGCCGAGTCGAGCCGGAAACTGTGAAAGACATCGTGGCCCGTCGCCTGGTTCGGCTCCTGACTGACCTTCCTCCCCATGCGCCGCTCCGCTCCTGGGGGATGCCGGACTGGCGATTGCTGCGTGAGAAGCGCCGCCTGCTCGAAATCGAAATGGGTCACACTGCGGAGATTCGTGGACAGGACCATGAGTTTCGATTGCGCGAAATGATGCTCGAGTGGGTCAGGCGATGCGCGCGCCCATTGGTGCCTCAGGAGATTGTCCAGTCGTTCGCAGATCAGTTGGTCGAGCACGAACTTCGTTGCGAACGCGCTGCCACCACTCCCACCCCTGGCATCGTCCACTCACTCGAAACCGCGCGAGCCGCCTCAAAGCGCGTCATCTTCGTCAGTGATTCATACCTTTCGATCGGCGACATTCGCACGCTGCTGGGTTCCAGCGGCCTCCTTGACTTTCTCGATGGGGGATATGTCTCCAGCGAAGTCATGCTCACCAAGCGTTCCGGCCGCCTCTTTGAACGCGTGCTCGTCGAAGAGGGTGTCAGCCCCGCGTCTGTGCTTTTCATTGGCGATAACGCCCACTCAGACGTGTCTTCCCCTGCATCTCGCGGCATCCGCACCATCCACATCGCCGACAAACCCGAGGCCGCACGCCGCGCTCGACTGCAATTGCTGGATTCTCTCTCGCGCCAGAACACCTTTTGGATTGGTCGCCACGCCCGCGAGGTGGTCGAAGCACTTCCCACGGCCCTGGCTCGGACTGATGAAGATGCCCAGAGCCCCCACTACCGTCTCGGCGAACTCCTCGCTCCCGGATTTCTGGCCTTCACTCTGCACATTCTGGAAAAATCTCAGGAACTTGGCCTGCGTCGCCTTTACTTCCTCAGCCGCGAAGGTTTGACGTTCTTGCGCATGTACCGCCGCATTGTCCGCGCACTTGGTGTTCAGCACATCGCTCCACAGGCCGAGTACGCGGTCGTCAGCCGTGCTTCGACCTTTCTCGCCAGCAGCGATTCATTCGACATTCCCGGCCTGCAGCGCATCTGGGCCCAGTACCACGGTCAATCCCTGTCGCGCATTATCCGCAACTTCAATCTGCCACTCGAAGAGCTCACGCCACTTGCTCTAGCCGCCGGATTCGACGATCTGGATCGACCAATCCGCAATCTGGATGGAGAACCCGCGCTCACACGCTTCTTTGCAGACCCCGCTGTACAGGGTATCTTCATCCGCGAGCGCAATCAGGCCCGCGAACTCTTCACGCAGTACATGCGCGATCGCGGCTGGTTCGATGGCGATGGCTCACCCTCCGACACCGTCGGCGTCATCGACATCGGGTGGAAGGGCTCAATCCAGAACAACATGTATCGCGCGTTGGCACACACACCTGGCTCGCCCGCCATCGTCGGGTTCTACTTCGGCCTCACGCACCACCACGCCGACACCGACCCGCGCAATGCCAAGATCGGCTTCATGGCCGACACCCGCTCTGCCGACTGGGTCTCTGAGTGCATCTTCAAGAATGGCTCGGTCTTTGAGATGTTTTCCACAGCTATGCACGGTGGTGCGGCCGGATACACCCGAGCACCCAACGGCATGGTCAAAGCCACCATCCGCATCGACGCGTCCGAACAGCGGAATTTCACAACGCACTTTGCTGATGTCCGCCGCGGCATCGAGGACTACACCACTGACTTCCTCTCCGTACTTCCTCTCATCGATTGCTCGAGCATGGAGATGCGTCCTGACTTTCTTGACACCCTGCGTCGCTACATTCTTTACCCCCGCCGAGCTGAGGCCAAGGCCTTCCTCGAATACACCCACGTCGAGAACTTCGGCATTTTCCAGGTCACCAACTATCGCTGGAATGGCTCGTGGCGTAAAATCCTCAAGGGCAATCCCAGAGCGCTCCCGCACCGCCTTTTGCATGAACTGCGCCATCAGATTTGGCCAGAGGCGATCTGCAAGCGTTCTCGGGTCCCCTTTGCCAATCTGGCCTACGACCTGATCGACACCCGCCGCGCGGCCAAGTACGTTCCCTGACAACTCCTACGCTTGTGCTCTCGGCACAACGCAACCACTCTCATGCCCGGCTCGTCCTTCATTCTCGTTTCACCGCAGCCAACCGCCGAGCCAGCACGCTCCAAGCCAGCGCTGGCGCGCGAAGCCACCGGTCTCTGGGGCACACTCGCGTTCATCCTTCTTGTCGTTGTCATCGGTCTCGCGCTCATCGCCCTCCTCCGCCGCGCGGTACGCCTGCGGGCTCAGGCCAATCGCACGCCCACACCAACCAAAGTCGTTGATGCCTGGACCGAGTCCGGCAAGCGTCTTCCTCCTGATCCTCCCTATATGCACGGCCCTGAGCACCGCCCCGACCGCCCCCCGCCCAACACGCCGGATTCCAGTGGCAACTACCAACCACCAAAGCACCCCTGACCACGCCATAATCCAACATGGTCATCGGTGAATCGTCCATCCCAAACGCCACTACCTCGGCTCGCCCTTGCGTGTGGATCATCGGCGGTGCCAAGCGCCTGGGCCGCGCCATCGCCATCGAGTTCGCCCGATCTGGCTGCGATCTCCTCGTCACTTACAACACCAGCAGGAGTGAGGCCGAAGACACCGCACAATTCTGCCGCAGCCTTGGTGTCCATGCCACCATCGCCCATCTCGCTCTCGACGACAAGCATCTGGCCAGCCAGGTCGCTTCGATCCGCCAAACCGCGCCGCATTGCGACATCCTTGTCCTCTCGGCCTCTGCTTATCACGCGACACCCTTTGACGAAACCTCTCTCGCGGACCTGACCTCCATGTTCACAATCAATGCCGCGGCCCACGCATTCATCGCGAGCCTGGTTGCAACGCAGCTGAAGCACTCAAATCTTCCCGGCGGCGGCTCCATCCTCGCGCTGCTTGACATTCATGCCATGGGCACACCTCGCACCAGCCACCTCGCATACTCAATGTCCAAAGCCGCGCTTTCTGAGGCGGTCCGCTCGCTTGCCCTCGAGCTTGCCCCGCGCGTTCGCGTCAATGGCATCGGCATCGGCGTCGCCGCCTGGCCAGAAGGTGGTCCGGATGCCAACCCAGAAATGCAAAAGCGCTACCTGAGCCGCGTGCCCATGGCCCGTGCTGGCACTCCTGAAGAAGTCGCAAAGGCGGCGCGCTTCCTCACCCTCGAAGCGACGTACACCACCGGCCACATCCTCACCGTCGATGGTGGCCGCTCACTCACTTGATTTCCAACAGAAAAACAAGGCCCGGATTGCTCCGGGCCTTGCGCAAGTCGTTCTGAATTCACTACCTCAATCGATGATCGTGCCGACCGCGTACTTGGCCGAGGCCTCGGGCGTTGCTTCACCACCGGTGAAGACGCTGCCACTGGGGTACCAGTACTTGGGCTCGCGATACGCCTCATCGCTCTTCATGACGCTGCCGTGTCCGTCAAAGAAGAAGACATTCATCGAGCGATTGGGGTGACGCATCGACAGCTTCCAACCCTGACCCGCGCTGGGCGAACCGGTATCGCGTCCGTATGCCGTCGATCCGTGATAAATCGGGCCAGAATCCGTGAACGAACCGAACCAAGAGGGATTCGGCGCGATGTCAAAGTCCAGCTCGTTGCCATCCAGATACCGCGTGCCGTCCATGATCATCGCCTTCATGGAAAGCTGCGTGCCCACACGATCAAACCGGGGCGAGAACTTGGAAGTCACCGCGACCGGCGTGGTGTGGTCATCCACCTTGAGGCGGAACGCGTTATTCAGCCCGATCCGCGGCACAGTGCCCGCATCCGCCGAGGCCTGCGAGTAGTAATGGAACGCCGCAGGAGAAAGGAAGCTCACCTGGTTGAACCCGCCGTTGACGGTCGCTGCGACAAAGTCATTGCGATCGCTCGCTGCACCGTATAGCGTGTCATTGCTGCGTGTCGCAGCCGGACAACGCCAGCGATTGAACAACTGCTGCGTGCGCACCGCGCGGTTGGGAGATAGATTGGCCGAATCACCAATCACTGGGCTGATCCAGTCGAAGGTCGAGGTCGGCATCGTCGAACTGGTCTCGCCCAGCATCAGGTTGGGGCCGATGATGCCGCCAGCGTGAATCGCCTGGTAGTACGCGCCGCTGGTGTTGACGCCAGCGTAAAAGTCCTTGAACGAGTTGCCATACATGGCTTGGCCTTCGCCCAGGCCCTTCTGCATCGCCAGACCCACGATCTGACGCGCCACGCCACGCGCCGAGCCCAGCGAAGGCAGCAGAATGCTGATCAAGAGCGCGATGATCGCAATCACCACCAGAAGCTCAATCAGAGTAAAGCCGCGGCTATTTGATGCGTTTGACTGTGTGCGCTTCATACTTTGCCTTTCCTGCTGATCAATCCCCAACCCGTTTCCCAACCCACCCCCTCAACACCCAGATTCTCAGATTCACTTGCCGGGAATCTTCAATTCCATTTTCGATGGTCCACTCTTGTACACCAACTCTTCCCCATTCACCGCCGACTTATCCACGCCCTCTTCAAGCGCGCTCATGTCGGTACGATTCACTTTCCATTTCCCCTGGTCATCCTTGCGAACGCGGACCAGTGTCAATTTCCCCGTCGTCGGATGCGCCTCCGGAGTAATCGCCGGGCGGTCCTCGGTCGAGGCCTCGAACACCTCGCCCGTCGTCACATCTGCCAGAAAAACCCGATTCGGCAGGTCCAGCTTGTCCTCACGCGTGAAGTACAGGAACAGGCTCACCGCCAACGCCAGCGCACCCGCTGCGAGAACCGCAATCTGCCACGTCTTTGGCTTGGCCGAATCTGCCATGAAGCACTCCAATGTGCGCTGACAACTCATGTGCCCAAGAGCACTGGCTCGTCGTTCTGGGTCACCGGCCGAATGGCCAGTTCGTTGGCGGCAGGCGGAGTCGTCACAACCACCTGCTCACCACTCGGTGAAGTTTATCAGCCGGTCTTCCCGTTGTCGTTTTCCCGACAATCCCACGCCTTCGATGATCGATCAAGAGCGCGAAGATTGCACAAAGAGGCCCATACAAAACCCCAGCTACTTCGACTGGATGGGCGGCAGCGTTCGCTCAAACGTCCGGTAACTACACTTTCGGCGAACTCTCTTCTGCCAACTCGCCATCCTCATCCCCAACGCCATCGTCGGGAACCTCGCGAGCCACACCGGGTTCACCTGGAAATGACAAAGAGCCGCACGTCGGGCAAGTCACGCCATGCTCGCCAATGTGAGCAACCGACAGCTTCTCACCACAATGCATGCACACATTCTGCGATAGGCGGCTGCCAAACGTGTTCACCGCGACCGCAAAAGCCGCGATCGTGGCACCGATCACTGGCCAAGTGGGGATGGCTGTGAAAGCGATCAGTGCGATACCAGCGACGACCACCGCAACGACGATGGCAAGCACGCGAAACCTGATGCGTTCAAAGAGACTCACGGTCAAAGGATATCCAGCACCCTCCTCCTATGCTGGTTCCATGCGGATTGTGATGGTCAATTGGAGTCGGATCTGGGATGGCACCCGACACGGTGGTGGCGTCGGCGGCTACATGCTGGGGCTGGCTCGCGTGCTCCGCGATCAGGGGCACGACGTCATCGCCTTGCAATCAGGCCTTGAAGAGGTTCCCAGTGTCGATCCCAACACGCTCCGCCCCAGTCCCGGGCCTGTCGAAGTCCGCCGCCATTGGGATTTTGAAGGCATCCGCTGCTTTGAGGTTGTCAACTCTCCGGTGCTTGCACCCGGTCGATATCAGAATCGCCAGCCGTTGAACGAGATCGCTTCAGCCGAGCTCGATCGGGAGCTCACTCGGTTTGCCTCCCTCATCAAGCCCGATGTCATTCACCTGCACAACATCGAAGGTCTCACCGCCTCGGCTGTGTGTGCCCTGCGTCAAGGGTGCGGATCGCGCATCGTCTACAGCGTGCATAACTATCACACGGTTTGCCCGCAAATCTATCTGATGAAGGATGGCGCGACTCCCTGCCACGATTCCCAAGGCGGCGCGGCATGCGTGTCCTGCGTCAGTTGCCCCGGTGTCAGTGAAGACCCTGACAAAGAATGGCATCGCCGCTGGACCGGCGCGATGCAGCGTCTGAATGTGCCAATCGGCCCGCCCCTGATGCCCACGGTCGAGGGTCGCCTGCCCGATGCTTACGAACCGGCTCAGTCTTCTCACGATGTTGAACGTGCCATGCCCTTGGATGGCACCGATATCCGCGGCATCTTCAAACGTCCCGGTCTGTTGATGGAGGAGTACCGCGTCAGCCGCGACGGGATGGACAACACCATTCGCCCGGAGCCGCACGCTGCCACCCTGACACCCTTTGGCGAACGCCGCAAGGCCATGATCGCCATGTTGAATGAGTGCGATCGGGTCCTCGCAGTCTCCAGCTTCGTGCAACGGCGCATGACGACGCTCGGTGTGCGTGCCAGCGTGATTAAGACCATGACCATCGGCACGCAGGCCGGCTCAGACTCAAACTCAGCGAAAGTCACCCAACCCACGTCACAACGATCGGACGGCACGCTCCGCGTCTGCTTCCTGGGTTTCAATCACATCTACAAAGGCCTGCATGTCCTGCTCGATGCCATCGAGTCCATGCCGACGGACTTGGCCGCAAGAGTCGACCTTTCACTGTTCGTCGGTGAGATCTGGCGCAGTGGTGCGCAACTCACACGAATCCGATCGCGGGTGCGAAGCATGACCACCCTCGACGGCTACCAGCCCCACGAACTGTCGACTCTTCTGCACGGTGTGCAAGTCGGCGTCGTCCCCAGCATCTGGTGGGATAACGGCCCGCAGACGGTGATGGAATTCCTCGCCCACGGCATTCCCGTGGTCGGCGCCAATATCGGCGGTATTCCTGATTTTATCGAGCATGGCAGGAACGGCCTGCTCTTCCACGCCAACGACCGTGCCGATCTGGCTCGCACCCTCTCTGATTTGGTGCGCGATCCCGCCAAGGTGGAATCACTGCGTAGCAGCGTCACACCACCCAAGAACATGGACAAGCACGCGCGAGAACTGATTGCGGAGTACGCCGCGCTGGGTGCCAAAGCATGAGCAATGCGGCTGCACGCGAGATCGCTGTGGTGATTCCCACATGGAATCGAAGTGATGTAGCGATGCAGGCCATCGATGCCGTGCTGGCGCAGGATGCTGAGAACGTCTCGCTTCACCTCATCGTCGTGGACAACGCCTCCAGCGATGACACGTTTGCCACAGTGTGGAAGCGTTTTCCAGATGCGGACACCGTAACAAACCGTTCCATGTCCAGTCGCCGCATCGATCTCCTGATATCCCGCGCCAAGCAACCATTTCAATCCAACGGCAAACTTGCCTCCGTCACGCTCGTCCGCAACACCGCCAATCTCGGCGGCAGTGGCGGCTTCAACGCCGGCATGGCCGTGGCCCGCGATGTCGTCTGCAAAGGCTCACCCCCGTTTGCACTCTGGCTCCTCGATGATGATGCCTGCCCACCCCCCGATGCGCTGCGGCACCTGATCGCCGCCCTCGATTCCGATCCCAACATCGGGCTGGCTGGTTCACGCTCTGTCGATCCGCGTGATGGCCCCACTACAGGTGAGACAACGCTGGAAACCACCGTCTACTTTCATCCCAGCACGGGGCACCTGGGCAACCACCCCGAGCCAAATGACCCGCGTCGCGCTACGCACGACGCATGGGTGAAAAGCCTCGGCGATTGCATCGGCAAGCACACCTATTCCGGCATCGTGGATACGGACGTCTGCGCTGCGTGCAGCGTGCTGGCCCGTTGGCACGCGTTTCTCAAGGTCGGCCTCTGGGATCATCGCTTCTTCATTTATGAAGACGATGTGGATTTCTCGCTGCGCTTTGCCGAAGCGGGGTATCGCGTGGTGTGCGCCCTGGATGCACGCGTGATGCACCTGACCTGGCACCAGAAACTCACTCCCACACTCATTGCTCAACGCCTTTTCTACGTCCAGCGTAATCGCACGTGGCTCCTCTCGCGACACCCCGATCCCCGTGCTCGCGCCACTGTGAAGGATTGGCTCCGTACCACCCTCCATCACGGCATCATCGCGGCTTTGCACCGTCGCGGCGTGCACGGCGACATGCTGCTGAACGCCGCGGATGCCGTGGTGAACAACACCGGCGGCAAACTCTCCCCTTGGCCGGGCTCGCCAGTCCCTCTCGCCAAAGCCCTTGCCGAAACTGGTCTCATGAACCCCACCTGCCGCGTCGCCGTGGTGTGTGATCGTCCCGGATTCACGCGGGCCAGCGCGGCACTGCGAGAGCAGTTCATCACCCATCGTGGCGGTTCCTCCGGACTCACCTGGATCGACTGCGTGCCCAGCGACTTGCAAGAGCCCACCACCACTGGCGTCCAACGGCTTATCTATTCACGTTCACTGCGCTCGCGTCTGCTGCGGCAATGGCCGTTTGTTCTCAACGAGCCCGAAATCGTCGTGATTTTCGATCAGGCGGGCGACTTCCCAATCATGCGCGGCAGCATCACACTGCACTGCAGCAGCACCGACCTCTCCTCCGGCTGGGTCGAACATCACTCATTCTGGGACCGCCTCGCCGCGATCCGTCGCTGGTGGTCGTTGCGGCGGCAAATCCCCGCGTATCTCCGCACCGTCGCTGCTGGCCCGGCAATCGAGCCGACTGTCACCGTTTCCGCGACACCGTGGCGGTCTCAACCAATTTCTATCGCTCATATTCCTTCGCCACTCTGAAGACATCTTCTTCAAACTGCACACCCGCCTTGCATGTGTCCAAGCGTCCTTCGGACTTCTCTTCCTTGTCATCTGCGATGCGCTTCCATTCCACCGGCATCCGCACGCCATTCACGGTTTCAAAGCGGGTAAAGACTCTCCGCATCGTGCCAATCTTGAGTGTCTCATCGCGCCCCACGAACTCGATCCACAGCAGGCTTCCATCGCTTTCCCGAATGGCGATCCGCGTGAGCGCCCCGGCACACCACACCTGCATCACCGCGTCGCCTGGTACGGACTCCGCCTTGGGCTCATCAGCCATGGCCACAAACCCCGGCCGATCTCGCATCTTCAAGAGCACGATCGGATGGCGCAGCATCCATCGCACAAACGCCGCCCGCCTGGATTCCGCTAGTGCGATCGACTCTTTGTGCGACTTTGACCCACCCACACCACCTGCCGACACAAACTCCCACCACGAGTCATTCCACGCATCTCGTTCGGCAAATCGATCCGGGAACGCAATCCGTGTGGTCCGCACATTCTTCCATTCCTTGTCGCCAGACTTCGTGACATTCGTCGTCGTCATCTCCAGCGTCTGCAACTGCTTCAACGCCTCAGCACCGCCGCACCACGCCGTCAACTTGTCCAGAAGCTCCGCCGCTCGCTCCGTCGCGGCAGCATCTCCTGTCGGCTTTGCCGCCGCCACCTCTATGCACTTCCCCGGGTCTCTCAGAAACGTCGCCTTGCATCCATCCGAGGCAAAGAAGTACAACTTGCCCTGGTACACCGTCGCTCGCCGCGCATCCCCCACTCCGCTCAGTGGCCCCATGCTGCCGCACGCACCGCCATCCACCGCCGCATACTTGCCCTTATCCGCCACAAACACCGCGCGGCTCTCCGCGCTCTCAAAGTGATACTCCGCCCCCTCATGCCGCTCCACAAACTCCGGCTTCCCCGGCACCTCGCGCCCGCCAATCAGCGCCACCGGGTCCAAGCGCATGGCCCGCTCCGGCGGACACGTCGGCTCTGCGAGGGCCTTCACACACCACACTGAACACATCAACGCACACACGGCCAAACGCGAAGTCTTCATCACGCCAGCATACCACACGCCCGAACATCAGCGACCACTTACTTCTTACGAATCGCCGCAGCACGCGCCGCCGTCACCAGCTTCCCATCTTGCCCATACTCCCACGTGTGGGCCGGACCGTGCTTGGCCTGATATGCCACCCTTAACTCAAACCAGTACGACAAAAAGCAATACTTGCCATACTGCTCAAAGTGCTTGGCCACCTGCTTGGCGACTCGCGCTGAACTCCCCTTCATCCCCAGCACTTCGCGCCCGTGCCGCACCGCCTCTGAATCACAAGGAAGTAGCTCATATCTGCCGAGCAACTGCAGAATGTTCGCCGCGGCATACGGCCCGATCCCCGGCAACTCCAGCAGATACTCGCGAATCTCTTCCGTCGGCGTGGCAGCACCCTCGAGCCATCGCACATCAATCGCACCCTTGGCATACATCTTTGCCAGTTGCACTAATCGCTCATCGCGATATCCCACGCCGCAGCGCCCACGCAGAAACGCCGGTCTTTGCTTGGCCAGTATCTGCGACGTCGGAAAGCACTTGCCCGATGCCGCGCCCTCGCCGAGTACTTCGCACAAGCGACGGTTCATCCCCCGGCTACCTGGCCACGTCACGTTGCAACTCGTCACCGTCTTGACCAGATCCTCAAACAACGTCGGACTCCGGCACAGCCGCGCTTCGCCAGTCTTTTTCCAACGTGGATCGAGCTTGTGAAACTCGTTCACTTGCGCCGTCGTCATATCCAAGCGCAGCATGCGGGTGAGCTGAGAGTTCAACTCTCCCTTCTCCGTCGCCTTCAACGTGCGGCTAGTCTCCACACGCAACGACTTGCCCTTACCAGTCTGTGAAACTGCGCACGCGACTGGCCCATTCTTCAGACGCAACGGCCTCAGCAGGGTTTTCTCACTGGGAATCCACTGATTCGGCGCCAGCAGGAAGTACCCATACGAACACGCATCGCGCCACAGCACGAAATCCCGCGGCACGCTGACAGTCACGCTGGGCATCTCATCCTCACGCGCTCAGCAGTCTGCGATATGAGTAGGCGAACGCCGCCTGATTCACAGCCAGGCGATCGGCCACTCGGGCAAACGTTGCATAGTGCTTCTGCGTCTGCTCGCCCAGATCGCTCATGGCGATGCCAACCTTGCTGCACCAATCCGCCGATCGCGTCCACAAAAGATCAACCATCGGACGATCACACTCGGGGTGAAATGCAAACGCATAGGTGCGATGCCCAACTTTGAAACACGCGTTCTTGGTGTTCTTGCTCGACATGAGCAGCGTCGCGCCCGGCGGCAACGCCGTGATCTCCTGCTCGCAACTGAAGGGCTGCGGATGATTCCACGGCACACCTGCCATCATGATCTCGGTCTGACCGGGAATCGTCACGCTCACCTCAGCAAAGCCCAAATCCGGCGCACCCGTGCGCTGCGCCACCGTGCCGCCAAGAGCGTGTGCGATCATCTGCGCACCCAGGCACACACCGATCACGGGCAACCCGCGCTCGTGAGCCATCTTGATCAGCGCCAGTTCCTTGCGCATCCATTCGTATTGACCAGCATCCGTCACATTCTGCGCGCCGCCCAGAATCAGGAGCCCAGCCACCGCATCCAAATCACCGGGAACCGCATCACCCTGATCAGGCCTCCGGATATCCAGTCGGAAACCGTGATCACGAAACGTGACGCCAAAGCGACCGGGACCGAGCTCAGAGTGTTGAAAGACGACGAGGTTTGCCATGGCCGAGGGTAGCGCGGCACCGCAATCCCGCCACCTCCGCCGTACCCTCCCCCACCTTCACAAGGAGCGTGTCATGTCCAGAGCAGTCGTACTGGGAGCGGGAATGGTCGGCAGCGTCATGGCCACCGACTTGGCCACGGATTTTGATGTCACGCTCGCTGATCTGCGGCAGGAGAATCTCGACAAGGCCGCCGCTCGCGCCGCTCACGCCAAGGTCGACAAGCGCCTGCGTACCGTGACCGCTGATCTCTCTGACTCCAAAGCCATCGGCTCCCTCATCGCTGATCTGGGTCCGACAGATATCGTCGTCGGCGCGCTCTCCAGCCATCTGGGGTTTGCCGCGCTGCGCACCGTGATCGAGAAAGGGAAGAACTACTGCGACATCTCCTTCATGGGTGAGGATGCTCCTGATCTTTCGACCCTGGCCAAGGAACGCGGCAGCACCTGCATCGTGGACATGGGCGTGGCGCCGGGGATGAGCCACCTCCTCGCGGCTCATGGCGCTCGCCAACTCGCCTCGTGCGACTCCATCGCCATCTACGTCGGCGGCCTGCCCCGTGAACGCAAGATGCCCTTCCAGTACAAGGCGGGCTTTGCCCCTGCCGATGTCATCGAGGAATACACTCGCCCCACGCGTCTCGTTAGGCACGGACGCATCGAAACCGCCGAAGCACTCTCCGAACCCGAGTTCCTCGATTTCGCCGAACTCGGCACTCTCGAAGCCGTCAACACCGATGGTCTTCGCTCTCTGGTCTACACGCACTCTGTCCCCAACATGAAGGAAAAGACTCTGCGCTATCCCGGTCATTACGACCTGATGCGCGTCTTCAAAGCTGCCGGGCTCTTCTCTAAAGAACCAGTCGCTGTCCCCGCGCTCAACGGCAAAGTCATGGTCCGCCCCTTGGACGCAACGTCCGCCGTCCTCTTTCCGCAATGGACCTACGTACCAGGAGAAGAAGACCTCACCGTGATGCGCATCACCGCCTCGGGCGTGGCTCATCACGGCGCACGGCGCATGCTTACTTGGGATCTCTTTGATCGCTACCACGTTCCCACCCAAGCCACCAGCATGTCGCGCACTACGGCATTTCCCTGCACCATCACTGCCCGCCTGATCGCCAGTGGCAAACTGACCTCAATCGGCCCGGGTGTGCATCCGCCGGAAACCCTCGCCACGGTACTCGGCATTACCGACCACATCCTTGCCGAACTTGCCCGCAGAGGTGTGAATTACACCCATTCCGCGCAAGACTAATCGCCCTTGGCGCGGTTGTTACTGTCTGTTACCATCCCGCCACACTGATCTTGACCAAGCGAGCATGTATGGCAGATCCTCAATCACTCCTGCAGGACGGCGGGTTCGTGGCGTACACGCCTCACAAGCCGGAATGGCATGATCCGCCGTCAGGGACAGACCGCAGCCCCCTGAGCACGGCAAAGGCACTGCACGATGCGCTCTCCACGCGTCGTTCAGTGCGGTTCTTTTCCCCGAAACCCATCGATCGCGCCGTAATCGAGACCCTCATCATGACCGCCAGCTCCGCACCCAGCGGGGCCAACAAACAGCCGTGGCGATTTGTCGCGATCAGTGATCCAATTATCAAACGACAGATTCGCATCGCTGCCGAGCACGAAGAGCGGGAGTTCTACTCCCGCCGCGCCACGCCCGAGTGGCTTGCAGATCTGGCCCCCCTTGGCACGGATTCATCCAAGCCCTTCCTTGAGACCGCCCCCTGGCTCATCGTTGCCTTCAAGCTCATGGAGACTGACGAAGGGGGCAACGTCTATTACCCGACCGAATCCATCGGCATCGCCTGCGGATTCCTGATTGCGGCGATTCACCACGCTGGCCTGGCGACGCTGACGCACACACCAAGTCCGATGGGCTTTCTCTCGCGTGTGCTGCAACGTCCGGCACACGAACGCCCGTTCCTGCTGCTGCCTGTTGGTTATCCTACCGAAGATGCCGTGGTCCCCGTGATCACCAAGAAGACGCTGGAACAAGTCAGTGTCTGGCACACCGGCGAATCGACTACCTGAACGCGACTCGCGAATCATCTCGCGCATACACAGTCTCACTGCGCTGTCTCGCCGAATCGGACTAGGTTGCCAAACTCCTTCAGGGAGTTTGGAAACCTTGTCGGAGACGGCGTCATGAATTCCGTGCTTATCCCTCACTCTCTCATTCTGAATCCTTCAGAAAGAAAAATACTCCATCCATCCACAATCCAATACCAAGACTGTGTGGGAAACAGGTTCGATGTGATGTCGCAGATTCAGGATGGATACGTTTACTCGGAACGCCATGCACGCGGTTGCACATCTGAATCAACAATCACACAACCGACACAACACTGCCAAGCTTTGAGAGGGGCCGGTTGGCAATCTTGTGGTTATTCAGACGCAGTGATTGACAACTCTGCCAACGGGCCTCATCCACAACTTGGCAGTCTTGTTGCAAAGTCCCGGGACATCACATCCCCGGCATGTACTTATCCACCCAATCATCCTGCCTGAGTACCGATTCGCGGCTGCGGCGGTCGTGCGCCTCGCTGCGCGACTGGGCCAACTTGAAAATCCGCTCGGCACGCGACGACCACGTGTCATCCAATTCATCCCACCCGCCGGAGCGTGTCACGGCCCGCTCGAGGGCCGCATGATCGCCACCCTTGAGCTTGGAGAATTGCTCCAGCCACGCCCTCAGCCGCGGCGCGTGCCGCACCACCAACTCATCTTCAAGCGAAACGAAGATCTGAGCCGAACCAGGATCACCCTGGCGACCGGCGCGGCCGATGAACTGGCGATCGACGCGCTTTGCGCCGTGCATCTCTGTCAGCAAGACGTGCAGGCCACCCGCCTTGATTGCCTCTTCATCGGGCTTGATGTCGGTGCCGCGACCTGCCATGTTGGTGGCCACCGTGATCGCTGCGCCCGTGGCAAGATCAGTGCGTCCGGCCTGCGCGATCAGCGTGGCCTCGTCTTTATCGTGGTGCGCATTGAGAAGGAAATGCTCGAGATTGCGTTCCTTGAGTTTCGCAGAGAGGAACTCGCTCGCTGCGACGCTGCGTGTGCCCACCAGCACTGGGCGACCGGCGGCGTGGATCTCCTCGATGCTCGCGATGATCGCGTCCCACTTGCCCTTTGCGGTGCGGAACACGCGCATCGGCCACTGTGCGCGAATGACTGGCCTGTGGGTGGGAATCCTGGTCACCGGGCGGGCGTACACCGCTTCCATTTCTTTGGTGGCGTCGGCGGCGGTGCCGGTCATGCCGCACATGAAGGGATAGGTGCGGTAGAAACGCTGGAAACTTAGGCGTGCGAGAGTTTCGCGATCTGCCGTGACCTGAGCACCTTCCTTGGCCTCAACGGCCTGATGCAGGCCATGCTCCCACGAGCGATCGGGGAGGAAGCGTCCCGTGTATTCATCGACGATGACGATGCGCCCCTCGACCACTTCGTACTGCTTGCCGCGGATGTAGCAGTGCTGAGCCACAAGCGCCTGACGCACCAATTCCTCAGCGCGGCGGCGGGCCTTCCACAATGGATCAGGCACCTGCTCAAAGAGTGTGTCCAGACGTTCCAATCCGCGACGCTTGAGTTCCACGCGACGCTTGACGTGCTCGACTTCAAAGTCCGGGCCTTCGTCCAACTTGATGGCGATGGCTGCGGCCTTGACATACACCTTGGACATGTCGTCTTCGCGCCGTGGCCGCGCGATGATCAGGGGCACCACACCTTCGTCGATGAGCACGGCATCGGCCTCATCAACCATGCACGCTTTCAAGCCGGGAATCATCGGCCCCATGCCGGATTCGCCAGGCATGTGCGACATCTGCGCCATCATGTGGCGCCCGGCCCAGGCGGTGGTCATGCGCCCAAGACGAATCTGATCTCGCAGGTAATCCGCCGTGATCTGCTTAGGCGTGCCGTAGACGATGTGACGAGCATAAATGCCGAATCGCTCGGCGGGCTCTTGCTCCTGCTGAATCGAGCCGGTCTCACACATGCAGCGTTTGAACATGCGGGCGCGGCTCTCGGCATCACGCTTGGCGAGGTAGTCATTTACCGTGAATACATGCAGATAGCGCCGTTGCCATGCGATGAGGGGAGCGGCGAGAGAACCGGTGAGGGTCTTGCCTTCCCCCGTCAGCATCTCGATGATGCGCCCGTGAAAGAGTGCCAGTGCCCCCATCTGCTGCACGATGTAGGGGTCTTCGCCCGTCTCGCGCCGCGCCACTTCGCGCACCAGCGCCAAGGCCCGGCGCAAGGCCGTCTCATCCTGACGGCCGCGAACAAACGCAGCCCGCACTGTGGCGATCTGATCGGCCAGCGACTGTTCGCTGAGTTCGCGGATTTCGGTGGAGTGAATGCGATCACTCGCCTCGGCCTCGGCACGCAGATAGTCCAGCGAAATCTTGCTGTTCCGCAGCTTCATCGCCAGGCGGCCGTAGACGCGATCAAGCCCGGTGGGAAGCACCGGCTTGGACCGCCGCGACAGCAGCGATTCGTACAACGCGTGATACTTGGACACCGCCTGCGACATCTGATCCTTTAAGGTTACAGGTTGACTCGGCCCTGCACGAGTTTCTGAAGGCGATCCACCCACTGCGCCAGCAAAGGACGCGGAGGCAGTGCAAACCGCAGACGAACTCGCTCTCCTGGCAAACCGGCCCACACCTCTTGAGCGTTTTCGGCGATGCGCTTGGGATCGATTTCGACCTGGAATTGCGGGCGCTTGGCCATCACGCCCGATTGCTGTTCCAAGCGTTCCACCTCGATGCTGCCACCACCGGCAAATGTCAGCGAATTGTGGGCGAGCCGCCTGGTGCCGGCCTCGATGACGCGCACCGCGCCACCTTCTACGACTTCGCCGACATTCGAGACCAGACGCATCTCGACGTCGTACGCCTCACGGGGCTGCTCATACAGCCACAGCGCCTCGGTCTGATCCATCAGCGCCGTCACGCGCAGTTTGGAAACATCGATGAGGTCACAGATGGGCTTTCCTTCCTTGAGGAACGCACCCAACTGACTCTGCGGATCAGCACCTGTGATCACACCCGAGTGCGGGGCGCGGACCACCAGCTTGTCTTGCTTTTCCAGGAAGAATCGCTTCTGCTCCTGTAACGTCGCGACGCGCTGACGCGCCACCTGAGCCGCCGCCGGGTTTCCTGCGGTCGCCTCACGCTCCACAGCCGTCGCCTCGGCCAGATAGCCATCGATCAGGCGGATCTGGGCCTCCAACTGCGAACTCTCCATCGTCACGATGGGTTCACCCTTGGCGACAAACTCGCCGGGTCGCTTGTGCACCTCTTTGACAAAGGCATCAACCGAGGAGAAGACTCCCGACTTGGTGCTGGAATCGATCACCCCTTCGCCACGCCTGCGATCGGGCATGGGGATGACACCAATGAGAAGGACAGCCGCGACGATCAGGGCCATCGAGACACCCACCGCACGCCAGCGATGGTCTGCGAGTTTGGGACTTGTGGCCAGCCAGTGAATAAAAGTTCCTGTCGGCAGTATGAACCACGCCGCGGCAGACCACACCGCCAGGAATAACCCGATCGCGAACATCTTGCCCAGCACGTACAACGTGATTGAGAAAAAGAGGAAGACGCGATACGCCGTCGAAGCAATGCCAAAGACCGTCAGAATCGCCAGTTCATCGCGATCCGTCGCCGGGGGATTGATGTCCTTGAGGCGGTAGATGAACTTGTGGGCCCAATACTTGAGCATCTGCGTCGAACGCTGCATCAGGTTGGGCATTTCCAACAGGTCGCTGAGGATGTAGTACCCGTCAAACCGCATGAGCGGGTTGGCATTGAAGAGAATCGTGCTCACGCTGCACGTAAACATCGCGTTGTAAGCGATCTGCTTGAGCAGGCCATCCGGCACACTCAGCCACACAAACGCTGCGACCGCAGCGAGGGCAAGCTCAAACAGCATGCCGCCGGCACCCACGGCCATGCGCTGCCACTTGCTCTGGAACGCCCAGCACGCCGAAGCATCGACAAACGGCGAAGGAAACAGCACCAGCATCATCACGCCAAACTCGGGGACGTTGCCCCCGAATCGCTTGCACAGCACTCCGTGACCGGTTTCGTGCCACAGTTTGGTCACCACAAATACCACTGCCAGCCACCCCCAGTTAGCGCTGGCGATGGTGTCGTCCACACCGTTCTTGAGTTCGCTCCAATGAGGGATCAGCGCGATCAGTGCAGCCACAATCAGCCCGATCCAGGCGATCAGGCCCCACCGGTTCAGCACCGGCCGCATGATCGGCTCGATCCATTCGAGGATGTGATTGGGATTGAAAAGACGCAGCTTGAAGTACATCAGGCCGATGGCCTGCTGCTTGATCATCTTGCTGCGGCGTTCGGTGCCGCGACGCAGCAACTGATCCACCTCGGGCGAATCATCCACCGCGAGCAGATTGCTGCTGTACATCTGGCTGATCAGCGTGATCGCCTCATGCTGCGTCGGCGCCGAATCGCCATGATTCTGCAAGACCAACGTCCAGCACTCTTCGACCGTGCGTTTGCCGTCCAGGAGCGCGACGAACTCATACGCCACCGGATTCAGCCGGTAATACTGATTGCTGGAGGGATCATGGACCACGTGCCAACGCTGCCCGCGGTAGAACTGCCGCGTTGATTGCACGTGCGGACGCAATCTGGGCTTCATCGCTCTCACGCGATGCCAGAATGGGGAGAATGTCGGACGTTCTGCGCTCATGCCTTGCTCATTGCTCCGCGTGTATCACTTGGCGTTCATGTCCTGGCGTTCAGGTTTCGCCGTTCATTTCGACCTGCCGCGACTGTGCGCGGCATCGGTCACGTCATCGCTGGCTCACCACCACAGCCACAGCCGAAGTTGATCCACAATCCGCCGGCTGCCAATGGCTAGCAGTGACTTCTTGCCGACGTTGAATTTCGCCTGCCCCTGCATGCCAGGCCGCAAGCCCGGAGAGCCCGCCTCCAGCTTGCAGCGCACTTCGTAGGTATTCGCGCCTTCCTTGGCCTCGGAGAGGGGCACGATACGTTCGACCGTGAACTTGAACTCGCGCGAGGGATCGGCCTTGGGCGTCACTTCGCCCGTCTGTCCAATCTCGATGAGGGAGATGTCGCGGTCGTCAACCTTGGCGATCACCAGCATGTCCGTCACATCCGCAATCTGGTAAAGCTGCTGACCCGTCGGCACGCTGGCGCCGACGCGATCACGCAGATCGCCTGCGATGATGATGCCGTTCACAGGCGACACCAGCTTGGCCTGCTCAATGCGATTGTCATAGAGCGCGACGCGTGCCTTGCTCTGCTCGGCACGGGCCTGATACTGCTGCGCCTGAGCCATCTCACCCTTGCGCCGCGCCTCATCCGCTTGCTTTTCAGCCTGCGTGATCTGCGCCAGGGCATCCAGACGCTGCAACTGCATCTCCGTCGTATCCATCTCCACCAGTGTCTGGCCGATGCTGACGCGCTCGCCCGGCTTGCTTCCCTCGGGGAGTGTTTTGATGATGCCCTCAAAGGGAGCGGAGATGGTGCGGGGATTGCGTGGCTGCAATTCCATCTCGGCACCCACGCGATATGGAAGCGGAATCACCGCCGCCAGCAGCAACGCCACCGATGCCGCGATGCCCGCGATCTTCCACACGGTGTGCTTGGGGCCGACGGCCCATTCACCCAACTTGGCCAGTGAATCCGCCGCCCGCGCTGGCAATGGCAAATCATCACTTCGCCGGATCTCCAGCACCGGCGCGGTCAAATCCATCGTCGCTTGCAAAAGCTCCAGCGTCTGAATCGACAGCGGCTCATCCTGAACCGTCTCAATCGTCAAGACACCCACGATCCGCTCATTCACACGCATCGGCAGCGAAGCGATCTTCAATCGCGCATCACGCGCTGCCAATTCACGATGTGCATGCACAATCGCCTGATTCAGCAGAAAATCCGCTTCATCACCCTGCGGCATAGGCAACGGATACAGCACCGGTTGCCCCTGATCCATGCACTCATCCATCGCCGCTTCTATCTTTTGCACCGCCACCATCCGCCGATCCACATTCTCCGTGTCGCTCATCGCCACCACGCGGCAATACACCTTGCCCCGCGGCTTGGCACCACCCAGCACCCAGCCCAGTGACACACGCTCGGCCTTCACATGCCGCGACAGGTCATTCACGAACTGCAGCTTCGCGCCTTTGTAGTTGTTGGCGCCGTTGATCGCCGCGATCAATCTCGCAGCCAAATCCAGCGATGCGCTTGCCTGACGCGTCCTTCTCAGATTCTGATTCGCGCTGTGCAGGAAGCAATAACCCGCCAGCACCTCGATCAGCGCCAGCGTCGTCTGGAGGGCCTGACGCGAGCGTGCCTCGAGCAACAGGGTGATCACCGCGCGGACTTCACCAGCTCCCGCTTCGCCAGGAGCGCCGCCCATGATCGGAATCGCAACCACCGTCCCCTGCTGCTCGGCATACATCAGGTCCGATTTCTCGATCCCGAAAACACCCAGAGCCCGCGACGCGGTCACATTCCGCGCGGCGCCCTTCACATCGCTGAGAAACTCAATGCTCGATTCATCATTCACCTGCGTGTCCAGGCCGCCGGGCGTCGTCGCGCCACCGGCCACCCAGATCATCGCGGCACGATGCTCAATGATCGTCGAAGGGGCCGATCCCGCCGCGCCACCTTCCACCGCATCGTTCGGCTTCACATTCAAGCCAAAAAGCACCGCCTGCTTGGCGCTTGACACCTGCCCCAAAATCGACAAGAGCCGGGCCAGAAATGTCCGGTCATCACTTACCGGCGCGGCCAGTTCTGCCACCACACGCTGCCACCCCGTGGCCTTGACACTCGACATATCAATCACTTGCGCAACCCTCCAGCCGTCGCCACGCCACCAAACTGCTTGGAAAACGCCTCAGTCGGTGCACTCAAACGCACCCACGCCGGCTCCCCGGCCACCACGTCGCCTGGACTTCCATCCGGCTTATCCGGATTGGCAACCTCCAACCGCAACTGCCTTGTGCGGCTGCTCGCATCACCCGTTGGTGCCACCTCAATCACTTTCCCTTCCAGCACCTTGGGCACACCAGACATCTCCACAAGCACCCACGCCTTGTCCCCCACCTTGCTCCCCAGGCGAATCGTCTCATCCGTCGGCGCGGGCACATCAATCCAGATCGGGGAGAGATTCACCACTCGCGCGATCTTCTCGTTCTCCGTCGTCGATTGCCCGGGATCAACCTTCACAAAGTCCACGATCCCGTCAAACGGGGCACGCAGGCGATATCGCTCCACGCTCGCCCTCAATCGGTCAACGCTTAACTCCTCCTGCTCCTGCTGCACCACCGCCGCGGCGTAGTCCGCCTTTGCCGCTTCAAAGCTCAGCCGCGCACGATCCAACTCCTGCGGATTTGCACCACCACCGCTGCTCGCCTGCTGAGTCTTGTCATACTCCAACTTTGTCAGGTCCATGCTTGCCTTGGCCTTGTCCACCGTCGCCTTGCTCTTGGCTCGCACTTCCTGCAACTTCAACACCGCCGCGGCCTCTACATCATCGCCACGCACGATCAAATCATCCTTCTTCACCCGCATGCCGCTCCTACCGATCACCTCCAGCACGCGTTGCGGCACACTGAAACCCATCTGGGCATCCCGGTTTGGACGCGTGAACGTCTTGTGCCCGGCAAACAGGTCCACTGCCTTCATCATCTGTGCGCCGACGCCCGGGCTTGACTCCGTGCCCGCAGGACCGGATAACCACACCCGCCCTTGGCTGGGCGCGGCAAAACCGACAACCGCGGCAACGCCGCACACCGCTACTGCTCGTGAGATGCACTTCATGCAGAGTGACTATACGAACACCTCCCCCACCCTGTTGCTTGCTCTTGAATCCACACTTACCCGAACATCATCCGATCAACTTCTCCGCCAGCTTTCAACTTTCACCTTTCCACTTTCAACTTGTCCTCTAGAATCGCTCTCATTACACGGAGGTTCACTTTGGCCACTGCAACCGCTCCTCACGCCCCCATTTCAGTCCCCGCTCCCGCCGCAGATAACCGCCTGGCCATCGATGGCGGCACCCCGATCTCCAAGACCACAATCCCCTTCATGTCCACGGGGCTGTCCGATGCCGACATCGGCGCTGCCGTGCGCGTGCTCCACTCCGGAATGCTCCGCGCCGCCACCAAGTGCGATGAACTCGAGCGTCGCTTCGGCGCCATGACCGGCGCCAAACACGCCATGACCTGTGCCAACGGCACCTGCGCCCTCCAACTCGCTTACGAGCCCCTCTTCGCCCCCGGCGACGAGATCCTCGTCCCCGCATGGTCATACATCGCCACCGTCTCCATGGTCGTCGCCCGTGGCTGCGTTCCCGTCTTTGTCGATGCCATCCCCGGCACCGCTCAGTTCGATGTCGCCGATGCCTCCAAGAAGATCACTAAGAAGACCAAGGGCATCGCCGCCACCCACCTCTACGGCCTGGTCGTGGATATCGACGGCATTCAGGCCCTTGCCAAAGCCCACAACCTCAAGGTGGTCTACGACGCGGCTCAATCCCACCTTGCCCAGTACAAAGACAAGCCCATCGGCGCGTTCGGCGATGCCGTCACGTATTCCTTCTACGCCACCAAGAACCTGGGCACCGGCGAAGGTGGCCTCATCTCCTGCAACGATGATGCCCTGGCCCGCAGCATCAAGCTCCTCCGCTCTCACGGAGAGACTGACAAGTACCTTCATGAGAGCGTCGGATACAACTACCGCATGAACGACATCACCGGCGCTATCGGCTGCTCCAAGCTCGATCGCCTGGAGGCCCAGACTTCGCAACGTCAAAAGAACGCTGTTCGCCTCGATGCCGCGTTCAAGGATGTTGCTGGCATCACTCCATTTGAGCAAACCCCCGGCACCAAGGGCGTCTACCACCTCTACGTCATCAAGATCGATCCCGCACGCTTCACGGTCTCCCGCGATCAATTCGCCAAGGCCCTCATGGCCGAAGGCGTTCCCTCCGCCGTGCACTACCCGCGCTCGCTCCCCCAGCAGCCCGCCCTCTCGCGCTTCGACAAGAACGACACTCCCATCGCCTTCTCACTCGCCCAGCAGGTTCTGGCTCTCCCCATGCACCACGACCTCTCCGAAGCCCATCTGTCCAACATCGTCGCTGCCGTCACCAAGGTGGCTTCCGCCTACCGCCGCTGAAACACCGGTGTGATGTGAAGTAGAAATCTGAGATCTGAATTTTGAAATTTCAGAATTGAGATATGGCATTCTGCCTGCTGTCTCGGCCTTTTCTGTTTCTACTTTCTTCTTCCTGGCATTCCTGCGATCAGCCTCTGCGTCTCTGTGCCTCCGTGTTGAACTCTTCTTCTGGAAAACAAATGGTCACAATTTCAGTCAGCTACGCCGGCAATAAGAAGTGCGACCTCAAGCACCCCGAAGGCGCGACGCTCCGCACCGATGCTCCACGTGATATCGGCGGCGATGCCTCTGCGTTCAGCCCCACAGATCTTGTCGCCGCGGGGCTCGCTTCTTGTATCGTGACCACCATGGCCATGTGGGCCGAGCGCAACGGCGTCGATCTCACCGGCATCACCGCCAGTGTCGAAAAGCACATGAGCGCCTCCCCCCGCCGCATCGGTCGCGTCCCCGTCATTGTCAATGTCCCCGCTTCCGTCGCCCCTGACATGCGCCCCCGACTCGAAGCCGTCGGCAACGGCTGCCCCGTCAAGGCATCACTGCATCCTGAAGTTGAGGCGACTGTGACGTATCAGTATGTCTGACCGTCGAATCGTTTTGTCACGTTCACAGACTCACCTCCAAAGCCACGTCACCGCCGCCCAGTAAAGCGGCAGGCCGACAGCAATGTTGAACGGAAATGTCACCGCAAGCGCCAGCGGCACGTACAGCCCAGCACTCGCCCTCGGAATCGCCTGTCTCAGTGCCGCAGGTGCCGCGATGTACGAAGCGGACGCCGCCAGCACCGTCAGCAGATACGCGTTTCCCGCCGTCAAATTGGACAGCTTTGCCAAAGCCAGAGCTATGCATGCATTCACCAGTGGCACCGCAATCGCGAATCCGATCATCGGCGCCCCCACCACTTTCAACACACGCCAGCGCTTCGCTGCCACCAATCCCAGTTCGAGCAGAAAGAACGTCAGCACGCCCTGAAAAAGATCAACATACAAGGGTTTGAGCAATTCGTGCCCGGGCTTGCCGATGATGAACCCGATCAGCATGCTCCCGGTGAGGAGCACCACCGGCCCATTCAACGCGGCTTCTTTCAACGACTCAGCCATCGAAGGGAGCGTGCCCTTGTCCTTAGCGTGCCCACGCCTCGACAGGGCCACCGCCATCAGAATTGCTGGCGACTCCATCAGCGCCAGCGCAGCCACCATGTGCCCACCAAACTCGATCCCCGATCGCTGCAGGAAAGCCGAAGCCGTCAGAAACGTCACCGCCGACACCGATCCATACACCGCGCACAACGCCGCGGCATTATCCGTATCGAGACGTTTGCGGAGTATCGCATATACATACGCTGGCACTACCACGGCCAACAGCATCGCCAGGCCCAGTGACCACATCGCTTCCGGGTTCACACCCGCCTCGCGGATCTTGATGCCACCCTTGATGCCGATCGCCCACATCAGGTAGAGAGAAAGGAGCTTGGTCACCGCCTCAGGAATCGCCAAGTCCGAGCGCAGTATCCCCGCGCCCAAGCCAAGCACAAAGAAGAGAATCGGCGGCGAAAGCAGATTGTCGACCACGAGAGACCAGTCCATCCTGAGAGATTATCACAAAGCGCGCCGCGGCCTTGTCACCTCTTTAAAGCTCAAGGGGCAATCCGCGTCACGAGTCACTGTGCCGAGGCGGTGTCGGTCGTGGCATCCCTCATGACCTTTGCTCTTGGACAAATCATGAATCCAACGAACGAGTCGGAAATCCTCCACTCGCTGCGTTGAGTGCCGCCATGACTGACTCTCACTCCATACCCTCAGCGCATGCTGCACTCCATCCGCTCCATCCTTGCCCGCTCCTCCGCATTCACCGCCAGCGCATTCATCGCCACCGCATCACTCTTCATCGCATCACTTTCTTCCACTGCACACGCTTGGGATGCCGTCGGCCACCGCCTCATCACCACCATCGCACTGGATCGCTTCACTCAGACCAGCGATCTTCCCCGCTTTCTGCTGGAAGGAAACATCCGCAACCAGATCGCTGATGGCTCCACCGTCCCGGATCGTTATCGCTCCATGAAGATGGCGCAGCTCAAGCACCTGAACGACGTCGATCACTACTTGGATATCGAAGACCTCACTCCGTACGGCCTGGATATCAACTCCATCTCCCCTTTGCGGCACGAATACGTCGGCCAGCTGGTGAGAGGCCGCATCGCTGCCGGCGATAAGTTTGAGGGCCGCCCTGTCAATCCCCTTGCCGATGTCGCCAAGACTCTTGAGTATCCCGGCTTTCTGCCGCACGCGATCGTCGAGAATTATGCCAAACTGCGATGCATGTTTCAGACCCTGCGGATTCTCGAAGCACTCAACGAGCCGCGTCGTCAGGATCAGATCGACTTGACGAAAGCCCAGATCATCGTGCAGATGGGGCTGATCGCCCACTTTGTCGGCGATGCCGCGCAACCCCTGCACACGACCAAGCACTTCAACGGCTGGATCGGGGAGAACCCAGAGGGGTATACCACAGATCGCAAGTTTCACGCATACATCGATGGCGGTCTGATCAAGCATCACAACATCGGATATGACCAGTTGAAGGATAACGTGCCGCCACCGGCCGAACTCAATGCCAAAGAACCCTGGCAGGATGTCCTCCTCTACATCTATCGCTCGCACGAGTTTGTGCCCGAGCTCTATCGCATGCAGAAAGCCGGCGAACTCGAAGGCGTGAATGGATATCGCCTCGTGATCGAGCGCATGACCGATGCCTCGGCGTTTCTTGCCGCTCTCTATCAGGCGGCTTGGGACTCTTCAGCACCCACCGATGCGGATGTCGCGGACTTTGTCAAGTGGGACGGCCTGCCCCCTATCGAAGAAGCTCCCGCGCCTGCACCTAAGCCGGCACCATGAGCAAGGTACGGGTCACCTACCCCTTGCCTAGGCCGCACAACCGGTATTGATTCCGGAAAAATCGACTCTCTGGCCTCGGCTGGGCCAAGTCCGCAAAGGGCGGCGTCGATACACCCTGCGGCTAACGCCGGAGGTTCTTCATGCGTCCGTCCGAGAAGTCATTCGATCAGGTCAAGAACATTCTGGGCAAGCTCGAGCGCAACATCGACGAGTTGCGTTCGCGGCGCGAAAGTCCTGAGCCCGCCGCCGCACCGGTGGCCCAGCCGATTCCCTCCAGCCCGGCACGGCCCGGCCAGCCCGTCGCGGCACCGACCCAGCCCCGGGCCAACAGCGCCTTCGGACGGGCCACGCCCATGCGTCCAACTGGTTCATAAGCGACTCACTTCGCGTGGCAGTGTTTCAGGGGTTGAAACACGGCCGACGCGCCACGATCTTTCCTGGGGTTGATACGGCCCGTGGCATATGCCGCGGGCCGTGTCGTTGCGCGGCATTCGGCTAACCTTAGAGCATGGCCAAAGTGGTACTCAAAGACGTCCGCAAGGTGTATGACAACGGCTACGAAGCCGTCAAGAACATCTCGCTAGATATCGCCGACGGTGAGTTCATCGTGCTTGTCGGGCCTTCGGGGTGTGGCAAATCCACCACGCTGCGGATGGTGGCGGGTCTCGAGGGTGTGGATGGTGGCACGATCAGCATCGGTGATCGAATCGTGAATGACGTGCACCCCAAAGACCGTGACATCGCCATGGTCTTTCAGAACTACGCCCTGTATCCACACATGACAGTCTTCAAGAACATGGCCTTTGCTCTGGAACTGCGCAAAGTGCCGAAGGCAGAGATTCAAAAGCGCGTCAGCGAGGCAGCCAAGATTCTGGAGTTGGAACAACTTCTGGATCGCAAGCCAGCGCAACTTTCCGGTGGGCAGCGACAACGCGTCGCCGTCGGCCGCGCCATCGTGCGCGAGCCCAAGGCGTTTCTCTTTGATGAGCCCTTGTCGAACCTTGACGCCAAGTTGAGGGTCACCACCCGGGCAGAACTCAAAGCCCTGCACCAACGCCTGAAAACCACCACGATTTACGTCACCCACGACCAGGAAGAGGCGATGACTCTGGGTGATCGGATCGTGGTGATGAGCCGCGGCATCATTCAGCAGGCAGGGCCATCGCTGGAGGTGTATCGCCATCCGGTGAATCGTTTTGTGGCTTCTTTCATTGGCACACCACCGATGAATTTTCTGGAAGGAACCTTGCGAAAGGCCGGTGATGCGTTTGTCTTTGTCGAAGGATCCAACGACGCGGAAGGGCGGGCGTACGAGCTATCGGTGCCGCAGGCGCGAACCGGTGCGCTGCTCAGCCATGTTGGCAAGTCGGTGGTGATGGGTGTGCGGCCTCAGATGCTGACCGAGGCGCAGGAGCCAATGGCAGGGCGCACGTGGAAGGTGCCGATCCGGGTTGTGGAGCCACTGGGTGAATCTGTAGACGTGATGTGCGGCACGCCCAAGCATGAGCGGTTGGTGGCGCGGATTCCGGCCCGCGATGGATTGACGCCCCGACTTTCGATTCACCTGCACTTTGACATGGAGCGAGTGCATTTCTTTGAGATTGGCGAGTTTGGCACAAGAATTTGCTGAGCCGGTACAGACGGCACACGCTGCCTGATCGCCCCACGCGGTCACCCTGAGCCGGGGGGATGAAGCGATGCGGGGCCAGTAGATTCCTGATCCTGTCGATGATCCAGTACCTGTTTGGTCTGGAGGTCGCGATGGGTCGAGACATGAGTCACATGTTCAAGGATGCAGGCAGCGAAGGCACCGAAAGCACCGAAGGTACGGGGTCGCAGGGGCGGCCCAACCTTGGATTGCCGGCAGCCGAGAGCAATGAGCGGCCTCGATTTGCTCTGTCTCAATGGTGTGCTCTGCCGGCGCTTTCTGCCATTGCGCTTGTAGTTCTCTTTCCGGGTCCGGCTCAGACCGAAGCGGGCATCGCGCCGGTGAAACTGGGCATCAGCATGGCCGTGCTGCTGGTGTGGGCGCTCGCGGTTTCGTTCATCTGCTTCCTGATCTGTAATCGCTCCAAGGTGGCATCAAGCTTGGCATTCTCGTTGGTGCTGTTGGCCCTCGCTGCGCCGCGCGTGTTCACGCCCTCGATCGCGGCAGCCGCGGCGGCGGAGGCGTCGCGACTGACCAATGGCGCGGTGGATGTGGATCGCGCGAACAAGACGCTCTCCGCGGTGGCAAACGCTGCAGGAAAGGCCTCGCTTTCAGGCACTTCGGATTCGGGAAAAAAGGATGATGGAAGCTCGCTCGTGACGGCGGGAACTCTGGCGCAGATACGCTTTGACAAGACGCTGGGAGAACTGGTCGCACAGTTTGAGCAGGCCCAGCGCGTGTATGAGCGTTCCGGGGGCGACGACACCAAGACCGCGCGGAAGCGCGAGCAATTGAATCAGCGCATCAGCGATCTGGGGAGCGCGATCCGCACGCAGGAAGCTCTGGGAATGTACCTCACGGCAGCGGACAAGACCTTCAGCGACCTCTTGCTTGCAGAAGGTTGCGAACAGAAGCGGCTGGCGGGTGAAATGCAGCAGTTTGCCATCCGTCGCGGCGAGTCGCTGAAGGCGCGGCAGGCAGAGTGTGACGCCTATGGCGAGGCACTAAAAGCCGCCAAAGAGCGATTCACGCTGCTGCGTGACCGCTTTGGCTCATGGCAGATGAAGGAACCGAACGGCGAACTGATCTTCCAGACCAAGCGTGATGCCGCACAGTTTGAGAAGACAGGCGAGCAGTTGGCGGCAGCCCGCAAGAAGATCGTGGAACTCAGCGGCAAGAATTATGAGGCACCTGTCGAGAAGGGCGCGGTTAGAAAGTCTGGTGTGACGATCGAGGCGCATGGGAAGTGAGACGAATAGGCCATTGCTTGTACGGACTGGCGAACGGTTCGCGTGGTTTATGAACTAGGAATAGACCTTTGCTTCCTGAAGTCGAGTGTCGCATGAGGGACACAGCAGGCGTGTATTCTCGACCGTGTAGCCCTTCATGGCTTCCAAGCGATCAAGGACACTGTTCTTTTCAGGAAGTTGCTCTTGGCAGACCACGCACAGGCCGCCTTGGGCGTGACGCTTGGCTTCCTTCAAGGCCTGCCGCGCCATCGGTTGGCCGCGTTCATCGTGCATCAGTTCTTTGAATATCTTGCGGCGCAGTGCCCAAAAGAGCGCTTCATCGCCGGATGCTGCCGTCGCAATCTTGGCACGAATCTCCGTCAGCAGGGTGTTCGCAGTAGTGAGTTCGGTGGGCGTCAGCCGTCGATGTGGCATGAATGATTGTTGGCATCTGAGAGATGAATGGCGATCGGGAACGCCGCGACAGAGTCATGACTTCGATGGATCGAAGCCGAGGGATTGGTTGTAGGTTTGCGAACCGCCGCGGGGAACGGTGAGGGTGCGCCATGGCTGATTGCCGCGGGAGGCGAGGATGCGCGCGGTCTGCACGATCTGGCCGCAGTGATACGCGGCGTGCGTGACGGAGCGTTGCAGGGCGAGGGAGAGGGTGTGCAACTCGCCACGGATGGTGAGAGTGCGACTCAGGTCGGCATCGGTGAAGGTGGCGAGGGTGGCGAAGAGGGTGTCCCAGCCGCCATTCCAGGCAGAAAGCAGAGCGGGCAGATCGGCGAAATCGTCGATGAACTCCTGATCGCGGTTGCGCCAGGGCTTTTCGCCATCAGTGGTCAGGGGATCCGTCCAGCGGGAGCGGAAGTTGCCGCCCAGATGCTTCATGATGATGGCGATGGAATTGGTCTGAGGATCGAGCGATGTGCGGAGCTGGGTGAAATCGAGTTGATGGATGGCCCCCTCGGCAAGAGTGCGATAGCGACGGAACTCGGCCTCGATGGCGGAGATGATGAGGCGGGATTGGGAAGGGGACTCAAGCATCACAAGAGATGTTATGATGGAAAGTACAACCGCAGGAAAGAGCAAGAATCAGAAGCATGACATTGCTCGCATGTGATCACATTGAGATGCTTGTCTGATACTGCAAAGCTGCATGTCGTGATAATTTCCTTGTGAATCACAAATGAATTGACGCAGGATGCGGAATCTGTTAACCTGCCACTCCGTGGGCGGTGATTTGTGATCAAAGGCATTATCGGCGCGGTGATTGGCGGAGCGATCGGTGCGACCTTGTGGGCATTGATCGTGTACTTTACGAATTCTGAGGTCGGCATCATCGCATGGGCAGTGGGCGCAATGGCGGGTGCCGGAATGATGCTGGGGGCAAGAGATATTCAGAGTCCGCTGTGCGGTGTGATCGCGGCGTTCATTGCGCTCGCATCGATTGCCGGTGGCAAATATGCAGTGGTTCAGACATATGTGAGCAAAGACACCGCGCAGTTTCAACGCGACTTTGTGATTACTGAGGATTACACGAAGCTGTATGTCGCGGATCAACTGGTGGAGGAATACACCAGAGAAGGCAAGACGCTGAAGTGGCCGGAGGGATATGACGCCGAGAGTGCTGAAGAGCCGCATCACTATCCGCCAGCTCTATGGAAGGATGCTGAAGAACGCTGGAGTGCGATGAGCGATGAGCAGAAGTCAGTCTATTACAAGGCGCTCGAAGCGAACATGAAGGAGTTCGTAAAGCACGCGAGCGCAGACGCCACTGCCGAAGGATTCATCGCGAGTTTTTCATTCTGGGATGTGCTCTGGGGCGTGTTGGCGGTGCCCTCGGCGTACAAGATCGGATCAGGCCAAGGCGGAGATGAGTGAAGATCCGGGTTGTAGACTCATCAGATGAAACAGAATGCGTAGCTGATTCGAGACTGTGCCGCGGCGATCGACGCCTTGCGGCGCCGAGTTGTGCCACTGCGGGCTGACGCGCTGCTGCTGGATATTCCCGGCGGCTTTCTGACCCTGCACCCGCCAAGCCGCGACGAGGAGTTTGCCTCAACCAACAAGAACGCGGCATGCTGGTATGCACCGGGGCGCACCGTGACTGCCGCGGACGTTGAGCACGCTGTGAGCATCTTTGAGCGTGAGGGATTGCCGCGGGCATTCATGTGGTTCGGGCCGTCTGCGAGCGACGCGGGAACCGAAGAGGCATTGAGCACACATGGCGCGAAACGCGTGCCGCGGGTGACGTATCCGGTGCTGGCGCGAAGCGTGGAAGAACTCGCGTGTGACGCGCATGCGAACGCAGTGGAGACGCGGCGACTTGAAGGTGCCGAGCGCGGGGCGTTTCTGAAGCACATCGCTCCGTGGTATTCGGAAGGCGGGGTGAAAGTGGCGGCGATTCTGGCGGATCGGGGCCTTGCGGAATTATTCGGTGCCTGGGTGGAAGAGGAACCGGCGGCCATGGCTGCACTGATTCCGACTGAGAATTGTGCGAATGTGGGTTGGGCTGGCACACATCCGCAATGGCGGAAGCGCGGGTGTCAGAGTGCATTAATCCGGATGCGCGTGAGGCGGGCGATGGAACTGGGACTGAAGTGGTGCATCGCAGAGACAGTGACGGCGGAGATGACGAGCACAAACAACCTCTTGCGGGCGGGATTCACCGAAGCATTTGCGTGGGAGGTGTGGGAGTGTAAAAGTAGAAAGTTGAAAGAAGGAAGCGAAAGCCGCAACGGGTCGAAGACGAGTGTTTCACGAGTCACGTGATCGACTTACCAGGCGGGTGACGTGTCGCGGCGAGTCGGAGGAGACACTTGCCCAACGGGGAATGGACGCGAGTCGATGCCGACGGGGTGGCCATCGAAGGAAAGTTTCGACCAATCGGGGACGCTGTAGATGGCGGGCTCGCCGCAAAACCAAGGATCAAATACGAGGGCGATTGGCGGGGAATCTGGGTTGGGAGCGGGCGCTGTGAGGAGTGCAGAATCCGTTATCGTGGCTGGGTCGAAGATGATGAGGGCGTTGTGCTCCATGCGCGTGCCTCGGCGCGTGTGAATACCTCGAGCGGTGAGGCGAGCGGATGCGAGAGCAGGAGCGAGCATGACATCGAGGTGATCGCGCCATTGCCAACAGAGGCCTTTGTGGGGCGGACCCTGGTTGAGAACTGCGGCGTTCCCGAGCCAATGGTGGTGCCAATATGGGTCGGAGCGCGTGGTGTTGATCGCGGTGGTGTAGGCGTCGATGACGCTGCGCCAGCGTGCATCCGTGATAAGCGTGGAATCAAGAGGACGAGGCGTCGCGCAGCCAGAAAGTACGAATGTGAAGGCCAACGGAATGCAGGCGAGGAGGCAACGCACCCCAGGAGTGTACTGACGCGAGGAACACGATGTCGGGTTCAGGCGGCCTTGTTGAAGCGCAGCACTTCTGAGTTCATGGTGTTGCGAACGATGTTGGCGAGTCCTTCGCGAGCGGATTCATCCATGCCGACGAACTCGATGCCAATCTCGCGTGAGAAGAAACCGGTCCTGATGATGCGAGTGACGCGACCTGAGACAAGGAAACGGACATCGTCGTTGGTGATGAGGAACGTGTGGACCGAATCGACCTTGGGAGTCTTTCAACCCATGCGGATGCGCATGCCAGTGGCAGAGAGGTCCTGCACGGCACCGTGCTCGGTGACGACCTCAGCGACCTTGAGACGACCGCTGCGGCGACGGTTGTCGGCGGGGGTCTCTTCCACGTTGGCGCAGCCAGTGAAAGGAATCATGCTGTGAATATCGACATGATCACCGGAGACGAGAAATCGGACCCGACGGGTATGGGTGCACGGGCAGGGAACAGGCTGTGCAAGCCGCATGCGCGATGCAGATTCACAGGGGAAAGGTCGAGAATCACCTGATTCTGGGACGTAGTTATCTGGGTGGAGTCTGAGGAATCAACTGATTGCGAGTCAGGTGATCGAGCATCTGAGCCGGGAAATTGCTCAGCGTGCTGCTGGTGTAGATGGTGCCGTGATCTGCACCGGGAATGATCTCGATGTAGCCATGTTGACCTTCGGGCAGAACCAGAAAGTTGAGTTTGTCCACCTCTGGCTTGAGAAGCGCGACGGCCTCATTGAGCCAGAAGTTGTCCTGATCCCCCACTGCCAGGCGGATGCGCTGCTGAAAGATGGGGCCATATCTGGCAGGATCTTTGCGTAAGCGGTCGGCGATGTCGTAGGTGCGATACTGAGCGGCAATAGAGGGGTTGATCTCGCCCGTCTGCGCATCGATGAGCGCGGCGGGGTTGCCATCGGAGCCCTTGGGGCCAAAGACGGCGTACCACGAATCCCACTGTTGACCGCTGGTGTTGGAGGGACCGAGGAGTTCTTCCTGGAGATTCTCGCGCCGCGCAGACATGACGGGAATGGTCTTGCGCTCACTGCGGCTTATGCGTCGATAGGAACAGATTTCCGGAGGTGAAGTGTCGGGCAAGAGTGCCGCGGGCTGAAGGAAACGGAGGAGGGGAGAATCCGCAGCGATGGAGTCGTGGGCGGGAAGTGAGATGGTGAAGAGAGAGGAGTCGGCGTAGATGTCAGTGAGTTGAAAGCGGCGGAAATCTACGGGATCGGGAGAGGATGACCAGCAGGCACCGAAGGTCTCGGGGTATTCGGTCGCAAGCCAGAGAGTGGACCAGCCGCCGGAAGAGTGACCGCGAAGGAGGCGAGCGGCGGGAGTGGATTTCAGAGCGGGGAAGCGGCGATGGAGTTCGGGGATGAGTTCGGTGATGAGGGCTTTGCCGACGGGGCCGTTGTTTGCTGAATCGGCAAAGAGTGTGTGACCGTTGGCGGATTCGGGGTCGAGAGTGATCTCGAAGAGATTACGTGCCAGAGTGTGCTGGGGCGTGCCCTCGGGCGCAGCGGCTGAGGAAGAAGCCACGCGGCGGGCCTCGCGATGATCGCCTCCGAAACCGGGGACGTGGTAGAGAGCGGCATAAGAACGCTCGGGGTTGTAGTCGATGGGGAGAACGACGGAACAGCGGATGTTGATCGGTCGCTGATGGAAGTTGGAGAGGAGAGATGAAGGAATCGAGATGAACTTGATGCGATCTGTGTCGGTGTCGGGAGTAACTGTGACGACCTTGGTCAGAGGAAGCGTGACAGTGACAGCGGAGTCTTTGGCGATGGTGAAAGAAACGACTTCAGAATAGAGGGAACCGGGGGCACGACGCCAGTTGCTGTTGTGACGATTGATGACGAGGCGCGCCTGGGCGATGTAGTTACCGGGGGGGAGTGCCGCAGCTCGAGAGCCGAAGAACTGAGCATCCTCGGGCATGGGAAAAGGAGTGTCGGGAGCCAGTGTGGACACATCGAAGCCGTAGGCAGGTTGGCCGTCTTCCCAGAAGGGGCCATCGATGGGCTTGCCGCGACGGAAGAGGGGGGAGGAATCCGCGATGAGGGTGATGATGCAGCGGGCGTGATCGGTGGCGGTGACGGGCGCGGATCGTGCCGCGACGGGAAAGGTGATGGAAAAGGTCGCGCCGTCGGCGAGGGTGAACGAAGAAAGGAGGGAGATGGCTGAAACTGCGGAAATTGCGTGGCGCATGATGGAGAGAGGGTATCGGGACGAGACAATGATGGAGCACTCTCAAAGGAATGATGTTCATGGCAAAGAAGGCAGCAGAGAACGAATCAAGCGGGAACAAGGGTCAGGCCCGGCTGTATGCGATGCCCCTGGCGTATGAGGTGCTGCATTGGAAGGGGACTGGGAAGGAAGTGCGGGGATTGGCGCGGATTGCGAGGAAGTTTGTTGGTGGTAAAGCGCGACCCAAGGGTGTGTGGATGGAGCCAGCGTGCGGCACCGGAAGGTATCTGCGTGTGGCGGCGCAATTGGGGTGTGCCACCAAGGGCATAGGTGTGGATCTAGCCGATGAACTCATGGAGTTTGGCCGCGCGGCGATGAAGGGCGGAGAGAAGCAGAAAGTGTCGCTGCTCAAGGGAGATATGACCAAGTTAGAGAAGGTGGTGAAGCCGGGGAGTGTCGATTTTTCATTCAATCTCATCAACACGATTCGACATGTCAAGAATGATGCCGCGATGGTGTCACACTTGAAGGGTGTGAAGCGGGCGTTGAAGCCGGGAGGCGTTTATGTGGTGGGGCTGAGCTTGAGTTGGTACGGGGTGGAAGTGCCGACCGAGGATGTGTGGAAGGGATCGGAGCAAGGGTTGAAGGTCTTGCAGACGGTGCAGTACTTGCCTGCCACGGGAGGAAGCACCGCACGATCGCGAATGGAGCAGGTGCTGAGTCACTTGCAGATGACAGAAGGGCGAGGAAAGGACGCCAAGACCTGGGATGTAGATGACCGCTATGAACTGTTGAGCTACAACCTGCAGGAGTGGATGCGCGTGGTCGAGAAGGCGGGGTTGCGTGTGCTGGCGAGTGTGGATGAAGAAGGGAATGAGATTCCACCGGCGGAACCGGGATACTCGATCTTTGTGCTTGGTTTGCAATGAGGTTACGGCAATTCGACGGAGCGGCTGATGCGCCCGCCGCGAGCTGGTTCGTTGACGGTGACGACGACCTTTTTTCCGATGAAGGCACGCTTGGTGTCGCGAAAGACGAAGCGGCGAATCGATTGAGCGCCAGATTGCAGCCCGGCAATGGTGCGGCGTTCGCGAGGTTCGCCGGGCATGAAGGTGGTGACCTCAGCGTTGATGACGTCGGAGCCGGTGTTGGTGAGTGTGGCTTCGATGATGATGTCTTCGCCACCAGAGACCTTGATGCGACGCGCGACGACATCAAGTGCCAGCCCTTGCAGGGCAATCTCGATTTCGCTGCGGACGCGGATGCGGCCGTACTGGCGTTCGGCAATCAGATCAAAATCGGCGATGAAGGGGCGAGGTCCGGCCTCTTCCCCAGAGCCAAAGCCGATGGTGAATGGGATGCTGGCTGGGGACGAGGCAGGGACGGTGACCTGGGAAATGCGAGGGGTGATGGTCCACGAGCGATCCAGCGCGCCGCCAAGAGTGCGGGCAGCACCTGGCTGCACGATGGTGACCTTGGCAGAGAGCCCGCCTCGCCAGGGATTCTCAAAGCGGATAGCGTGCTGATTGGCACGACCGCTGGAAGTCAATTCACGCGGATCGATGCGCACTGACGAGATGAATCGCACCAGATCGAGATCGATCCCTTCGATGAAGAGTGGCGCGCGAGAGACGGGAAGCCGGATAGGTGGTGTGGGTTGCGAAAGCAGTTCGGGGTCGGCATCAGGATCGGGGTGCGCATCGACAGTGTTGCCAAAGAGATCGGTGAAAGTGATGCGACCCTGGCCGAGCGAAGTGGAGCAGGCGAAGGTGGAGGAAAGGGGAGCATCAGCCCAGAGGACGAGTGCTGCGGTGCGGGGTGTGTCTTGATCGGGGCGCGAAGCATCGGGAGCGAGGATGTAGCAGGTGATGCCATCGCCAGCAGGGAACGTGCCGATGACGCGGCGGCCGGAGAGGCGATCAGCCATGGTGCGCCACACGGCCAACTCGATGGTCGGGCTAAGCTGGGGACGACGAGGTCCGGCGAGAATCCAAGGCTGGGGCAGGTAAAAGGTGTAATCTGTGCGCGATGCGGAGAGGCCTTGGCCTGCGGGGTGAGAGGCGATCCAGAGTTCGACCATCCGCCGCGCGAGCTCGGCAGCGCGATCCAAGGGCGCGGCATCGGGGTGGCCGGAATTGACCAGACACGCGGCATCTGGCACGGTGCTGGGTAAGACGCCGGGCATGGCCTGACTGGGGGCGTTGTGAGGCGTGCGCACCAACAGCGAGACGGAGGCAGGGAGTGTCGGGCCGACCATCTCTTCGGGCCAGGCCAACACGGTGGTGGGCCCGGGAACCAGGCGCGAGAGATAGGAGGAGAGTGTGTTGGTGATGCGGGTGAGATCTGAAGAAATGAGCCGCGGATTGCTGTGTGTGCTGCCGATCTGCCAGCGGGTGATGCGCTGGCCGAAGCGATCGAGGAAGGGATCGATCCAAGCGGCCCATTGCGAATCCGGACGGGAAAAGAGGCCGTAAACATCATCGGCATCGACTTTGGCGGCACGCGCCAGATCGGCGGGAACGACGGGAAGCGAGAGAGAAATGGAGGTGTTCGTGGTGAGGAGTTGTGTGATCGGGGTGCCCAGATACGCGATACGCGAAGGAATGTCGGCGGCGGTGAGGTCGTCAGTCCACGCGGGGAGGACGACGCTGCCACTGCGGGCTGCGCGAAGGACTGAGGCGAGTTGCGATGCGACAACGGGTGGAATGTCGTGCAGAAGCAGGCCGAAGCGTGATTCCCTGGGTGCATCCGCGGCGGCGCGGATGCCGGTGGGGTCTCGGCGCTGAGGAAGCGCGGGCACCCATACCAGACCAACCTGGGCAAAGCCGACGCGCTGGGTGCCGCTGAATATGCCGACATCTGCGCTGTACCAGCCAAAGGCGGGAAGTGAAGGTGTGAAGTCGATGGAGGAGCGGCCACTTTCCAATCGCCCTTGAGAGGTGGCAACGACGCGACCGGCTGCATCAAAGATGTTGAAGTGAACGTCGATATCTTCGCCAGTGAGGTCGCGAACCGAGGCGGTGAGCGTGGGGCGATTCGTGCCCACAAAGCAATTGCCGGGGGCCGTGGAGGTGAGCTCAATTCGCGGGAGTTGCAGGACTTTGATGTCATCAAACCACGCGGCGCCCTTGACATCAGCGCGAGGAACGATGTCGCCGATGCGGCGTGGCAGTTGATCGGGTTGCAGCAGCAGGAGTTCGAGCTGGAGGTATGCGGCCTTGGGAGAGTTGCCCAGCACCTCGAGTTGGATGTTGATCCACGAGCCGTCGGTGTGCGCTGGGAGCGAGCGGGACTCGGTGCCGGGAATGAGCTGGCCTGCGGCATCGAGGAAGGATGCGGAGATGACAGCGCGGGCGGACTTGAGATCCGCAGTGCGGGTTCGCGCGGTGATCTGATAATCGGCGCCGGCAAAGATCGGGATGACGCCACGCTCGAGGATGAGGGATGTGGAGCCGCCACGAGTGGGAAGGATGACTGAGCCGATGCCACCAGAGGCGACGGTGAAATCCAGTTCGGCTGTGTTCCAATTAGGAAAGCCGGGGCGAGAGCGATTGATGGAAGGGTCGTCTTGACCACGGATCCAATAGCGCGGCACAGGATCGGGGTTGGTGTCTTTCTCCTCGAAATCGAAAGATGCGACGAGTCGCTTGGCGGATTCGGGGCGGCGGTCGGCGGGCTCTGGGCGCGGGGCAACCTGAGCGTGCGCGGAGGGAGCGCAGCCAGCCAAGAGGACCAGCGCCAGAAGGCGAGCCGTCATACAGGAGTTATCGGCCAGAAATGGGGGCGGGCTGCACGCTGGGAGGGCCTTCCGGGGGTGTGCGGCCGGAGAATTTGGGAAAGAGGCAATGAGCGGCGAGCATCACGGCAAAGCCCAGGGCGATGTAGATACCCGAGAAAAGGAGTTCGCAGAAGAGGAAGAGAAAGAGAGGTACGCGGGTAAAATCGATGATGTCATAGTCAGTACGAACCCGACCGTCGAGCGAAGTCGCACCATCGATGCTGATGCCGAACCAGGCGTAGGGATTGATGAGTAGGGCGATGCGGGCGGCCATATCGCCATTGACGGTGTAGTTGGTGACTGCGTTGTAGGTCTGACCGATGACCAGAAGCACCACAGGCAAAACAGCCCACAGGGCGAAAGCTAGACCTAGATTGAAGACGGCGGCGACGGTGGAACGCTTGAAGATAAGGCCGAAGAACGTGCCGGTGCAGGCGAGAAAGAAGCAGGGACCGACAAAGACGAGGGGCCAATGCAAAAGCATGGAGTAGTGGGCGGTCTGGGTGAGGATCAGTCCGAAGGCGAGCACGAAGGCCTGACCGATGAATAGCGGCCAGCAGATCTTGGTGAGGGCTGCGGCGAGCTTGCTCCAGAGGATCTCGCCACCAGAGAGGGGTGTGGTGAGCAGAGTTTCCCAAGTCTTCCCTTCGCGCTCGGTGGAGATGGCGGCGGTGGTGAGAACGCCGGATTGCAGCAAACCAATGGTGAGGAGAATGCCCAGAACCATCGGCACGGCGAAGGTGGGTTCATCCAAGCTGCCGATGGTGATCCACAGAAACAGAGCCAAACCCAAGACAATGGCGGCGCGGCGATGCCAGGTGCGACGGAATATCGGAGTGCGCAACTCGCGCCAAAGAATCGGGTCGTCCGAGACCGTGCGAATGGCAGGAGGATTGCGATCCGGCGTGACAATCGGAGAAGTATCTTCGGGTGTTTCGACAGGAACTTCGACGGAAGTTGCAGCGGGCAGAGGTGAACCCGCGCTCACCTTTGCATCTGCTGCAATCGCGCCTCCGGCAAGTGCATCGCCGGCGGGTGCCGCAGAGACGAGTTGAGGGGCGGATTGCGAGGCCGGTCTTGAAGTGCGTTTTTGCTTCTTTGGGGCCTCGCTGGTGGAGCCGGAGATACCCGCGCCTTCGCGCGTCATGGTGCGGCGCATGAGGGCGATGGAGATGGTGAGAATGAGCAATGCGACCGTGAAGTGATAGATGCTGGCGATGATCCAGAGAGAATCGCCTCCGGCGACGGTTTCGCCCAGGAGTTGCTGCGCGGTGGTGGCACCCATGGCAACTGGAGCAGCGAGTGCCATCGTGACGGCTTCGGAAGTGCGAAACCACTGCAACTTGAATGACATGTACGTAATGGCGATGGCAGGAACTGCGTTCACGGCCACCCAGGTGCAATACGCAAGGACGATGGCGGTGGCGGAGCGGCGCGTGATGACGGAGATGGCAATGGAAACCGCAGCCATCTGCAGCACGGAAGCGAAGATGATGGCGCTGAAGGAGAAAATCGCGGCGATGGGAATACCACCGAGGGTGCGCGCGATCAACAAAACGGGAATGGGGAGCAGCGCGAGAATCAGAATCTGCACGCCACGGCCAAAGAGCTTTCCCAGAATGATGTCGCTGGCGGTAAGGGGTGTGGTGAGGAGGGCAGGGAGGGTGCGGAGCCGGACTTCCTCCATCACGCAGGGGGCCAGAAACACCGGCGTGACCAAGAGGAGCAGGACATACGCAAACCAGCCAAGGATTGCCGCGAGGATCGAAGCGGTGGACTGAAGTTTCTGCAGGCGAAGTGCACCGCCACCGGCGGTCTCAGCCCAATCGGAATTAGGAAGTGCGCCTGCAAAGCCCGGATTGAGATAGGTAATGTACAGACTGCCACAGGCGATACCAAGAACGGCAAGCAGCGCCAGCCCGGCGAGTCCCCGGACGACGTATGTGCCGGCTCTGCGGCCACTGATATAGACCTCTTTTTCAAAGACCGGTCCGAAGCAGGTGGAGAGCGGGTTGAAGTGAGAGAGGATGCGCCGGGCGCGAGTCATTGCAGCGCTCCGGTGGTGAGTTTGAGGAAAGCGTCTTCGAGCTTGAGGGTCTGGGGCGTGAAAGAGCGAACCTGCACACCCGCGCGATCGAGAATCTGAAAGACAAAGTGGTGCCCGTGTTCACCGGGAGTGAGCTCGATGCTGAGTGCCCCGGGGTGCTGCGGCTCTTTATCGATGGATTGCACGCGGCTGTCGGCAAGCAGCGCGGCAGTGGCCAAGGAGCGGGTATCGGGCGCTTCGAGATTGGCGGGCGCTTCGATCTCAACAATGATGCGTTCGCGGACAGCACCAGCAGCGCGGACCCGGGCAAAGGCATCCTGCAGAGAACCGGCAAAGAGCAGTTTGCCACGTTCGATCATGCCCAAGGATGTGCACATCTCGCCAAGTTCGGTGAGGATGTGTGAGGAGACCATGATGGTCTTTCCCATGCGACCGAGTTCGGTGATCAGCGAGCGCATTTCGATGCGGGCGCGAGGGTCCAGGCCACTGGCGGGTTCATCAAGAAGCAGGACTTTGGGATCATGAATGAGGACGCGGGCTATGCCGAGGCGCTGCTGCATGCCGCGAGAGAGAGAATCGACCATCGCAGCGCGTTTGGAAGTGAGATCGGTGAGTTCGAGAACCTGATCGACGATGCGACGACGATCAGAGCGGGGGATCTTGAAGGCGGCGGCGAAGAACTGAAGATACTCATCAACGGTGAGGTCGTCATAGACACCAAGAAAATCAGGCATATACCCGATAATGCGGCGGATGGCATCGCCATCGGTGAGGGTGTCGAGACCGTTGACGGTGGCCGTGCCACTATTCTGGCGAAGCAATCCCGAGAGGATGCGCATGGTGGTGGATTTGCCAGCGCCATTAGGACCGATGAAACCGAAGACTTCACCGGGGCCGATGGAGAGATCAATGCCATCAAGAGCGTGCAAATTCTTGCCGCCGACGAAAAAAGACTTGCGGAGCTTCTTCAGTTCGATCATGGCGTGGCTCCAGAATCGGTGAGAGGAGTCGCGCTGCCTTCGATGGGGACGAGGAGGCGATAGGTGCGGGTGTGCATTTCGCGGGCTCTTTCGCCACCTGGCACAGAGGGGATTTCGATCTTGCAGGTGAGCGTAATGAGGGCCCAGCGACCGGTGGCGAGACGCGATTCGATGGCGAGATCGTGGCGCTGAATGCCGGGGAGGTCGATTTCTGTTCCGTACACCCGTCCTTCCGCTTTTGATCGCGTTGGGTCAAATCGTCTTAGCTCTGTCGCTGCGGAACTTGAGGAATCTGAATACGCGGGGATGCGATCCGCAACTGGCTTGATCTCCCGGAAGGAAAGCTCACCGGGGCGATCTGGAACTGCAAGGTCGCTCAGAGCCGTGAGATTTGAATGTCGCAACTCACCAGACGTCAGGGTGCACACACTCGGCGGCGCAAGCGGTGTCCCCTCAACTTCAACTCGAATCGAATGCTCATCGATGCGAATCGCGCGAGCACGGATGGGCATGCGATCTTCGACAATAGAGATGGGGCCAACAGAGAGTGCGTTGCGGAAAGACCATTGCCCCTGACTGAGGGGAAGGGGCCAGAGTGAGGTTTCTGAGCCGCGGGGTGAAAGCGTGCTGCTCTGCACCAGATCGATGGGTGTGAAGATCGGTGTGGACGTATTCCAGTATTCGCCGACGGCGACACCTCGAAATGCGGCACCGGAAGTTGGCTCGTCAGGAGGCGCGATGAGAGGTCGCGAGCCGGGGTGCGAAGCAAATAGGCCGTAGAGAGTGGTACGCCAACCGGCACTGCCACCGAAGTCGATGACCACATCATCGACGGCATGAGTGATGCGCATGGTGGGGAGATTGCCTCGCAGGAAATATGGCACAAATCCGGCAATCAGCGAAACAACCACAATCCAGAAGAGTGCGGTGGCCCAGGAGAAATGCAGCTTGCGCTTGGCGTGCAGCACCAATCCATCGATAGGACCCAGCAGCAGTGCCAGGAGGAGTGCACACACCAACAGCGCGATGAGAACGGCGAGAGGATCGAGGTTCTTGCCGGGGTGATCGGCCAGAGCGTTGAGTTCCTTGGTGATGGCGCGGGATTGAAAGTCGTTGCTGCCACTGGTGCCACCAGTCCACCCCCCCCACCACTGGTGGCGGGCGTTGGCTGGGATCAGGGGAAGTGAGAGGTAATCGGCAAGCGCAGGCTCAAGAGCAGAGAGCCAGACGCGACGCGCGGGCTCAGGCGACGGTGTCGCGGCGGCAAGCGTGGGGTCGGCGGTGAGAATGGTGACATACCCAAGGCCGACGGGTCCGTGAGCGATGAGGGCTGGACCTGAAGATTCCTTGGATGTGCCGCTTGAGTGCGCCGGACCAGGAGGACGCACTATTGAGGTGTCGATGCGCGTGGCAGTCGTCCAGCCGCTGTTTTTTAGTTGCGGCGCAAGAGTGATAGGACGAGCAAGAATGGAATCAGCGGGAGTGAAGGTTGAGTTGTACACCTTGAGCCGCTCGGTCATAGAGCTGGGCCCGCCGAGATTGGACGTGGGCTCGGGATCAGCGGAAGTCTCAACGGGCGTGTCAGGAACTGGAGTGGGATCAGAAGCGGGCGTTTCTGATTCCGATGTGGGAGCTGGAGGAGTCAGGCTGGGAGTGTTGGGGGTGTTGGAAGTGGTCTGCGCCGCTTTGTTGGCTCTGGTGACAAAGGTGAAAGCAGAACGATCCGGATTGGACATGACATCCTGCCAGACCGAGGGAACCGGCACGCGCTGAGGATCTGCAAGAGTGATGAAGGAAGCCATCCCATCGGGAAGCCATGTGCGCCACAGATCACCAGGTTGATCGACAACCAGCACAAGTCGGCCGCCACTTTGCACCCATTGCAGAATCGCCTGCCGCGATGCGGTGGAAATGCGGTCGGAAAGCTCTTCGGTGCGGAGGACGATGGCCTCGGCGGTGTCATAGGCGGCCCAATTGGTGGGAAGCGCGAATGGATCGGCCTCGGCAGTGTGCAAAGAGCCCAGGCGCATGGCACGAATTTCACCCATGCGCGCATTGGATGGCTCCTGCACTTGGCGGTAGTAATCGGACTGATCCTGCGAATCGGGCGCGAGTTCGAGGGGCTCGATGTGGCGGTGAGGTGAGACACGGCCGATGCAGACGACCAACCCTTCGCGCTCATCAAAGGTGAAGGGTGGAGCATCAGGAAACTGAGACGTGCTGCCAAAGCGGAGACGATCCACAAGGTTGCCACGTTCGTCAAGAAGCGTGATACCGATGGTGGCGGGATGGCGTTTGAGGCAGATGGCCGTGTCAATGGGTGTGGCAACCCCTGGCGTGCCCGCAGCAGCGACACGAAGGACCGCGTTCTGGGTTTGGTCCTGCGGATACGAAATGATGAGAAGGCCGGAGAAGGGACGCTGCACAGCATCGATGGTGATGCGCAGCGGGGCCCAGCGCTCTGGCTGCATGCGACCATCAAAGCCGAATTGCACCGAAGTGAGCCGCGCAATCGGCGGATCGGCAGCGCGAGCAATGGATGTGAGCGACGTCATCAACGTGGCAAGAATGAAGAACACGACTCGCCACGACGAGATGAACATCAGACATAGACCTTGCGGTTGTAGATAAACCACTCAAAGACCACGATGGCGAGCGCAGCCAGAAGGAGCCATGGCCAGAGCTTCCGATCTGCCGTGATCTGGTTTTCCGAGCGTGCGGTGACATCGCGATCGCGGAGATTCAGCACATTGGACGAGGTGATGTTGGATTCATACTCATCAAGAAGATTGGCGGCGTAGAGACGCTTGGCCGTGCCACCCTCCTGGCGATCGAGGGGTCCTGCCTGACCAGACCAGGAGATTTCGTAGACACCCTGCTGACGAATGGGACCAAAGACCACTGCGCCATCAGGAGCGGGAGCGAGGGGGGAAATGTCTCCGCCGGGAATGCGGATGCGGGCATCGGTCGCGCCCTGGGGAATGCGATCGGAGAGAATGTTGTTGGGTTGCAAGGCCTGGGATCCAGAGCCAGCCGAACCGGCGGCGTCGTCACCAAGCGCGCGAGTGCTGCTGGCCAGGAAGATGACCCAGGAGAGGTTGAAGGGCCAATCGCTCTTGGAAACATCAAAGGGGACGACGACAGCTCGTGTGTCGATGCTACCGACAAAGACAATGCCAGGACCTTTATCGGTGTTGGCGATGGCGACAGAGGATGAGCCGGGGGTGATGGTGACGAGGGGCAAATCACCGATGGTGGGTTCGTCGAGATTGACCTGACGGAGCGCGGGGTGATCTTTCTTCCACTCGATGAATTTGGCGGGGCCTTGAGGGAGGCCGACGATCATGCCGCTGGATGGTTGCGGGGCGGTACCAAGGAGAAGCCAGCGTCCAGGAGGCAGGCCCGCAGAACCGGTGCAGAGCTCGGCAGGCGGGACGTACCCATCGAGCACAATGCAGTCATACTCAGGAAGCGTGCGGGCACGCAGTTTGGATTCAAAATCGGCGGTGGCGTAGGAATCAAACTTGGCGGTGGGGATGCCTTCAAGGGCCGTGCGCAGGAAGAGATTGCCACCAGAGACCATGGCGAGGCGGAGCTTCTTTGCAGGGGCGAGGACGATGGAGGCCTGATCATCGACGCTGAAGACATCGCCGGTGGGCGCGCTGTCCGTGCCGGGGGTGCGAAGCTTGACGGTGGCCAGACCACCTTCGTAGCGATCGAGCTGAAAGACCACACCACCGGAACCGGATTTGACGACCTCGGTGACGGGGCGGGCATCGGCGCTGCCTTCAGCACCCTCTTTCTTTTCTTCGCCAGTACGGGAGACGGTGGCGGCGGGAATCTGAATCGACTTGATCGCGGCGGGTTGGCCGTTGATGGTGAGTTCGGCATCGACGGTGCGAGGTGTGCGATCGGTGGATTCGATGCCCACAAAGATGGTGAGCTTGCCAGCGTCTTCAAAGGAGCGTTCAGAACGCAGGGTGACGACGCCGAGATTGGGAGATTCGTTGCTGCCGACTTTGTGCAGGACGACTTCGTCCTGCGGGCTGACGCCTGCGCGCTCGGCATCGGAGAGGCGGCCATCAGTCCAAAGGTGAAGCGTGACGGCACTGGCTTCATCGCTGAGACCTTCGACGGTTTTGCCCTCGATGATGCGCTTGGGAGCGTGGGCCCTGGCGAGTTGCACGGCCTCGGTGAGAAGCCCGGGGCCATCGGTGGTTTCGATAGCATCGATGGCAGCGCGGAGGGAGGCCTTGTCGCTGGTGAATTGCTGACGCACTTCGGCGGTCGAATCAAAGGCAATGAGCATGGCCTCATCGCTGGATTCATCGGCAGAGATCTTGAGCTTTGTCGGCTCGCGCATGGAATCGACCAGGGCGCGGGCCTGCTCTTTGGCCGCGTCCAGACGCGAGCGCATCTGCTTGCCATCGACCTCATCCACGGATTGCATACTGGCGGAACGATCGATGAGGATGACGAATTTCTGGCCTGCGTTGATGTTGCCCTTGATCTGGGGCTGACCGATCGCCAGCAGCGCAGCAGCAAGGATGAGCAATTGCAGAAAGAGCAGCAAATTGCGGCGGAGCTTCTGGAAGGGTGCGTTGGCTTGCAGATCTTCGATGGCCTTTTTCCACAACAACGTGGTGGAAACTTCCAGGTCGCGGCGGCGCAACTTGAGGAAATAGAGAATGAGAAGAGTGGGAATCGCGATCGCTGCGGCGATACCGGCGAGGAGTGGGGAAAGCCAGGTCATTGCAGCACCCCCCGCCGACGCAGGTAATCGAGCAGGAGCAGATCAATTGGAAGATCACTCTTGGCGAAGACGTAGCCCATGTCACGCTGCGTGCAGAACTCCTGAAGTTGCTGGCAATACGCGGCGACGGTGGCCTTGTACTTCTTGATGAGCGGCGCGGCGATGGTCACTTCGGCAAAGTCGCCGTCCTCGACATCTTTGAGGCGAAGATCCCCGGCGATAGGGGGATCGACTTCCTGAGGACTGAGCACCTGCACGCAGATGACGTCGTAGCCGCGACCCGTAAGAAGTCGAAGGCCAGATTCGTAACCGTCCTTAAAGAGGAAGTCTGAGAAGATAATCATCACACCCTTGCCACGGCGCGAGATGGCGATGCGTTCGGCGGCCTCACGAAACGAGTAACCCCCTTGTGGTTCGATAGAGCAGATGAAGCGTGACAGATCCTGTGTGCGACGGCGACCGCGCAGGTCTTTGATCGAGCCAGCGACACTCCCCTCGGCATCACCCATGGTGGTGGCGGCGACACGGTTCATGTTCACCAGGCCGATGTACCCCAGGGCCATCGCGGCCTTTTGCATGAAAAGGTACTTGGACGGCTCGCCTGTGTCGCAACTGGCCGAGGAATCGATCACGACGTGCAGACCGAGGTCTTCTTCCTCAAGAAAGATCTTCATGAAGAGGCGATCGAGACGGCCGTAGATGTTCCAATCGATGCGACGCAGGTCATCACCCATGACGTAGGGGCGATGGTCGGCGAACTCGACAGATTGGCCGCGCTTCTTGCTGCGGCGTTCGCCCATGAGCTTGCCCGAGAACATCTTGCGGCTGGTAATATCCAGACGCTCGATCTGGGCGATGAGCCGCGCATCGAGGAGATCCTCGATGGACTTGGGACGGGGTGGTGACGCGGCTTTGAGCATGCGTGGGGTGGGGGGTAAGTACTTATTTGGTGATTCGAGTGAAATGTTCCGCAGGGGCGAGGGCGGTGGGGTCAGCAAGCGCAGCGCGAAGGAGGGATTCGAGATCGCCACGATTGGCCGTGAGAGCCACCCCACTGCCGGGTTTGACAGTGTCAGTGCGCAAGAAACGGGCGTTGTGCTCGCGGGCGTGGGCCATGAACCACTCCGGACGGATGGAACGGTGCAAGAGCACATCGCCTGTGTGCTCCAGCACGCCGAATGAGTACAGATCCACTTGCGAATCCGCGGACGGAGCGACATCAAGGACGCGGATCTGGGCCACGGTTCGCCCATCGACGTTGAGCAACTGACCACAGGTGACGCGCGAGTCATCGGGCCGACGAGCGACGATCACATTGCCGAGTGTTGAATCCGGCGCGATGGTGAACGATTCTCCCGCAGGAGTGCTCCAGCCGCCAGCAAGTGCAGGATTGGTATTGGTGCTGGTGGCGGCGCACCCGGCACACAGCACTGCTGCAAGCGATGCAGCAGCAGTCATACCCGCAAGACGAAATGATGGAATGCAACGGATGGGCATGAGTCAGTCCCTTTCTCCGTGATACTTCTTGACCTTGAGGTATTCGAGTTTGTGATCGGCGTTGAAGTAGAACGTCACCTCACCATGATCCTGCAGCCAGAAATCCGGAGTCTTTCGCGGCGTCAGATCGGCCTTGAGTGTGCGAATCACGACGCCTGTAGGACGCTTGTCCTCGATGTAGCGTTCGTTCTCCATCCCAAAGGAACTGAGCGAGCCCTTGATCTCCGAGAGTTCCGTGCCGGTGGGATAGCGCTCGCGCAGCGTGTCGGCGATATTGGCCTGACGATCACGTGCGTCGAGCGTCGTGCAGGCAGAAAGGAATGTACACGATGCCAAGCAGACCCAACGCCCGATGAATCCAGACATTGGTCGATCGCGCTCAACGCAACTGTGCATCATGTTCTGCAATCTCATGCTCAATACTCACAACTTTGCGGCAAACACACTCACGACTTCACCGGCTCCGTCGGCGTCGCCTCAATCATCTTGGCGACAAGGTCATCCGGGTTGACGCGATCGGCCTCGGCCTCGAAGTTCAGGATCAAGCGGTGCCGCAGCGCCATGGGGGCAATCGCGCGCACATCGGCAAACGACACGTGGTAGCGTCCTTCGATCAGGGCCTTCACCTTGCCACCCAAGAGCAGTGACTGGGCACCGCGCGGCGATGAACCGCAGCGGACGTACTTATTCGTCACACCCTTCTCGCCCCCCGCAGCGTACGGCCCACCAGGATGCGTCGCCATGGCCAGCCGCGCGACGTATTCCTTGACATGAGGAGCAACGATCACACCTCGGACCAGATTCTGCATCTCAAGAATGCTGCGCCCATCCAGCACAGGGAGGGCCTCCGGCGCGGCCTGGCCTGTGGTGCGATCAAGCACGGTGAGCAGATCATCAAGCTGCGAATATCCGACGGTGATCTTGAAGATGAAGCGGTCGAGCTGAGCTTCGGGAAGGGGATACGTACCCTCCTGCTCGATGGGATTCTGCGTTGCCAGCACGATGAATGGCTTATCCAGCTTGTACGACACACCAGCGACCGTAACGCTCCGCTCCTGCATCGCTTCGAGGAGTGCCGACTGCGTCTTGGGAGTAGCGCGATTGATTTCGTCCGCCAGCACCACCTGGGCAAAGATCGGGCCACGCTGAAACTCAAACTTGCGGCGGCCCGTCTGCGGATCTTCCATCACGATGTTGGTGCCGATGACGTCCGATGGCATCAGGTCGGGCGTGAACTGAATACGCGAGAAAGGCAGCGACAATGTCTGTGCCAGTGTGCGCACAAGTAGTGTCTTACCCAGGCCGGGCACGCCTTCGAGCAGAATGTTGCCGCCAGCAAAGAGGGAGATCAGCGTTCCTTCGACCACTTCGCGGTGACCGACGATGACCTTGCCGATCTCATCCTGCAGTTTCTTGAACGTGGTGCGAAACTGTTCGCACTTTTCCTTCACTTCAGCAGGGGTACGGATGTCTTCGCTGGTGGTAATGCTTGCCATGGTTTCCTCTTTCGTCGATACAAGTCTGATCGCTGCGTTGTTCGTCGCTGAGAACGTGTTTCGTTATGCTTCTCAATCCGTCGTCTACAAGTGAATCAAGTCGGTGATGCTTTCATGGGGTTGAATTCGTTATTCATTGATGTCATCCTGAGCACGTTTCTTGGCTTTGAGCAGCCGCGACATGCCGTCGGGGCTCGGCTGTCCGGGCTCGGCCGTGTTTGGCTTGGCTTGCTTCACCTCAATCGGCGCACTCTCTGACGAAGAGTTCACCGGCAGCGAAGCACCCTTTAACTGCTCCGCTGTCGCTTCAAACTTCACACTGCGTGTGGCCGCATCCCCCTCGCGGCGTTTGATCGTCTGCCGCGCCGCATCGCGGGCGGTCTTCAGCGACCCGATCTGCTCACCCTGCTTGACCTCAGAAGGACGGAAGAGACGCTTCACACCGCCGGCAATCATCGCCGGATCAATCCGCACGCGCCGCACCGCCACATCGATCAGGAAAAGCCCGATTCCAATCGTCGCAGCCCACAGCCAGATCGGCCGCGTCGCCACCGTCATCTTCAGCCCTTCACGATTGAACAGATCCGCCTTCTTAGGATCAGCGTCGAGGAGTCGCCCCCCCGTCATTGCACGCACCTGCTCCAGCAGCACGGTGTTGTCTTCCAGCACGCGGAATTCATCGGCAAAGGGACGGGAAATGGCAAACTGCACGCTTCCCTCAACCGTCTCGCCTTCATTCTCTCCGGGCGCCAGATAGCGCAAACTGGCGACGTATGAACCGGCATCTGTCGTGCGCACTGAGGTCTCGTACAGGCCAGGGCCCACCTGCTTCAAATCCACATCCTGGCCGCCGCCACCGGGGAGCGCGAGACGTCCCTTGAAATTAGCAAAGTTCAGTCGCTCGCCCTTGGCATCGAGGGCTTCGATCGTGATGCGCGTCGTCTCACCCTGTTGCACCTGATTCACGCGCACGAATGCCGAGCCGCTGGGGCGCATCGCCCAGCGGATGTGCTGCTCCCAGAAACTTCTGAATTGCGGCCACGCCGTCCACGCGCTCGACCACCGCGTGCTCACATCCGCCGTGAACGCCACGCTGCGTCCCGCGCCGTACTGCCACAGGGCCAGCACCGGGTCATTCTCCTTGCCACGCAGCGTGACCAGGGCCAGACCCTCGCGCTCTGCACCCACGATATATCCATTGATCGGGGGCACGGGCGTGCCAATGCCGCGCATCGGCTGACTGGGAATCCCTGTCGCAGCCGGGCTGAATGCAGCGCCCTCCCAGATCAGCGACCGCCGCACCGTCTGTGCTTCTTTGATGAAAATCTGCGGCAGTTGCGCCACGGCACCCGGAGCCACGTTGTAGAAGCGCCCTTTGGTCGCATCGGCAATCGACTTCAGATTCGTGGTGTCCGCCGCGCCGTGCGTGGCGATGCCGATGGTGCTGATACTGATCCCCGCTTTGGCAAATTTCTGCAAGAGGTCGTCACCGGGGTGCTGAGGATCACCGTCTGAGATCACAATCGCGTGCTTCTGCCCGGCATCACTCTTCGAAAGGGACGAATACGTCAACTCCATCGAAGGGCGAAAGTCCGGCATGTCGCCAAAGGCAAGTTTCTGAATCGCCTGCTTCAGCTTTGTGCCATCGCCGACGGGGGCGAGTGGATACGTCCAATCCGTGCCACCGCGCGCGTTGTTGTATTCGTTGATGCCGATCATGTCCTGGCGCGACAGCGAGTTCGCCGCAGCTTCGCAGACCTTCTTGCCGTAGAAGACACCCTCAGGAATCTCCACCGAGTGAATCACAAGCACCAGCGCGCCCTTTGGCATCTGCCGCTTGCTGGGCGGATCAAGCTTGATCGGCAGCGCATCTTCCACCGGTGATCCGATCCATCCACCCGCGCCAAACGCATTAGGCCCGCCGATCATCACCAGCCCACCACCCGAGTCGTGCACATACTGCTTGAGTTGGTCCTGCTGGGCCTGCGTGAAGTTGCTCGCCGGCTCATTCACCATGACCACGGCGTCATAGCCGTTCAGCTCCGTCAGCGATGCCGGAAAGCGATCCGCCGGGCGAATCTCTACACCAATCTTCGCCGCCGTCAGCGCCTCCACGAGCGTCTCATATTCATTCGGCGTCTCGCAGATAAGCAGCACTCGCCCCTGACTGGTCACAAACGTCACCGCCGACTGGCTGTTGTTCTGCAAGATCGCATCGTCGGCCTGCGAATCGGGTTGAAAGATCGCCTTGAATTCCTGCGGACCTGCCAGTGGCACCTTGATCTGCTGCTGAAGGACATTCACACCCGCCTTCAACTCCACCGGCACACTCACCGCATCGCTCTCAGGATCAAGCTTGATCGGCACATCGTTCTGCGTGATCATCAAGCGACCCTTTGCCGGGCCGGTGCTGTTGAGCACAATCCGCAGCCCCACCGGATCACCCATGCGCGCTGTCGCCGGCACATCCAGCCGATCCACAATCACTTCGCTCTTGTGCTGGTATTTCACCGGCAGAATGTCAATCGGCACGCCCGCCGCCTTGAACGCCTCCGCTGCCGCCAGCACACTTCCCACTGTTTCGCGTCCATCACTCACCAGCACCACACGATTAGCCGCGTCCTTGGCAAAGATCGCCTTGGACATCCGCAATCCGCCCGCCAGATTGGTCCCATCCTGAGCGCCGATGTGCACGCGCTCCAGCTTGTTGGTCAAGCGTGTCGGAATCGCCTGCACATACGCATCCCGCCCCACCGTCACATACCCCACGCGGTCATCGGGCTTGCGCTCGGTACGTGATGCCTCATCAAAGTACCGCTCGGTCTCTGTCTGCTCGGTCCCCGGCACCGACTGGCTCACATCCATCACCACGGTGACCGCGACATCCTTACTTTCCTTCCGCCATTGCGGCTCTGCAATCGTGCAGATGAGGAGCGTCACCACGATTACACGCACGATGAACGCGAGCCAGCGCGCAAACGTCCCTAGCCCGGCAATCGTCCGCCATCCGATCCACGTGATCAGACCCAGGCAGATTGGCAGCAAGATCAGCCACACCGGCCGATCAAACTGAATCGGACCAAGGTGAATCGCCGCTGGCAGCACAGCGCCGACTCCTTGCGCCGTCCCGGATTGGAGCAACCCCGTCATCACCGTGTCGCTCCTCCTGCTTCCTGTCGCGAGTGGGAAAGATTACGCCCCACATCCGGCAACACAAACGAAGCAATCCGGTTGTTCCGCGTATCCAGCACCCACACCGCATCGCCAAGCACCGTGCAACTCCAAGGATTCGCCAGACCACGCAGCTTTCCCGGCTGTCTGTCGTCGGGTTTGCCCATGAATATTCCCAGTGGAGAGCCCGTCACCACATCAATCCGCTGCATCCGTGCGCCGCCAAACTCCGTCACCAGAGCACTCCCATCCTTCAAAAGTGCCAGCCCATACGGATAATTGAAATGCCCGGGAGCATCACCCGCCTCATCCGGCGAACTGATCCACCGCTCCAACTTTCCGTCCAGGGTCAGCACACCAATGCGATGGTTGCATGCATCGGCCACGATCAACCGGCGTCTGGCCTCATCAATAGCAATCGACTGAGGCCGCGAAAACTGCAGCGGTTCTGGCTGCGCCCCGCTGCCAAACTGACCAAACGCAAACAGGAAATTCGCCTTGGCATCAAAGACACTGATGCGGTCATTCCCACCATATTCCGGCACGTACAACCGCTCAATCGAACCATCCGGCCCGTGCAGAACCGCCACATCCGTCGGAAACACAAACTGCCCAGGACCCTTACCGTGCGACCCAAACTGAAACAGCAGTTCCGCCTCCTGCTCGTGAGGGAAGCCACCCTCCTTGATTCTTCGCTTCGCCGCATCATCCACCGGCGCGATCGAATACACGCGAATGCGGTGATAATGCGTATCCGCTATATACATCACGTGATGGCCGGGCCGCGCCGGATCTGCAACTACCGTCAAGCCCGTCGGCTTTCCGAATTCCGAATACGGCATCTTCCACACCGCAAGGCACGTCCCCGTCACCGGGTCCAGACGCTGCACCCGCGCCTCTTTATCTATCACCCACAGCGCCTCACCATCCTGATCAATGCAACGCGGAGACGCCAACTGCCCGGGAGCCAGACCCACCTCGCCGATCGTCCGCTGATACGACACCACCGCCACCGACCCCTGCTTGGGTTGTTCGGACGAGCAACCGCCCAACAAGCCGCCAGCCAAAACACCGACACTCGTCGCGCAAACCACCATCCACGCCGCGCAGTAAGGGGCGGTGGTTCGACTGACCATGACACGTTCTGGCACAAAACCTCTCACGATGGTGATCCTACCGGCAACTCCATCTTCATGGTTGCGATTTGCCCTGATCGGGTTTCGTCACCGGGACATTCGACACCTGAATTTGATTGACCACCCAGGTGGCCAACACCCCGGCGACCGCCGCGATCCCCAACATCACAACCCCGACATAGAAAGACGCCGCCCCCAGCTCGCTGGTTCGGGAAAAGTGCAGATGCCCCAGCATCTGGCGAGGTAGTGACTCCAATTCCGGGGGCTGGACAAAGATCGTCGCCTCAATCTCGCAAAAGCTCATCGCAACACCCGCCAACCCAGCCGCCACCATCCCACCCCACTGCCACCCCACGCAGGACTTCACCCACCCGGTAAACGATCCCGCCCCATCCAACAGGCGATGGTCACGCTGCGACTGGGGCTCACTTCGCGCAAGAAACACCCCCACCACACACCCGATCCACCCGAATCGCAACACGTGCACCAACACCACCCACCCCGCCGCAAACACCGTTCCCTCCACATCGAGGCCGCGGCTGATCGTCGCCATCAACACGCCGATCAACATCCCGGGAAAGACACCCGCAGCCACCATCGTCGCTGTCACAATTCGAACCCAGGTCGTCGACCCGCGCCACGCACACCACACGGCCAGCCCGCAGATCGCGATGCCACTGCATAGTGCGATCACACCACTATCCCGCATCGCCACGCCGCTGACCCGCCAAAATGACCGCAACGCCGCAGCAGAATCCACCGACCACAACGCAATCAACACGGGAACAAACGCCGCGCACGCCCAAATCAACAACCCCGCCGCGCGTTCACCATGCGAACGCGGCGGCACGCGCACCACCACATCGCTCACCACCGGCTGAGTTCGCAACATCCGCCAAATCGACACCCCCACCGCCAACGAAATCAGCATGAAAGGCCAAGTGGCCAGCCACAACGCTCCACGCTCCGAAACCGCTGTCTGATCCATCACCTTCCACACCGCAATCGCCAAAGTGTTGACCTGAGCCACATGCAGAGGCACCGCAGAACCGCACATCAGCACCGCGCACGCCAGCCACGCCTGCAGCAAACCAGGCCTGAGCAACCTCAGCCACTGCATGCCTCGCTGCCAACGTCCCAGCGGCTCCAGTCGCAGCGTCTCCACGACCCCCTGATCCACGCTCCGCAATTGTGCGCCCACAATCGCAGCAGCGAGGGGCAACACCCACAGCGCGAGCCCGACGCCCGCGATCCCTTTGCCGACCCATATAGGTAGACTAGTCCAGCCAGCAAGAACTCCCTTTTCAATCAAGTCGCCAATCCACGTCCCCGGCCCTCGAAATGCATTCAAACCGACCGCAGCCATATAAGGTGGCAGGAGCATGGACGCCGCGAGCCACCCGACATGTCGCGGTTGGTGAAAGGCCTTGGCCACCGGAATCGCCATAAGTGTCGCCAGAAGTCCTATAACCAAAGCCCATCCCAACGTGTTGGCCAAGGGCGCCCAGATGTCTGGTGCACTGACCACCAAGATCACTGAAATGTTATAGGACGATAGCTGTTGACTCACTCTGCGGAGTGTACCGAGGCCACGACCAGACAGATCGCCCACAAAGCAGAAATCGCCGGTTATGATGCTGGTTCAACTATGGGTAAACCTGCCTCCAAGTCAGCCAAAGTCTCCGGCGCGTCCAAAGCCGGTGCCACATCGGATACCACCGGCCCTCATCACGGGCGGCTGCAGCGTCTCGCCGGGATGCTGACCCCCGAGAAGCTTGATGTCCTCCTGGTCACCAACCCCCTCGATGTCGCCTACCTGACCGGATTCCTCGGTGGCGACAGCTACCTGCTGATTTCAGACGCCAAAGCCAAGCCGGTTCTGATCAGCGACTTTCGCTACCACGAGGAACTCCAGCCCCACGCCAACCTGATCCAGATCGTGATCCGCAAACGCTCCATGAGCGAGGCGGTGATCGATGAGCTCTCTCGCCAGAGGATCGGACGTCTCGGTATTCAGTCCGACCACATGACCGTCGGCGAGCTCAACTCTCTCACCAGCGCCATCAGCAAAGCAGGTCTCAAGACCTCCCTCGCCCCCGTCTCCGGCCTTATCTCCAAGATGCGTGCCATCAAGGACGAGACCGAGATCAAGCTCATCCGCAAGGCCGCCAAGATTCAGGAAAAGGCCCTCGAAGAGATCATCCGCAAGATCAAGCCCGGCAAGACCGAGCTCGAAATTGCCGGGCGACTGGAAGCCGAAATGAAATCTCTGGGCAGCCGCGAACCCGGATTCCAATCCATCGTCGCCGCCGGCGCCAACGGCTCTCTCCCCCACTACCGCCCCCAGAATGTCAAAGTCCACAAGAACGATGCGTTGCTCATCGATTGGGGCGCGGTCTATCAGGGCTACCACAGCGACATGACCCGCGTCTTTGCCTTGGGCAAGTGGCCCAAGAAGATCAAAGAGATCTACACCATCGTGCTTGATGCTCAAGAGGCCGCAGCCGCCGCGCTCGCCCCGGGCAAGAGCACCAGCGACATCGATGCCATCGCCCGTAACCACATCAAGAAGGCCGGGTACGGCGATTACTTCGGCCACGGCTTGGGTCATGGCATCGGCTTCAACGGCCACGAAGAACCCCGACTCACCAACATGCTCGCCGGCTCAATCTTGCAGCCCGGCCATGTCGTCACCGTTGAACCCGGGATCTACCTCCCCGGCATCGGAGGCGTTCGCATCGAAGATGATTATGTGATTACGGACAAGGGCGCGGAAAATCTCTGCTCTTTGCCCAAAGACTTGGACTGGGCGACGATCTAAGTCGCGTTTGGATCGCAAGAGCCGCTTCCTCAATCCTTTGAGGAAAGAGGCACTGACCCCTCTGGGAAACTTTCACGATGCTCGACATCAAGACGCTCAAAGACCTCATCCAACTCATGAAGGACAACGACCTTACCGAGGTCAATCTGCAGGATGAAAAGGAAACCGTCGCCCTGAAGCGCGGCAACCTCAACACCGTCGTCAATCATCAACCCGTCATCTATAACGGTGGTGGTCCGGCGATCGGCGCGATGCCGGCGATGGCCACTGCTCCCATGACGATGGCCCCAGTCGCCGCCGCTGCTCCTGCTGCTGCACCTGCTGCCGCTGCACCGGCCAAAGCAGCCGATTCTGACGCTGGCCTCATCGCCATCGAGAGCCCGATGGTCGGCACCTTCTACTCGGCGCCGAATCCTGACGCCAAGCCCTTCGTCTCTGAAGGCGCCAAGATCAATAACTCCTCGGTGGTGTGCCTGATCGAAGCCATGAAGGTCTACAACGAAATCAAGGCCGAGAAGAGCGGCACCGTCGCCAAGGTGCTGGTCAAGAACGGCCAGGCCGTGGAGTTTGGCACCAAGCTCTTCCTCCTGAAGCCAGAGTGAACAGCGTGCCACCCATGCTGATCACTTCGGTCGCCATCCCCGGCGGATCATCTCCACCGAATTGGCTTCCCTGGGTCATCGGCATCGTGATCGGGGTCGTCGTCTTTGCGATGTGCCGCCTGCTGATTCGGCTGCACTGGAAAAAGGTGCGACAGAACCCCTCAGCTGGCGAATTCGCCAGCGTGTGGACGGATGTGATCCTGCGAGTCGTGTCTTATGTCGGCGTCTTTGTGATGCTCTTGAGTGGGCTGGGTCTGGCGGCGATGCTCTTTGGCGGAAGTTCGGCGACCGGTGTCGGTCAACCTCCTCGGTAATTGCTCGATGGAAAGGGTCTTGTGATGTTCAAGCGTGTCCTGATTGCAAACCGTGGTGAGATCGCCCTACGCATCATGCGGGCCTGCCAGGAACTCGGCATTCAGACCGTCTGCGTCTATTCAACCGCTGACAAAGACGCGCCGTACCTCAAGCTCGCCGATCGCGCCATCTGCATCGGCCCGGGTCCATCCAAGGATTCGTACCTGAATATCAGCCGCATTATCGCGGCGGCAGAGATCGCCGAAGTTGATGCCATTCACCCCGGCTACGGATTCCTCTCAGAGCGTCCTGATTTCTCCCGCGCCTGCCGCGATTGCAAGATCGAATTCATCGGCCCATCCCCCGAAGCCATGCAGGCACTCGGTGACAAGGTGGAGTGCAAGCGCACCGCCAAGGAAAACGGGGTTCCCGTCTTCCCCGGCTCACCCGATGCCATCGAAGACGAAGACAAAGCTGTCGAGATCGCCTCCAAGATCGGCTACCCCGTCATCATCAAGGCATCCGCCGGCGGCGGCGGTCGCGGCATGAAGGTGTGCCAGAATGAGGCGACCCTTCGTTCCATGCTTCGCATCGCCAGCCAGGAAGCCCAGGCCGCCTTCGGCAACGGCGCAGTCTTCATCGAGAAGTATTTGGAGCAAGCCCGCCACGTCGAAATTCAGATGCTTGGCGATAAGCACGGCAACGCGATTTACCTATGGGAGCGTGATTGCTCATTGCAGCGTCGCCACCAGAAGGTGATTGAAGAAGCCCCCGCACCACATATCGACCGCGAGAAGTTCCGCAAGGTGTGCGAAGCCGCGGCGAAGATGATCAAGAGCGTCAAGTACGCTGGTGCCGCGACGTGCGAGTTCCTGCTGGATGGCAAGGGCGATTTCTACATGCTCGAGGTCAACACCCGCGTGCAGGTCGAGCACCCCGTCACCGAACTCATCACCGGCATCGACATCGTGAAGATGTCCATCCTCATCGCCGCTGGCGAAAAGATCCCCTACAAGCAGGATGATGTGAAAATCAAAGGTCACGCCATGGAGATGCGCATCTGCGCCGAAGACCCGGCGTACGACTTCCGCCCCAGCGCCGGCAAGATCACCACGTGGGAGCCACCGGGCGGCCCCGGCGTGCGGATGGATACCCACGTCGTCACCGGCTACGTCGTCCCGCCGAACTACGACAGCATGGTCGCCAAGCTCATCGTGCACGCCGACACCCGCGAGCAGTGTCTGGATCGCGCCGCTCGCGCCTTGCGCGAATTCAATGTCGGCCCCATCAAGACCACCATTCCCCTGCATCAGAAGCTCGTCGCCAACCCCGACTTCCGCAAGGGGGGCGTGGATATCAAATACCTGGAACGCTGGCTCAAGGCCCAACAACCGACGACGTAACGAAGTCACGCATGATCGGACCTTGGCTTCGCCTGTCAAGGCCTCTTTGACGCCAAACCGGGCTTTTACGACAGGGATCTCCCCCGAAATTGTCGGTTGGAAGGTCGACACGAAGCCTAAAGGTTCGTAAACTTTCAGAACTCTGTGAAAGTTCGTGCCCGACTCTACGAAGAAATGAGAAGGTGCATCGATGGAGAATTCCCGGTGAGTCCAGTCTTCACACCACCTGCAACCCACGCTCACCTTGATGCCATGGATCAAGGGTTGTTGGCAGCCGTGGTTTCTGGCTCTGCGCGGCTCACCCCGGAGCAAGGCCTCTCTCTCTATCACCGCATGTCATTGCCCGAACTGGGCCGCTGGGCCGATGCCCGCTGCCGCCAGATTCATGGCGATGCCCTCCGCACCTACGTCATCGACCGCAACATCAATTACACCAACGTCTGTTCGGCCAAGTGCACGTTCTGTGCCTTCCGCCGTGATGCCGAGGATCACGATTCCTACACCCTCGAACACCGCCAGATCCTCCACAAGATCGGCGAGCTCGCCGCCATCGGCGGCACCCAGATCCTCATGCAAGGTGGCATGAACCCGGCCCTGCCTCTTGATTGGTACGTCGATCTCCTTCACGCCATCAAGCGTGAGTATCCGCAGATTCACGTCCACGGCTTCTCACCACCAGAGTTCATCGAGTTTGTGCACTTCTTTAATCCTCCGGGCGCAACGCTGGAGGAAAAGATTTTGTACGTGATGAAGCCCTTGCGCGAAGCCGGGCTGGACAGCGTTCCCGGTGGTGGTGGTGAGATTTTCGCCCCCGCACCCCGCCGCAAGATCGGCCTGGGTAAGTGCGATGCGGAATCGTGGCTGAGTGTGATGAAGGTTGCTCACTCCTTGGGCATGTTCACAAGTGCCACCATGATGTTCGGGCATATCGAGGGATACGCCGATCGCATTGATCACATGCGGATGGTGCGAGAGAAACAGGATGCGGCGCTTGCCGCCGGGCGCGGGCACTACACCGCGTTCATCTCCTGGCCTTTCCAGCGTGAGAACACGCCACTGGGTCGCGTGAAGGATTGGGGTATGAATCAAGCCGAACTCGATGCTGAGTTCCCCGGCGATGTCGTGGCCCGTGCCTACGACTTTGGAAGGAATCCCGAAGTGGATCACAAGGCCCTCCGCCCGGCAGCCGCGGAGTTTGGCCGCCGCGTCCGCATGAGCGGCGCAAGTGATTACCTCCGCACTCAGGCCATCAGCCGCCTGATGCTGGACAATGTCTATTCCATCGGCTCTTCATGGGTCACGATGGGGCCGCATATCGGCCAACTGGGGCTGGCCTACGGCGCCAGCGACATGGGCAGCGTGATGATGGAAGAGAATGTCGTGTCCAGCGCAGGCACCACCTACTGCCTGGATGAAGCGGTCCTTTGCCGCCTGATCCGCGATGCCGGATTCACACCTGCGCAGCGCAACAACCGCTACGACATCGTCCGCATTCACGACGGCGCGGATTCGCCGGATCTGCAAGTCACCGACTGGTCCCAGCATCGGGCCCGCAAGATGCACCAGGAAATGCCTCGCGAAAAGACCGAACCCCTCACCATCAGCATCGCCAAGGCGAGCACGCTGCAGGAAGCGTGAGTATTCGGTGTGACTTGACAGCCATCACTTGGCATTCATCGCAATCGCCACGATGGTCCCCACCACGATCAAGCCACCCAGCACCGCAAAGAAGATCTTCCACGCGCTGTACGGACGCTCACCCTGCACCTCGCCGGTGCGGCCATTCACTAGGAACCGAAAGCTCTGCGTCCCCAGCCGATACGCGCTCACCCACACCGGCAGCAGAATGTGCTTGAACGTGATCGCGTCATAGTCACTGTGCTTTGACGAAATCATCTGCGTATCGCCACCGATGTCCGCGCGAATCGTCGCGTCGATCGTCGGCTGCATCAACCCCTGCGCCTCGGCAAAACCATCCGCCAAGGACGTCTTATACGTCTCAGCGCGAAACCCACTCAGATAATCATCGTTGTATTCAACCAGATTCTCCAGATCCCACGGTTCCAACTGATTCAGGTGCTTCTCCGGCAAGCTCGATCCCGCCCTCACCAGCACATCATCGAACGCATTGAAGACCACACCACTGGCCGGATACCAACGCGTCCGCCGCTCCGTCCGCCGGTTGTTGCCACTGCCGACAGTCACGTAGTAATACTCGCCCCGCTGCCCCGTGTATTGCGTCGTCACATGCGAGTCATACGTCCAGTACGGCACATAAATGCCGCTGAACTGTTCCTTCAGCTCGCTGAATCGCTTCAGGCGATTGGGTGCAAACCACCGCGTCGTCACCCACTCGCGAAACAACTTGGCCGCCTGATCCTTGGGCACCTTGAAAGGCAGCACCGCTCCGGGGCGGATGATGCTGTGGCACTCGGGCTGACTGACGAGATTGTTGCCGCAATATGGACACGCAAAGCTCGTCACTTCATTGGGCTTGGTCACCTCCGCAGCACACGCATCACACTTGACCGTGAGCACCTCAACACTCGGAGCCGCATTCGCCAGATGGTTGACCGTCGAAAGGAAATCGTTCTCCACCACCGCATTGGCATCCGACGGTGCAATCTCATTCACCGTTCCACATGCGCGGCATCGCAGCTCCGTCGTTCCCGGCACAAACTCCAGAAACGCCCCGCACGCCTTGCAGGGAAACCTCTTTCCCCCTTTGGCGTGAAAGCCCCCGGCACGCGAAAGGTCCGCGGATGATGGCCCGGTCGAAGATGATGTGGTCGCCGACATTCGTGACATGGAGCAAGCCCCGAAAGGGTGCGAATGACTCAATAGCAACAAGGCAAGAAAAAGACGCGCTGCAGGCACACACCCACAACGCGCCGAGTCAATCATGAATGCTTAGCGAGGAGGCAACGGAGGCGGCACTGCGCCGAAGGCCGCCGAAAGATCCGCCACCTGCCCGGCAGCAGACCACGCCGGCATGCCAGACTTCCACACCAGCGTCTCACGCGTGATCTTGCCACTGGCAATGTCAGTCCGCAACTGGCTGAGGCCAAACGGCCCCTGCTGCGCACCATTCACCGCGACAAAAAACTGCGTTTCCGTCGGAATCGGTGGGGGCACCGGTGCCGCCGATTGCGCGCCTGCCAGATTGCCACCGATCATTCCCCCCATGGCCTGACCGATACCAATACCGAGAATCTGCCCGGCAGCACCGGGGTTCTTGGCCGCGTCGCCCAAGGCATCGGCGGCTTTGAACTTGGTGTATTGATTCATGTCGCCAATCACACCCATCTTGGTGCGGGTGTCGAGAGCCGCTTCCACCTCTGGGGGCAGCGAAACGTTCTCGATAAGCAGAGTTGGCAATTCCAGGCCCAGCGCACCAAACTCTGGCGAAATCTTGGAGGTGAGGAACTTGCCAAGTTCGTCGTAGTTGGCCGCCATGTCGAGGACCGACAGGCCAGACTCGCCCAGCGCATCACCAAGGCGCGAGACGATGGTGTTGCGAAGCTGGCCGACAATCTCATCGGTGGTGAATGTGCCGTCGGTGCCGACGACTTCCTTGATGAAGGTCCCCGCATCACTGACGCGGAAGACATAGGTACCAAAGGCGCGCAAGCGCGTCGGGCCAAACTCCTTATCGCGCACGATCACGGGGTTGGCCGTCCCCCACTTCTGATCGGTGAATCGCCTCGTCGAAACGAAATACACTTCGCACTTGAACGGCGACTCAAAGCCATACTTCCAGCCAAGCAGCGTCGCCAGAATCGGGACGTTGTTGGTGTCAAGGGTGTACATGCCCGGGGCCTTGACATCCGCGATCTTGCCTTCCTTGACAAAGACTGCGACTTGCCCCTCGCGCACGATCAGCTTCGCACCATTCTTGATCTCATTCTGAAAACGCTCAAATCGGTGCACCAGCGTGTTGTTGGAATCATCGAGAAACTCGACAATGTCAATCAGCTCTTTTTTCAGGCGTTCCCAGATAGACATGGTGACTCTCCATCGTGACGTCGATGACGTCTGTGTGCGAACCGAAATCCCGCGCGAAACCGGGTGCAAAACCCGCTCTCGATGCGGATTGATCGGAGAGAGGGTCTCGCGGTTTCACCAATAACAGTTTAGCGGCAATCGCTCGGGCTTTTTCCCGCAAAAATCAGGGTTGGGCCCTCAAAAGATACATCACATTCACACCTTGGGACGCGTGGCGAACAGCAACAGGCACGCCGCGGCACTCGCACCCGTGATCCCCAAAAGGGCGTTCACAAGGTACTTGGTGTCGTGGTCCTTGGCATCCATCGATTCAAAGAACGCTTTGCGCGCATCAGGGCTGTCCGGACGCGACTTTTCACTGATGGAGCGATCCCACTGCTCCTTGGCTTCGGCGTAACGCTTCTGACCGCCCATGGCGGGGTAAATACGACCACCGGCTCCGCCAGCCAGCAACATTGCAACGATCGCCGCGATGGTGACGGTGCTGCGTGCTGCCGCCAGCTTTCCCGCCTTCCCCTGCAACAGCGTGATGATCGCGAGCAGAATCGAAATGCCCGCCGGAATCAGCGTAAAGATCAGCGCAGTCCGCGGATTCGACCCCTCAGGCGCACTGGTAAAGGCCCAGAAGCCAAGCCCTGAAAGCAGAGCCGCAAAGACACACATGATGACGGCGGGAACGATCGCGGCGGCTGGCATCAGCGAAATTCCAAAAGAGGTGAATACCCGGCCAGCGGAACCAACTCACGATCCCGCCACCCACGGGCCAAAACCGTCAAACGATTGCGACGGCGAAATGGAGCGGAAGGGACTCGAACCCTCGACTTCTACCTTGCAAAGGTAGCACTCTACCAATTGAGTTACCGCCCCGACCAGACATCATAGGAGGGGATCATCTCGCGCGGCGCGGCACGCGAAGAGGTGGTACTGTGCCCATTCTCGGTTCGGGCCAGGTGAAAGTTCAGGAGTGGCGGCACATGGTGATTGCTGGGATCAGTAAGCGGGCATTGATAATCGTCGCGTGTGGGTCCGCGTTCGTGGCGGCCAGCGGGCACGCCTTCGCACAGGCCACCGGCCCTCGCGAGATCACCGGCCGGGCCCGTCCCGAAGCTGCGACCCAGGGCCGTGCCACAACCTACCGCCTCAACGCCCTCGCCAGCCACACTTTCGAAACCAAACTCAAGGATGGACCCGGAAAGTCCAGCGTCACTCGCGCCGCGGCAGGCTTCGGCATCGGACTCCCCATCGCCGAAGCGTCGTCCCTGGATTTTGACGTGTCCAGTGAGTTGTCGTGGTACGACTGGAAAGATGCCACCGGCTTTGTCGCCGGAAAAGACACGCCGGTCCGCGACACATATGACACCTCATTCTCCGCGCGATTCTCAACACAGTTGGATGACAAGTGGATCGGCTTTGTCGGTGCTGATATCAACAGCAGCGCGGAGTGGGGCGCCGACTTTGGTGATTCCCTCACTTATGGCGGCGTGATCGGCGCGACGTATCTCGCCAGCGAGTCCTTCTCCATCGGCATCGCACTCGCCGCGCAGACTCGCTTGGAAGAGGATGCCCGCTTTCTCCCCGTCCCCATCTTTGACTGGCGGATCAATGAGCAGTGGCGGCTGGGAACTTCTGCGGGGCGCTCAATGCGCTTGTCATACGCGCCAAGCAAGACCTGGCTGGTCTTTGCCGATGTCGGCTTTGAAAACAGTGAATACCGGCTGGACAACGATGGTTCCACCCCCGACGGTGTCTTTCGTGACACGCGCGTCCCGGTTTCACTGGGCGTGGCGTACATGCCCACTGAGCGCGTCACCCTCTCGCTGCTTGGCGGCTTCAACGTCTACCGCGAGTTCATCCTCGACGACAAGAACGGCAACCGAGTGCACAAGGACAAGAGCAAGCCCTCGCCTGTGCTCGCAGCACTGGTTCGCGTGAGCTTCTAATCCCCCTTCACACACTCACCGCGGCGTCGCTTCTGTTGTCGGTGGCATCAAGGGCTTGGGCCCTGTGCCATACGGCGGCGCATCCACCAGCGTGGCCTTGTTGATCTTGGGAGCGTCCTTGGGACGACCCGAGCCATCTGCATTCACCGGCGTCTCGGCAATCGCCTTGATCGCCTCTGCACCCTTCACCGCCTGGCCAAACGCGGTGTACGCTCCATCCAGGTGCTGGCACCCAGCTCGCGACAGGCAGATAAAAATCTGCGACCCGTTGGAGTTGGGATCACCACTTCGCGCCATCGACAGCACGCCGTAGTCGTGCTTGAGCTTGGAATACTCCAGATCGACCTGATACCCAGGGCCGCCAGAACCGGTGCCCGTGGGGTCGCCCACCTGCACCACAAATCCTCCACCCGCCGGAGACTGATTCAGCACGCGATGGAAAATCACATCCGTGTAAAAGCCGCCACCCGCAAGCGACATGAAATTGAACGCACTATTCGGCGCCTGATCCGGACGCATCGCCAGAACGATTTCACCCGCCGTCGTGTCCAGCACCACGTTCTTTTCGGTGTACGCACGAATTCCCGAATACGCCTGACCATTCAAGCGAAATTGCGGCGTCCTCGTCGCCGGATTCAGCGTCGCCGTTCCCCGATCCACCATCGGCTGAATCACCACCGCAGCGCCGATGCGCTCATCACCGACCTTCAGCTGCGCATACACCACATCCGGCTTCTTGTCTGACCACAACTTGGGAAACAGTGTGGCCAGATTCACCCCCCCCGCCTGCGCCGGAGCCGAGGCCAGCACCTTGGCCGTCTCCGCCTCCAGCAATTCGATCTGCACCTCGCCGGCCTTCCCATCCGGAACCTTGATCGTCATCGGAATCGCCCGATCAACGCCGTAATACAGGCGATCGGGAACCAACTGCGCATGAGCAGTGGCAGCACAACCCAGGATGGACAACAGCGAGAGAATCGAAAGCTTGGTCATACGCAAAGTGTATCACCGCACCAATTCACTTGGTCGCGCTCACCACCATCTCATATTTGCACAGCACCATCGCTCAGCGATCTTCTTCCGTCGAGCCGGTGGCGACATCCAAGAAGTCCCACTGGCGACGCACCTTGGAATCCGCAACTTCCAATTCGTTCTTGGCAAACAGGCGGCGGAACTCGCCATTCAAATCCGACAGGAAACCCACCGCCAAGTCGGCGGTCAGATAACTCGTTCCAGTCTTGTGGTTGTAGTCAGACAACGCTCGCATGCCATCGGTCACCATCACGCTCTCCGAAGGTTCAATTGCCGTCAGAGTCCGCTCGCCGTTAGGACCGATGCCGCGGAAGTGATAATTGCTCACAACCCGTTCGCGAACACCGTTGAACGTGCGCGAATATACCGAGAAGCCATGCTCCCCGTGGTGCGAGGGGCAATAGAAGAGCTTCGGCGCCACCAGATAGTCAGTCGCGTACAACACGCCCAAACCATCCCAGATCTGATCGTTGGTCTCGTTATTGGGTGCCCGCAGCGTCATCATCTGCTGATTGGCGCTGTTATCGCCGCTCATTCCAGATGCCATCGAAACATACATGCTGTTCGGCAGCTTTCCATCGTGATCATCGGCAAACATCTGCATGCCAATGCCCAACTGACGCACATTCGACGCGCACACCACGCGGCGAGCCGCCTCGCGCGCACCACTCAGACTCGGCAGCAAAATCGCAATCAGCAGTGCCACCACCGAGATCGTCACCAACGTGTCGATCAAAGAGAATCCGCGCACCGACACCCCGATAGGGGCGGCTTGCATCCGCTTAGATTGCTTTCGAGACGAGTGCACGAAAGTCCTCCGGTAACGCTTATATCTACCTTAACGAGAATATCGACTTTGAGATCACGCCGCAAGACAAGTTTCTGAATGAAAGTCCCAGAATGGGTTATTCACCTCCAATCCACGTCCTATAATGTTTGAGATACGTCACCCAACGTTCCCCGAAGTAGTTTTCTCAACCCGAATGCAACCCCAAAGTCGTTGCCGCGTATCTCCATACGTCAGGCAGTCGACCTCAAGCGTTCGGAGAACGATAGGGTAGACATTTCTGATATCGTGGGTGTGCTGTGGCGCACGAGACCGACAAATCCGAACTGGCGTTGATGAAACGCGTTGCCGCTGGTGATGAATCAGCGACGGCCGAGCTCTACGACCGCTTCGGTGCTTTGGTCTTCCGAATGTCTCTCCAGGCGATGCCCACTCGGGCCGAAGCCGAAGATGCAGTTCAGGAAATCTTCGTGCGTCTGTGGCGAACAGCGGGTCGGTATGACCCCTCGCGTGCCGCACTGGTGACGTGGGTGATGCTGATTTCGCGGCGTCACCTCGTGGACCGCATGCGGCGCACCAAGGCGCGGGTCAGAGCCGGGTCGCTGGACGGCGGCGAAGCATTGGTGGCACCGCAGGGATCCATTGATGACGAGCACGGCATGGAACGTGGGGAAAAGTTCGTTTCGCTCATGAAGAAGGTGGATTCTCTACCCGAACTTCAACGAACTGTGATCCAGCGGGCCTATTTAGGTGGTCAGACTCTCCGTCAGATCGCCGATGAATTGGGCACGCCGATTGGAACGATCAAGAGCGCGCTCAGCCGGGCCCTGGTCCGACTGCGTGAACGGATGAATGAGGAGCAGGTGGCATGAACCTTCAACAGATCATCGAAAGCGCACAACTCGACGCTCTGGGTCTGCTTGAAGGAGAAGACCTCGAGAAATTTGAGTCCGCCTTCGCCGCGCTCCCCGCGGCACACAAGGCGATGATCCGCGCTGAACAGGATCGCGTGATCCGCTTTGGCTGGTCCGAAGGCGTCATCGAAGGCCTTTCCACCGATTCGGCGTTTGCTCCCTCTGCTGAACTCAAAGATCGCATCCTCACCGCCTGTCACGGCGTCGGTCGCAAGACTCACGTCTCCGCCACCTCCCCCACTGCGGTCCGCCGCGCCATTTCTGGCCGTCGCGTGACGCACTGGTGGCGTGCCTCTGCACTTGGTCTGGCCGCTGCGTGCCTGGTGTTGGGCGCTGCCTTCATTCAGATGCAGGTTTCCTACGGCCGCATCACCGAGCAGAATCGCGCCAACGCGATGCAGCAAGCGATGAACAACGAAATGGCTGGCTACGCCAGCGACATGGTCTTCAGCACCAAGACCGACCGCGTCATCTTCGCCTCGCGCGGCGGCTTTGCCGGCAAGGCATCGATCTTCACCAGCCCCGAGTGGAAAAACGCTCAGCTGCATTGCCTGAGTCTTCCCACCAGTGACGGCCAGCAGTACAAACTCGTCATCACTGACTCCAGCGGAGCCACCGAGCGCGTCGTCAAGCAGTTCACTTCCAACGGCGGCATGATGTCTCTGGAAGTCAATGTCAACTCCGCCGAAGCCAGTCGTCTGGCCATCGTCATGATCGACAAGGCCGGACGCGAGACTCTCGTCCTTGCCACTTTCGGCTGAACCAAAACATCCCGATCACGCAGTGCTTAGGCCGCCTTGCGAACCGAGGCGGCTTCGCGTTTTTCCTCCGGTTCACCCGCCTTGGGCCAGCGTGATGCATCCAGAATTGCTTCCAGCGCGATGTCGCGTTCAAACTTCTGCTTGGCTGCTGCCAGGCGTCGGTAAATGAATGTCGCCACAAAGATGCCAAAGAGAGCGCACCCACCCAGAATCGCGCCCGCAACCTGCAAACGCGTCGAGTCGATGGGTTTGGGGTCGGCTGCCGCTTCCTTGGAAATCACCGTCACCGCCCCGTCGATGCGCCGTGCCCTCGCCTCCACCGCTTCTGCAGCCAGCTTGGTCGTGATCGCATTGAGTTCACGAGCGGTCCGCTCCGGCCCATCACCACGCAGCTCAACTGTCAGCACACCCGGCCGTGCCGATTCAAACGACATGTCGGTCTTCAGACGCTGCGCCACTGCGCTTGGTTCCGCCAGCGCACCCATCGCAAATCGCTTCATGTGCTCTGCGACCTTACCCGCAAACTGCGGATCGCCGAGCATCTCCTCATGAAACTTCTGCCACTCCTTCAATTCCTCAGTCGCCAGTTCACGCCCCTTGCCATCCGCCTCCAGCGTGGCCCGAGCTGCGAACCGCCCCGGCGAAATCTGCCCAGCCAATGCCCATGAAAGCCCGGCGAGAATCGCCAGCACGATCGTGCTGTGCCCCATCACCGTCGCGGCACGGCCAACCGCACGCTGGCTCGCCTGCTTCCTTTGCGTTTCCTGAATCACCTGGTGCGCCGCCGCGAGCTGCGCCCGCTGCGCCAAAACCTGTTCACAGATCTCAAACCTCTTGCGCAACACCTCGCCGGCCTCGCGCAACTGCACAATCTGCTGACGACGCAGACGACGATGAGTCCGCAGACGCTCGGCCCGATCCACCGTCCACTGGGCACGATCCGCAAACACACCATTCACCTGCTGCCCCTCGCGGCGTTGCTGCACTTCCTGCTTCAACCGCTCCGCAAGCTTGCTCACCGTCGCTTCCAACTCTCCAGTCTGTTCTGCCGACGCAGCCAGTTGCTTCTCCAGGAACCGAATCCGATCCACATCCGCCTGATTTGAGCCCGCTGCCGAACTCGCTGCTGCCGCAGTTGCCGCTGCCAATGCCACGCGCAGTTCATCAATCTGCGCTCGCAACCCTTGCTCGGCAGATTCCGCCTCCGTCCGCACTGACAGCAATGCCAACTCGGCTTCCCGATGATTGGCTCGGGTTTGCTCAACCTCGCGCCGCAAGCTCTCGATCATGCGCTCCGTCTCAGCTCCGGCTGCATCTTGATCCTTGCTGAGCCGCTCCACATCTTGGCGCGCTGCATCCCGCGCTGCCGTCAGCTCGTCAATCTGCAACTGCGCCGAAGCCTCGGCACGCTGCACGCGTGCTTCCCACTGCGCTTGGGCCTCTGCAGCCGCCGCCTGCTGCTCGGCCAGACGTGCGCGCATCTGATCCACTTCTGCCTCCGTCGCCTGCACACGCTGTGACCATTCGTCCGCCTGCTCCTGTGCCCTCTCTGCCGCCTGCCTCGCGACATACTCTGCCGCCAGCGTGTGAATCCGCGTCAGTTCCTCCCGAGCGCGAGCGACCTCTGCAACCGCCGCCTCGGCATCACGCTGCCGCTGTGCTTGCAGATTCTGCACCTGCTGCCGAAGGTCGGCAACGGCCCTTTCTGCGATCAGTCGCTGCTCTTCTGCACTGGCCGCTTGCGCCTTGCCACTGTCGGTGCAGCTCTTGAGCGCCGTGATCGCCTGATCCTGCTGAGCAATCTGCTCTTCAAACGCGGCATTGGCACTCTGCATGCGCGCCATCTCTTGACGCATAGCTTCGATCATTGCCGCCGCCTCGACACGCGCCGCTTCCAATGCACTCGCTGCCTCAGCAGAGGCCTTTCGCTCCGCAGCGACTCCGTCCTGCGTACTGGCAAGTTCATGACGATGCTCGTCACGCAGTTTCTGCACCGCCTGCTCGTGTTCCTGTATCAGCGCCAGTGTGGCATGCTCGGCCTGCTGCGTCTGCACACGGGCCGCTTCCACCTCTGCCCGCGCGACGTTCAATTCCTCGGTTGACCGATCCTGCACTTGATCAGCGTGCGTCCGCAATGCTCTGATCTGCTCGGCAAATCTCGCACGCTCACGCTCGCCCGACTCCCTCGCAGCGACCGCCTGACGCATCTCATCCTCACGCGCTGCCTGCTCCTCAGCCAGCAGTGCGGCGACCTCAGCAAGCTTGGACTTCCACGCAGCATCCTGCTGCTGCATGTTTTTCTCGGCGTCTGCCGTCAGCATCTCCTGTTGCTCACGCAGTTTGGCGGACACCTGGGCGTCAAGCTGATTCTGGTACTGCTGCTCGATCTCACAACGCCATTCAGACTGCAACCGGGCGCGTTGTTCAGAAAGCGCTTGCGCAAGTTGTGCGGCGTGCGTCTCTGCTGCGGCGGCAAGCTGCTGGCGCACCTGCTCTGTCGTCTCATGCGTCAACTGTTGGGCCAACTGATCAGCAAGACGCTGCTCAAACTGCGCAGCGAGCTCCGCACGCACTCGCGCTTCAACCTCACGACCGACCTCGTCGCGGAGCTTTGCCTGATCCTGAGCAGACTGCCGCGAGGCCCGCTCCTGCAACTCGGCCTGCTCGCGGGCAAATGACTCACGTACTGCCCGCTCCTGGGCTTTCCACTCTGCCTGTTGTGCCTCAATCTGTTCACGTGCCTCTTTGGCGACGGCTTGTACTTTGGATTCCGCCTTTGCCTCGGCCTCAAGGCGTGCTTCCCGCTCAGATTCGGCAATCGCGGCAGTCTTCTGCAGCTGCTTCTCGGCCTGCTGCGCCTGCGCCGCAAGCTCAGCCCGGAGTTCCGTCATTGTCCGCGCGTGCTCCTCAGCCATGTGCCGCGCCTGCTCCGCAAGGGCCTTCTGCGTCTCCTGCGCGGCCAGCTGCTGCGCTTCCTTCCTTGCTGCGTCCGCCGCCGCCCGTTGCGTCGCGGCCAGCGTCTCTTCCTGCACAGACGCTGAGCGTGTGCGCGTCTCCTCCAGCTCCGCCTGCAACGACGCGATCCGAAGCGTCAGTTCCTCTCGCTCCTTTTCCATTTCCGCGGTCCGCGCCGTCACTTGCAGCTTCAACGCCTCAACAGCCGCCACTGTGTGCTGAGCAACCGCTTCTGCCTTGGCACACAGTTCACCAGCACGTTCCGCATCTTTCAGCGCCTCGGCCCGCTCATCACGAGCACGATCCACTTCCTGCTGGTGCAGCCAGCTCTGTCGCTCCAGTTCGCCAATCCGCGCTTTGGCCTGCACCATCGCCTGTTGAATCTGCGTGTCACACATACCCTCGGCGGTCAACCGCGCCAGCCGATCGCGCGTTTCACCCAGCTCCCGCTCAACCGACCACAGATGCTGACGAGATGATTCGCACTTGTTCTCCGCCTCCTGACGCTTCTGCTCCGCCACCGCCAACAGCTCCGCCTCCAGAACCGCCTGGCGACGTCGTTCCGTCAGCTCCGCATCGGCCTGCGCGATCCGGTTGGAAAGTTCAACCAACTTGCTCTCGACATCAGCACCGCTGGCGGATGCCGCGATCTGGCTCTCCAGCTCACGCGCACGAGCTTCGGCCTGCGCTCGTGCGATCTCGGTTGCCTTGAACTTCTCTTCGGCTAGCACGCGCGAGCGGTCACACTCCTGCATCTGACCGGACATCTGTGCGAAACGGGCCGCCATCTCCGTCTCATGTTTCTTCGCCAGATTCTCTCGCATCTGCGCCTGAGTCAATTGCTCGGCCAGTGCCTTGCGCACCTGCTCGGCCTCCTGGTCCAACTCGCGCCGGCGTCGATCCAGATCAAACGCCCGCTGATCCATTTCCAGCGCGCGCCGAGAGAGCGTCGTCCGCAGTTCTTCCAGTTCCGCTCGAATCGCCAGATTCTGCAGGCGATCTTGGTCACCGCCCCGCAATGATTCGCCACGCGTCTCACTCCGCCCTTCGGGACGAATCTCACCTCTCGACTCGGTGTTCTGTACGGCCATCTTCTTCAGATTGGCAACGCTCGACTCAAACTCAGCCAGCAGCGACATCACGTCGTCATGCCCGCCCCCGGGGCCTGCTGGCGTGCTGGATGCCTTCGGCCTGGCGTTGTGATTCGAGTTGGGCTTGGTGGGGTCGTTGTGCACGGTGTCTCTCGTCTGTAAATGTGAATACGGATCAGCATCGGTGTATCGACCGGGAATCCACAGGGCTGGACGAGGGGCGGATAGCCGCACCCGGGGTAATAACAGACGCGTGCGCTCACCGTCACAGACCGCACGACCGACGCACTTTCACAGCACTGGACACACGCCTCTCTCGCCCGATAATCTCTGCGCATGGCGACCTTCCTCTTCAAGACCGAACCCTCTGAGTATTCGTTTGCCCATCTCGTGCGCGACAAACGCTGCACATGGACCGGCGTTTCCAATCCCGCGGCACGCATCGCCCTGCGCCAAGTCAAGAGGGGCGATCGCATCCTCATCTATCACACCGGCGATGAAAAAGCCATCGTCGCCGAAGCCAAAGCCCTTACCAATGCCTATGCCGATCCTGCACAACCAGGCCTCAATGATCGAGGTGAGGTTAACTTTCCCGTCGTTGATCTCGCCCCCGTCAAACTCTGGGCCACACCCATCACCTTGGCTGCAATCAAGAGCGACGCTCGCCTCAAGGACTTTGGCTTGGTCAAGCAATCACGCCTCAGCGTCATGCCTGTATCCCCTCAGCAGGAAGTCGTCCTCAACGCACTCAGCACAGGCACCAAACACAACAGAATCCACGCCTAGCCAAGCCGCCAGGCGAATCGCCTCGAATACCAATCAGAGATACAGATGAGGGCTTACCGCCCCGCCTTGAAGAGCGTCCGCAGCGATTCGAAAATATCATCACGCCCGCCGATCTTGCTCGTCAGCAGCCGCGGCCCTTCCTCGTCTTTAGCGCCATCTGGGAATGCCTCCCCGAGCACATTCAGAAAGCTCCCGCTCCCATACGCGCTGGTGACCTGGCAATAGCCAAACATGTTGCACAAGGGCAGCAGTTCATTCTCAATCAACTTCACGCACAGGCGATTATCCGCATCGCTGGAATTATCCCCATCGCTGAAGTGAAACAGATACACATTCCACAGTGAGGGGTCGTACCGCTCTTTGCACAGTTGCTTGGCACACTCATACGCGCTCGAGATCCGTGTGCCGCCATCTTCTTTGACACTGAAAAACGTCTTCTTATCCACTTCCTGCGCCCGCACATCATGAACGATGTAGCGGCTCTCAATCCCCTCATAGTTCCTGCGCAGCCACGTATCGATCCAGAACGCCTGCAAACGCACCAGTTCCTTCTGCTCATCACCCATCGAGCCACTCACATCCATCATGTAGATGATCGCGGCATTGGATTGGGGCTTGCGCACCTCGTTGTAACTGCGAAAGCGCAAGTCGTTCTTGATCGGAATGATCACCGGATTCGCCGGGTCATACAGCCCCGTGGAAATCTGCCGCTTCAGCGCCTCGCGATACGTCCGCTTGAAATGCCGCAGACTCGCCGGGCCAATCGGACGAATCCCCGTGCACTTATCCCGCACCGTCGTAATCCGATGCTCGCCCCGTGGCTTGATCCGAGGCAGTTTCAACTCCTCAGCCAGAATGTCCGCCAGTTCCTCCAGCGTCACATCCACCTCGAGCAGGTGCTTCCCCTCCTGCTCGCCGCCACCCGGCTTCTTTCCCTGCCCGGGCTGACCACCGACCGGATCACCATCCTCACCATCACCCATCCCCACGCCGCCGGAGTTATCGCCATATCGAAACGTCGGCGTGTCCACATCATGCACCGGGATGGAAACGAACTTCTTCCCCTCTTTGCCGATCAATTCGCCTTTGGAGAGAAATCGCCGCAGATCCTTGCGGATCTTGCCACGCACAATCTGGCGGAAGCGTTGATGATCCTGCTCGATGGCGTTGACCATAACCCACATCCCTGGCGCTGCATGCCGCCACAGTCGGATACGTCCGGCGCAGTCCCCGGTTCCCGGGAGCCACCGCAGCATCCGCAGTTATCTGTACCTTCGGCGATTTCACCCGTGCGATTCACCGCCACCCGCCGCTTGATCCTGATTCCACGTCCGCACACGCCGCGTTACCCACCACACGCCGACAAGCCCGACCGGCAACAAAATGGCAAACTCCATCAGACGATGAAAGATGTCTGCTGCGAGCCCGACGCGCAAACTTGCCGAATCCTCGCCCAGCCAACGCGAAAGGGCTCCAACCACCCACTCTCGTATGCCAAGACCGTTGCCTATGAGGGGCACATATGCCGCGGCTTGCGCACCAGCAGCAATCAGCGCAGCATCCGTCATGCTTAGGTCGATATTCAGCACTCCAAAGGCAACTGCATACCGCAACATCCATGTGAATGAATCAAGGGCTCGGAGCAGCGTGGCCGCTGCATACCGGCAGATCGGCTTCTGCGGGCGAAACAGCCCCCACAAACCCAGCGAAATCATCACCAACCACGCGACCACGACGATGCTTTCAAGCCACACTGGCGAGTATCGCGTCAACGTCGCAAGCGCAGACATCATCGCCACGCCAGCAATACCGCACACACTTGCTTCGATCAACACACGGATCGAGGTCGTCGCCTTGATCTGATTTACTTTGGAGTGATACACCACACGACCGACTAATCCTGGCTTCAGAGGAAGCAGATTCAGAACCCAGCTTGCGGCGATCAAATGCCACATCTCCACAAACCGCACACGACCATGCACTCGCGTCAGGTGCCAAAAGCAAGCAGAAGTCAACAGCAGTGAAACCAGGGGAAGCAATGCGCTGGCGATCACCTGCCTCGGCTTCAACCTGCCGACACCCTGGTACATGTGTTCCCACCAAGAGCGAGAACTTGCTGCGTCCGTCGTCAGCAAGAGCACGGCAGAAATAAGCAGTGAAACTCCCGCTGCCCACGCCGCCACGCGCACGGCCGGATGGCTCAAGACTCGGCGCCACGCTGAAACGGGTTCCTCGTGCATCACTTGCCAGACGAAGGAGAGTCCACAACCTCTTCGCGGCGGCGGCCACCACGCTTCTCTTTCAACTCCTCGCCAGCGCCGTCCAGGTTGCCCGCCTGCTTCCCCGCTGCTCGGTCAATCGCCGGATACATCCCCAGCGTGGCGATCGTCTTGGCGGGCGTCTCCGTTGTCCCTTGGGCCAGACGCTCCTTGTGCACACGCGCCACCCTGGCCACCAGCGGATTCGCAGATGCCATCGCACGCTCAAGCGCCGCATCCGCCGCATCAGTCACGCGTGTGATGAGCATGAAAGGCACCGCCAGATCATCAGTCTCTCCCTTGGCGGCATCGTCAAATATCTTCAGTTCTGCAAACGTCGCCTGATTCGGCAGCGTGCACAACAGCGCAATTCTCCCACGCACATCCAGCGAGTCATACCGCGTCGCCAATGCCTGAGCCACAGTCTGACATTCGCCAGCGCTGATTCCCGGCGGAATTGTCGCCAGAATCGGCGTATCGATTCCCGGCGCGAGCTTCACCGTCACGCCAAACTGCCCGCGCGCTGCCGCTGCCAGCAGTGGCACCACCTCCGCCGGTGCCGACGCAATCTGCGCTGCCAGATCCGTCGGCGCGATCACCGCCTCCCGCAGGGGCGTGCGCACCACCGAACCGGATTCCGCCGTCAGGCATGTCGGCCCCGGCACCATTTCGCCACTGTCGCTGGGTAGGTATCCCTGAATCACGCGGAAACGCTGCCGCACCGCTCGCGCAATGCCAGACTGCGCCAGCCAACCCGTATACCCCGGATCGGCCCACACCGTGAACTCAATCGTCTCCCCGGGTGCCAGCCGAAAGCGTCGATCCAACGTCACCGGCTCCGGGCTGGCAAACATCGCCATCGGCGATGTCTGAATGTCCAGCCCCGGTTGCAGCAGCATCTGCGTATTCAACGGCCGATCTGTTCCCATCCCCAGCGCAATCTTGGAGCGGTTGCGGATCTTGATCTTCAGCATCAATGGATCGGTGCCATCGATTGATGGCTTGGCCGGCATCGCTGAAAGAGACATGAACGCGTTTGGCGATGCTGCCATGTCTTCCAGATATCTGGGCACAGCATCTGCAATCTCCGCCAGACGCTTGCCGATACGTTCACGCTCCGGGTCACTCCCACCCATCCGCTCCAGTCGTGCTGAGGCCCACATCCCCACCGCGTCCAGAGCGCGATCCATCGCCAGATGCCGATAGATCTCCACCGCCTCCCCGTTCTTCCCCATCGCCTCAAGCGCCATCGCCATCCCCACCCGCGCTGGCTCAATATCCCCGATCGCGCGGCTGCGCAACACTTCAAACTGCGCATCCTGCAATGCTGCAAAGGCATCAAATGCCTCCTGATGCTTCCCTTCGCGCAGCAACTGCCACGCCCGAATCGCCTTCAGCGTCGGCGACTGCGGATCAACGCCACACGAAAGTGCCGACTCCACATTCCCCTGCACCTTGTCAAAATCAAGATTGAACCACATCCGCAGAATCTGGTACTCCAGCAAAGACACACCCGCCGCCGCCTTGGTCGCCGCCACCTGATCCGCTGGCACCGAACTCTGAATCCGCGTCGGCATCTTCAGCAGCAGTTGCTCACTTCCCTCAAACTCGCTGCGGATCACTTCCATCGCCGCCGAATCCTGCATCGCATCCGCCACGATCACACGCAGACGCTCCATCGCCGGAGCCAGCCGCACCTCATTCAGATCCGTGCGAGTCAGCGCCGGGTCCTTGTCCGCCTTCTGATTCTGCACTTCCGTGTGGTAGCGAGCCGTGGCCAGCTGCTTCTCCAGCTCGCGCAGCACGCTCTGCCCCCCGTCCACTCCCCAGCGACTGATCCACATCTGCGTATCAAACTGATCATCCGGCCGGTAACTGCCAATGTCGTAGAGCTTTTCCGCCAAAGTCAGAAATCGCCGCGCCTGAGGCATCGCCCCGAATCGCGCC
>JAGWZK010000023.1 GCA_018968885.1 Planctomycetota bacterium | reverse complement strand
GCAGATCGTAACTGCTGACATGTGGATCCTCTCCACCCTTGGCACCGGCGGCAATCACCCCGACGGTCTGGCTTCCACGCGTGATGGGTTGCAGGATCACCTGCCCCTTACTGGCAAACTGCCGCACATTGTCGTGGACTCCGGGCATCAGGCCTGAGTTGATCGAATTCATGACATCGGACATCACATCGTCAAGCTGACCCAATGAAACCGGTGGCTCGCCGGCAAAGAAAACACGTTGACTGTTTCCTTCGAGCGACAAACTGCTGGGAGTGACGAAGCAAAGCACCCATCCAAAGGTCAGACTTTCGCGAATGCGATTGACCAGAAGCTGCACAAAGGCGTTCGGTTGAGAGAGATCGTTCATCGACTTGCCAAGCCCATACAACAGCGAGATCGTTTCGTACGAGTTGGCAAGTTCACGAGTAAAACCCTGGATGGATTCGCTGGCGTGAGCAGTCTCCACGATGTCCCGCGCCATCCAGTCCAGCGACATCACCAGCGACCGCGAAGATTGTTCATCAAACACCCCGCTCCCCAGTAACGCCCTGCGCACGGCAAAAGCATCAATCCGTGCGGTGGCACACGTCGCGGCAAACTCCTGAGTGTCTAGCCCTTGATAAGTGGGCAAGAGACCGACCAACCACTCCGATACGCGTGACCTCTGAACCATGGGGACACACGCAAGCCACAGCGACGGCTGAAACTCGATCAACGCGGTTTGGCGAACATTTCCCACGCGGCGAACACAATCACTGACCATACTGCCCAGTTCTGGGGATCGCAACCATACGTTCGCTAGGCCGCCAATGGATGGCTCATTCGTTATGCGCCCGGCGGTATCACAGATCCACGTCGCGACTCCCAGTTGCGAAAGGCGTTCCCGCAAAATCTCAGTCGCACGAGCCATACACACCTCTGAACTTCAATTGCATATGCGGGCTGCGACTCAAGCTGCTTGCCGCATCCCCTGTCCTCGATTCAGGAGTTCCATCACCTTGTCCACGACCTCGCGCGCGCTGAAGGGCTTGGCGAGAATGGCGTGAATGTTCGTCGCCGCGATCTGATCCGGAGCCGCCAGATAACTGCGCGCAGTCAGGAGTATGAATGGCGTGGTAGCCAGCGTGCTATCGGACTTTGCTGACTGCGCAAACTCCAATCCCGTCATCCGGGGCATCTGCACGTCGCTGACGATCGCCAGTGGACTGTGCTGACGGGCAAGAGTAAGAGCTTCCTCGCCATCGCCCGCCTCAATCACCACGAATCCCTGCTTGCGCAAGCGATCACCCAGCACGCAACGAATGTGATGTTCATCGTCCGCGATCAGGATCGTTCCAGCGTTCTGATTCATACCGCATCCATCTCCTGAATCACAGGGGCCCTTGAACCTCTGCGTTTCCACGCGAAAGGATCGACCTGAACACCTTCCAAGGTTGATGAGTCCTTTGGTGGCTATCCACGCCTCAATCGGCATTATCGATCGTGCCACCTGCGCCGAATGCTCCACATGTGGTTACGTCCCATTTCCATATCCGCGTGACGTCTGTGCCGTGTGTAAGGGCAGGTCAGCAACGGCATCGCTGAGATCGTTGGCACAACTCGGATCTGCTTGGCACATTGCATGAGTTTCCACTCGGCATCCGCCGGGTGAATCGCCTCGCATTCAACACTCCAAGAGAGAGTACTGCCATGAACATTCGCATCGCACTGCTGACCACCGCTGCCCTCGCCACCTGCGCTTTCGCACAGTCCGGCACCGGCGGCACCGCAGTCAACGGTTTCACCAGCTTCACAATCACTGACTCTCCCACCACTGGAACGGCCAACGCCCCCAGTGCCGATTTCCGCGTGGGTGGTCTGGGCAACCCTGATCACCTCACCTCATCCTGGTGGTGGTTCCGCATGCCCGGTGACACCCGCGAGACCGCTTTCTCCAACGCCACATCGTCTGCATGGTCCGGCAACACGGGGCGCATGGACTTTGTGTATCCCTCCTTCACCGCAACCATGATCTTCCGCGTCACCGGGATCGTCAACGGGTTCGGTGTGCTCACCGAAACCGTCACCATCCGCAACACCACCAACTCCGCGATCGCTCTGGACCTCTTCAACTTCAACAACATCGACCTGGCCGGCACCGCTGGCGACGACATCACCACGCAGCCCGCGGTCAACATCGTGCGCTTCACGGATAGTGCCCTTCCCGGCTGGCGTGCAGACTACGAAGGCACGAACGCCTTTGCCTTTGACGCTGCCAACAATATTCACACTCTGCTCACGGATGCCACAGCCACTAACTTCAGCGGCACCGGAGCAGTCGGCTCAGGCGACCGCGAAGGTGCACATCAGTGGCGCATCAACCTGGCCGCCGGCGATGCCGCCACCGCTTCGGCAACCATCACCATCGTTCCCACACCCGGCGTCTCGGCCCTTGCCGCGATGGGCGCCGGTCTCATGATTCGTCGTCGTCGCTGAACCGCACCACCTTCAGCGCGACCACAAGCCGGCTCCCGGGAGCCGCTCTATTTTTGCTCAGGCGTGGCAGCACTCCGTTCACCAATTGCCACCGCCTCAATAAACACATCCATTTGCTGCCCCACAAAGACCGGCAATGTTCCACGATCAAACGCATAAATCACCTGCAGCACGCGCGTATCCACACGCTCCGTCGAATCACCCATCAACGACCGCTTGGGCACCACGAGGGGCTCAAATCGCACAAAGCGCAGTGGCGTCGAGATCGCCGCATTACCACGCAACGCGGCAAACCCCTTGGCATCACCTTTCACACGCCAGGCGTCGTGCTCATCTACATCGACACGCACGTGCAACGTCTGTGTCGCGCCAATCTGCAAGAGCGACCGCGCCGCCGCACCCGCCGCTGCAAACTCGCCGGGAAGCACCTCCACCTGCAACACCTCTCCCGCCACCGGAGCCGTGATCGTGCGGCGCCCAATCTCCACCTCAGTCGCTGCCACTTGTGCCACCGCACTGTCATACTGCGCCTGCGCAATCGCCACATCAGGGGCCCATACACCCGCCTGTGTCAGCGCCAGTTGGGCCTTGGCCTGCTCCAGCCGCGCCTCTGCCGAAGCAACGGCAATCCTGCGCCGAACCACTTCTTCACGTCCCGCCGCCTCACCCAGTGCCGCAGTATTGATCATCTCATACTGCGCCTTGGCGTCCGCCAATCCCTGCTCGGCCTCGCGCACCCTCGCCTGCAAAGGCGGCAATTCCTCGGGCCGGGGCAATTGCTTCAGCCGCTCCACCTGCTCGCGCGCTGCCTTGACCTGGGCCTGACGAATCGCCAGTTCTGCTTTCAATTCTCTCGCATCGATCGAGAACAGTGCATCTCCAGCCGCGACCTTGTCGCCGACCTTCACGTGCACTTGCTCAACGATGCCCCCCACTGGCGTTCCCACGCCGATGTTGCGGCTGCTCGCCTCAATCAACCCCGCACCGGCCACAAATGCTGTGAACGGCGCTTTGGCCGGCTCTGCATACGGCGGCGGCACGGGCGCGGGCTTGGAGGCCTTCACCACGGAATACACCGCGAACAACATGCCCACAATCGCCAGCAAAGGAATCAAGAGTGAACGGATCATGGAAGTTCCTTCCCAAAGTTGAGTCAGTGTTTGCGTTCAGTCATCGGCCCATGTTTCAGTGATGAGAGTCTTAGTGCTGCAGGTCTTTGGCATCGGTGACGATGCGTTCGATATGCCCATCGTCCAGTGCCGCGATGCGGTCGGCATATCGGAAGATGCGCTGATCGTGCGTCACCACAACCAACGCCCGCCCCGACTCAACAGCCACCTGCCGCAGCAACTTCATCACCACCTCACCGGTCGCAGCATCCAGTGCAGAAGTCGGCTCATCACACACGACCAGGCGCGGGTGATGCACCAGCGCCCGCGCAATCGCCACGCGCTGCTGTTGTCCGCCGCTGAGTTTCTGGGGCAAGTCCTTCACGCGCTTGCCTAACCCCACGCGATCCAGCATCGCCTCCGCCTCGCGCAGCGCAGCGTGCCGCCCCTTTCCCTGAATGAGCAACGGCACCGACACATTCTCAGCGATCGACAGCGTGGGAATCAGGTTGAACGACTGAAACACAAAGCCGATGTTCTGGGCTCGAAAACGTGCACGCTCCGTCGAGTTCAACTTCTCATAGTCCTGACCAAAGACCACGCACTCCCCGCCATCGCGATCCAGCACACCCGCGATCACAGAGATCAAGGTCGTTTTGCCACACCCCGACGGCCCCACCAGCATGATGAGTTCACCCTCGGCGATATCAAGATCAATACCTCGAAGTGCGCGGACAACGTTATCCCCAGTGCCGTACGACTTGGTAATGGCGCGGCACTTGACCGCGATGGCGCGCCCTTGTGCAAGCCCAGCGTGCGGATCAGTCAGCGTCGAAGTCGTATGAAGTGCCTGTGTCATCTGCATTATCCCTTGAATACCACTGCTGATTCCAGTGAGAGTACACGCTTCAAGCTCAGCATTGCCGCCAACATGCAGATGGTGACAACCGCCCCACCAGCCACCACCAGCAGCTGCCAGATCAGATTGAAGGCCAGAGCTGTGTCGGACGTACTCTGACCAAAAAGCGTCGCGATTCCTGATCCGATACCAAATCCAATCACCGCCACCGCTATCGCCTGCAATAGCACCATCCCGGTCAATGTGTTGTTTGAAGTTCCCATCGCCTTGAGTGTGCCCAGAAAGCGAATGTTGTCCAGCGTGAATGAATAGAACATGAACCCGGTGATGATCGTTCCAATCAGAAAGCCCAGCCCCACCGCGATTCCGAAGTTAATCGGGATGCCCGTGTATTTGAGAAAGTACTCGACACTCATCCACTTGAACTGCGCCTGCGTGTACGCCGCCAAGCCGGTCCCTCGATTGATCCGCTGGCACAGCGTCTGCTGATCTTCGCCTTCCTTGGCCTTGACCAGCACAAAGCTCATCAACTTGCGCTCGCGCGGCGCAAAGCTCATCGCACGTGTATATGTCGTAAACACAATCGGCTGATTCTGAAACGCTCGCGTGGTCTTGCAGATCCCCACAACGATCGCGCGGCGGTCATTCAATTCCAGCGTGTCTCCCACCTTCACCGGCGTTCCCGGCGTCCCTGGTGGCGAGCCAGGCGGCGGCGGCTTGGCAAGGCGTCCAGTCGCACCCACCACATCCACCACCACACCATCCGCTCGCCGCAGATCTCCCAGCGCACCCTCAATCATCTCAATCGGACCACCCACAAGTGACGAATCGTCCAGGCCAAGCACGATGCAGTTCTGAAAAATCCCGTTATCCAATCGCGCCCGCAGATTTCCCTTGTACAGGGGCACGGCCCACGCCACACCCGCCACGCTGCTGACGCGGTACCGCTCCGTTTCCTGCATGGGCTTGTTGTCGTCTACAAACTGCACTTTGGGATCCATCACCCAGATATCCACCGCTGGCATGTCGCTGATGATGCTGAAGCTTCGCGTCATGATGCCGCAGAAAATTGCCCCTTGCTGCGTGATCACCAGCGCCGCAAGCGTCACGCCCATGAGAATGCCAAAGAGCTTGGCCATGTCTCCAAACAGCATTTTCAACGCAAGCAGATACACCAATCACCTCATGATTTGAACACACTTGCAGGATCAACCACCAGCACGCGGCGGATGCTCAGCAGCGACGCGCACACGCTCACCCCAAGAACCGCTACACCCGTGAAAACCAGCAACGACCATGGAAGATGGAACGCCAGTCCGCCGGCATCCAGCACACCGCCCATCGCCGCCGCCCCCCCTACGCCAAGTCCGTACCCAATCAACCCCACCAGCAGGGCCTGCGCCACAATCATTCCCACCAGCACGCTGCTGCTCGCCCCCATCGCTTTCAGCGCGGCAAAGTGCCGCAAGTTGTCCAAGGTGAAGTGATAAAACGTCTGCCCCGTCACCAGCATGCCGATCAGAAAACCCAGTCCAACCGCCAAGCCGAAGTTCACCAGAATCCCCGTCTTGGTCAGGATGTACTCGGCCGTCAATCGTTTGAACTCCTCCGGCCGGTGCGCCGACATCCCCGTCGATGCCCGAATCCCCGCCGCGACGTCCTTGGCATCAGCCCCCGCCTTCAGCTTCACCAGAATAAAGGTCAGCGTCCGACGCTCCTGAGGCATGAACGTTAACGCACGCGTAAACGTCGTATAGATCGTTGGCTCCCAGAAAAAGCTGGGAGAAATCCGGTACGTCCCCACCACCTTGGCACGCCGATCATTCAACTCAATCGAATCACCGACACCCAGTGCCCTCTCCACCCCATCCGCTCCTGCCCACACCAGACGCGTTCCGGACTGCGCGGCATCAATCAGAATCGAATCCGGCTGGCGAAGCTGTTCAACCGACCCCTCCACAATCTCGCGCGGGGCACCAAACAGGGTCGCATCATCCAGTCCAGTGATGATGCAACTACGGGTTTTGCCGTTGGGAAGACGCAATTTGGCAAACGCCCGATACATCGGCACCGCCCACTCCACACCCTCGACGCCGCGAATGCGGTACAACTGCGTCTGCAGCATGGGTTTGGAATCAGCAACGTGCTCAACTTCCGGGTCCATGATCCAAAGGTCGGGGCCCGGCGTGTCGGTGACAAATGAATATGTGCGCGTTGTCAGACCCAGAAAGATCGCCGCCTGCTGCGTCATCAGCAAGGCCGCAAAGGTCACGCCGATGACCAGACCCACATAGCGGGCCTTGTCCCCCATCAGCATGCGCATCGCGATCATCAGCATCCGATCACTTACCCCTGCCCTTCTCAGAGCTTCGTGCCGCTTCACGCGCCATCACTTCCATGGCTGCCAGGGAAAACCGAAACACATGATCCGCAAGACGATCAATCTGATCACCCGGCTCCATCTCCATGGGGTACAACTTGCCCATCACCTTCGCCGCGTGTTCATAGTGCAGCACCTGCCCCACCACGCTCGCCACACACAGGCGCACTTGCCCCTCTTCTTTGGCGTTGAGCTTTTTGGCATGTCCAAAGACCAGGCCCGCGATGATCGTCTCCAGCAGGCGGGCTTGCGGTCGAATGAACTCCTCCACCACCATGTCAAACGCCGCGCCACCCGATTCACTCGGATCAGCAATCTCTCTGCACATCAACTTCCCGTGCCACGCCGGCCGACCACGATCCAGCAGTCGCTGCATGAATTGCTGAATGAAAAGTCGTAGTTGCTCGCGCGGATCGGCACTTCGCTCCTCCACGCCACCTTCACCCACCACGGGATAATGCTCACTGGCCCAGCGCTTGCACTCCCGGATCACCTCTACATACAAGCCCCGCTTGTCGCCAAAGTGGTAATTCACCGCAGCGATATTCGCACCCGCCTTGGCAACGATGTCTCGCACCGTTGCGTGTTGAAACCCCTGTGCAGCGAACACCTCCCCCGCCGCCTCCAGCAGCCGCGCCCGGGTCGAATGGCCATCGACATCCAATCCCAACGACACAGCCTTCATACCTGACATCTGCCTATCAACTGCGCACATGGCTCGCCACTCCGCATACACGTGTTTGAAACTGTAGTATCATACCGCTGTTTCGCATGATGGTCGCGGGCAGATTCCCCATCCCGATCAAGACTGTGCGAAAACGCAAAAACCCGGCCGAAATGGCCGGGTCTGCTGTAAAGTACGGGCGGAGGGAGTTGAACCCGCAACCTCCAGATCCGTAGTCTGGCGCTCTATCCAGTTGAGCTACGCCCGCGTTACCCTCAACATTATTCCGCACCAACCCCCATGGCAACCCGTCCCGGGGCTTGATTCTGTCCCCTACCCCGCCAAACATCTAGGCCCGTCAGGAATTGGGCTTTTCCCAATCCAGACGGTCTCAATCTCGCGGCGTGCCCCACGGCATGCCCTGACCGGAACCAGATAGAAGGACGACGATTCATGGCTCATTCGCGTACCGCGATCAAGCGCATCCGTAAGACTGCCCGCACCACCGCTCGCAACCGTTGGCGGATGCGGGCCATGCGCGATGCGATCAAGGACTTCAACGAGCAGATTCTCCACGGCACCCCCGAGACTGCTGGCAAGGCCTTCCTCACCTGCCAGAAGGTGATCGATCGCACCGCCCAGAAAGGTGTGATCCACCGCAATCAGGCCTCGCGCCGCAAGAGCCGCCTCTCGGCCAAGCTCAAGGCCAAGAAGTCGACCGGTGCGACTAAGACGGCTTCCAAGTCCAAGAAGTAATTGGACTTTCATCCAAGTTCATTCCTGCCGGGGTGCACACGCACCCCGGTTGTGTTTTTCACAAATAGCCGCAAAGCACGCCGACACCAACTACCCTCCGCCTCCGTGGCAGGACGCTCTTCTCAACAATCCCCCTCATTCCGCGCCAAGGGCACCGAGCCCTATTGGGTCCTCAGCACACGCCCATTGCACATTCTCGCCTTTCTCCTGCCACTGGTCATCCTCTACGAAATCGGCACCATCATCTACCTTTCCAACCCAGCCAGCGGCATCGTCGAGACCATCGGTGCCCGCTCCCTCTTCGCCCAATTCTGCAACACCTTTGGCAACGTCACCGTCTACTTCCCCGGCATCGCGATCGTCGCGATCCTCCTCTTCTGGCATGTCTTCGCGGGTGACCTCACCGTCGTGCGCCCCAAAGTGGTCGGCGGCCTCGCCGTCGAATCCATCGCCTGGGTTGTCCCCCTTCTGCTCATCCTCTATCTGGTCGCGCCCAGCAGCACACCAAAGCCAGCCATCGCCGCCCCACCATCGATTGCCGATCTTCCCTGGCAGGCGCAGGCCACGCTCTCAGTCGGCGCTGGCATCTACGAAGAACTCCTCTTCCGCCTGGTCATGATCCCGCTCATCCACTTTGTTGCAGCAGACCTCTTCAAAATCCAATCCAATATCGCCAGTGGGATCGCCGTCGTCGCCAGCGCTATCGCCTTCGCCGCCTATCACCACGTTTCCATCCCCGAAGGCGACCCCCGCGCTTTCCGCTATTACCTGTATTACGCCTGTGGCGGGGCCTTCTTTGGCATCCTCTTTCTGGCCCGGGGTTTCGGCGTCATTGTCGGTACCCACGCGGTGTATGACTTGGTCGTGCTGCTGCTCTTGCCCGCCCTGCGCGACGAACGCTGAATCGACATCAGGCCCCGTTCGCACTCTGTCAGCATTCACTTTTATCCCCATCACGACACTTTGCCGCTTGCGATTCACCCCCTCCGACAGGTATGCTGCACTGGGCTTGCGGCAGCCCGAGCCGCGACTCGTTGTGCGATCTAAGGCGGGTGACGATTCTCACTCTCGCAGGAGGCGTTGCCATGAGTCTCGCATTTGCGATCGATCAGCTGTACGCCAGTGGCTGGGAAGCCATCGAACCCAAAGACTGTCAGTGGTTCGACGATGGCCGAGCGTTCCCGAGCGTGCACAGGGTGTCGGAAGAGTTTCACATCGCCGGCTACACGCTGGTGATCAAGAGCGTCCAGCTCTTTGATTGCTATCGCGCCGAGTGGCACGACGAGAATGGCGTGGCCACGGGCGCAGTGGTGGGCAGCAGCGAATGCGAAGCCGCGGTCTATGCCCTGGCGCAACTTCGCCGCAACGTGTGAATCTGCCATGCCTTACGTGATGCGGCCGCATGTCCCGCCGGTTTGACCCCGGCGGCGGCCCTCCTATCCTTGCTCGTCCTAGATGGATCCCTTTTGGCCCCATCGTCTAGCCCGGTCTAGGACGTCAGGTTCTCATCCTGAAAACTGGGGTTCGAATCCCCATGGGGTCATTACCACGCCCTGCGGCTTGCGTCGCGGGGCGTTGTGTTTTTGCCTGCCGCACACCCTTGCGTTAGAGCGAATCGATCATGGCCTTGGCATCCGCCAACGTCGCGCCGGTGCGTTCGCGATAAACCTTGATCGCCTCGATCTTGCGATTCAGCTTCACCAGTTCACGCAGGTCATCGAGCCCATCATCCGGCACCTCGATCTGCAGCCGCTGCATGATCGCATCCAGCTTGCGCTCGATGCGAGCGAGTTGGAGGGAGAGATTCGGATCGGGTGTTGAGAAGAGGCCCATGGGAAGTAATTTATCCTAGGATCTGCTGGCTAGTGCAATCGCAACACTCGTTCACATTTGCGCATTCATGAATTTTGGTTGCGGCATCACATCGAAATCAAACAGCGGGCGCAATACCACCAAGGGAAACCTTCACAGCTTCAATCGCAGGCTCCAGGAATGAACCTTAAGCAATCCCTGCCGATTCATCCCAAGCATTTTGAACACCCACGATCCAGTACTTTGGAACCTCTGCTTGAGATTGTGAATCAAATGCAACAATTGGCCCACCACTCATTCCCTGCAAACGAGACAACTGCTGACCGCCCTCAAGTTGAATATCTTCCGGAAAGACTTTTCCGGCAAGTCTTGGAAACTTTTTTTCATTGACCGATTCTGGAGGTGCGGCAAACATCTCCAATATCGAAAGATCAAAACGATCTAGCGTTTTTCCATTGAATACCGAAGATCTCTGAGCTTGCGAGGGAAACCCAAGAACAAAATGGCGGCACGGAGCATTTGGAAGCACGCACTGGCTAGGGCTGAGCGGCACATGGCCGACAGCTTTCATCAGTTTCTCGTAGTATGAATTCAGCAAAACGAAGCCAAGATCAAGCCCATCCTGATCAAATGGCATTGAACCCTTCAGCCACTCAGATAAGTCGATTGCATTCTGGTCGTTTGTACCAAAAGAGTTCTTGCAATGTAGCTGATCAATAAGCCAAGATCTGACTACAAGCCCATCCTTCAACTACGTCCTAAGTTCATTAATCACATGACCAGCGGTAACTGCGAACAAGTTTCCCGAGATTCTGCATGTAAAAAACATGTGATAGGTCGTGACAACTTTCGCAGATTTGCTGTTTTCCTGCGGGAGCCGGATAGCTACAGCCAGCGCGAACATGTGCTTTGATATCTGCTTTCTCGCGGCATCACAATCCATCGCGTGCCCTTTCAATCCAAAACACTCGACCGCCTTTCGGCGGTCGAGTGCAAATCTCAATCAATAATCATCGCCGTGGTCGTGGTCATGGCCACCCGCCGGCTTCTTCTTATCCTTCAGTTCAACAATCGCCGCCTCGGTCGTGAGCAGAAGGCCCGCGATGGACGCGGCGTTCTGCAGCGCGATGCGCTCCACCTTAGTCGGCACGATGATGCCCATCTGGATCATGTCGCCGTACTCATGAGTGAGGGCGTTGAAGCCGAAATTCACGGCATCATTCTTCTCGACCTCATTGGCAACCACCGAGCCATCCAGGCCGGTGTTCGCCGCGATCTGCTTGATCGGGGCGGAGAGAGCGCGGAAGACGATATCGACGCCCGACTTCTCATCACCCGAGAGCTTGGTGCGCAGCTTGTTCAGGGCCTTGCGGGCCTTGATCACCGACACACCGCCACCGGGGAGAATGCCCTCCTCGACCGCAGCGCGGCAGGCATGCAGAGCATCCTCGACGCGGGCCTTCTTCTCCTTCATCTCAACTTCGGTGGCAGCGCCGACGTTGATCTGGGCGACGCCGCCAGCGAGCTTGGCGAGACGCTCTTCGAGCTTCTCACGGTCGTAGTCGCTGGTGGTGGCTTCGATCTGGTGGCGGATCTGGTCGATCCGGCCCTTGATCGCATCGTTCTTGCCCGCGCCCTCGACGATGGTGGTGTTGTCCTTGTCGATCGTCACCTTCTTAGCGCGGCCGAGCTGACCGATCTCGACCTTTTCCATATCAATGCCGAGCTCTTCCATGATCGCCTGGCCGCCGGTGAGGATCGCGATGTCCTCGAGCAGGGCCTTGCGGCGATCACCAAAGCCGGGGGCCTTGACGGCGGCAACCTTGAGGATGCCGCGGAGCTTGTTCACCACGAGGGTGGCGAGGGCTTCACCCTCGATGTCTTCGGCGATGATCAGCAGCGAAGCGCCCGACTCGGCAATCTTGCCGAGAATGGGAAGCATGTCCTTGGCCGAGCTGATCTTCTTCTCATTGATCAGGATGTAGGGATTCTCGAGCACCGTCTCCATGGTGGCCTGGTTCGTCACGAAGTGAGGAGAGAGGTAGCCCTTGTCGAACTGCATGCCCTCGACGAGTTCGACCTCGGTGGTGAGGGACTTGCCCTCTTCGACGGTCATCACGCCGTCCTTGCCGACCTTTTCCATCGCACTGGCGATGATCTTGCCGATGTCGGCCTCGTGGTTGGCCGAGCAGGTGCCGACCTGGGCGATCTCCTTGGAGGTTTCGACCTTCTTGGACATCTTGCCGAGCTCATCGACAACGGCGGCGACGGCCTGATCGATGCCGCGCTTGATGAGGTTGGGGTTGGCGCCAGCGGTGATGTTCTTCAGGCCTTCGGCATAAATCGCCTCGGCGTAGATCGTCGCGGTGGTGGTGCCATCGCCGGCGTCCTTGGATGCGCGGCTGGCGACTTCCTTCACCATCTGGGCGCCGAGGTTCTCATACTGATCCTCGAGCTCGATCTCCTTGGCGACAGTCACGCCGTCTTTGGTGACGGTGGGAGAGCCGAAGGATTTTTCCAGCACGACCACGCGGCCGGAGGGGCCGAGCGTGACCTTGACGGCCTGAGAGAGTTTCTGCACGCCGCGGAGAATCCGCTCGCGGGCGTCGGTGTTATAAGCGATCATCTTTGCAGCCATATTCGTCTTCCTTTTCAGTGTCTTTGAGTGAGTGGTTGTTTCTTGGTATCGCAGTTTGGCCCTAGTGCCAAATGCCTAGTGCCCAGTGCCTTGCTCTCAGTCCTCGATCACCGCGAGGATGTCATCAGGATCGACGAAGAAAAGCTTCACTTCGCCCAGGTCGATCTCGTTGCCGCCGTAGCTGGAAAGCAGGACACGGTCGCCCTTCTTCACCCCCACGGGAATGCGGTCGCCGGTCTTGGGATCGATGTTGCCATCGCCCACGGCCTCGATGATGCCGGTGACAGACCGTTTCTGGCCTGATTCAGGGATATAGATGCCCTTCTCGGTGCGGGTCTTGGCCTCATCGCGCTTGACAAGAATCTTGTCGCCGATTGGCTTGATGTGTGCTTCCTTCGCAGTCTTCGCCATGATTCAACTCTCCAAAGTGTTCACGAACTTCAAACAAATTCGACGGGCCCGCTCAACGCGAGCCGCGGCGGTGACGATTACGCAAAATTTGGCGGCACGGGCGACGCGCCCGGCCAACGTCCCTGATAAAAACGAACAAGAGCCCGACGCAACACGTCGAGCATCACTTCCAAGTCGCGTGCCTCACGCGGACGATCAATCACCGCAAATGCGCCAGCCCGCAACGCGGCGGTCATCTCACGATGATCATCACGCCCACCCATGCCACGCTTGATCACCACCGTGGGTGGCGTGGTCTCCAAACGCGACAGCACTTCGAGTAGACGGATGCCAGCATCATCCACTCCATCGCCCTGTTGATCCAGGGGAATGGCAAGATCGACCACGGCCAGGTGAATCGGAATGGTCTTGATGAGCGCTGACGCCTCGCGGCCGCACCGCGCAGTGTGCGAGGCAATGCCCATCGGCTCCAGCAGGCGAGGGAATCGCTCCACCCAAGGGTCCGGCCGCCAACCGGGGCAAGAGAGCAGGAGGTTCAGCCGCGTGCCGGGCTCGATTCCAACCGCACAATCCTTACTTATACCAAACGATCCCTGCCCTGGATTTGAGCCCGGAGGGGTCGCGGCAAGGCGGGGTTGGAACCGGAACGAGAACATCTGGACATACGCATGGCAAGCCATGTGCCGGACCAGTGCATTCTGACGTTTCCCCCACCCCTCTACCTCCCCCCGGTTTTGCACCAAAATCCGCCTTACCTGGCCCGGCTGGCCAGCTTTTAATGCCAAACACACCCTACCCAGCCACACGGCCAGCACCAAGCTGGCAATCTGGCTGTCAGGTTGGCAGGCAGCAACTCGGTGCACCTTTCGGGGCGGTCGGTGCGCGGCCGCAGACCATCTGGCCACCCAAACCCGGTCCCGAACCTCTCCTTCTGATCTGGCAATTTGGCGATTTGTCTATTTGGCCATTTGCCGGTCGCAACCTGACAACTGTCTGTCAGGTTGCCGCGATTTGGCCCACGGCTGATGCTCGATTCGCCCGGACTCACAGGTAGACTCGTTCATGCTCTATTGGATCATCGCCATCAGTTGCATCGCGGCGGGCCTGGCCATTTGGGCCATCTGGCTGCTCAATCAGCGCGGCACACTTCTTGCGGCAGCCGCCACCGAGCGCGTGCAACGCGAACGCGCCGAATCTGACCTCACCGCTGCTCGCGCTGAACGCGATGCCGAACGCGTTAAGGGCGAAGCCCGTGCCGCAGCATTGCAAAGCACCCTTGACGCGACCGAAAGCCGCGCCGCAGCCGAACAGTCTGAGTTGAAGTCGCAACTCGCACACACTCAGACGTTGCTTCAATCCGAGCGAGATGAGCACAGTGCGCTGATCGAGCAGCTGGAGATTCGCCAGCGCGATGCGCTATTGGCGGCCAAGTCAGCACACGAGCAGGAGATCGCATCTCTTCGTCGCGAGACCGAACAACTCGTGACTTCAGCTCGCGAAGCCCTGAGCAACGAGAAAACACTGTTGCAGGAATCCAACCGCAAGCTCGAAGAACGCATCGCGGCTCTGAATCAGCAGACTCGCGAGGCCTTTGACGCTGCGGCCAAACAGGCCATCTCTGCTGCGAGCACGGATTTTCTTCGCCTCGCTGAAACCAAGATGCTCGAACAGCAGCAATCCGCAGCGGGTAAGTTTGCCGAACAGCACCGCGCCATCGGCGATCTGGTCAAGCCCATCGGCGATACCTTGCGCAAGACCGAAGAGAAACTTGGCGAAATCGAACGCGCTCGAACCGAGTCTTTCGGGCAGATCTCTGAACAACTCCGCGCGGTTGCCCAGCACAGCGATCTTCTTCGCAAGGAAACTGGCACCCTCGTCGGCGCTTTGAAACGCCCAGAAGTGCGCGGCTCATATGGCGAGATTCAGCTCCGCCGCGTCGTCGAGCTTGCGGGCATGCGCGAATATTGCGACTTTGATGTGCAGCACAGCACCACAAATGAGGCGGGAAAGCAACTCCGCCCCGACATGATCGTCCGCTTGCCAAACGATCGCCAGATCGTCGTCGATGCCAAGTGCAACATTCTCGGCTACCTCGACGCCCTCGAAGCATCCGATGAGATTCAACGGGATATCAAGCTCAACAAGTTTGCCGACGATGTCATTGCTCAGGTTTCCGCATTGGCCAAGAAGCAGTATGCGTCCAACTATTCACGCAGTGCCGACTTTGTCGTGATGTTCATTCCCGGTGATCAATTCGTCGATGCCGCGGCACGCCGCCGCCCCGAACTTCTCGAAGATGCCCTGGCCCAGGGCATCATCATCGCCACACCCGCGACATTGATTGGCTTGCTCAAGGCGGTGCACATGGGGTGGAACGAAAAGAGAATCGGCGACCAGGCCGAAGAACTGCGTCGCTTGGGCAAAGAACTGCACGAGCGTGCAGCAACAGCTTGGGAAAAACTCTCCGCCGTGGGCACGCGGCTCAATCAGGCCGTTGAGGCGTACAACGGTGCGGTCGGCAGCATTGAATCGCGCCTCACTCCCACACTTCGCAAGTTTGAAGATGCGGGTGCGGCGAGTGGCAAGGACCTCGAAACGCCGCAAGTAGTCACGCTTCGCGCACGCCAGAGCCAGCTCATGCTTCCCGAAGCTGAGTGATCACACTCGAATATCAAGCGCGGTCATCAATCGCACGCTGGCATGGTCGCATCGGTCGCCGCGTTTGCCTGCAACGTCTGGCCGAACTGCACCTGCATCCTCCGCCCCACTCTCACCCAGCGTGTCGGCTCATCCTGCGTCGCGATTGTCAACGCATAATCCGCCCCGGCGTGCATATCCAGCACCAGTTCCGGCCGATTGCATTCCTGCGACAGGTGAATCAGCACCACATGTTCACGCGGCTCGATCGCCTTCACCGCATCAAGGCATTGCTGATTCGACAAGTGCCCACTGCCATTCATGATGCGCCGCTTCAGAAACGCTGGACGGCTGGATTTCTGCTGCAGAATCGGGCAGTAATTGCTCTCGATCACCAGCACATCCACACCCTTCATGTGATCGATCAGCTTCTGCGTCGCCCGGCCTAAGTCCGTCGCAAAACCCATCGTGGCTCCGCAGGCAAAAGTGAAACGGAAACTCGCGACGCCCTGCTCATCGTGGCTCATCATCACCGGATCAACACGGATGCCACCCACCGGGTCCGTCACAAACGCTCCATCGAAGGGCTCGGACCGGTGAAACAGCATCCCCTGCCGACCTGCTCGACCCGCGTGCGTCTTGTGCATCCGGATCGTCGCGTGCCTGGGGAGATGCTGGCACCACGCCGGATGCGCATGGTCGCTGTCCAGGTGTGTCAAAAGAGCACATTCCACCGAATGTGGCGGCACGCCGCGCTCAATCAGCAACTGATTGGCCCGCTTGGGATGAATACCCAGATCAACCAGAATCGTCCGTGTCACACCGCCACTGCGCATCACGATCGCAGAGCAATTCCCCTTGCTGCCACTGGCCAATGCGATGAATCGCACATCAGTGCCAGCCGTATTCCCAATCGCATGCTCCACTGGCAGAATGCCAGCAACAGCCCCGGGCGTGAACCCTGGCATCAATACCGTTGGCTGCGATTCAGAGTTGAACACCGGATCATCCTTGATCAATTCAGTTCAAACACACAATCCGTTTCAGTGTACCAGATGCCGCGCTCATCGCGTGATCCGCTGCACTCACTCTCCCACCTCGGGGTGATCCATCAGCGAGCGTGTGCCGCGTGCCATGCCGCGCTTGCTCTTCTCGATGAACACCGCGATCTCTTCCAGTGCCGGGCACTCTGCCGCACCAGCCCGCAGCCCAGCCAACGATTCTTCACGCAGGCACGGCTTGATCAGGTATTCACGAAATGCCCGGCGCACCGCGTTAATGTCTTTGGCCGAATACCCGTTGCGGCGCATTCCGATCACATTCACACCACGCAGAATGTTTCGTCCTGTGATGATTCCAAAGGGTGGCGCATCCAGCGAAATCACGCTGCCGCCGGAGATCATTGCAAACCGCCCCACTCTGTTGAATTGGTGCACCGCGACGTTGCCGGAAATGATCGCCTTCGACTCCACCTCGCTGTGCCCTGCCAACAGCGACCCGTTCACCAGAACCACGTCGTCATGCACCCAGGCATCATGCCCAGCGTGCGAATTGACCATCATGAACACCCGATCACCGATCAACGTCGGCCGCTCCGGCTTCGTCGCCGCATGCACAGTCACGTGTTCACGAATGATGCACCCTGACCCGATCTTCACACCGGTTGTCGGCATCCCCGGCTTGAACTTGAAATCCTGGCCAGGAAAGCCCAGACACGCACCCGGATGCACGATCGTTCCGCCGCCGATCTCGATCGGGCCAAACAGATTCACGTGCGATATCAGCCGCACGCCCGCACCCAGCGTCACCTTTCCCTCAAGAATGCAACTTGGGCCAATCTCGACATCATCCGCCAGAACGGACTCTTTGCTCACAATCGCCGACGCGTGAATCTTGGGCATAGACCCAAGGATAGATCACACACCGCCAGCTACGCGGCATTCGTCCACAAACGATCTGATCAAATCGATCCCCAGCCCCCGCTCCACCGTCCGTTCCGGATGCCACTGCACCCCCAGGTAATACCGCCTCGCCACATCCGCCACCGCCTCAATCGTCCCGTCACTCGCCTTGGCTACCACCGCCAAACTTCCTGCCGACAGCATCCCCTGGTGGTGATTGCTCGCCGAGTTACCCCGCTCTAAACGTTCTGCCCATCGGGGCTTGCGACTCCCCCACTTCACCCGGCAGGGAATCACCTCGTGCACCTGATTCCTGTGTATTTCCGCACTTTTCAGCACATCCGGCAGATGCTGGCACAACTCCCCGCCGGCATGAATCGTCATGTACTGCATCCCCAGGCAAATCGCCAGCACCGGCATCTCTGGCCTCTTGGTCAGCGCACCAAACAGGGCCAGTTCATACTCCTGCCGCGCCCGATGCACCACCTCTGCCGCCGGATGAGTCTTGCCTCCCAGTGGCTCCATGATGATGTCACCGCCACCCGTCAACAGCACCCCATCCAACCGATTCAGCGTCGCTTCAATCGCCTCAACAATCGGCGGCAGAATCACGGGAGTTCCCCCACACTCCGCCACCCTCTGCGCATACGCCGCCGCCACGCGATACCGCAGCCGCTGACTTCCATCCTTAGCCGGAGGGAGTTCTTCAACATCAGCCGTGATGCCGATGAGAGGACGTTCTGATTCGCGTTTAGCCATTCTTGATTACCGCTCGGTTCGCTTCACTCCGCCTTCGCTCCGTGAAACTTTGCATTCACCGCGATGCACCCATCCAGCGCCTGCAGGTCATACACCACGGTCGAACGCATCGCCGTCGTCGCCGCAAGATAGCGCCCCGAAGGATCAAACGTCACGGTCACGACCTCGCTCGCGCTCGGCTCCAGTGTCGCCAGCGATCGCAGCGTCGCGCTGTCCCACAACTTCACCAGCCCATGCTCATCCCCTGTCGCGATCAACTTCCCATCCGGTGAATACGCAATGGCAGGAATCAGCCGCGCATGCCCCTTTACGCTCAACAGCACTTTGCGGCTCGCAACATCCGCCACCTCCACCACACCCTCATATGAACTGATGCCCACTTGAGTGCCATCCGGGCTGAACTTCACACCCCACGGCATCACCGATGTCGCAATCTCCGCCTGCTTGTTCAAGGTCTCCGCGTCCCACAACACCACCGCTCGGTTCATGCCCGTTGTAGCAATCACCGACTGATCCGGGTTGAAATCCATCCCCTCCACCCGCCGCTGCATCTTCTCATTCACCGGTGTCACCACGCCGGTGCGCAAGTCCAGCACGCGCATCGTTGCATCCTGATGTCCGGTCAGGGCCCGACCCCGCGCCTCATCCACCAGCATCGCGTAAATCTCCGGACCATGCGTGTGCTGCACATTGGTCACACTTCGCGATTTCACGTCAATCGTCCGCACCGCGCCATCGCGGCAACCCGCCAGCAGCGTCGCCCCACCATTCACTTCCCCAATCGCCCGCACACGCATCTGCACCGGAGCCACCTGCAAAGCCCCCAGCAGACTGCCACTCTCGCGGGCAAACATCGAGAGATTTCCGTTGCCGTCCGCTACATAAAGCGTCTCTCCGTCTTTGGAATACAGACACACAAAGCACCAGTTCTTGAATCCGCTCAGACGCTGCACCCCCGGCTCAGGCCGCACATCAATCGCACGTACTACTCCATCCGTGGTCACCATCACCACTGTGTGCTCATCACGCCAGTTCAGCCCGTGCGTGGGGTACCTCTGCCTGCCAAGTCCCCTGGAAACAAGAAAGCCATCTCCGCTCACCACATCGTCAGCACCACTCACCGCAATCGCATCTCGATCCGGAGCCAGCGCCATCGCCGCGATCCCTGCATTTCTCGCGCCGTGATGCATGGTGATCTCGCCGCCAGCGACATCCAGAATCGCAAGCGAACGATCCGAATTCCCCACCAACAGCTGCTTCCCATTTCCCGAAAAGCACAGCGACAACGTCATGCCGAACTGCGTGGTTCGTGCCGCCGCAATCATATTGCCACTTTCCACACTCCACACCCGCGCCACTTCCTGCGGCTCAATCTGACGTGATGCACTCGCCAGCCGCGTGCCATCGGATGAAAACGCCAACACGGTCACCCAATCCGCGTGCGCATCCCACGCCCGCACGCTCTTGCGAGACTGCGCATCCCAAAGCTGCACCTTTTTATCCGACCCGCCACTCGCCACCCATCGACCATCCGGGCTTTTCGCCAGACTCCTCACGCCCCCGGTGTGCACCGCGCCCTGTCCAAATGGCTCCCGCTTGCTTCCATCCTCAACATCCACCACATCCAATGTTCCATCCGCCTTCCCCACCACGATCCGCCGGTCATCCAGCATCACCATGCACACAAGCCCCTGAACGGTGGCCACCTTACGAATCTCTTTGCCATCGCTCAACGCATAACCAGTGATCTCTCCGGCCCGATTGGCCACATACATCCTTCTCCCATCAACCGAGGCCGCCACGCTCAGAGGCACCGGACCCTGCACCGTCCATTGATACGGATACTTGAAATAAAGCTCCCACAGTCCCCAATACGCCGGCCCTCTTCCTTCCTCACCCTTCCGCTCAGACCACAGCACATCCTCTGCCAACGTGATGTTTCCCAGCGAACCTTCCAGTCGCGCTCGCTCAATGCGAGACTGGCGCAATTCCGCCCCCAGCTTCACGTTCGCTTCATCGGCAGCCCCCTTGGCCCTCTCGGCATCATGCTGCGCATTCTGGGCTTCCGTCGCCAGCCGCGTCTCTTTCCTCGCCTTGAACGTCGCATACACCGCAAACCACACCAGCGCAACCAATCCCACCCCCACCACCGCGGCTGCCGCCCGATGCCGTCGGATCTGGCGGCTCAGGATGTACATCCCCGAATCGCGCCGCGCCAGAATGGCCTCACCATTCAGCATGCGACGAATGTCATCCGCCAATTCCCCGGCGCTCGCATACCTCCGACCCGGCTCCTTCGCCATCGCCTTGGCGATAATCGTCTCTCCATCCCCGCGCAGCGACCGATTCAATCGCGAAGCTGGTTCCGGTTCCGCCGTTGCCACGCGGTTCGCCAATGTCGCCAGTGGCACCTCTGTCGTATCGATAGGCAATCGCCCCGTCAGCAGCTCGTAAGCGATCACCCCGATCGCATAGATATCACTCCGCGTACTCACTTCACCACTCGACAATTGCTCCGGGCTCATGTACGCCGGTGTCCCGATCACCTGCCCCGCGCGCGTGGCGTGCGTGTCATGACCGCTCGCTTCCGCCGCTCTTGCAATCCCGAAATCCACGATCTTGGGTTCGCCGCTCCGCGTAATCAGAATGTTCGCCGGCTTCAAGTCACGGTGAATCACGCCCCGCGAATGCGCATGCTGCATCGCATCGCACACCTGCGCCAGCAACTTCCACCGATCCTGACCGACAAGCCGGTGCCGCAGGGCATACGCCCCCAAGGGTTCACCATCCACCAGCTCTATCACGCAGTAGGCCTGATCCGGGTGTTCCGCATCCGCCACTCCCGCCTCAAAGACCTGCGCGATTCCCGGGTGCTGCAACCTCGCCAGAAACTCCGCCTCATTGCGAAACCGCCTCAGCATGCTCGGAGTCGCAAACCCCGGCCGCAACGCCTTCAACGCCACACGCCTTCTCGGAAACGCCTGCTCTGCCTCAAACACCACACCCATCCCACCCTCACCGATCGTCCGCAGAATGCGGTACTCACCCCTCAATGGCGGCAGCAGGGCCTCCTTGCTCTGCTCAATCAGTGCCACGCCCGCCTCTTTCAGGCCGATCCCCGTCGACATCCCGCTCGATTCTTCCTCGTGATGATTCAGCAGTCCCAGCACTTCATCCCTGGTCGCTGGCTCATCCGACAGCTCCTGCTCCACATACGCCGCGCGGGCCGCGTCCGGCAGCGCTACCGCCTGCTCAAAAACCTCCATAACGCGTTGAAATCTCGAAGAGTCCATTCTTTCTTGTCACACAGAATACCAACCGACACCGCCCCATATTCGCTATCGACCGATAATCTTTTGCGACTTCCTGATTTCCGTTATCCTCATCGCGTTCCAACGTCGCAATGGGATGTAGAACCTAGGAAAAAATCCGACCATGGGCGTATCGCGGCATCCATACTCCAGCTCCCTTCCCTCCTGGGCCAATGTCCCGATCGACGCTACCGCCGTCGCGCGCCTTCGAGCCAGCTTCAACGCATTTTCCGCCGACGGCTCTCGCCTCGCCAGTATCTTTTACGCCAAACTCTTTGAACGCTATCCCGGCGTGCGCACGCTCTTCCCTGCCGACATCCGCGCTCAGGAAGTCAAATTGATGGATTCCCTGAAAGCGGTCGTCGAACACGCCGAGGCCGATCCCAAACTCATCGAAGCCCTCAAAGCCCTCGGTGTGCGACACGTCAAGTATGGTGCCAAGCCAGAGCACTACCCCATCGTGTGCGATCTCTTGATCGAATCTATGGCCGATGCCGCAGGTCCGGCCTGGTCAGTCCGCCTCGCTGCCGAATGGCGCCGGGCACTCGAAATCGTGTCCCGAATCATGCTTGCAGGCGCCGCCAGCCACGAAAGTTCCACACACTGAGATTGCTTCACCCGCCGCTCCGCTCCACTTCCTGCGCCAACCACGCTCGCGCAAAGGTCCAATCGTTTTTCACCGTCGCTGGTGAAACATTCAGTGACATGGCGGTCTGTTCCACCGTCAGACCCGCAAAGTAACGCAACATCACCACCTTGGCTTTGCGCTCATCCAGTGCCTCCAGCTTGGTCAGCGCGGCATCCAGCGCCAGCAATCGCTCCGAACCCTCATCATCATCCGCCGCCATCGCCACCGCATCTTCATTCAGGTCGACCCGCGTCCGTCCTCCACCACGCTTCAGACGATTGCGCGATCTGGCCCGCTCAATCAAAATCCGCCTCATGGCGATCGCCGCGGCACCAAAGAAATGGCCCCGGCTGTTCCAGTTACTCGCTCCATCGCCGTCAGGTCCTAATAACCTGATGTACGCCTCGTGGACCAGCGCCGTCGGTTGCAGCGTGTTCGCCGGGCTGTGTTCCTTACCCAGATTCGCTGATGCAAGCTTGCGAAGTTCATCTTAAATCAACGGCAAAAGGTCGGATGCCGCCCGAGAATCACCCGCCGCAGCACTCTCAATCAGCATCGTCACATGACGCGCCACCCCGTCTGAACTTCCTGACATCATCGCACTCCTGTTGCCAATCTTCCACCCAACGCACCTTGGAGTCTATTCGGATGAGCCAGTAGATATGGTACATTGCCTTAGCCCTTCATCGCGCCGACGTCGCACTGATTCCGAATCGCCGCCGTGGCCATCCAACTGCGGATCACCCTTTGGCGGCATCAACCTGCACTGTGGAGCTTGTCATGTCTCAACTCAAGTTTGCCAAAACCCTCACCGTCGCCTCACTGCTCACGTTCTCGCTGACGTCTGCAACCCTTGCTCAATCCACGATTTCCCCAGCGCAGAAATTCAGCTGGAGTGAGAATGTGGGTTGGATGAACTGGGGCGATGCGGGCACCCCGGCCGGATCATCGGGCGTGATCGTCAACAACACTTTCCTCTCCGGCTTTGTCTGGTCAGAAAACATCGGCTGGATCAACATGGGTGATGGCACTCCCGCCGACGGCATGGCCTATGCCAACGTCACGGGCCTCGACTTTGGTGTCAATGTCCTCGCAGATGGCACCCTCACCGGCATGGCATGGAGCGAGAACACCGGCTGGATCAACTTCAACACCGCTGCCGCCCTTGGCGCTCAAAAGGCGCGGCTGGATCGCACCAGTGGCCGCTTCCGTGGCTACGCATGGGGCGAGAACATCGGCTGGGTCAATATGGACAACGCCGACAAGTTCGTCGGCATCCGCTGCCCCGCCGACTTCAATCAGGATGGCGTCGTCGATTTCTTTGACTACCTCGACTTTGTCGCGGCGTTCAGCAGCGGCTGCTGATTTCAATGTGAATGCACGCACGAGGGCTCGCAACTTGATTGGGTGAGGTCGGCATCCGACGCGGCTGCCGACATCACTCGTCATGACCTGCCGATTCTTTTCTGCCTCAACTGAATCCGGCCCGACTGTTGCCTTACAGGGACAACCCTCCAATATTCCGGCCCCCACATTCCGGGTGCCGTCCCCTTGCCCCGACGCAAGAGGTCCGCAACAATCTTGTCCGACGTGAGCTGGTGCGGCATGGCTGCCGCCAAGAACGGTCGGATCCCGTTCACGGTTCACGCAAGGAGCCCTGTTGGCCGATGCAAGGTCAGCAAGGGATATCAGCATGGGCCGCAAATCGCAGGGCCATCGCCAGTCGGAAAACCACAAGCCCCCAGCCGGGGCCGGGTTCGGTATCCCCGTCGCTAAAGACGTCGCCTTCAACGACCCCGAGGATGATCTCCTCGATCACCCGTCCGGTGCTCACATCGTGGGCACATCCGGCCTCGGCCCCATCGTCCTCTCCGAATCCCTCACCAGCAAAGTGCTGGTCCTCAATCGCCACTTCGTCGCCGTCCGCGTCATCAGTGCTAAGCGTGCCTTCTGCATGCTCTGCCGCGAATTGGCCGAGGTCATCCACGTCGATCACACCGAGGCCGGTCCTCAATACCACTCCTACGACTTCTCCAGTTGGGCCGAAGCCGCGGCGTACCAATCCGAGTACGAGCGCGATAAGCACGACTGGGTCAAAACCGTCCGCTACGAAATCGCTGTGCCTCGCATCATCCGGCTCTTGGGCTATGACCGCCTTCCCGAGCAAGGCGTGAAACTCAACCGGCGAAACCTCTTTGCCCGCGACCGCAACCAGTGCCAATATTGCGGCAGGCATTTCCCCACCGCCGACCTCTCCATCGACCACGTCCATCCCCGCTCACTCGGCGGCAAAGAAACGTGGGAGAATCTCGTCTGCGCCTGCATCAAGTGCAACGCCCGCAAAGGTGGCCGCACGCCCGAACAGGCCGGCATCAAACTCATCCGCAAACCCGAACGCCCCAAGCGCAACCCACTCATCACCCTGCGCCTTGGCAACGCCAAGTACCAATCCTGGAAGCAGTTCCTCGATGAGGCGTATTGGAGTGTGGAGTTGCGGTGATGAGCGCTCACAGATGTACTTGCACGATTCTTCGCCTGTGAAACAGGCGCGTGTTGGTTGCCAGTGGTGGAGCGATGCTCGGCATCGCGCAACCTCTGGTACATCCCTCATCCCTTCTTTCTCCGGTTTCTTTTTCTCCTCCACCCATGAATATGGGTGGGCGATGACTTCATATTGAACAGTCGGTGACGTGCAAACACAATCACGCATCGCACGCCCGACAACAGCCATCGGATCTTGAACCACTCAACCTTTCTTCACGCCGAAGGCGTGAACGTGCGTAGCCGGTGCGTGGAGCGTCGTTCGCCGTGGCGAACGACTGCGACACCACCGGAAAGCCAACGACACTAAGAGCAGTCTGACAGACTGCTCTTAGCAATCTCGTAGTCGCATGTCACACGCTGCACAGAAGAAGCCCCCTCACCGCCGCCACGACGTCCGCCACCATTCCTTGACGTCGTATCCCCGGTACATTCCGCCCGTCGCCACTTCTGCAACCGGCTGCGATGTTGCTGGTCGAAATTTCGCCAGCGCCTCCTCTGCCTTGGACCACCACCCAGTATTCGTCAATCGGTAATCGCTCGCCCAATGCGTGTGCGTCTTCCCCTCGACTTGAATCACCACGCGAACACTAGATGCATCAGGAACTACATAAGCGGCGTCAGGATGTGTCGTCAATCCAGACTCGTGCACCGTTTTCCACGCCGCTTCAAGTTGCGACTCGCTCAACTGGCCGACTCGCATGTCCTTGGCCGGATGCATCGGATCAACCCAGTACAGAACACTCCGATCTCCCCAGACCACGAGGCGCACACCCGAGGTCTGCGTCTCCGGGAATGTCATCCCTGCCTGAAATTCAACCAGAATCTGCGGCTCCTTTGTTGCCCCTTTCACAGCAGGTACTCGCTTCACTCCTGCTCCTCGCTGACACCCTGAGGCGCAAAGAAACCCGCAAACGACGATCACCAATACCATCATGACCGATCGAATCATGAGAAGTTCAGACACCCAAGCCCCCTGCCAGTGCCATGAATACTAAGCCCAATGATGAGAAAATGAATGTCTTTGAACAGATGATCGATGGTCTGCGCGATGCCATCGCCCACACCCGCGACGAGATCAACCTCAGGACCACCACGCTCAACTCCAACGACAAGAAACGATCCCGCACTCCCAATCGCTCAAAACCGCGTCGCTGAGTACCCTCCCCCATGCCCTCCGACGCCGACCGCATCCACGATTTCCTCACCTCGCGGCATCCCTGCATCCGCATCTGCACCCACGATGAGTACGGCTCCCTCATGGCCGTTCGCGATGCCGCGGCACGCGTTGGCCTTCCCGTACACGTCTGGTCCGCCATCGCTGGCCTCACCAACGACCTCTTCCTCAACGCCTCCGGCGATTCCAGCACCCACAACGCAGGCGGCGCGCTCTTTGTCGCCCGCCGCAAACTCGCCCCCACGCAGCCCGGCGTCATGGTCTTTCTCGATCTCGCCGATCACCTTTCCGACCCGCGCACGCTGCGCGCCCTGCGAGAGCTTGTCCATCACACCCAGCGCATGGCCCACGAAATCAGTTCGCCCATGGTCGCCGACAACGCCCGCGTCGCCACCACCACCAGTTCCATCATCCTCATCGATCACAACCCGGCCATTCACACCTTTGCCGCGCCCATCTCCACACTTTTTGAGCCCACACTCCCCGATGCTGCCCAGATCGAATCCACCATCCGTAGCACTCTCTCGCGCCTCAATCGCGCCAGCCAGATCGATGTCAACGTGAAGCGCTCGACGTGGACCGCGATGATCAACAACCTGCACGGGCTCTCTCTGCCGCAGATTGATCGCATCGTCTCCGATGCAGTCTTCGATGACCGCGCCCTCAAAGACGACGACCTTCCCGACATGATCGACGCCAAGCGCAAACTCATCGCCAGCGATGGTGTCCTCGAACACGTCAGTTCCCCCACTTCCCTCGCAGACATCGGCGGCCTTGATCGCCTCAAATCCTGGCTCAACGCGCGCAGTGCATCCTTCACCCCAGAAGCCCGCGACTTCGGACTCACTCCTCCCCGCGGCGTGCTGCTGCTGGGTGTTCAGGGCTCGGGCAAAAGTCTCTGCGCCAAGGCCATTTCCACCGCATGGTCGCGCCCCCTCCTGCGCCTTGATCCGGGCACCCTCTACGACCGCTACGTCGGTGAAAGCGAGCGTCGCCTGCGTCAGGCCCTGCAACAGGCCGAGGCCATGGCCCCCATCGTCCTCTGGGTCGACGAAATCGAAAAGGCCTTCGCCTCTGCCGCCAGCCGCAGCTCTGATGGTGGCCTGTCGCAGCGCATGTTCGGCACACTACTCACCTGGATGCAGGAACGCCGCGCCCCCGTCTTCTTCGTCGCCACCGCCAACGACATCGAGGCCCTTCCCCCCGAACTCCTCCGCAAGGGCCGTTTCGATGAGATCTTCTTTGTCGATCTTCCCGGCCTAGAAGCTCGCCACAAGATCTTCTCGATCCACCTAGCCGCTCGCAAGCGCGATCCCAAAACCTTCGATCTCGCACGCCTCGCCGCCATCAGCGACGGCTACAACGGTGCCGAAATTGAGCAGGCCATCATCGCGGCACTCACCACCGCATTCGCCAGCAAACGAACACTGGACACCGCGCTCATCGAAGAAGCTCTGACGACTTCGCCCGCGCTCAGCATCACCATGTCAGAAAAAATCGCCGCCCTCCGCACCTGGGCCAAAGGCCGCACTGTGCCAGCGGAGTAATCAGCAACTCACTTCACTAGCCACTACTTCACCAGCCCATCCGCCTTTTTCGCCAGCGTGAAATCCTTCACCGTGATCCCGCCCGAATCATGCGTGCTCAGGGTCAATGTCACCTTGTTGTACCGAATCATGATGTCGGGGTGATGCTGCGATGCTTCCGCCTCGCGCGCCACCTTGCCCACAAACGTCATCGAGTCCACGAAATTCCCGAAGGCATACGTCCGCTGGATCGTGTCGCCGACGTGCGACCATTCGGGCGTTTCCGTCAACGCCTTTTCGATCTGCGCCTCATTCAACTTCGGCGCAATCGCAGCCTTGGCCGCAGCACCGGCGCCAGTTGCCGGAACACCTGCCGAAGTCTTAGAACTCGGAACCTTTGCCATCTGCTGCTCCTGCCGGGCCGACCACAGGTCCCCCGGACGGCAAGATTGTAACGGCTTTGTCTGCGTGATGACTCACCACGAAAACCCTGCTAATCCTGCACAAATCTCCCTTTCACACTCCGTACCCTCTCGAGTGCAATCGGCTCGCCCCACTACTCGTCCCACCACCCGCTTGGCCCCCTCTCCCACCGGCGCACTCCACCTGGGCAACGCCCGCTCATTCCTCATCTGCTGGGCCATGGCCCGCGCTTCTGGCTGGCGCATCATCCTCCGCATCGAAGACCTGGACGGCCCGCGCATCAAGCCCGGCGCGATCGAATCCTGCATCAACACGCTCTCCTGGCTCGGCATGGATTGGGACGATGCACCACTCATCCAAAGCACCGACCTCACTCCCTACATCGATGCGATGCACCTACTCGCCTCGCGCGCCCTGACCTATCCCAGTGAACTCTCTCGGACGCAGATCGAGCTCGCCGCCAGTGCACCGCAGGAAGGTGCCCACGATCAGCACTTCCCTTCCTCGCTTCGCCCGCCTCTCATCCCACACGAATTCGACCCTGCCAACACCTCCGTTGGCTGGCGCTTTGCCACGTCCTCCGGACCCGTCACCTTCACCGATCTGTGCGCTGGTCACCAATCCATCGATCCGGCCCAGACCATCGGCGACTTTGTCATCTGGACCAAGCGTGCGCAACCCGCCTACCAACTCGCCGTTGTCGTAGACGATGCCCGCCAAGGCATCACCCACATCATCCGCGGCAACGATCTTCTCGATTCCGCCGCACGCCAACTCCTTCTCTATCGCGCACTCCACCTGACCTCGGAACCCACGTACTGCCACCTCCCCCTCGTCCGCGGCAGTGATGGCAAACGCCTCGCCAAACGCCACGGCGACACCCGCATCGACACCTATCGCGCTCTTGGCGTTCCCGCCGAAGCCATCATCGGGCTGATTGCCCTCTGGTCTGGTGTGCTTCCACATCGTCAATCCCTTTCTGCCGCCGAATTCTCTTCCGGCTTCAACATCTCTACCCTTCCTCCATCAGATATCACCTTCACCGCAGAGGATCATGCATGGCTCTTGAGCAACATCCGCAAGTGAAACCCGCGACCCTCTCCGCCGTTCGCCGCGGCATCGCTGGTGTCCTGCTTTCCGTCGTCACCATTGGCTTTGCACTTCCACTCCTGGCCCTGCGCGGCTGCGAGAAAACTCAAAGCGCTGCCGCAGGAAACACCCTGGCTGTCAACGTCGGCGGCAAGGTCTACACCCTCGATCTCGCACTCGATGACCCCACCCGGGTCAAGGGGCTCGGCGGCAGAACCGTCATAGACCCTAAAGGCGGCATGCTCTTTGGCTTCAAGGAATCGATTCAACGCGAGTTCGTCATGCGCGATTGCCCCGTCGCCATCGACATCATCTTCCTTGATGCCGGTGGACGCATCGTCGCCATGCACGCGATGATTCCCGATGAGCCGCGCAAACCCAGCGAGAGCGACCGCGACTACGAGGTACGCCTGCGCCGGTACAACTCCAAGTTTCCTTCCCAGTTCGTCATCGAGCTTGCCGGTGGTGAAATGAAGAACCTGAAACTCAAGACCGGCGATCGCATCGAGTTTGACCACGAAGGCCTGAAGAAGCGGATCAAATAAGCCGATTTTTCCCGGTGGAAACGCGCACGCGCTGTGCCTGCGAACCACAGGAAACTCGCGCTGATGCGGACAGTCGCTGTCACCTTTGTCGCTCCCACTCACCTTGCTGGTGCCGCTGCGCGCCTGGGTTCGCAACTGCTGGAGCATTGGCCGCGGCCGGGAGAATCGCCTCGCTGTCGCATCATCACGCGAGAAGAACTGACGCCGGATCTTGATTCGGTGTGGATCTGCCTCTGTGATGAGCACGCACCCATCACCGATATCGCGCAGCTCTCGACTCTCTTTGCTGAGACTCACTCGGCGGCTCTCATGCTGTCGCCCCGTGCTGAAGCACTGGCGCGAGAACTGGGTGAGTGCGGTGTACTGATTGAATCGATCACGACTGCCCCATCCACCTTGGCGAGCATCGTGTGCACGCTGGCACAGAGGCAGGCGACGATTCGCCATATGGCGATGGATCTGAAACTGGCGACGGCCACCACGCGGGCGCTGACGCGAGAGCTGGATCATTTCCAGCAGGAGATGGAACTGGCCGCGGTGGTGCAGCGCGAGTTCATCCCGCGGGTTGCTCCGGAGATTCCGGGGCTGGAGATCGCGATCGCGTTTCGCCCGTGCGCGTATGTCTCGGGAGATATCTTCGATCTGGTTCCTCAGCCCGATGGGACGCTGGCGTTCTTTCTGGCGGATGCGGTGGGGCATGGCGTGCCAGCTGCACTGCTGACGATGGCGATCACGCGAGCGATGGCGGCATCGGCGCGGGCCGGACACACTGATCCATCGCAGATGCTGGCGCGATTGAATGAGGAGTTGGTACGTCATCCGGGATACTCGCACAAGTACGCCACAGCGGTATGCGGCGTGATTGATCCCAAGGCGCGGCGCGTGACCCTCGCGGGAGCGGGACATCCATATCCATTGCGGATCACATCACGGTCAGGGCAGATCCTCCTGGGAGAGACGCCGGGGCCGATGCTCGGGGTGTTTGATGAGGCGGACTTTTCCAGCGTGACCTTTGAGTTTCTGCCGGGGCAGACGCTGCTGATTCACTCGGATGGATTAGAAGCGGCCGCTGAGCCCTTGAAACTTTCGATTGAGGACTTGATGCGTGAGCATCTGGCGACGGCGGGAAAGAGTGATCTTTCCGCGGCGGTGCATGAGTTAGAAGCGCATTTGCACCAGGGCGATGGGTCGCTGCACCAGCCCGATGATGTGACGGTGATCGCGATTCGCGCGGTGGCGATGGCGGATGAACTGCGAATCGCGGCATGAAAGCAGGATCAACTGGGTGGTGGCGGAGGCGCGCCGACGCGGGAGAGGATTGTTTTTGCCGAGTGGGGCTCGCGAAGCGGGGGAAGCTTGCGGAGTTTGAGCGTTTCCGCAAGGAGAGAGAGTCTGGTGAGTGTGGTGGTCACGGAAGAAGAGGTGGAGGGAAGTAGCGCACCTTCGGTGCTCGGGAGACTTTGTGAGCTTTCCCGGGGTTGACACACCGGGTTCGTGACAGTCGCCGCGTTGCGGCGAGAACCAGAATCACACTGATCCCCGAGCGGATCAGTGGCACGGGAGGCAGAGTCATAAGACGAACCTGTCGGGAGACCGGTACCTCCCAAGGCAGAAGTCACACCGCCCGGAAGGGCGGTTCCACCCGGAGCGGTGGCACGTGAAGAGACGCGGAGATCGGCCTTGTGGCGCGAGATGATGGTGGTGGCGACGCGGCGGAGTTCGATTTGGTTGTCGGAGGTCTTGAGAATCTCGCCGAGAGTGCCCATGGCGTTGGTTTCGAGGATGGTGTGGCGGATGCGCGCCGAGAGCTGGATGACATCCATGCAGGATTGCAGGGCGTTTTTGATATCGGCGCGGTTGAGCCAGGCGAGGGCCTCGGCGGCGGAGATGCGCGCGGCAGTGCAGAACGCGCTGAGGTTCAGACGCGGTGACTCGATCATCGCATCGATGAAGAGAGTGAAGCGAGCGGCATCGGAATGTGAGAGCGCGGCGGACATGATGAACGAATGTACCGCGATGTGGCGATCGCGCCAAGAGATGAAAATCAGCAACCTGACAGACAGTTGTCAGGTTGTGGGGGGAGAAGGTGACAGACAGTTGTCAGGTCGGCAAAGCCGCAAATGGCCACATGTCCAAATAGTCAAATTGCCAAATGAAGGGGAAGCGAACTTGAACAAGTGGCAGACCGAGTCAGCCGCGACGTGTAGAACGGCGACACTACTGCGGCGAAGGGGCGTGCGTGAGGTCGTGGACCAGTGCTGGTTCGGAGCCGTCGAGCGACCACACGCGTTGGCGTATTGATGGTTCGGGCTTGGTATCGGGTTGACGGTCGAGTTGAAGCCGGTACTTCGTGGTGCCGCGGGAGCTCTCGCCAGTGAGATCGAAGGCGATGAGGGTGGTGGAGGTGACCGTTCCAAGAGACATCAAGGGAAGTGCTTTGCCTTGATAGACCGCGCCGTCTGCCGCGAGAGCCAGGCAGCACAGGTCGCCGAACTTCATGTGCTGATAGATGTAGACCTCCATGTTGATGCTCGGGTTGAACGCCGAGGTGGCGGGTGATGGGGCGGATGGGCCGGAGGGACTTGCTGGTGAGGTGATGTGAATGCGGAGGAGTTGCACAGTGGTGAGCCACTCGAAGGATGTGCGCACCGAAGCAGACTCAGGAGTTAAGGATGATGTGGTGGATGAAGGATTGGACGAGATCCACTGGCGATTGATGAGAGACTCGAACGCGCGAAACTGAGCTGGAAGAGGTGCGGCTGCAAGCGGAGGAGCGGGAGTGGCAGGAGCGATGGGAGCGGAAGCGAGCGGGTTGGTGGGGACGCGGGTGTATACCCAATCGACGAGAGGCTGGAAGCCGGCTCCGGAATCTTCGAGAAGGAAGGCGTGGTAGGAATTGTGATCAGGGAGGAGCCAGCGCTCGGCGAGGGTGCGCTGGGCGCGGGGTTGGTAGAGAGTGAGGGTGGTCTGGATGGGAGTCGAAGAGAGGTTGAGCGTGCCCTCGGACAATCCGCGGCCGACACCGGGGGCGTCGGCATGGAGGTGAAGGACAGCGAATGATTTCTGCACAGGTTGCCAATAGATGATCTCTTCCGACCAGGGCTGGATCGCGACTTGCGAGAGCATGGACGTGCGGCGGATAGAGAACTTTCCCGGGCCCCAGCGCCATTGGTTGATACCTATTTCTCCACTGGTGAATGTGGTCGAGAAGGATGATTCTGCGAGACGAGTGAAGAAGGGTTCGCGTTCTAGGGGTGTGAGAGAGGTGGGATTGGGCGCTGCGAGTTGATTGGGTGTATCCGCTCGGTGCGCGCACGCGGGGATTGTGCCGAGCAGCGAGAGGATGAGGAGGACACGTGAGATCGGATGGTTTGAGTTTGGCACAGAGATGAGCATAATCGGTGTTGCGTGAACACATGTCACAGGATTGTCACAAGAGCGTGGGCGGCATGGAGAGGGATGCTTCCGATGCACAGGATGCGTGGTTCTGAGCTCTCACCCTACAATCGGTTATGCCTTCCCCGCACGGCGGCATCATGATTGCACCCGGCGTGACGGTTCCTCGTCATGCGATTGATATCTCATTCACCACCAGCAGTGGGCCGGGCGGACAGAATGTCAACAAGCGTTCGACGCGGTGCGTGATGCGGATGAGCTTCGCAGTTGCCGGATTGCCGCCGGGGGTTGAAGCGCGGGTGCGTGCGGCAGTGCCTTATCTGGTCACTGAAGGTGGCGATTTACTGCTGGATTGCGATGAAAACCGCTCGCAAGGTCAGAATGAGGATGGATGCTGGGAGCGGTTGCGGGCGATCATCGTGGCAAACTTGAAGGCCCCCAAGGTTCGCCGCGCAACAAAGCCCAGCCGCGGCAGCAAAGAACGCCGCCTGACCGCCAAGAAAACCCGCAGCCAAATCAAGAGTCGCCGCAGCGAACGCCACGACTGATTTGCCGCTCAACAGCCCATGCACTGCCGCCTCACCATCTCGTGTGCCCTTGCATTGATCGCTTACGCCGCGGGGTGCCACGCCGCGCCCCTCACTCTCGCACGCCGCTCAACCATCGCCCTTCCAACTCAGGCCACCGACCAGTTCGGCCAACCTTTCACCATCACCGGTCTCAGCGCCATCACGTATCTGGATCCCACCCGCTGTGGAGCCGCCGAACCCGCTCCCGACAGCGATCACCGCTTCATTGCCGTGATGGATAATTCCAGCAAACTCATCGAACTTTCGATCCGCTTCGATGCTTCCGGCGTCATCACACAATGCACGCTGATCCGAGGCCTCACGCTTACGACAACTCACGATTGGGAAGGTGCCGCGTTCACCGATCCGGCTCGCAATTCGATCATCCTGAGTGATGAGGATCGCGCCGCCCTCAGCGAGTTTCGCCTTACCGATGGCACACTGATCCGCGACATCGCGCCACCATCCATTTATACACAACGCCGCGCCAATCTCGGCCTCGAATCACTCTCGAGCCGCGAGCGGACGGATCACTATTGGCTCGCCAACGAAGAAGCTCTCGCAATCGATGGCCCCATCTCAACGCCAACATCCGGCACCGATGTGCGCCTCTCGCTTCTCAACATCGCCCCCACCCCAATCTCCGCACCACTCCTCATCAAGCAAGTCGTCTATCGCACTGAACCGATCCACGGCGCAGTCGTCAACGGAGCCCGCAGCGGACTTTCTGGTCTGGTCGCGCTTCCTGATGGACGACTGCTTGCGCTGGAGCGCAGCTTTGGGCTGGCGTCGCCTCTGTTTCTGACTCGAGTGTACGAAGTGACCACTGCCGCGACGGATGTGCGATTGCAGACGGCAGGCCTGACACCCGGCACTTTTTCGCGCTGTGGCAAGTCGCTCATCTATTCCGGCGGCAACAACAACCTTGAGGGCCTTTGCCTGGGCCCGCGGCTGGCCGGTCCGGCGTCCACACGTTGGGCACTTGTGGGCATCGTCGATGATGGCGATCCCATCAGCATCAACCAGGTGGTGAGTTTCCAACTGGATGGGCTGAGCACACGCCGCCGCGAATTGCAAGTTGCTCCTGCCCATTGAAGCTCTCTTCGACCACGTTCGCCGGTCTGCCGCGGCTGGGCATACACTTTGACCATGCGGGCGTAACTCAGTGGTAGAGTGTCAGCCTTCCAAGCTGAACGTCGAGGGTTCGAATCCCTTCGCCCGCTTTCGCGAATTACCCGCAGACTCTTGCGTATTTCCCGGAGATTTCCGGGAATTTTCGCTTTTGGCGATTGCCTGAACTGAACTCAGTTCATCGCGCTGAATCGCGCCAGTTTTCCCCTTTTCGCGCCCCAACTGCTGGGAGTATAGCTGGGGCTGTTTTTGGAGCGTCCCGTCCGTTCCTGTTGCCGCGATCGCATCGCGCCCAGCGATCGACACCGAGGGAAGCCGCGCAACCGCAGCCGAAGTGTCCGCAAGCCCCAGCACGGTGTAGTGCTTCAAGGTGGTCTTGTAGTCGCCGTGACGCATGATGCGCTGGGCAACCTGAGGAGCAACCCCGGCCCGCGCGAGATTGGTGCCCAACGTCGTACGCATTGCATGCAGGTCGATCACTCGACCCTCTGAGTCTTCAACTACGATCTTGGTCTTGACACGCTCGCCCAAGCGATTCTTGATGATGACCGGCTTGCCCTTGGAATCGAGCACATCGACCTTGCGGGCGATCCCGGCACGGAGAAAGTCCTTCATGCGGGTCAGATCGGTCACGGTGTCGGGCCAGACGCGGGCGGTTGGTAGTGCTGGTTGAGCCCGGTATCGCCGCTGAAGCGACTCGGCGAGTTGCTCGTGCATCGGAATCACGTCGATCCGCCGCGCCTTCCCGCCGCGAATCGTGACGGTCGCTTCGGCAAAGTTCACGTCTGCCCACGTCAATCGCTGCAGGTCGCCCTTTCGCAGCCCAGCGAGTGCGGCAGCAAGGTACCACGCGTCTCGCCCACGCTCCTTGGACACCTCGACAAGGCCAGCGAGCTCGGCATCGGTGAGAGGCCGCCGCACACGCCTGCGATCCCGTGCCTCGTCGCGCTTGGGAACAATCCGCAATTGGTTGTTGGCCAGCCGACCAGTCTTCACGCACCAATTGCCAAAGGCCACACAAGTCTGGCGAACGTAGTTGACTGTTCGAGCCGACAGCCCGCCATCAACCAACGTGGAGAGGTGACGCGCTAGCGCATCCGCATTCAGATGGCTCAATCGAGTCGCACCGATCGCATTCAGCAATTCGGAAAGGTGGCCCCGCTTCTGACTGATGTGGCGCGCATCCTGCCCCAAGTTGGCGCAGTAAGCCAGATACTCGTCCACATGCTCAGCCAACGGGCGGCGACCGGCCGCGGCGTAGTCGTCCTCGATGGGATCAATGACAAAGTCTCGACGGAGAGCAACGTCTGCTACCAGCTTGTTCAAGATGCGTTCAGCGGCCTGACGATCTGTCGTACGGCAAGAGTGCTCCTTGCGTTTGCCCTTGTGGTCCCAGTAGCACGCAATCCAAGGCCCGCTGCCGCCGCGCTTGTAGATGGTGCCCGTGCCTTTACTTCTCTGCTTGCGTCCCATGTGACCCCGTGCCCTTCCGTCGCTCGGACTGTTTGACCAAGCGGATTCGGAATCCCATCGCGTCAGCAAGTCGATCGGCGGTGTCGATCGTGATGGTGCTCTCGCCCTTTAGAAATCGAGAGATCTGGCTTTGTGCAATGCCCGACTCTCGCGAAATCCGGTAGCGCGATTTCACGCTCGATCTGAGTTGCTGACGCATGGAACTGCCGATGCCACTCATATCGTGAGTGTACGGAAGTCCTTGCGAGAACGCCACTTGCATGCTGACGATTGAACTTCGCGCCACGTTGCGCCAAGCCGCGCGGGATTGTCACCCTGCATCTATGGTGTACCCATCCTCACGGATCTTTCCTCATCGCTGTTGTCGCCTCCTCATTCGTCGACATGCACGACAAAAGCAACGGCGGGTGCCCATTCAAGCACCCGCCGCGCGATTCCCACATGTTGATGTCGCTCAGTTCTCAACGCGCCGTGCGGACTTCGACAACATTCGATCGGGGCGACTCACAAGAGCCCTGGTCTGCGAGTACCCTGAACTGATAGGTCGTGTTTGCAGTCAATCCATCTCGAACGGCATTCTCCCGACTGGCCGGAACATTTTCGCCCAGCGTCCATCCCGTCCACGTGCCGTTGCTTTGCAAGCGGCGTTGCTCGATCTGCTGCTGAGTTTCGCAGGATGAGTTGTCGTTCCACAGCAGTTGAACTGACGCACTCGTCACTGTCCCAGCCCGCACACTTGTCGGGGCACGAAGGCACGAGGGAGTTGCCGTGGCTTGCGATGTTTCGTTTGACCACGCCGAGGCTCGCTGACCTTCGATCTCGGCTCGAATCCGGAACTTGTAGATTCCGTCGGCCACGATTGGATAGGTACCTTGCCCATCACGAACCGCCGCTCCCAGATTGGCGGGCACGTTCTCTCCATGGACCCACGCACCCCACGATGTACCATTCCATTGCGACTGCTCGATCACAAAGCGTGTTTCGCACGAGGATGTGTCGTTCCAGGCGAGTGATACGCTGCCGCAGCCGGTCGATGTGACCCGGAAGTTCGTCGGAGCCTGAATGCAGTCCGCTCCAGTTGTTGCGACAATCTCGCTGCTCCAAGCAGAGATGCGGGTGCCATCCTCTGCTCGTATGCGGAACCTGTATTGTGTCGCATAGGCCAAACCAGTTCGGCAAGCGTCGCCGCGATTCGGTGGCACGTTTTCTCCGTGCGTCCAGGCACTCCAACTGGAACCGTTCCACACTGACTGCTCAATTCGGAACTGAGATTCGCAACTGGAAGTGTCCTGCCAAAGGAAGCACACTTGGTTTCCAGCAACCTGTGAAACCCTGAACGAAGCTGGAGGCTGCAAGCACGCTGCGCCGGTGGTTGCCTGAACGGTGGCAGACCACGGTGAATCCTGCAATTCTCCAACGGCGCGAACGCGGAAGCGATAAGTAGTGGCTGAATCGAGTCCAGTGAAACACAGTCCATTCAAGTCCGGCGGAGCGTAACCACCTTCCCAAGACGACCAAGACGAGCCATCCCACCGAGACTGTTGGAATTCGTAGTCGGTCTCGCAATTCGAAACGTCTGTCCATGCCGTGCAGATTTCGGTTGATCCAACAAAGTCGATGCGATGATTGGCCGGAGCATTCAAGCATCCAGGAATCGACATTGCGAGCAACTCAGAGCGCGATGCAGTGTCACAGGGAGGCGCAAAGACGCCACCCATCAGAGGTGCTTGATCCCAATTCGTGAACGGAACAACGCGAATCTGAATTGGCACACTGTCAGTGTCACTGAATCCATAGGCCTGCAGCTCGCTGCGAATCTCTGATGCGCTGAATACGGCGGAGGTTGCGGACACCACTTGCCGTTGTCCTTCATACCAACCGGCGGCGTACTCCTCGGCTGGAATGGCGGGGTGATCAGGCCACCAGCGGACCAGGTAGCTGGTTCCAGTTGAAAACGCTCCAGACCAAGAGACGTGCAGATCACCGTTTGCCAGCAACTGTCCAGCAACTGTGGATGGCCGGGGAGGACAGGGATTCATCTGTTCAGGAATTTCGACCGGCGCAGACCAAGGGGAGTTTTCATCCCCAAGAAAAGACTGCAATCGAATTGCAAACGGTGCGCCATACGGCAAACCGCCAGGCTTGCCAAAGGAGTAATAGGTCGACGTCGAGCTGGTCGATCCCGGCAGGATACTCGCGAGCTGCCAATTGGATCGCTGTGGGTCAGTTGCGACAAACACCCGGTAGCCTTCAACTCGGACGTTGGGCTCATACCAAGCCAGGGATACAGATGGTTCGACGCTGAAATCCTGCTCGTCGTCGTTTCGAACATCATCGACCAGAAGTCCCTGCGGTGCGTCCAGCTCGCAACCTGAGACAAATCGCTGTGCGAAGTCAAGGTAATCGAAAAGATCAACCTCTCCATCAAGATTCACATCTGCGACGCCATCGCATCCGCCGGTCGCAAAACAGTTGACGAAATCCAGGTAGTCAAACATAGACAGAACACCATCTCGATCGAAATCCGCGACGCAGGTTGGCCCTCGCCCCACAGCGCGAGAAAGACTGACTCGACCGCTGCCAAACTGACTGTCCCGGCCAGGCAGCCCGCGATCGGCGGCGGAGCTTTCCAGCACCTGTCGCACCTGCGCGGGCGTTGCAGTCGGGTCTTGACTGCAGACCACGGCGGCAGCGGCGGCGACTACAGGGCTTGCCATGCTGGTTCCACTCATGTAGGCGTAAGTGGGTTCGCCCCCATCGCCGATGGCTGTGGAGAGAATGAACTCTCCAGGCGCGGACAAACTGAGACTGGGACCGCCATCGGAGTAATACGAAAGGCGATCACGCGCATCGGTTGATCCCACTGAGATAACCATGGGATTTCTTGCGGGATAGCCCACATCCGAAAAGAAGCCTTGGGCATTACCTGCTGAGGCAATGAGGACCTTTCCACGGGCGTTTGCGTAGGCGATCGCGGCATCCGTGCTCGGATCTCCCGAGTAATTGTCGGCACCAAAGCTCATGTTGATGACCCGAACATACTGCATGTCCGCCGCCCACACCAACCCTTGTGCAACCGCATCAAACGTGCCCCCGTTCGCGCCAAGCACCCTTCCGATCACAAGTCTGCAGTCATGAGCGGGGCTTGCGACTCCAGCTCCGTTGTTGGTGGAAGCAGCGATGATCCCTGCGACGTGAGTGCCGTGTCCAACGTCGTCATTGGCATTACTGGGATCTTCCCCCCATACGAAACTACGACGACTCATGATCTTTGACGATAGCTCCACGTGTTCAGGATGAACACCCGTGTCCAGCACAGCCACCCAGGTTGTAAATGATCCGGAACTGACCTGGGTCGCCTCAGTCATACCGATGTCAGCCCCGGGAACGCCGAAGCCACTTCCGCTCGATTCACGAAACATGGGGACTCCCCCACCGTGGTTCGCCAGATGCCATTGCCCCTGACGGAGCGGATCAGGAAGCGTTTGAGGACGCACCCTTCCCGGAGGCGCGAAGTGTGCGATCACATCGCTATTTTCTCGCTGGACCTGCGAAGCAACCCAGGCGGGTTGGTCGGACTTCCATTCCACGAAGACAAACCGATCTAAGCCCGCAGTTGCTGCGGCCGCAGCATCCTGGAAGTCGTCGAACATGGGGCGAATCGACAACGCCTCATCGGGGAGACCAACAGCAGCCTCCACGCCGGATGCGATGTTCCGGAGCACCACAGTGTTGTTGCCGCGCAACTCCACAAAGGTCCAGCCCGGTTGCAGTTGCATGATGTGACGGTTGTGAACCTGGATTTCACGATCCTGAGACCGCGCAACCGTCGCGTTGCATCCCATCGGATTCTCTACGGATCGGCTTGGTGCCGCCACCGCTGCAGCGCCGCAACAAACGAACAGTGTGAAGGCCGACAGCGAAGCTGCGATGGGTGTGCGTGCGGAACCACAGAGGGACGAGGGAATACGGATGCGCTTCATGGAAACCTCCAGGGAATGCTCGCAGCCCCTGCAACAGGAGGGCACTGCGGCTCACTCCTGAAAGCGAGAATGAAGGACGTTCCACGTAATCGAGCTGATCAAAATGTGACTCCTCTGGTACGGTCGAGCCAGACATATCCCGCTTCTGGATGAAGAGAGCGGTTACGTACATCGCTCGACGCCCCTTGAAAGGAGTAAACATGCTCAATCGCGTATCTCTATTGGTGGTCTGCGCTGGCCTTTTCCCCCAACTTGCATTGCATTCACCTGCACTCGCTCAGCAGTGGAGCAGTTCCGATCCAAATTCGGCCCCAGCGAAGTACGTTGGATCACTGCACGCTTTCTACAGAAACGGGCAGATCAAGGTTGGATCCGGAGTACTCATTGGTAGACGCCATGTGCTCACGGCAGCTCATGCTCTGTTCGACTATGAGGCAAAGTGGGCCGGACGCCCGGAATCAGAATGGAAGCCCGTGACGATCATGTTCACCCCCGGAGCACGCGATCGGTCGTCGCCGTTCGGCTCGGCAAATGCCACGAGCTGGTGGATCAGCATGCCCTTTTTCAACAACGAAGACCGCGATCGAGACGCTGGCGTCATCCGCCTCAATCGTGATCTTGCAGCTCGCACTGGTGGCTTTGCGTCGACCGCGGAGTGGCCAAATGAATGGACGATGGATGTGACCGTCTACGGATACAAGTACAGCTCGGGCAATTCGCTTCCACGAAAGATATCTTTTCGAGCCTACAACACGACATCTTGGATGCAGACATTTCGCGGTTGGCATCAGTTTTACAGCTCCGCAAGCGTCAGCGATTCTGTTGCATCTGTGTCTGGTGGCGCAAGTGGCGGTCCGGCGATCGCCAGAGGCGGTGCCGCGAACGGGAAGGTCGTGGGTGTTTTCAATGGCATTCGGTCTTCGGTCGCGACGAACCGCATGCGCGGCTTCAGACTGTCCAGTGTGCCACTGAACGAACTCCGCGCGTGGGTCGCCGCCAATCCGTGAAACTTCGATCCATCACTCGACAGAACAGACACAAGACACTGGAGACACGAATGAAACAACCAATTCTCCCCATTGGCATCGTCCTAGCACTCTTGCCCGCATTGACACAGGGGGTTGCCGTACCCTGTCGTGAACTCGGTACAAGTGTTTTGTTGCAGTCCCAACCGACGCTGCTTCCACAGGGGGTCGATCGAACCGCTTTGCCGCTGATTTCCGAGCACACAACCGGTACAGATGGAAGTTTCGTCGACGGCCTACAGAGCCGCAATAGCTCAACAGATGCGGAACCGGAACACCTGACTGATCTTGACTTCAACGAACAGACGCAACTGCGCATTCGAATCCTGATGCAGCAGCGTTTTCTCAGCGCCCTTGACTCCATTCGCGATATCGTTGGATTGGAACACACAAACCAAGAAGTGGCGGCCCAAGCACTCTCGCGTTCTGCGCGTTCCTCGGAAATGCCTGCGACTTCCGAGGAGCTGCTACGCACCTACCAGTCTCTTTCAGCAATTGACATCGATCTTGTCAAACACTCACAGCAAGGACTCCCCGGTATCGATCAAGCAGCAAAGGAGGCGCGCCTGACCGAGGATCAACGCGGCAAGCTTGCATTGTCACAAGTCGCGTCAGCACAGCGGATCTGGGCGGGTGTATTGATGCTGGACTTCGAGTGTTCAGTTCTCATGAGCGACCAGCAGCAGAAACGCCTTGTCGACGCGATGGCTTCGTTTGCGAAAACGCATTGGAACACTATTTTGCAATCGCCGGAGAATGCGTGGAGTCATGAGATTCGCACTTTGGCACTTCGAGAAGCCGAGCCAGTATTGACGAGAACGCAGGTTGCAACGGTTCGCTCAATCTGGTTCATCAACGGGTTTCTTGATGCCGACGAACCAGATGCAAATCCCGTTTCTCGTGAATGAATCGCCACGCGCAGTACCGTGCTGAGGGTTCAGAATTCACGATCCCGTGAATTCTGACCCTCAACATCCGCCGCTGAACGCAGCCACAAAGTCCAGATAGTCAAAGAAGTCGACGACTGTGTCGCCGTTGAAATCCGCTTCGATCGTTCCAGCAGCGAACACACTGACGAAGTCAAGGTAGTCAAAGAGATCGACAACCGTGTCGGCGTTGAAGTCAGCGGTCATGGTACTGATTGCGGATGTGTCAACAACAACTATGACTTCCTCACCTCCGAAAGAGATTCGTACTGGAATGGATGCTGGGACGCAGTTGCTGCGGAAAGCAATGAACTTTTCGGCAAATGCTGAATAGTCGTTGCTTGTGAGGCCAAGAGTAACATCTTCAGCGGTATCAACTAGTGTGCCGTCGATTGTAACTCCCAGGTTTGCGCTCGGAATAGCTTCGCCCTGCATCGCACCGAGAGACACAACACCAACGACGAGATCATCTTGCCTGCCGAACTGCACGTACATGTCGCGGTTTGCGATCTCTGATCGATCCGACCGTGAGACACAATCGATCGCGTCGATTCGAGGCATTGAGCACTCTTGCGCTCCATTGTCGGTGCTTTCGCAGCAAAACGTCCAACGTTTGCGATCGACGATTGTCTCCTGATTGCCATTGCCGCCGCAGTTGGCCTTGGCGACGATGCGGCCCTCGAACTCGACGTAAAACTTGGAGCTGAGCGGAGATGAGGGAAAATCGCTGCCGTCATATGTGCACGAAGTTGCGCGATCCGATCCACCCGAGTATCTGTCCGTCGGCTTGTCCGGGCTGGATCTATGACCGTACCCGGGGTATGCAGTGCTTGGAATCGTGTTGTGGCTGTATCCATTGTCCTGCACCCACCCGTCGCAAGACTGTTCGTATCCATCGAGATTCTCGGTTCGGTACAAAACACGTGCCGTTGCGCTCAGCACTTGGAACACGATGTTCTGCGAGACTTGGGATCGACGCACATACTGTCGATACTCGCAACACGAACATCCAGTTGCTCCGGCCCCAGACATCTCTGCATGAACACGAAAGCCGCGGCCTACGCCCGAAGACCCTGCGACGCAGTTGGTGGTCCAGATCGGGGCCGTCAGCTTTCCAGAACAAGGTGGAGCACCGATGCCCGCAGTAAGACTCAGCGACGCTGTAGCTTCGGTCTGATATCGATACGTCGGACACCCAAAGAAGCAGAAACCGGGATGAAACGCGTGGCCACCGAGATTGACCGTGACAGTGGTGGCGTACTTGTACTCGGCGGGTCCACCGGGAGGAGTGGCTGATGACGTGTTGCCGATCAACATCGGCGGGTTGTCATCGATGATCCGTGTTTGTGGGCCATTCCACAACTGCCCCTGGTAATAGGCATGCAGATTTGTTTCCGTGCCGCCACCGGGGTTGCGGATCGCCATCAGAATGCCATCGACCTGCTTGTTGACAAAGAACGGCGTTCCAACTGGGCCTCGAACATAGACATCGACGACCAGTGTCTGCGCGCCTCCCGCGTAGAGAGGTTCCGCCAGGCCAGCGGTTGCATCGGTGGTGGTTGACACCAAAGCCGAGATGCTGTTGTCTGCGGCGAAACCGGAACAACGCAATCGACGCTGAGCGGTGGAGGGAATAGAGGGGAGTGTCCGTGTCGTATCAGCAGTCCACGTCATTTCCATCCCGGCTCCTAGCGCGGTTGAGCCATCGGGATTCGCAGGATTGAATGACCCGTCGTCAAAGAAGTAATCGACGCGCGTGACAAAATACACTTCCGGCGTCGTTGGTGGTGGGCAATCCGCCGCCATAGCCGCTGCGGCCGTTCCGATCACACACGTAAGCGCACCTACCCACTGAGTTGCTCGTGGCATGCATTCCTCCCGATGCCAGAGCATATCAAGTGCAAGATTCTTCACAAGGACTCGTGAGAGAGTTCGACAGCATCAATTCTGGTCACTGTCAATACTCAACTTGGTCGCCAGAAACTCTTTGGCCTCCCGCCAGTCCTTTTCGACCGTAGCAAGACTGACACCTAACAAGTCTGCAATTTCAGACTGCTTAAGACCACCGAACAGGAGGTACTCGGCAATCGCCGATTGGCGAACATCCTCAATCTTGAGTTGCTCCAAAGCTTCATTGATTTCCAGCAACAAACTGGGGTCCTCGCCTCGAGATATCGCCTGCCCGACATCCGTCCAGCGATTTCGCCTGCTACCGCCCCGCTTTGACGTCAGACGGGCTCGGGCGTGATCGACAAGCACACGACGCATAGCCAATGCTGCGGCAGCCAACACGTGATTGCGGTTATTGAAATTGGTCGGTTTGTCTGGGCCAAGCATGGTGGCAACCGCCTCATTCACCAAGGCTGTCGCCGAAAGCGTGTGATCGGCTCGTTCTGACTGCATGTACCTGCCGCTGATCGCACGCATATTGGCGTACATCGTTTCGCTCAGATTTCGAATCATCTCAGCAGGATTGGACAGAGATTGTCGCTGGTTGAACCCCGAATCACTGGATGACGCCTTCGATTTCATGTTTGCCTCATGTGTATTCATGAATTCACACCCTTCTTCCTCTAGAAGCGAGATTGGGAGCGTCAGCCCGTAGTTTTGTCATTCATTTTCACTTCTCTTCCACAGCAGGATTGGCGAGTCTGCGGACCCCTTCATGAGTGCTGTGGCTCAGCACGTCCCGCACGGTTTTGCCTGCCTTTCCTGGAACGCTTGAAGCAAGGAGCGGACCAGTGAGGCGATCAGGCCCGATAATGCCCACCAGACCATGGACAACGTCTGGCGGGAGAGCGGTTGTGGCTCTCTCCACAGCCAACGCCGCGTCGACAACAGCCCCCCGGTTGACCAACGTGGCAACCTGCATTTGCCACCCGGTCACATCCTTT
>JAGWZK010000036.1 GCA_018968885.1 Planctomycetota bacterium | reverse complement strand
CGTCCAGGCTGTCCTTGCGGAGGAGGCCCGCCTCGATGCCCTTCAGGCGGCGCTCGACGGCTACGAACTGGCGTTCGTCGCGTGTGATGCGGCTGCCCGGTCCGTCTCTGGCGATGGCCGGCCTCTCCACTACCATCGTGATCTCCTTAGACTGTGGGAGGTGTACATTGACGCCCTAGCGGCCGCCCTGCCTGGCGGTCCTGGTGTCGCGTTCCTGGCAACTGCTGCCAAGGTCCGCGACAGGTTCATTGTCGACACCGGCTCCTTCTACAACATCGGCCCGCATGCCCAGCCGGATGGCTCGCCGGATGCTTCCGGTGCCACGTCGGCGCTGGTTCCGTCGTCGTCCACCCACAGCTCGCAAACGGCCGGCGGCGATCTCATATCCCTCGGCGAGACATTTTCCAGTCAGGTATTGGTGCGCACCCGATGTGGCCAACTCATCTGCATCCAGTGGCAGGCTTACAACATGTCCAAGCTTCGCACGGCACGTCGTGCCCTGCACGTCGTATCCGGCGCCAACCTCGTCGACAATAAAGGCCGGATGACCACCAAGCCACCCGAGCAAGGCGGCTCATACTTTCAAGTGATGACCACGGATCCGGACTGTCCGGCCGAGCCGGCCTTCCTCAGCGGCCGGATCGATCTCGACTTCGCGGGGCTCGGGGCCGCCGAACCCACGGTTGCTGTCCGCCAACCTGGTGAGCGCCACCATTTGGCCATCCTGCGGCCCTCCGATCCTTCGCCTGGCGGCTCGGCTGCACTCGCTGTACGGCTTGCGCTCCAAGCTGCTCGCATGCCATTGTCCGAAGACTCGCTGCACACTGCGATGGCCGCCGTGTGTGAGCAGCACTCGGACCCGGTCTCCCAGTCTCCGATTCTGAGCCGTCAGCTGCAGCAGTTCCTTGCGGATCAGCACCTGCCGCAGCGGGCCGACGAATTCGTTCAGATCGTCGCAATCTACCCTGCCTACGACGTGTTCGACGTGGAGCCCGACACGAGCCCGTTCTACTCCGTGCCGCCGACTCATTTTGAGTGGGACGACCGGTCTGGCGGTGTCCACCGCCGGATGATTCAGCGCTTCTCTCGGCGCTTCGTCAATCAGCTGCCGGCAGCTGCGTACAATGAGCTCGTCTGCACTGCGGCTCAGCTGCTGGCTGAGATCGAGCAGCAGCTCTCGCTGCTGGTGCAAGGCCTGGTCAAGGCTCGCCGCGATGCGGTGGACGGCGATGGTGCCATGCTGCCCGGGCCGGTGAGTCCTGCCGCGAACCGCCTGCTTGCCTCGCCGTCGCCCAACTCACCGATCACGCCGCTCTCCCGCGACGATGGCTCATGTGAGGAGCACACTGCCGCCGTGGCAACCGTGTTGCCCGCACCGCCGTGCGATATCTTGCGTGACGGTGTGGAGACTGCTGGTGCCGCCGGTGCCTCTGCTCCGGCCGGTGACACATTGTCGCTGCTCGCATTTCTCACTGAGTATGAGCTTCACCAATACCACCCGGACTTTCTCCGTGCCGGATACACGTCGACGGCTGATCTTCCGCAGGCACCGTTCGACATATTCTTCGACTGTCCGCCTCTCAATGTCATGAAGGCACCTGAGCGGGGGCGAATGGTCCGGATTCTCGGGGACCTGCGACCCCTCCGACCCTCGGCCGCTGGTGTCAGTAATCTCAGTCCGGACGGCTGCAAAGCATCGGTCGTACTTCCGACGGACCGTCGTGAACTTGACGACGACGACGGCGAGCACCTCGGCGATGCCCCGTCCGGGCTGCGCAAGCGCGCTAAGTCTGCTCCGACTTCGTCCGCCGCCGCGGCCGGCGCCTTCGTGCCCGGCTCCGGCGCGCCAGCCGGACACGCCACCGATCTTTCTTGGCTCACCGACGACGAGCGGGCGACGATTGCATACCACACGTGGTCCGCTGACGTCCATGTGCGTGGTGAAGCGACCGACACTGTCACTCCCGACGCTGTCACTATGCCCGCCGTCCACGCGGGCGACGACGGGGACGGCGACGACGACGGTGCATCGACCGCTGTTCCCGGAAGGTTCGGGCTCCTCGCGGGCGTGAACGGTCCGGTCTCGTGGACCCCTCGTCGGTCCGGGCATGCCGCCACTGCTGCTGTACTGTTCACACTGTGCATGTGCGCCCATCAGCTGCCCGGGCGCCCGTGCCTCGGCCGGCCTACTCTCGGCTCCGCCACATGTGCGGACTGCCACGAGTGCTCCGACGGTCGGGTGTGCGTCAACAGCGATCGCGCGCCCTTCTGCTCTGCGGTTGTACCTCCAACTTGCTACCGCTGGCCGCCTGGCGCTACCAAGGCCGTCTTCCTGGACCCGGCTGCTGGGCACCTCTCTTACTCCATCGCGCGCCTCCTCGAGGCTCCGACGGCTATCGCGCTCGCGTGGGACATACTCCCGCCGGAGGTTGCCCTGGCCGACGTGATGCGCGCCTACCCACACCTGCTGCCACGGGTGGTGTACGCCCAAGTCGTTCCGGGCACACTCATCACGCCAGAGCTCGTCACCGACATGCTCGCCTCGATGTGCGACGCCGCCATTCCCGACGTCGTCGAGTTGATGTGTGGACCGTGTTGCACCACCACCTCCTGTCGCTCAGGCAAGCAGCAGAACCCACACCGTCGTCGCATCGACGGGGTACTACGTCCGGTCACCTATGAGGCGGCAGTGGCGGACGTCTTCTACTCTAGTCTCTTTGACACGATTCGTCACATACGCTCGGTGAACCGTCGCTGCTCGTTCATCCTCGAGAATCCTGCGGATGGGCTCCTCCGGCAGCTGCCGCAGGTACAGGCCCTTCTGGCTGACATGCCAGCTCACTTCGTCGTCCACGACCACTGCGTCCTCGCCACCGAGCCCATCGATTGCTGGCACGGCTCGACGCAGAAGCCCACGCAGTTCATCGTCATCGGTTATGACGCCGACGACCTTCCCACTTCGCTGCGCTGTGCCAAGCTTGGCTGCGAACATCGGCTGTCTTTCGACGCCGATGCCTGCCACCGGCTTGTTCAGCAGCTACCGGCGAAACGACGTCGCCGGGAGGGTCAACTGCGTGTGTCCGCAGAGTCTGCTGCCCGCATACCGGTCGGGGTTTTCAAGTACGCCTTTCCGCTCTCGGCACGCCTGCATCCGCTGATGGTGTCGGCGCCGCAGACGCCGGACTCCTCAGCGGTGCCGGCCTCGTCGCCGGCCGAACTGGAACCATACGGGGCTTACCTCAGCCTTCGTGTGCCGCCCGATCATCGGCTGCAACGTCTCACTCCGCTCACCTGCGTGTTCGACGCACCGACCCTGCATGCCGTTTGCGGTCACACCCTCCGGGGCCAACGACTCGCCGACTCCGCCAATCACTGGCAGGGCTTCCGCATGCTTAGTTCCTCCGGGCAGCTGCTGTCGGCACCCAACATCACAGCGGCGGACGTTCGCCTCGACGCTCACTGTGACATCTGCACGCGCACTCAGATGCAGGCTGCACCGTCTCATCGCGCCCATCCGAGGGCTGGTCGCCGGCTCCCCGTCTCCGTCGCGTGCCTTGCCCCCTTCGGGCTTCCCGATGTGGCTACCTTGTTTCTCAACACCGGCGGCCCGTGGTACTCGGAGCCGGTGCCGACTCCGACATGGAACCAGTGGCTCCTGCCCGCCGCGGCCTCTTCGGATCCGACGGCTGTGGCCATGCCCGCTCTCGCCCAGACCGCGGATCACGCCTCTGCTCTGGACGAAGGCGAAGACTGTCTCTCCGGCTCGTCCGGCTATGCTACTCCGACTCACGGGCGCTGTCCGACCTCCTCCGACGACGACCCAGAGGCGGAGCGCGACGTCGACACCATACCTACCTTCCCGACCATCTCCGATCGCATCTTCACCCATCCGAACGCGCTCGGAACTGACTGCCGCACGTTCGCAGCTTTGGAAATGCTTCCCGACCACCTGCGCAAAGGGCGCATTGTCCACTTCGATATCGTTCACTCTGAGCTTGCATCGGTGGGTCGTCCCCTGAAAGCCGGTGTTAAGCACTTCCTTGTCTGTGTCGACGTTGGTATTCATCACCTGGCATTCCGGCCCATTCGGTCCACCAAGGACATTGCCCGCGCCTATCGGGAGTTGGCAATTGAACTTGGCTGGACGACTCAGCGGCACACCTGTCACTGCGTGACGGACGGCGAGCCGGGCTTGATGGCTCCAGTGCGGGCGGCAGCGGCGGCGATGGGGCAGTCCTTCGATACCCTCCCGCCGTACGCCGCCAACGCGAACCACGCAGGCAGCCTCATCATCAAGCACGCAAGAGCCGCTGTCCGCGGCTACGTCCTCGGCGCTTCCGAGCATCCCATGTCCGTGATCAATGGCTCCTTCGAGGCCTACGCCTGGAACCAGGCCGTGCTTGTGCACAACATGACTTCCATTTTGGGACACCCGCTTCATTACTCCCCGTACCGACTCGCCCACGGTATCCATCCCGTCTTCACCTCCATTCCCTTCGGAGCCAAGGTATACATACATATCCCGAAGGACTCGCGACTCCATGCTAGGAATCGTGGCGACAATTCTGCCGCCAACCGCTCCGAGCCGGGAGTTGCCATCGGTCCCCGATCACAGCAAGACTCTCTTCCCGTGATTCTCACGTCGCGCAACACCACGAAGGCCAGCCGAACCACCTACATGGCCCCGGCTGGCAGTCCTCTCGGTGTTATTGGTGTAGTGCCGCCACTGGTGCCCGTGTCCGCAGCCACCCACGTGGATGCTGCCATTGCTGTCGTCAGTAAACAAGTCGAGCATGACAAGCGCGTCCGGAACACATTACGCGAGTAGCGACAAAAATGCTCACAGCCCATGATGCGTCCATCGTCCTTCGTCCTGGACCTCTCATTGATCGAGCGAAGCCGTACATATCTCAGCGCTGCAAGAGCGTTGTCGGCCTCAGTATAGCTGCCGCGCTGGACTCCACATTTCCGGCGGCCGACGGCAACGACCTCCCGTACCGTCGGGCAGATCTTCAATGGGATCTTGATCACGACTATTTGCTGGCGGCCCTTTCCGTATCGACCGACGGAGCCCACGAACAGTACGACTCGGAATGTGCTCAGGCAGCCCATCTTGCTTGCCTGGCCCTGCCGAGCCCCGGCCTCGATCCAATCGCGTACGCGTGCCCTGTGTCAGAGCAGCGCGCACATATTGATGCACTCGTCGCCATTGTTGCCATGACAGACTTGCCCTGGAAAGCCTACTTGAATGGTCCAGAGCGAGAGCATGTGGTGGCCGCTTGGAATCGTGAGCTCAGAGCTCTCCTCGATCTTCATGCTATCGTCCCACTCGTCCCCGGCTCGCCTGACTACGAGGAGGCCGTCAAATCCAAGACCACCACACCATGCCGTGTGCTCCTCGACTTCAAGCGCGACGGCACCTGGAAGTGCCGAGTCGTCACGCGCGGGGATCTCGAGGACAAGGTTGCCTTGGATGGACCGGACTTTCACTACTACAGCAATGTCTCTCGAATGTCAACGGTCAGGTGTGCCGCTCTCCGCGCCGGCCGCGACACACCTCGCCCTGGATGCACCGGTGGCCGTATCATCTCCAGCTGCGACGTCTCTAACGCCTTCCTGCAAACCACACCGTTTCCCGACACCGACCGGCGATTCTTGATGATTCGAAGCCCGATTGACGGCACCGTCACCTACTATCGCCAACTCATTTCCGTCTATGGCTCCTGCTCGGCCCCGGCCCGGTGGGAGACTACGTTCTCAACTTGGCTTTGCTCTCCGGAGTCTGCAGGCGGCCCCGGCCTAGTCCGCGGCATGAACGAGCCTTCGGCATACTACCATCCGGGTCGCGACCTTCTGATGGTCTTGTACACGGACGATCAACTTCTCGACGGATACAGGGAGGATATCGACTGGTACTATACTTTACTCCGAGCTCGCTTCAAGATCAAGGAGCCGAAGTGGTTGACCCCGGACAATCCGATCGATCACCTCGGTGTCACCATCTTCCAGACGGACTCGCACACTTACATGACCATGCAGAACTACATCCGATCGATGAACATCGTGCTCCAGCGTGACCCTTCCAAGTGCCTGCACCGGAAGTCGCCAATCCCGCACAAGCATGAGATCGTCGACTTGACACCGCTGAGCCACACCAAGGAGGCCTTCTTTGTACGGGCACTCGGCATGTGCAGCTGGATCTCTGCTACGGTCCGGCTGGACGGACGGTACGCCCAGAGCCGCATTAGTCAATACGCTTCCGCACCGTGTGTTGGCGCGTACAATGCACTGATCCACCTGCTTGACTACTACACCGCGACGAGCCACCTCTGCATCCGGCAGTCTCGGTCCGCCGCGTCCGACTGGAGTTTCTACTCGGACTCCGACATGGCTGGCAACCCTGAGGTCGTTTGCAAACGCCGCTCTCAGCTCGGGTACATCGGCCTCGTCGGAGAGGCACCGATCGTTTGGAGTTCCAAGTGCACCACCGTCCAGTTTGCATCACACAATGTGCCAGCTGGCTTTGCATGGGGTCGTCCGGTCGTCGCTCACCCTGACATAGCTGACAACCACGCAGATGTATCCTCAGCAGCCGCTGAGATATACGCGATGGGGACGGCCACCATGGACATTCTCGCTCTAAGCTACGTGTGCTCAGAGGCCGGAATCGTGTTTCCTCGCACCTTTGTGCTGCAAGTCGATAACGCCGCAGCGCAGGCCTTCGCATCTCAAACAACTTATTCCGGCAAAAGCAGGCTCCGCCACGTGGATGCCCGGCAGGAGTGGGTGCAGGTTCTCCGTGACTCTCAGCTTGTCAAGGCAGTGCACGTGGACACCACTGAAAACCTGAGTGATTTATTCACTAAGGCACTTGACCTTCCCACTTTCACTCGCTTCCGGAAGCAACTGATGCACTTCCAACACATTCCTGCAGTTACCCACTGACCTTGCGGCATTTCACGCTGGCTGGGCCATGGTACGAACTTTCATCACTTCCTGCAAGTTGTACTCCGCCGAAGTGCTACTCAGCACTGGAGGTACACCATGCGGAACGGGGCTCTCAGTGTACTCCGAGCCTCACAGGGACATTAGCCGGACAATCCCACTAAGGAACCGATAATCAATTCTCGGACAATTATTTGTTTGACGTGGCAATCCACTCGATGGGGCAACCCGTCAGAATTGGGGGAGACCCAACCTTCCAGTAGAAAGGTCACACATCTTAGAAACCGGACCTTTCTCCATCTTGATCGTCTCGTGTAGCCGCGCGTAGCTCCGCCCGGCCTCGGCGATCAGGAAGTCTGATACGCAGGGTTCAAGTCCTGAGCCCGGTACAGTTCCTCGTCAACCAGCACGCGCACGCCGTCATCCCCGGCGTGTGACCTCGTCCATCTCCATGGAACCTGTTCATGTTCATTCCCTCGAACGTGTTACGCGATCCAGCCTGCGCGCGGCAGTTTCATCTGCCGATCCGCCGCTGCGCTCGCATTCTCAAGGAGCAGCCACATCTCGCCTTCCCGCGGATGTCTCTGTCCACACCGACTCACGACTTCCGGGCGCCTTTTCAGCGGCGTCCGTCGACGACATCGGCTCGCCCCTTCGGGCTCGTGTGCGCACGCCTGCGACTCCGGCCGCCGTACGTGCCACGGAATATGATGTTGCAGCCGCATCTCGCCTTCCCGCGGATGCAGCTATCCACGACGACTCCCGACTTATAGCTGCCTCTTCCGTGGCGACTGCGGGCGTCAGCTCGCGCCTTCGAGCTCGGGCACACACACCTCCGGCTGCTTCGGCCGCCGATCATGCGTCAAGTGATTTCCTCCGACTCGAGGCCGAGAACTCTGACCTGCGTCACCGCCTCGAGCTTTCCGAACACCGTCAGCGCTATGCGGAGTTGCAGGCCTCCACCGACGCTACGATCCGAGACCTCATGGCCGGTCGGACCGAGTCGAGTGCGCCGGTGCGACACCTGCCGCAGCTCGCCGCCGACAATGCCGCCGACACGCACGCCTTACAACTCGCTCTGAGCAACATGAACACCATGGTTGGTAATCCCACCTTGGTCGCCAACGTGAAGCTTGGAGTCGTTGTCGACGTCAAACGCGTCAATGACGCGTGTACGGCGCTGCTCAAGCTCCTCGGTACCCTTCGGGGGGCCCTGGACTACGAGCGCTATCTTCGTCACGTCCTCCAGCTCTCGAAGCCGGGCGCCGACGAGCCTGGTAACGCTTTCGCCGACTCTGCGGCCTGCGCCCTCCTCGATACTCTCTTCCACATCGACAGCCGGCCGACGTCTCCTGAGGGATCTGCCTCCTCGGCGTCGGGTGACACATGCCAGCGCCTCATCGAGGCGCGTACTGCCAGGGTTACCTTCGTTCTCTCGGGTGACGGTGAGCCTGGTGGCGTCGATCCGCACCTGATCCTCGGTCCGTTCCGGATCATTGACGGCATGTTGTTCACCCATCTCAACCACTTGATCGACGCTCCGCCTGGAAGTGCCGTCTATGACGGCTTCAACGCTCAGCGCACCTTCTTCGGTGCCATTCAGGCTTTGCTGCAGACCGCTGGCCACGGCCTTGATCAGGATCGGGATCGTCGCTATAAAAATGCCTATGGTCCTTGCATTCGGTACGACACACACGGCGGCGTCTCCGACTTGACCACAGAGCAGCTTGCAGACATCATTAAGTTTGACCTCCTGCGACGCCTTCACCATTCGCGGCGGATTGATCTCGTTGACCAAGCCAAGCGACTCGCCCTGGCTGGCCTGCCCGGGGTCACCGGTGGCAACCGTGCGGCCGTCTTAATGGACTTCACCCAAGCCATCATGCAGCACGACTCAGATGGCGATCTGGATCTCGACGCGGTTGATCTCCAGCTGCGCGCAGTTGTGCAGAAGTACCGTAACGTACGGCTTACCGGCTCGTACACACCTACCGACCCGGCCGGCTTGGCCAAGGTCTTGCATGTGCATCCTACGCCCCGGCCGCCCGCGGTGGCGGCTGCGGCAGTGCGACCCGGGCCGGAGCCACCGAAGCCTGCCGCCCGCAAGGGACAGCCTCGCCAGCCGGCAGCCGGGCCGTCGGCTGTCGCGGGCCCGACCGCGGCACCGCCCCCGGGCAGGCAAATGTGCAACTTGGGTCTCCAGTGTCGCCGGACGGTCCTCGAGCCGGACCCGGACAACCCCGGCGGCAAGCCGATCGTGGCAACAAAGTGTTGGTTCTGGCATGCTTCCGATCAATATTCGAACATCATGCAGCAGACCCGCGCCGAGTACGCCGCGGCCTTGCTGGCACCACCGGCGCAGCCCGTGGTGATGCCGGCGTCTGCACTGCCGACTCCCGCTCCGACTCCTCCCGTTCGCGCCCCCCAGGCCGGGGTCGTGAAGGCACACATTGCCGAGTCCCGGCCCGGCAGACCGTCTGCCCCGGCTACCCGCCCGGAGGCCACCGATATCGGCGAGTGTGATGCGGTTGTCCGGCCCGTCGAATTTCATGCCGCAGCCATACAGGCCTTCGTTCGCGCGCATCAGCCCGAACAGCCGTACGTCCAGGCTGTCCTTGCGGAGGAGGCCCGCCTCGATGCCCTTCAGGCGGCGCTCGACGGCTACGAACTGGCGTTCGTCGCGTGTGATGCGGCTGCCCGGTCCGTCTCTGGCGA
>JAGWZK010000052.1 GCA_018968885.1 Planctomycetota bacterium | reverse complement strand
ACCTCGGCGTATTTGATCTCGGGTTTGAAGTCGGCGTGGAGCGTCGTGCTCAGCCCGGACCAGCAGAAAGCAGTTACGAAAATAGCGAGGATGGGTTTCATAATGGAATGTTACTCCGACTAGTAGGCAATGATAAGTGACCGCTCCAGTGAAAATGGAGTGTGGAGGTCGATGCCGTCGAACCGCATGCGGCGAAGATGCCGCCGCTCTTCTATTCCAGGAACGCGTTCACCGTGGCGGCGAACTGGTCGTGCGACTGGAACAGGAAGGCGTGGCCGCCCTCGAAGAAGGCGAGCCAGGCGAAGGGAATCTGGTTGGCGATGATGGAGGCGTTAACCGGTTTGTCGATGATGTCCTCGCGCCCACCGGTGACCAGCACCGGGTTTTTGATGTTCTTGAGTTCCGCGAAATTGCTTTCATCGGCGTTCCACAGCGTGGTGCGTGCGCGGTTCTGCCGCTCCATCGTCTGCTTCGACGTCTTGAAGTCGTCGGGCATGGTTCCGGCCTTGACGGCGGTATTGATGCGGTCAAGGAGCGCTTGGGCTGCGGCGTCGCCCCCTGCTGCCGGCGGGAAGCACAGATCCTTCTTCTGCAGGAGGGGGATGCTCGGATCGTTCAACTTCGTTTCGACGTCCTTGTCAGCGTTGACGCTGTGGCTGCCGCCGGGATTTGGTGCCGCGAACACAATCTTGCCCACGGCATCGGGGTGACGGATCACCAGCTGCTGGGCGATGCGCGCACCCATCGACCAGCCGATGGCATCCGCCTTCTCAAAGCCGAGGGCCTTGATCAGGCCAGCTGCGTCATCTGCCATCTGGGGGATGGTTGTGTTGTTTTCCTTCGTGTCGGTGGACATGCCCGCGCCGCGATTGTCGAACAGGATCACCTGGTGGTTCTTGGCCAGTTTCTCGATGAGCGCCGGGTCCCACATGCTCATGGTGGAGACGAAGCCGTTGATCATCAGCAGCGGTTTGCCTTCGCCGCGGGTGTAGTAAGCCAGTTTGACGTCGTTGACCTCGGCGTATTTGATCTCGGGTTTGAAGTCGGCGTGGAGCGTGGAGGAGAGAAGGACGAAGGACAGAGCGAGGAGGGTGCGTTTCATGTGTTCCCGAGTATTAAGCGCGGACAGGCTGGCCGCTCAATGAAAATGGCGGCGTCAGGCGTTGCGTCCCGCACGCGTCGCCCCTATAACCGACCCATCATGCGCTCCCCATATCTCCGCTTTCGTCGCTTCTTGTCTGGAATTGCCGCTGTGTTGGTTGCCTGCGGTTCATTTTCCACTCCGCTGGCTGCCGCGGAGCAGGGTTCTTCTGCCGAGCTCGCCGAAAAGTTGCAGAATCCCGTGGCGGACCTGGTCAGCGTGCAGTTTCAGAACAACTTCAACTTCGGAGTGGGGGCAGAGCAGGGAACGCTTTACCTGATGAACTTCCAGCCGGTCATTCCGCTGAACATCACGAAAGACTGGAACTACATCGTGCGTCCCGTCCTGCCATTCATCTCGACGAGCAAAGTCTATGGTCCGGGCTATGTCAC
>JAGWZK010000051.1 GCA_018968885.1 Planctomycetota bacterium | reverse complement strand
GCACACGCTACGACTACGAACGCGAGCATGGCTTCGGACACGCCGTGGAGATGTGCAATGGTGCTGGAGTCTGCCGCAAAAAAACCGGCGGCACCATGTGCCCATCCTACATGGCCACGCTCGATGAGCGGCACAGCACGCGAGGCCGAGGCAACGCACTGCGTCTTGCGATCACGGGTCAATTCGATGGCTCATCCCCGGGCCCCTGTTGGAACGACCCGGAAACCATGGCGACGCTGAACCTCTGCCTTTCCTGCAAGGCCTGCAAGAGCGAATGTCCGAGCAATGTTGATATCGCCAAGCTCAAGGCCGAGTATGCCGCGCAGTCGTTTGATGCCGCTGGTGGTCCAACGTTGAAGGCAACTGTCTTTGGCGCGGTGCGGACGCTTGGTCGTCTGGGTTCCTTCGCGGCACCTTTGGCCAATGCCATCAATCAAACAGCGATTGCCAAGGGCCTCTTGCGGCGCGTGCTGGGCATCGATCCCAGGCGGTCCGTCCCCGCTTTCTGTTCATCTCTTTCGTCGCAGTGGAAGGGTGAGGGAATTGCTGCGGACTCAACTCGCGCTCGTCCCAAGGTCGCACTCTTTGGCGATTGTTTCACGATGTTCAATGAGGCCTCAATCGGTCTTGCCGCCAAGCGCGTCCTCGAAGCGTGCGGCTACCAGGTTGTGCTTGCCGATGCTGGCTGCTGCGGCAGAGCAAAGATCTCCACTGGCCTCCTCGATCAAGCCATTGACGAGATCGACGGGACGCTTTCCCGCCTGCAACCCCTCATTGACGATCCCGACGTTGTCGCCATCGTCGTCGCCGAGCCCTCCTGCCTCTCGGCGATGAAAGACGATTGGTTGTCACTCAAAGTCCGCAGTGACCGTTCTCTCCGCGAGCGTCTTGCCTCCAAGGCGTTTCTGGTCGAAGAGTTCATTGAGTCTCGCTGGTCTCAGCATCCAGAGCGTCCCAAGTTCACCACTGGCCCTGTGCCTGTTCTGCACGCCCATTGTCATCAGAAGGCCCTGTGGGGTGCTGAATCCAGTGCCGCGTTCCTGCGTCGCGCGTGTGGCGGAGTGCGCATCCTCGACACCGGATGTTGCGGCATGGCTGGCTCATTTGGCTACACCACCGATCGCTACGACCTCTCGATGAAGATCGGCAATCTGACCCTTTTCCCCGCGCTGAAGGCCTCTGCAGATGCGCCAGTCTGCGCCCCCGGCACCAGTTGTCGCCATCAGATTCACGACGGTGTCGGCGCGAACGCTCTGCACCCGATTCAACTCGTGGCTCAGCGTCTGCAGCATTGAGCGTTTCAATCGATCACGTGCCGATTGCAGGGTTTGATCCGTTGTCCGGTTCACTCTTGATGATCTCGCCGGTCACCGGGTCGTAGTGATACAGAGTGTTTGGATCTTCATTCTTGCACGCCTTATGCATGCCATCGCACAGAGGAAACTTGCGCGAAACACCACAAGTGCATACCGACAGCACTTTGAACCTGCCGTTCTCGTCACGTGGCCAGGGAATCACATTCGGGGCCGGAGG
>JAGWZK010000007.1 GCA_018968885.1 Planctomycetota bacterium | reverse complement strand
GTCAAAGTCACCGGCCCCGACCGTAAACGCCCACCCCGCCGTAAACGTGTTGGTCAGAGGCGAATCGACAAACACCGTTCCATCGGGACGCTCCAATCGAAAGGTCTCCGCAGCAGCCACAAAGGTACCTGTGCCCGAATCCCACTTGCGTACCGCGCTCATGATGTTGAAGCCAAGGCTCGAGCCAACAGCCAACGTGCCATCGGTCATAAAGAACCCCGGTTCATCGCCAAAGCCCGGCACCGTGAGCCCGATTTCCGCGCCAAAAGCGCGAGCCCCGGGAACGACGACCTCGCTGCCGCTCGAATCATCAACAATGCCGGTCACCAGGCGATTGTTCAGAATCGCAACACCCACATCGCCAACATGGGCCTGCGCAGCGACAGACACACCAGTCATAGCAATCAGAGCAATTTTCATACCAGCTCTTCTCCTAATCTCCACGAATAAAGGTCATACTCACGCCGCTCGAACAACTCGGCGACGATGAAATCGTCCTTACGCGCACCCCTGTGAGAATGTCGCGACAAAGTCCAGATAGTCAAAGAAGTCGATCACCGTGTCGGCGTTGAAGTCCGCCGTCGCGTCATTGCCGCTGAACGCCGCAACGAAGTCGAGATAGTCAAAGAAATCCACCGTGCCATCGGCGTTGAAGTCCGCCGTGCACACCAGGTTTGCATTGACCCAGTCGATCGCGGCTTGATGCTCCTGAGTTGGTCGATTCTGGTTGAAGACCAGCCAGAATGGCCGAGAAGTCTGGATCGACGGCTGGTTGCTGAATAACTCCAGTTCCAGCAGGTACACACCGTCCGCGGGTTGCGATTCTCCCGGTTTCGGAAGCAGTGTGTAACCCAGGTGATGATGGAACTTCCCCGACGAATTCGCAGCCAATGAGAACCCGGTCACGACCACGTCCGAAGTCGGTGTCAGTGTCGGGCCCAGCGGCCCAAGCCGCACTTGAATCCGTTCGTCGGCGATGTCATCATCAGAAAATTCGATCCCGCTCCAATCGCGCAGGGCGCGACGGATGCGAAACCCGACAGTGCTGTTGGCGGGAAAGGTGCCGTTGTCAGAATCAAACCCGGGATCGTTGGTAAAGTTTGGAGATTCACCAAACGCCGCTTCAAACACCCGCTGGGACGTGATGGATCCGAATTGATCACTGGCGTTGGTCGTGATCGCATTTCCAGACGAGACCGCGAGCACGATGTCGCCGGAGTGCACCTGGGCCATGCTGGCGGAGGCAATCAACAGCGGGATGAATGTGAGGTGTTGCATGTTCATTCTCAATAATCACGGGCGTGCGAAATCGCTCAACGAGATCAATATCAGTTGGCGATCGGGGGATAGAACCGATTGGTCTCAAAGTCCTTGAACATCACTTCAAACTTGTGCGTCGAAGCGTGCCCATCCAAAAAGCCGTAGTTCGAGAGTGATGTGTTTCCACGCTTGATCTTGCCGTGCGCATCAATCTGAGCTTCTCCTGCCGCGATGCGAGAGGCGGAGTCAGGCGGGCCATCTCCCCACCCTTCGACGTGAACGTGATCGGATCTGGCGTACGCGCTGCCATCATCGCCAAACGTCATCATCAGAAATTGACACGTCGCCGAGGGGTTGTTGATCTTGGCCATTCGATCAAATGGCTCGCGCTCGGGAAAGAAGCCGGGATTGACACTGCGGCTCAGCCAGTTGTTCAGTCCGTAACTGGTCCAGCGAGCGATGGAAGTGAGGTTGACAGGCGTGCCGCTTGATTCGGCTTCGAGTGCTTGTGCAAGTGTGAGCCCGTTGAACGTGCCTCCTTCACTGGTCGCCCAGAAGCGACTCTTGTCCACCGGTGAACGCAAGCCCAGAGGAGCGGCACTGAACTCCGCAAGTTGCACGGGCCACGCACGTTTCAGATCCGCAGCAGATGTGCTGCCTCCATGCGCCAGGCCAGCATCCACCAAGGCCTCCTTGTAGGTATTGGCATACAAGGCCTGAGCCGTCTGCAACGAACGCAGGTTGGTAAGACACGAGACCGTGCGCGCTGTGGCTCGGGCACCGGCGAGCGATGGCAGCAGGATCGCGATCAAAAGCGCGATGATGGCGATGACGACCAAGAGCTCGATGAGCGTGAAGCCGCGGGGTTGGTATTGAGAAGTCGTTCTCACGATACTGAGAATACATACTCAATAGGCCTGTGTCAAGTCAGGCACGCTCAAGGTACACGGGCAAAAACGCAACCACCCCATCGCTGGGGTGGCTGAGGGGGGCGGGAATATCTTTTTGCGAATCGGATCTGGCACCGCTTCAGGCGGTCGGCACGCTCGGATTCTCAAGATTCACAAGGCCAGCGCGAATGGCAATGCGAGCGAGTTCGACGCGATTGGCGATGCCGAGTTTGTTGCCCAGTGAGACGCGGTGCCATTCGATGGTTTTGACACTGCGGTGGAGCCGTTTGGCAATCTCCGCTGTGGGGAGGCCCTCGCCGATGAGGCAGAGGATTTCCATTTCGCGAGAGGTCAGGGAAGCAAGTGCACCGGGGTCGTCGTATTTGGCGCGGACGATGCCTGCGGGGCGGGTCTGATCAAAGAAACCACTGACCGGACGCATGACGACGAGAACGCGCTGGCGTTGACCGGGCTCGCCGATCATGGGGCGATAAGTAGTGCGGCGCCAAAGCCCGGCGAGCATCCCGTCGACGGTTATGGTGCGGGCCGAGGCGATGGCTTCACGAATCAGAGCAACACGCTCATCAGCGAACTCTGCCGGGGAAAAGTCGTGCAGGCGACGATTCTCCAACTTGCCGGCAGCGGGAAACATCTTTGAAGCCAGATCGTTCGCGAACGCGATCAAGCCATCGGAATCCTGAATCATCAGGGCAACGTTGGAATCCGAAACCAGGCACTGCCATACTGCGGCGTGATCGGATACTGCAGTTGGAGCGGTACCTGACACTCCAAACCCGCCAGATGAGGCCGGGTTTGGCGTTGCGGCATGCGCGGAGCCCCTTGAAAAGGTTTCAACCATGGACACATCCTTGGACGCCATCCGGGCGTCCCGCGCTTCAAAGGGCGAAACCCCCAACCTGAAGCGTACGAGTTGTGGCCCCCTAGTGGCGACTTCACACCAAGCCGCTGCATAAGGAGCTTATCGAAATTCCCCTAGTCAAGTGTGAAACTTGCGCTGGGAATGGAGAGGATACATAGGGTAAACGCCCCCTTTGAGAGAATCGGCAGGAATATCTATTTTTAGGTGGAATACCTAAGTCCCATAACTGAATTTGGATGAGGTGGTGGTTGCGCTTTGGACCGCCATCGATCCGATACAGAAGTCATGTCCGAGAACGATAGTGCGAGGTTGAATTCCAGTCGATTGCCTGCCTGGCCACACGCCACAGGAGCAAGCCCGGATTCGGCTAATCTCTTACGCGGTCCTGATTGGCGTCGGACAGAGTTGGCGCGGGCCTTTCGAGTGTTTCTGGAGATGCTGAAGGGGTTTCGAGGTTTGCACTTTGTCGGCCCATGTGTGACCGTCTTTGGCTCCGCGCGGTTTCCTGAGACCCACCCTCACTATGCATCAGCCCGCGAGATGGGTAGGCGATTGGCGAAGATGGGTCTGACGACGATGACCGGAGGTGGACCCGGGATCATGGAGGCAGCCAATCGCGGGGCACGCGAGGGCGGCGGGCGGAGCATTGGATGCAACATCGTGCTGCCGATGGAGCAGGAGCCGAACAAGTACGTGGACAAGTTTCTGGAGTTTCGCTACTTCTTTGTCCGCAAAGTGATGCTCGTGAAATACTCCTACGCCTTTGTCATCTTTCCCGGTGGTTTCGGCACGATGGACGAGGCATTTGAAACACTGACATTGGTGCAGACTCGGAAGATTGAGCACTTTCCGATTATCCTGATGGGGACTGAGTTTTGGAACCCGATGATCGAGTTTCTCCGCGAGAAGATGGTGGCGGAAGGGACGATAAGCCCTGAGGATATGGATCTGCTTACGGTGACGGATTCGCACGAGGAGGCGTGCCGCGTGATTCAGGCATCGGTGGATCGCTCTCGCGAGGTCATCCAGAAAGCACCGAGCCGGTTGTGGTGGCTGGCGGAGAGTTGAGCAGGTCGTAGAATCGTGCGAGTATCAGAGTTTCGCATGACACTGCTTGATCTGGCGTACATCCCGGTTGCCGCGGCGTTTCTGCCGTCGCTCTTGCGCAAGAAGCGTGGCGGGTGGCGGGAGAGATTCGGGCATGGGGATTCGTTGCCAGAAGCGACGCGACCGCGAGTGCTTTTGCATGCTGTGTCAGTTGGAGAGGTGAATGCGCTGCGGGCGCTGGTGCCGCTATTGACGAGCGAGTGTGAAGTGGTGGTGTCGGCGACGACGGACACGGGGCTCGAGAGAGCCCGTGCGCTGTATGGGTCGCAGACGAAAGTGGTGCGTTTTCCTCTGGATACTTCCGACGCGGTGAGGCGATTTGTGGATCGCCTGAAGCCCGATGTGGTGGCGCTCACGGAACTGGAGGTTTGGCCACAGTTCATGCGTGAGTGTGCGCGGCGACGAGTGCCGGTGGGGGTGATCAACGGAAGGTTGTCAGAACGCAGCTTTCGCGGCTATCGCAAGATTCGATTTTTCATGGATGAGTTCTTTGGCGGATTGTCGTGGGCAGCGGTGCAAAACGAGGAGTATGCCGCGCGATTTGTGGAGATGGGAGTCGCGCGAGAGAAATGCACAATCACGGGAAGCATGAAATGGGATGCGATATCGCTTTTGAACCCGGGACAGATTGACGCCGCGGCGGAGCAACTGGCGGCAGAACTTGGGGTTGATCGCAAGCGTCCGTTGGTGGTCGCGGGATCAACCGGGCCGGGGGAAGAAGCGTTGATGCACCGGAGCGTGCCTGAGGGTGTGCAGTTGCTGTGCGCCCCGCGCAAGACCGAGCGATTTGACGAGGCGGCGGCGGCGTTGCCAAGGTGTGTGAGGCGGGCCGCCAAGCTGACGGGTGCGAGTGGCTCATCGCGATTTCTGCTTGACACGATCGGGGAACTTCGCCTGGCGTACATGCTGGCGGATGTGGTAGTGGTGGGGAGGAGCTTCTTTGACCTGTTTGGGAGCGACCCTATCGAGCCGATTGCCTTGGGAAAGCCGGTGGTGATCGGCCCTGCGGTGTCAGACTTCGCGGAAATCGTGAGGGAGTTTGAAGTGGCGGGGGGCCTGTGCCGGGCAGACCGGGAATCGCTGGCTGGAATGATCAAGAGATTGCTGAGTGATCCGGTGGAGCGCGCGCAACTGGCGACGGCAGGAATTGCAGTGATCAGGCGTCAGCAGGGGGCGAGTGCGCGGCATGCGGAGTTGATTCTGGATGTGGTCAAACAGACGGGGAAGCCCCGGAGTGTCGGATAAATGCCAAAAAGGGGACGGGAGGGGCGGAGGGGTCTAAACTTGCTTCCCTGTGACCTTCGGGGTGGCCGATGTGCCGCGATGAAGGGTTGCTGGGGTTCGCGAACGTGAGCAATCGCGCGACCGAGCCATGAGAAGAGAGCGTAGCTCAGTTGGTAGAGCAGCGGCCTTTTAAGCCGTAGGTCCTGGGTTCGAGTCCCAGCGCTCTCATTGGAATTGTCCCAGCCGCTCATGTTCTGGATGGGCGGCTGGATTTATTTTGGCCCTTTGCGCTTGCGTGTGGACGAGTCGTTGCTCGTGTCGGTTCGTGTGCACGCGAGCTTGGAAGTCTGACGCATGTTGGTTTTGCACGCGACGTGGTCTGGGGGGCGATTGTGGGTGTGGGGAGAAGATGCGCAGCTGGTGAGCCAGCCGCGGGGTCAGAGCGCAGAAAAGCAGGACGGAAGCGTGGCGACCCTGAGCATTCCGACCCATCGGTTTGCAGCAAGTGCTGATGGTGTGAAAGGTGCGCTGGCGGAATTGCTGAATGGGGTGGAGCACGAAGACGGCGAAGTGCAACTGCGTTTGCCTGCGATTGGCGAAGATGCGGTTCCCAGCTCGCGTCTGGCGAATCTTCTTGGGTTGAGCCAACCGGGTGTGGATGACGACACGCCGGCGGTGGTGGCAGAGTTTGCATTGAGCGGGCTGGCGGTGCAGCCGGGTGCGACGCACCTGTTGCTGGAACGCTTGCTGGATCGGGTGCAGCGTGATGAACTTGAAGATCGCACGGATGCGCCGTTTCGGCTGGCATCGAGCATTGACTTCTGGGCGGCGGCAGCGCGGCTGGTGCAGACCCTGCTGGCGCAGCAGCGATTTGTGCCTCTGATTCGCCAGCACGTCGGTGGAGATCTGAAGGGGTTCTGGGCACCTTGGTTTGCGGATCAACCGACGCGTGAGCGCGTGGCAAAACTTCTGGAATCGATGCCGCCGGTGGCGCGATGCGCGCGCGACGCATTCAACAACGACGCGTGGGCGATTCTCGAGGATTTTCTGTCGCAGGCGACGGATGCGCACGCGCGGCAGGTGATGATGGTCGAGAACATGCAGGATGCCATTGCCGACAAATTGGCATCCAGCCCGGAAATGCCCGTGGTGTGGCTGGGGGGCTTGTTCACGCCTGAGGATGCGCTGCGCGCGATGCCTGCAGTGCGGCAGGAACTGGTGCGGCGTGTGCGCGTGTGGGTGGGAGCACTGGAAGAACGCGGGCCAAGCTCGTTGTGGCGTTTGTGCGTGAAGCTGCAAGAGCCGGGAAAGACCGTTCCTGGGGCGCAGAAGATTGGCGGCAAGGCGATCGCCGATGAGGCGGAGTGGGTGTTGAGCTTCCACTTGCAATCGGTGGATCGTCCGACGCTGGTTGTGGATGCGGCGGATCTGTGGCTGGTGCATGGTGAATCGATTACGGTGGAAGGAAAGCGGATCGATGAGCCGCGAGAACTGCTGCTTGCGGAACTGGCACGGGCAGCGCGGATTTACAAGCGGCTGGATAAGGCGCTTGAGGATGCCGAGCCAACACAGATTGAGTTGAACACCAAGCAGGCGTATGAGTTTCTGCGTGAGATCAGGCCCTTGCTGTTGGAGCAGGGGTTTGGCGTGCTGAGTCCGGAATGGTGGGATTCGCCTGCGGCGCGAGTGGGAGCTCGGCTGCGGATTGAGAGTGATGCGGAGATGCCTTCGCTTTCGGGCGGCGTGAGTGGTGTGAACCCGCAGATGGGTCTGGGCTCATTGGTGAAGTACCGCTGGGAGATTGCGGTTGGTGATCTGGTGCTCAGCTTGCAGGAGTTTGAGCAGCTTGCCCAGCGGAAGAGCCCACTCGTGCAGATCGGCGGCAAGTGGATTGAGATTCGCCCGGAGGATGTTGAGGCGGCAATCCGATTTATTCGCGAGAATCCAGGCGGTGAGATGAAACTGTCTGAAGCACTGCGGATCGCGTACGGATCAGATCCGCGTGATACCGGGCTTTCGATTCTGGGAATTGAGGCATCGGGGTGGGTTGAGGCATTCCTGAATAGTGAAGCCGCGAGCCAGAAGCTGGAGATTCTCACGCCTCCCGAGGCGTTCCACGGCACGCTGAGGCCGTATCAGTTGCGTGGTATGTCGTGGCTGGTCTTTCAGGAACGGCTGGGCTTTGGCATCTGCCTGGCGGATGACATGGGTCTGGGTAAGACGATTCAGCTGCTTGCGCTTCTGGCGTGGGAACGTCAGCAACTGGCTAAGGACCCGTCCATTCCGCGTCCCAAGCCAACGCTGTTAATTGTGCCGATGTCGGTGGTGGGAAACTGGATTCACGAGACGCGCCGGTTCTGCCCTGAATTGCACGTGTTGCAGCATCATGGTGCAGAGCGCCGTTTGGGGGATGGGTTTGTTGAGGCGGCGAGTGCCGCAGACATTGTGATCACAACATACGGGCTTGCTCACCGCGATCGGGAATTGATTGAGAAGGTGGAGTGGGGGCGGATCGTGCTGGATGAAGCCCAGTACATCAAGAACCCGACCACCAAACAGGCATCTGCGGTGCGGGCTTTCAAGGCCGAACGCAAGGTGTGCCTGACGGGTACGCCGGTGGAGAATCGGCTGAGTGAATTGTGGTCAATTCTGGATTTTCTCAATCCCGGGTATCTGGGAACGGCAGGGAATTTCCGCCAGCGCTTTGCGGTGCCGATCGAGCGATATCGCGATAAGGCGCGGGGCGAATCTCTGCGTGGACTGATTCGGCCGTTTATCTTGCGTCGATTGAAGACCGACCCGACGGTGATTGCCGACCTGCCGGAGAAACTCGAAAGCAAGGAATTCAGCCACCTGACCACCGAGCAGGCATCGCTATATGAATCGTGCGTTCGGCGCATGATGAATCAGATCGATAACAGCGAGGGCATTCAACGCCGCGGCGTGGTGCTGGCAGCGTTGATCAAGCTGAAGCAGATCTGCAATCACCCGAGCCAGCTTCTGAAGGACACGGCGGAGGGGGCGAGCGCTGATCCCGCTCGCAGTGGCAAGTGCATTCGCCTGCTGGAAATGCTGGATGAGGTGCTCGCAGAAGGGGATCAGTCGCTGATCTTCACGCAGTTCCGCCAGATGGGGAACCTGCTGCACGCGATGATCCGCAAGCGGTTTGATCGCGAAGTGTTGTTCCTGCACGGGCAGAACACGCTGCAGCAGCGCCAGGCGATGGTGGAGAACTTTCAGAAGGGGAAAGCCCCGGTGCTGATCTTGTCGCTGAAGGCCGGTGGTGTTGGTCTGAACCTGACGGCAGCAACGCATGTCTTTCACTTTGACCGCTGGTGGAATCCGGCGGTGGAGAGTCAGGCGACGGACCGCGCGTATCGCATCGGTCAGACGCGCAAAGTGCAGGTGCACAAGTTTGTGGTGCGGGGAACCCTGGAAGAGCGGATTGATCAGATGATCGAATCCAAGACGGAACTGGCGCAGAACATCATCGGTGATGGCGAGCGCTGGCTGACGGAACTTTCCAGTGATCAGCTGCGGGACATTCTCACGCTGCGGAATGATGCAGTTGGCGATGATCTTTAGAACGGGTCAGCGGGATCCGGCCCAGACGCGGACGGAAACGCTTTCGGGCATGCATGCGGTTGCAGCATTGGTGATGATGGAAGCATCGCTCCCTGGCGAGCCCGCTCCCGGCGCGGCCATGATGCACTGCGCGAGTTGCGTGGCTTGGGCTTCGTTGGAGGGGAGGGACTTGGCGGGTCCGCTCAGGCCGACGACGACAACGCGCCGCGCACTGGGGCTGCACGTGCGATTCATGGCGTCTTGAATTACGGCGGGCTCGGCGTGAGCGAGAAGAGTCTGCTCACGCCCATCGGTGGCGACCAGATCGACCGTGCGGCAGGAGACACACGGAAGCCCGGTGGCAGGATCGGAACCCTCGACGATAGTGAGGAGGACTGAAGCATGCGCCGCGGGCTGCACAGTGTGATTGATCGCTGCCGTGTCGCCAGGGTGAGGCGGTGTGGTATCGGCAATGGGCTTGATTGGCAAAGTGGCCTGCTGATTCATCATGAACGCGATGAGCAGAGTCGCGGCAACGGCCATGCCTCCGAGTGAGAGCCACCAACGGTGGGGTGTGCGGTTGGGGCGCTGCGCTGTTTCGGGAATCAGGCGCAGTGGCTTGTCTGCTGTCGAGCCAGCACCCAAGTCGCGCTCAAACTCATTCAGTTCGCGGAGTTGATCCAGCAGAACCTGAGGCGATGAGGAATGTGCCATTCGGTTGTGATGTGGATGCTCATTCATGAGAGTTTCCCTTGCATGAGTGAGGGAGACGGTGAGGTCGCCTCGTCGTGAACATGATGGCCGAGGGTGCGCAGTTCGCTGGCGAGGCGGGCCAGGGCCCGTTTCTTGCGTTCGTGACCTGTGGAAGGAGAGACGCCCAGTTCGCGGGCGATGTCGCGATCGCCCATGCCGCGAGCCAGCAGGCCGAGAATGGTGCGTTCGGATTCATCGAGTGGGCTGCTCGGATCGGAGATGAGGTGCCGCAGAGCTTCGAGTGTGCTGGCATGGGCCAAAGACGTGGCAGCGTCGTGCACATCCAGCGATGGTTCGGCTTCGTCGGCAGCGGCAATCGATCGACCAATACTGCGGAGCTCGCGAAGGCGCAGGTTTCCGGCGACGGCAAACGCGAAGGTGCTGATCGCCGCGCGTCTGGCGTCGTAGCGACCGCTGGCGAGGGCTTGCCAAACTTCGATCCAGGTTTCGTGAGCCAGGCGTTCGACGCGTTCGCTGTCTTGGGGCCACGTGTGCGTGAACCAGCGAACAAGACCGGCATGGAGGCGGCGTTGCAACTGAGAAAGGGAGGCAGTGTCACCTTGAGCCGCGCCTGCGGCGAGGGCCGCCAGTTCTTGGCGAGCGACGGCCGCGGCATGGGCGGAGGGTTGAACATGTTCCGTTGGTCCCTCCGTCACGCGATGCAGTGTCCTTCCATAAGTTGTTCGCTTCTGAGGGCAGCGCGCTCGGGGATAACCGGCAGGCGTAATCGAATTATCGGCCTATGCGAGCCCAGGCCTCATCGAGACGTTTGGCTGAGATGGGTCCGGCGGTGCCAAGTTCCTGAGCAAAGAGGGAGACGCGGAACTCTTCGACCATCCATCGGTAGTCCGATAATGCGTCCGGATGACGAGCCGCGATGCCGGCGGGTTCTTTGATGGCGTCGGTGTAACGCCGCCAGTGGGGGAGGACTTCGAACATCCATTTCTGGTCGCGGGCGATACCGGTCATGCCCAGTTTGTGGAGTCGGTATTGAATGGCGTTGAGGTAGCGCGGCAGGTGGGCGAGCCGCTCCCAAGGGGTCGTGAGCAGGAAATGGCGAGGAGTGAGGTGTGTGAGTTGATCGTTAATGTCGGCGATGGGCTGGGTCCACGAGGGAGGTGGGGAGGAGGCCATGGCGAGGGCCACTGCGTGACGGGCGGTGAGGATTTGGCTGACGAGTTTTTCGGATTCCTTGGCCGTGGAGGCGAGGGATGCGCGGCCGAGCTTGAGGGTGGCTTGGAAGTCTGATTCGGTGCGAGGGAGAGGAAAAGTGCCGAGGAATGCGCGATCAGCGATGAGAAGTTGCAGGTCAAGCTTGAGATCTTCGGGTTTGCCAAACTCGGCGTATCGCATGACGATTTGGGGGAGTGTGGACATGCCTCGAGTGGCGTGAAGGAGGGCGTCTTTGCAGGCCATATAGATGAGGCGCCGGACGCCAGCGCGATGAGCGTTGGTGGCGGCGTCCTTGGTGTCGAGGAGGCGGAGGGAGACGTCTTTCCCTTCGTCGACGAGAGCTGGGAAACCAAGGATGGTGGAGTTTCCGCGGGTGAAGGAGATCTCGGGTTGGAGGGTGCCGACATCCCAGCGTGTGATTCCGGTGCGGTCAAAGGACTGTTTGCTGAGGGCTCGGAAACTCTCCTGGACTTGGGAGAGGAGCCGCTGGTGCAGTTCGATGACATCGCGGCCTCGAGCGATTTCCTGGCCCTGGGCGTCGAGCACGATGATGTTCATGCGCAGGTGCGGCGGGACTTGGAGAGGGTTGAAGAGGGCCGGATCGATGCGGACACGGGTGGTACGGAGGATGATGTCGGCGAGGGCGTGAGGGAGTGAGCCCTTGGCGAATTTCTGAGGGGCGGAAAGTTCTTGTGCGGCAGCAGTCGCGAGGGGGCCCAAGGGTTCAATGTCCTTGCGGAGTTGTTTCGGGAGGGTGCGCAACAGCGCGGTGATCTTGTCTTCGAGGCGACCGGGGATCAGCCATTCGCAGCGGGCTTCATCGACCTGGCCGAGGGCCTCGATAGGAACGCGAAGCGTCAGGCCGTCGTCGGATTCGCCGGGGGCAAAGTTGTAATCGAGCTTGAGTTTGGCACCGCCGAGAGTGAGTGAATCCGGGAATGAATCGGGAGTGATGTCTGACGCCGTGCGTTTCATGATGTGATCGGGGGTCATGAAGAGCAGGCGTGGGTCTCTGCGTTCGGCTTCTTTGCGCCATTTCTCGAACATGCCGGTGGTGTAGATGTCGGAGGGGAGGCGCGAGTCGTAGAAGGCAAAGACGGATTCGTTGTCGGCGAGAATGTCGTGAGCGCGGGCTTTGGATTCGAGCGTGCGGACGGATTCGACGAGTTCTTTGTTGTGGCCCATGAAGGGGGCCTCGATGGTGCTGTCTTGCTCAACGAGCGCGTGGTGAATGAAGAGCGCGCGGCACTCTTTGGGCTCGATTGGGCCAAAGTGCACGCGGCGTTTGGCGACGATTTCGAGGCCAAAGAGAGTGACACGCTCAAACGCGCCAATCTGGCCAATCTCGCGCTGCCAGAAGATGTTGGTGTAAGAGTGCTTGATGACGTGAGCGGCCAGGGGCTCGATCCAGTTGGGATCGATCTTGGCGACGGTGCGGCCGTAGGTGCGAGTGGTGTGGACGATTTCGGCGGCCATGATCCATTTGGGGTTTTTCTTGAAGAGGCCGGAGCCGGGAAATATGGAGAACTTCATGTGCCGCGCACCGGTGTATTCGTGCGTTTCGCCCTTGATGCCGAGATTGGAGAGGAGGCCGGTCATGATCGCGCGGTGGATGAAGTCCTCGTGGATATGACGGCCGGAGTGACGCAGTTTGAGTTCCTGAGCCATGTCCTGAAGTTGGCGGTGGACGTCCTCCCATTCGCGCATGCGCGTCCAGGAGAGGAACGAGGTTTGGCAGAGCTTGCGGAGTTTGCTGGATGAGAGTTCGGCGGATTTCTTTTCGTAGAAGTTCCAGAGATTCAGAAGCGAGAGAAAGTCACTGGTCTCGTGGGCGAATCGGGCGTGCGCGGCATCGGCATCCTGCTGGCGATCCAAGGGGCGTTCGCGCGGGTCTTGAATGGAGAGCGCGGCAGCAAGGACAAGAATCTGATCCAGACAGTGTTCGCGATCGCCGGCGATGATCATGCGGGCGATGCGGGGATCGATGGGGAGCTTGGCGATCTGACGGCCAAGGTCGGTGAGGTGGGCCTTATCTCCCTCTTCGTGGGTAAGGGCACCAAGTTCGTGAAGGGTCTGAAGCCCGTCACGGATCATGCGCCCTTCGGGAGCATCGACGAAGGGGAAACTCTCAATGTCGCCAAGATTGAGGGCCTTCATGCGGAGGATGACGCTGGCGAGATTGGTGCGGAGGATTTCCGGTTCGGTGAAGCGATCGCGGGTCTGGAAGTCCTTTTCGGAGTAGAGGCGAATGCACACGCCCTCGGCAACACGGCCGCAACGGCCAGCGCGCTGATCGGCACTGGCGCGGCTGATGGCTTCAACGGGGAGGCGTTGCACTTTGGTCTTGTGGCTGTAGCGACTGAGCCGCGCAGTGCCCACATCGACGACGTAGCGAATGCCGGGAACGGTGAGTGAAGTCTCTGCGACGTTGGTGGCGAGGACGATTCGTCGGCCGCGGTGAGATGAGAAGACCCGCATCTGTTCGCCGGTGGAGAGGCGGGCAAAGAGGGGCAGGATCTCTACGGCGGATTTGAAGGTGTCGCTCAGTGCCTCTGCCGCGGAGCGGATGTCGCGTTCGGTGGGGAGAAAGACCAGGACGTCGTGGCGACCATCGGCGGCGTAGGGATTGATATCGAGAAGTTCGCGGCAGGCCTTTACGACGGCATCGTCGATGGTCTCGAGGGCAGGGTCATCTTCGGGGGGGCGGTAGCGAATCTCTACGGGATAGGTTCGCCCAGAAACTTCGATGATTGGGGCGGGGATGTTGTGTGTGGCAAAGTGTTTCGCAAATTTCTGCGGGTCGATGGTGGCCGATGTGATGATGAGTTTGAAGTCGGGACGCTTGGGGAGGAGGGTTTTGAGATAGCCGAGAAGAAAGTCGATGTTGAGCGAGCGCTCGTGGGCCTCGTCGATGATGAGAGTGTCGTACTGCGAGAGAAGTTGATCGGATTGAGTTTCGGCGAGCAAGATGCCGTCGGTCATCACCTTGATGAAGGTCGATTCGCCGACGTTGTCGCCGAATCGTACTTTGAAGCCGACGGGACCTTGAGCAGTGCCCTTGCCGGGTGTGCGACTGGCTTGAGAAAGCGTGGTGCCAAGTTCTTCGGCGATGCGAGCGGCGACGCTGCGTGCGGCAATGCGGCGTGGCTGGGTGTGCCCGATCAGTCCGGCGACGCCTCGACCCAGGGTCAGGCAAAGTTGCGGAAGCTGCGTGGTTTTGCCCGAGCCGGTCTCGCCACAGATCACGACGACCTGATGATCGCGGATAGCAGCGAGTATCTCATCCTTGCGAGTGAGTATGGGAAGGTCTTGATCAAGTTTGGGAACTGGTATGTTGGTCGCGCGATCGCGTCGCATGTGAACAGACCGCGTCATCTCCTGGCGAAGGTGGGCTTCGAGTTGTGCGACGTGTGCTGGTTCGCGGCGGTCACGGCGGGCGACAAAGACTGCGCGGACCAGACGCCGCAGACGCTGCTGATCGGCCAGCATCGCGGTGGGAATGTCTTTGGAGATGGCATCCAGATTGAGCATGGAACAGGCGAGGATGGTTGTCACGCCAGCGAGGAAAATCCGCCCCAGCTTTCGTTTCGCGTGGCGAATGCCGATCGGTTACACTTGGGCGCCAGGTGTGGGACCTATGACGCCAGAAGATCAGGAAATTTTGTTGATGCGGGCGCGAGCAGGCGATATCGAGTCGCTGGTGACGCTGCTGGAGGTGGTCGGTCACGATGTGCGGCTGCGTGTCGCAAGCAAGGTGAACCCGGCGTGGCGGGCACTTCTGGATGAAGACGATGTGATGCAGACCACGTACTTGGAGGCTGTCACGCGGTTTGATCGTTTCACCAGTGGTGGGGCCAGAGAGTTTGCGGCTTGGTTGGCTCGATTGGCAGAAAACAATCTGATTGACGGCATTCGCGCGTTAGAGGCAGCCAAACGACCGGACCCATCCAAGCGCGTGAGTGGCAAACGGAGTGCCGAAGACTCGATGAGTTCGCTCGTCACGGTGCTGGGAGTGACGTTGACGACGCCGAGCACCCATGCGGCCAGGGGAGAGGCGGATGATTTCATTGCCAAGGCGCTTGAGGTGTTACCAGAGGATTATCGCCGCGTCATTCAGTTGTATGACCTTGGGGGAAAGTCCGCGACCGAGGTGGCGGCGGAGTTGAAGCGAAGCGAGGGGGCGATCTACATGCTCAGGGCCCGCGCGCACGAGCAATTACGAGATGTTTTGGGACGGGAAAGTCGCTTCTTTTCCACGGGCGGGTAGGGTGTGAAGTTTGTTTGGTGCGGGCGTGAGTGAAACGCCCGGTTTGCGTTCTCTCAGAAGTGACTTTGCTTATGCGGGTGTTTGTGCAGGGCTCGATCGGGTGAATTCACGTGGCTGACGAAGATGTCACAAATCCCGGCTCACCGATTCCAGACCCACATTCGGGGTCTCGGGGATCATTCGGCGGCGGTGCATTTAACTCTGGTTACGGATCCGCCGGTGGTGGTGGAAGCAAAGGCGGGGGGAGTGCAGGTGGTGGGGGTGGCGCATCCAGCGGTGGGGGTTCTCCCTCATCGGTGCCGCCACCCAACCCCGGCAGCAGTGGTGGCTCCTCGGGGGCGCGATCGGCGTCCAAGCCGCCGTCGAAAGAGCGAGCCCTGATCGAGGGCGTGCTCAAGCAGATGCCCCCGAGCAAGTTCAATTTCACCACCAAGCCGCCGCCATTGGCTTCGGATGCGATCCCGGGGTATGACATCGTCCGCGAGATTCATCGCGGTGGTCAGGGTGTTGTGTATCAGGCGGTACAGAAAACGACCCAGCAGAAGGTCGCCATCAAGGTGATGCATGGTGGGCCATTTGCATCGGTGACAGAGCGTCAGCGGCTCGAACGCGAAGTGCGGATTCTCGCCACGCTGAATCATCCCAACATCGTGCGCGTGTATGACAGCGGCGAAGTGCAGGGGGCGTTCTATTACGTGATGGATTATGTCTCCGGGCATGGTCTGGATACGTACATCGCGGCTGGCCCGCATCCGATCGAGCGGACTCTGGCTCTCTTTACCACAATTTGTTCGGCGATCAGCGCTGCGCACCTCAAAGGTGTGATTCACCGCGATATCAAGCCCAGCAACATTCGTGTGGATGCGGACGGCGTGCCGCACATCCTGGACTTTGGGCTGGCCAAATTGAGTGCGGAGAGTGCGGTTGGCGGGCGCGATCCGCGTGCCGCGATGACGATGACGGGGCAGTTTGTGGGTTCACTTCCGTGGGCCAGCCCTGAGCAGGCGGGCGGCATTCCCGATCAGGTGGATATCCGCACCGATGTGTATTCGCTGGGAGTGATTCTGTATCAGATGCTGACGGGAAAGTTCCCGTATCAGGTTGTCGGCAACATGCGCGACATCCTCGACAACATCTTGAAGGCAGAACCGGCCAAGCCCAGCACGGTGCGGCGGCAGATCAACGACGAAGTTGAGACCATCGTTCTCAAGTGTCTTTCCAAGGAAAAGGAACGGCGGTATCAGTCTGCGGGCGAACTGGGCCGCGATGTGCAGCGGTATCTGACTGGCGAGCCGATCGAGGCGAAGCGCGACAGCGGTTGGTACATGATCAGTAAGACGATCCGGCGCCATCGCGTGCCCTTTGTCGCTGGCGCGGTGGTGGCAGGTCTTGTGGTGGTTTTTGGCATCGCGATGGCGATCATGTATTCACGAGAAGTGAACTTGAGGCAGATCGCCGATAGCGAGAAGGCAAAGGCCGAGACTGCGCTCAAGGCCGAAAGCGAAGCCAAAGCAGCCGAAGTGGTGCAGCGGACGCGGGCCGAGCAGAACGCCTCGCGGGTACGCTCGTTGGCGTTGTCTTTCATGCTCGATTTCAACGAGAATATCGCCAACATGCGCGGCGCAACGAAAGCTCGTGAGGGAATCTTGCGGAAGGCCAAAGAGACACTCTCGGCTTTGGCGGCAGAGTCTTCGGAGGATCCGGCTCTGTTGCTGGAGCTGGCCACTGCGTACGACAAGGTGGGGGACATTGAGGGCGGGTTGTATCTGCCGCGTGTCGGCGACACAGTGGCTGCGGCTAAGTCGTATCAGGCGGCGCGGGAAATTCGGGAGAAGTTGGCAACGCAGAACCCCAGTGACACCAAGATTGCGGCTGCGATGGGAGAGAGTCTGCGTCGGGCCGGGTATGTCGCGCAGCGTAACCGCAAACTCGACGAGGCCCAGGCCTTGTATCAGCAGGCCGCAGAGAAACTGGCCGCGGCAGGTGATGCCGAGCGGGCGCGTCGTGCGAGGACAGACCTGGCGGATTTGACGGTGATCCGGGCTTCGCAGGCGCGCGATCCGGTGACGTCGCCGGCGCTGATCGCTTCTGCTCAGACCACGTACGCAGAGGCGGAGCAATACTGGCGGGGCAAGGCAACTGCGGATCCTGCCGATGCCAAAGCCGCGCAGATGCTGGGATGGATGATTGACAAACAGGCCAAGGCGTCGATCGCGCTTGGGCAGGCAATGATGGCTTCGATGCGAAGTGTGGCGGAAACGGACAAAGCAGGCGCACTGCAGCGCATGCAGCAGGCGCAGACCGCATTCTCTGATGCACAGAAACTGGCCGAAAAGGCAGCAATTGAGTTTGACAGATTGGCCAAGGCGCATCCGGCGAACGCGGTGTATGCGCGGGATCAGGCCTTGGCGGTCTACAACGCCGGTGATGCCTTGCAGCGCACGGCCGAGTTGATGAATGAGGCGATCACGTTGGGTGTTTCGCCCGGACCCAAGTCGCTGGTGGACCCGGTGTATGAGGCGTCTTTGCAGAGGTTTAACGAGTCGCTGGTGATCTTTGAGCGGCTTGCCTCTGCTGATGAGTCGAATTTGGAAGCTCGGCACGATTTGATCCTGCCCCTGAACAAGGTCGGGAATCAATTGCGCGGTCTGAATCGATTGAAGGAAGCCGCTGCAGTCTTTGACCGTTCGCTGGATCTCCGCCGCGATAACTTCAAGTCTGATGCGACGGAGCAGCATCGCAAGGATTTGGCAGTGGGGTGCTACAAGCGGGCAGAAGTGCATGAGAAGGCGGCTGCGACCCTTCAGGGTGCTGAGAGGCAGAAAGAGCTTGCGGCCGCGGTTGCGTTATACGGCGAAGCCGTGGAGTCGTACAAATCGCTGGCTGAGGCGAAGATCGACGGGATTGCTCGGGACCTGGCAGAAGCAACGGACTCGTTGACGCGTGCCAAGACTGCTGCAGGGGGCTGAGGCCGCCAGAATGCACCAAAAAACGTCTGCTGAACGTCCGAGAATGAACTTCTCGGAGTTGACAGATCAGGTACGATTCGTCCGGAGAGAAGGAGAGACCCAAAGCAGGAGTCAGGCCCAAGTCGGGTTCTGACCTTGGGGAATTTATGACCAACGTGACAAACTCGACTCGTGTGACCGCCGCTATTCTGGCGCTGGCTGCTGGTACGTCAGCGGCGCTCGCTTTCATTCCCGCCAACTGGCTCAGTGACACAGATGATGTGTGGACAAGCTCGACGGCATGGTCGATCGAGCCGAATTTTCCCAACAACAACGGGGAAGATGAGTATGACGTGACGATTGATCCGACGGGGTCGAACAACTTTGTGGTCACGCTGGACACCACGATCACGGTGACTTCGCTGACGATCGGTTTGCGGCCGAATCTGGCGCTCAATGACCAGACGATGAACGTGGTGAGTGATTTTTCACTTACTGGAGGGCGGGTGTCAGGCGACGGCGAGACCGGCACGCTGACCATCGGGGGCAATGCGCTTTTGTCTGATGCGTGGTTTGGCGGAACAAAGGTGCTGCTTGGCTCCAACAGCTCCATTACCTTTGCCGGCGCCAATGAGAATGAAATCTGCGACACGGAGATCGATCACGGTGGTCCGACTGCGTCGTGGCAGGGAAACGTGGCAATCAAACTGGATTCGATGGCTTCGACTTCCAAGTTCTTCAACCGTTCCAAGTCAACCTTTACGGCCACTGGTGATGGCACGATGTCTTGGAACCTGATTGGTGACCAGAGCCAGTTCGTCAATGAGGGGAAGTTTGTCAAGGACGGCGGCACGGGCACAACCTTGATTGATAGCGTGCTCTTCAAGAACGCGACCGGTACGGTTGAAGTAGTCACTGGCACGCTCTCCATCACGGATGTGGATGATTTTGAATCTGAAGATGATGAATTAACTGGTGGCACCTGGATTGTGCGAGAGAACGCCACGCTCGCCTTCAGCGGCGTGAGTTCGATTCGCCGTCTGTCTGGTGATGTGACGCTTTCGGGAACCAATTCGGTTTTCTCGCCGATTGGCGCGATTGAGCAAGTCAACCAGGGCGGAGCTCTTCGCATCCTGGATGGCCAGACTTTCACTACCACCGGAAGCTTCACCAATCAGGGGCTTTTGGAAATCGGCGAGGGTTCACGTTTCTCCGTTCGTACCGGATCGACATTCACCCCGAGCACCGGCGAAGTGCAGGTTTCGGGCGATTTCGTGTACGAAGGTGCCAACATCACGACCTTGACTTGGAAGCTCGCTCTGGGGGAAACAGGGCGCGTCCTGGATCAGAACGGATTCAACGGCCTGAGAAACTTCAACGGCATTGGCACTGGCGGCGAGTTCCGCGTGCTTGACGGCCGCGATTTCACGTTTGCAACCGGTTTGACCTTGGCTGCCGACACGGCGCTGCGCATTGGAACGATCGGGCGGGATCAGTCAATCGTGACAGTGCAGGGGACATTCAACTACGGCGGCACGGTGGAGATCATCAACGGTCGTCTGGATGTCGTGGGCAACTTCAACCAGAACGCACCTTTGCGAGGCACTGGTGTTGTGAGCGCGGCGGGCGGCTTCACTTCCAATGCACTGATCTCACCAGGTGCGTCTCCGGGCCGTCTCGAGATCAACGGGTCAGTGATTTTCTCTCCCAGCAGTGTGCTGGACATTGAGTTGGCAACCGGGTTGCAGGGTGTGGACTACGACACGCTGATCATCCGAGGGAATGCCAACTTCCAGGGAAATCAGATCAATTTGTCGCTGCTTCCCGGCTTTAGTGCTCAGGTCGGCGATTTCTTCGACATCCTTCAGATCCTGGATGGCCAGACATCAGGCGAGTTTGAAATCAACGGCCTCAGTCAGGGGCGATTCCGCTTCGGTGCAGACTTCGACGACGGGGTCCTGCGCATTACAGTGCTGAGCGTTCCCACGCCTGCTACTGGCGCTTTGGCTGTGGCTGGCGGATTGCTCGCCATGCGTCGTCGTCGTCGCTGAGTTGTCAAACATCATTCTTCTCGCAGCTCTTCCAGAGTGCGAGGAATCAATCCGGCAAGTTCGGATGCCAGCATCCCTCCGCTGGCGTGATGGCATTGTGCCCAGGTTTCGCCGGCAACGGCATGAGCCTCGACGGCGATGCACACCAGATCGAGAAGTGAGGTACGCGGCCCACGATGCTGCGCGATCAATCCTGCAATCACGCCGGCAAGCACGTCGCCGCTGCCGGGAATTGCCAGCGTGGGCACGCTGTGCCCGCAGGTCCAGGTGTTCTGTCCGTCGGTCACGACCGTTCCCGCGCCTTTGAGCACCACGATGATGCCCAACCGCTGTGCGAGAGCCTCGGCCCCTGATTGACGACTCGCCGAATCGTGCGTGATCGGCGCGATGCCTAAACCCTTGGCCAGCCGAGCAAACTCTCCGGGGTGTGGCGTGAATATCACTTTGCCGCGCACTTCGCGGGCCAGATCCGGCACTTCGGCGAGCGCATTCAGGGCATCGGCATCGACGATCACAGGGCAATGGTCCTGCTGTATTCCCCGAAGCGAGATCGCTGTCACGCCCTCGCTTCGACCCATTCCTGGCCCGATGACGAGTGCGGAGGCCCACTGCGACAGCGCATCGACGGACGCGACTGATTCGTGGGGAATCAACGATCCAGTCCCATCGCAAGCGAGCGGAATCGCCATGGCGCTGGGCACCAGCGTGAGACACTCATTTGCGATGGGCATGGGAGAGGCGATGCGTACCAGACCACACCCAGCGCGCAGGGCCCCCAACGCCGCGAGGGCAGGTGCCCCGATCATCAGCGACGAGACGTGGGCACAACCGCCAACAACGCCAACCTGCCCGAAATGTCCCTTGTGACCTTCCGGGTCACGCCGGGACAGGCGAACGTGCAGCATGATCGTTCTCCTCAGCGAGTGCCAGCGGGCTGGGGCTTGGGGGCTGTTTTCTCTCGTGGCGTCGCTACGGCGTTCTGCACTTCAATCTCCAGCCGCCCAAGAAGTGGCATCAGGTTCATCATCGACGATTGCAACTCACCATCCGCAAGAGCCGTGACGCTGACAGCGATATGCGTGGCATCACTGGGTGTGCCAGGAGGCAGAGTCGCGTCCAGATCCACCCAGCGTTTGCCGCCATTCTTTTCGATCAGCGCCTGAGTCCACATGTGATACCCGAAGATGCCGCGCTCTCCGGCAAACTGGTCCGCGTAGATCAACCCGGCGACAACGCGAGCGGGTATGCCCTGCTGGCGGAGCATCGCAGCAAGCAGAACGCCGTGTTCTGAGCAGTCGCCCACGCCACTGCGGGCGGTCTCACTCGCGGACCCAAATCCCACATCCAGAGCTTTCTTGTTGATGTGCTGATACACCGCGCGGCGGAGCGCTTCGGCCCGCGCCGCCATCTGACCGGCGGGAACATCCTTTACTGCGGCGCTGGCGAGTTCTGCGATCTTCTCATCGCGGGCATCGATCATGCTCGACGAATCCAGATATTCCTTGAGACTTTCGGGATGATCTTTCCCCGGGGCCAGAGCGCTTTGCACGGCATTCACAGCGACCGTCGCTGAAGAGGCATCGATACGCGTGAACGTCTGCCCGGCCTCACTCGGCAAGTCCGGGAGTTCGCCATCTTTGACGCGCAGCACATATGTCATCATCTTGCTGCGCCGCGGGTCGTTGATGGGCTTGTCAGGTTTGACGAAGAGATTGACCATCAATTCCGGCCCCTTGAACGTGCGCCCGGAATCGGCCTCGGCGGCTCGCACCAGATTCATCGAGATGCCACCAAAGCTCATGCTGCTGCGAAGCAGTTCCCCATCTTCGTCCACCCATTCGGCACTTTCGATGCGCATGCCCGTGGACATGACGACTGCGGTGTTCCACTTTCGGGCATCGACTTCCTGCCCGCCGACTTTGATTTTCTCTTTCTTGTCGCGAGTGCGTTCCATCTGTACCACATTCAGGCCGTTGGATGGATCGATGGTCGAAAATACGATCTTCTCCTCACCCTTCTTGGCCATTTCGCGCGCCGTGCGAGTTGCCTTGGCCGGGGTGAGCCATCCGCCGGGGGGGAGGGGCTTGGTCGTGGTGATGGGTTTGCCCATGGCCGAGGTGACGATCGTGACTTCCTGATCGCCAAAGGTGTAGGTTTCTTCTTTGGGCAAACTGGCCAGCACTTGCCGCGACTTCATGGAGATGGGTTTGCCGTCGGCAGTTTCGATGAACTCAGTCTGCACCAGAATCTTGATTTCTACCTCGCCTCGGCGGAGGGAGAACTTCATCTCAGATCGCGTCGCGATATTGGCGCCTTCTCGGCTTTCGGTGGTGACGCTGGTTCCTGCGGGCTGACCTTCCATCTCCACGATGTAGGTGTCTTTCCGGGTCACCACGCTTTCCGGAGCAACTTCGGCCTGCTTCGCTGTTGCCGATTCCGGCTCGAATGTCCCGGCGTGTGCCGAAGGATGAAAGAGCCACAGCGTCCCCGCAACCAGGGTGACAGCCAAGGGCAGGGCGTGAGTGCGGCAAGTGGCGAAAACGTGGGTGGGCATGGCAGAGCATACCCGCCACTTCGACACGGGTTCCCGGAAGGCCTGCCGGGGTGTTGCGGCCGGAGTTTCAGGTGGGCAGGTGTCGGTCAGGCGGCTTGCATGGACTGCCAATTCCTATCCTCCGGGGTGATCGACACCCACTGTCATCTGACTTTCCCCGACTTTGCCGGAAAGACCCGTGCCACGCTCGACCAGGCACGCCAGCATGGCGTATCGGCGTGCGTCTCGATTTCAACCACGACAGCAGATTGTCTGGAAGCACTTGCACTGGCCAAGGCCTTTACCGGGGAGATCTTCTGCACCAGCGGCATTCACCCGCTGCATTCGCATGAGGGGCCTCACGAGTGGGGAAACCTGCTCACGGTGATTCGCGATGAGCGCTGCGTCGCGTGGGGGGAGCTGGGGCTGGATCGGCATTACACCGAGCCCGATCAGCGCACGCAGCGTGCCATACTGGATGAGCACCTGGCGTTGATAAAGAGCGCGACGGACTTGGCAGGCAGATCGATCGTGAAGCCGGTTGTCATTCACTGCCGCGAGGCCTTTGCTGAGTTGATCCCGATTCTGCGCGATAGCGGTATCGACCCTTCGCGATTCGTCTTTCACTGCTTCACGGGTACTCCCAAGGACATGGCGCTGCTTTTGGACTTCGGGGCGTATGTGTCATTCACCGGCGTGATTACCTACAAGAATGCCCGCGATATTCGTGAGGCGGCGCGGCTGGCGCCCATCGGCCGCATCTTGGTCGAGACCGATGCGCCGTTCCTGTCCCCTGATCCGCACCGATCGGTAAGACCGTGCGCGCCGTGGATGACCAGTGTGTCCGCCAAGGCCCTGGCGGTGGCACTTGACATGGCCTTTGAAGAATTGCATGACCATTTGCGTGCCAACACAGCGAGGTTCTTCGGCCTCATCGAAAGTGTTGATGGCAAAGTGACCCTGCGCAGCAGTGGAGGAGCAGGGTGATGCACCTACCACTCGCGGCGTTTTACAACACCTTTGATCCATTTCTCTTTCGCATCTCGGGCGAACTTGGCATTCGCTGGTACGGATTATCGTACGTTGTTTCATTTGGTCTGGCGTATTGGCTCATGCTTCGCCTGGCGCGGACCGGGCGCTCCATGCTCACTGCCGAGCGCATTCCCGATGCCATGCTGGCGTTGATGGCAGGAGTCATCGTCGGCGGGCGAGTCGGGTATTGCCTGCTCTATGAACCCTCGATCCTGATTTCATTCCATTCGTCTTTCCCATTCTGGGATCTCTTCCAACTGCAACGTGGTGGCATGTCGTTTCACGGCGGATTGCTAGGGGTGATCATCGCGGCGATATGGTTTGCGCGTGGTCGGAGGCAACCAGACGGCACGCGCAGCAACGCCATACCCATCATGCACTTCTTCGATGTGCTGGCCTTGTGCACACCCGTCGGGCTTGGGTTGGGGCGGCTCGCCAACTTTATCAATGGCGAATTGCTGGGGAGGATTGCTTCGCCCCCCGGCGAGAGTGCCCCTTGGTGGGCAGTGCGCTTTCCGCATGAATTGACCAGTGGCCAATCTCTGGTGCAGACACCGGAACAGCTCGCAAAAATTCAGGCGATCGCCGCGGTGGCTGCACCCGGAGAACCCGATGCCGATGCTGCGGTTTCGATTCTGGTGCACAAAGTGTTAAGTGGTAATCAGGGACTTGCGCAGCAGTTGGAGCCGTTGATCTCTGCGCGGCACCCCAGCCAGGTGTATCAGTTGCTGGCCGAAGGGGTGGTGACCGGTGCGATTCTGTGGGTGGTTGCGTTGCCGCGATTTGGGATCTTTCCGCGTCGGCCGGGTGTCATTGGCTGTCTTTTCATGATCTGCTATGGATTGAGTCGAGTGATCACCGAGTTGTACCGTTTGCCTGATTCACAGTTGGCCATCAAGACGGTCATGGGTCTTTCGCGAGGTCAGTGGTTCAGTGTGGGCATGGCGATCGTGGGAGTGATCTTGATGTTCATTGTGGTTCGTCGGCATGCGCAGGTCAATAAGCTGGTGGTGGCTTCATGAGTGGCGCACCATCCGTTTTGAGCACTGACACCACCCACACAAAGCCGCCAGTGCCAAAGTGGGCTATTCACCGTCGCCTGTATGACTGGACGCTCAGCTTTGCCGATCATCGCCACTCCACATGGTGGCTGGCAATTCTGAACTTTACCGAGTCGATCTTCTTTCCCATTCCCTCGATCGCCCTGCAGATTCCCATGACGCTGGCCAGGCGTGACAAGGCCTGGTGGTATGCGCTGGTTTCGGGCGTTTCCTCGGTGCTTGGGGGCATGGTCGGTTATGGAATCGGGTATCACTTTGCAGACAGAGTCAGCCAATGGGTCTCACCCAAAGTGATGGATCTGGCTCGTGAGGCGAGCAGTTCCCTCGGGCTGCTCGTCGGCGGTGCGATCGCCATTCACCCCTACAAGATTTTCACGCTCGCGGCAGGAATTCTCAAAGCTGACTGGATGGAGTTCATGATCGCCAGTATCGTCGGGCGATTTCTTCTTTTCTTTGCCGTGGCTGCGATGCTTTGGGCATTTGGCCCTCCGATGAAACGCATTATCGAAAAGTACTTCAACATCGCGACAGTCATTCTCGGTGTGGTGGTGATCGCTGGTGTACTCGTGCTGAAAGTGTTCCGCAAGCCTGATAGCGCAGGCCCACCTCCCGCTGACGTTGCTTCAGTTGCGACGCCGAGTGAGACGTCCGGTGCGGCACCGACACCACCATCTCGCCCCTAAACTCGACCATGAATGTGCTTGTCACCGGCGCTGCCGGATACATCGGTTCGCATTGCTGCAAGGCACTCCTGGATGCCGGTCATCAGGTCATCGGTCTGGACAACCTCTTTCGAGGCCATGCTCAAGCGGGTGAGATTCTGGCGGCACGCGCATCTGACCGATTTCAATTGGTTGTCGGAGACATTGCCGATCGCGTTCTGGTGGAGTCTTTGCTGCGAGACCGCAAGATTGAAGGTGTGATCCACTTTGCGGCTCTGGCATACGTCGGCGAATCCGTCGATCAACCGGGAAGCTACTACCGCCACAATGTTGGGGGCATGCAGGTGCTGCTGGAAGCCATGCACGCTGTTGGGGTGCAGCGATGCGTCTTCTCATCATCGTGCGCCACGTACGGCGAGCCGCCAGAGCAACTGATTCCGATTCCCGAGACATGTCCTCAGAATCCGGTGTCGCCATATGGACGGAGCAAGTTAATTGGTGAATGGATGCTGCGCGATCTGAGCGTGGCCAGTGCGCGCGCGAAAAGACCATTTGCGTTCGCTGCGATGAGGTACTTCAACGTCGCAGGGTGCGCGCTGGATGGTTCCTTGGGAGAGGACCACACCCCCGAGACTCATCTGATCCCTGTGGTGCTGGAAGTGGCCCTTGGCAAGCGGCCTCATGTACAGATCTTTGGCACCGACTATCCCACTCCTGATGGCACATGCATTCGGGATTATGTCCACGTCGAGGATCTGGCCAGAGCGCACCTGGCCGCGCTCTTCAAGCTCGATCCCGCCCGATTCGATCAACATGCCTGGAACCTTGGCACGGGTTCTGGATTCAGCGTACTGCAAGTGATCGAAGCAGCACGGCGCGTCACGGGTCATGCGATTCCTATGATTCATCAGCCCCGACGCGCTGGTGACCCTGCTCGTCTTTTTTCGGACACACGGCGTGCTGAAGTAGAACTTGGCTTCGTTCCCGGCATCACAGATCTGGATGAGATTGTTCGGTCTGCGTGGCAGTGGTTCCGCACTCATCCTCAGGGGTATCGCAGTGCTTCACGCTAAGTTGCAAGTCGGACCGTTTTCATACCTTCGAAGTGGTGGACACCTGCTCGTGCTCGCGCTTGTCGGCACGCTCGATCTTGGTGCTCGGGCGCTCGCACAGCCAACTGGCGACCCTGCGGTCGCCGCTCCTCCGCCTGCCGCGATACCTACTCCACGTTCGCGCGTGCCTGCTTCGCGTTTTGACACTTTTCTGCCGCCCGTCGACGCACCGTTTCTCGAGCCCAGGTGGCCCGCACGGCTCACGCACAACGGGCGCAAGACCGTGATACGCGAACTTGGCATTCCCGCTTCTCGGCTGTTCTGCTCAAGCGGATTTTTCAATTCGCTCATGAAGAGCGGGATTGAAAATGAGGAAAGCAAGCTCGCCAAAGCACAGGACGCGGCGGACCTTGCCGCAGTTCGAACTGGGCTTGGGCTGACCGAGTCGGACGCCACCACCCTTGAAGGTGAAAACGGCACGCCGGTCCGAATGCGAGCGGAGAATCCAAATCGCAAGCCGCGGGCTGCCGCTGGTGAGCCGGATTCGGTGCAGACGTTCACCGTGCTGACATTGCAGGAGAAGGACGTTGATCAGGTGAGCGATGCGCCCGCACTGTGCCGCACGACTTTTGCGTGGTATGCGCCGATCAGCCCATCGGGGCAAGGGGCGGTCAAAACGCGGGCGGTGGTACTGCTGATGCCTGGCATGTTTGGCACGCCGGAGCAAATCATCGATCCTCTCGTGAAACATCTGCGCCAGCAAGGGTACTGCGTGCTGCGGATGATCTCGCAACCCTCGCGATTCACCGAGGAAGTGCTCATCACAATCAACACGCAGGACCAGGATCAGTGGCAGGCCGAGGCCATGCGTGCTGCGGCGGTCATCGACAATCGCCTTGCTGAGGTGGCGTACTCAGTCGAAGCAGCGCTAGAGCATGTGCACACGCTCGATGCCGACGTGGTCCTCCTGCCTCATGTGATAATGGGCATTTCCGGTGGTGCGATCAGTCTGCCGCCGGTTGTGGCGCGAATGCCAACGCGTTGGAGCGCGGCGGTGATCATGGGTGGCAGTGCGGATTTCTGGCTCACACTCTCGCGATCCAACTACAACGATTTTATAGGCGCAGTACATACACGCTGGCTGCCGGAATCAGTGAACAATCCGGCTGGTTCGCCTGCACGACAGGCGTTTGACCAAGCGTACCTGAGCCACGCGCGGCTGGACCCCTATCACACCATTGCCGCACTGAAGTCAAAGCCCGTGCTGATGATTCAGGGTGCGTTGGATCGGGCAGTCCCCAGCTCCCTGTGCGATGTGCTGTGGTCACGCCTGGGCGAACCGCAGGCACCCAGCGCACGGTGGAAGACGCCCCTTTCTCATGAGACGCTGTTCCTCACTCTTCCTGCTCGCTTCGGTGAGATGACATCGTGGATTGACGGGGTGATCGCTCGTCCTCAAGGCCAGCCCTCACCCGCGCCCGCCGCGGCATCGCCTGAATCGAAATAGCCGCATTGGCAGCGACAATCCTCGGCACCTTTCATACGATCGCTTGTGCAGATGGTCGTTTCCCCATATCACCTCACCTCGCGCCAGGCCCCGGCCATGGCTGCGCTTTTGCTTGGTGAATCGGTCATCACCATGCTGCCAGCGCCCGCCGGAGAGGTGAGCCAGGCCCGGCTCTCCAGCGTCGCCGCGGCGGCGCCACGCTATCTGCGATTCATGGATTCCTGGCGATGGTCTCGCGCGGCGTGGGAACAGGGGATCATCACCAGTCTTCACAATGGGTGCGACATCGCCGACGATGTGCGTGCCATCTGGTCGGATATTGCCAGTGATCATGCTTTGGCTGAACTTCGTCCGTTTATGCGAACCGACCTCTTTGACGATGAGCATCACTACATCGATGCCGTCGCTGGCGACTTGCTCAAAGGTGGTCCTGATCCGGCGATTTCGGTGCCGGTTTCTGCTGGGCTTGATCGCTTCGCGGCAACCCACGGCCTGATCGTGGCTCGCTCGCATCCAGTCTCGATGGCCCAAAAGGCGGAGACTTCTCTGGCAACGGCTGGTTTTGCCGTGGCCATCCCGATTCTGCTTCAGGCAGGCGGAGAGCGCATCATCTTTGCCAGAGAACTCCTTGCCGATTGTCTGGCTGATCTGCGTGATGCATTTTCCATGGAGTGGCTCGCGCTTATCGAATCGCCAAACGAGCCGGGGGCACCCCGACGTTCTGCGAGTCCGCGTCTGCGTGATGCCGCACGTGCCTATTCGCAGGCCTTTGAGGATCATGAGAAAGACCTGCTTTCGGAACAGTCGGATGACGAGCCACGAGTGGTGATCGGTACGGTCATGCTTGAAGCGCAAGTCCTCCCGGCGGATGCCGTTCTGGCCAGTTCCTGTGCAGCGGTACGGGGCATGGCAGTGGGGGCGCGTTCAGTGGCCCCAGACCATCGCGCCACGTTGCCGGTTCACATCAAGGCGACGCGTTTGCGGCCGCTTCAATCCATAGTCGTCAAGCCACTGGGCTCTCCTTCGCGTCGTTGAGTGAAGTCATGTCGCACACCCCGCAGAAGCACGCACCCAATCGCCTGATTCACTCCGCCTCGCCCTATCTGCTTCAACACGCGTACAACCCAGTTGACTGGTGGCCATGGTCTGATCAGGCTATCGCACATGCACGGAAAATCGATCGGCCGATCTTTCTTTCCATCGGCTACAGCACTTGCTATTGGTGCCACGTGATGGAGCGTGAGTGCTTTGAGGATGCTGAGATCGGTGCGCTTCTATCGCAGCATTTTGTCTGCATTAAGGTGGATCGCGAAGAACGCCCCGATCTGGATGATCTCTACATGGCCGCGACGCTGGCGATGCTGGGGCGCGGCGGCTGGCCCATGAATGTCGTTCTTGATCCGCAGACACTGCGTCCATTCTGGTGTGGTACGTACATTCCGCCGACACCACGGCAGGGGATGCCGGGTATTCGTCAGGTCGTCGCAGGGTTGAGTCAGGCGTGGAGTCATCAGCGGTCTGAAGTGCTGGAACAGGCGAGCCATCTGGCTGATGCTGTCGCTGCCCAGCTTGCCTCGAAGACTCAGCCGGTTTCGCTCGGCCCGGAACCCGTTGCTGACGCTGTCGCCACTCTGCTGAAGATGGTGGATCGCACGCACGGTGGTTTTGGCCGTGCACCGAAATTCCCGCAACCCGTGTTTCTGCAATTCCTTCTTGAGGCACGATCCGCGGTAGATGATGCAAGCAGAGACGCGATTGATGATGCCGTGAAGCTGGCACTGGATCGCATGGCTTCGGGGGGAATCCGCGATCACCTGGCAGGGGGCTTTCACCGCTACAGCGTCGATACGCACTGGCTGGTGCCGCACTTTGAGAAGATGCTGTACGACCAGGCCCAACTGGCCCAGGTGTACGCGTTGGCTGCCGATGCGTATCAATCTGCTTCGTACCGCACTGTCGCGGAAGAGATCGTTGAATTCGTGCATGCAGAGCTGACACTGCCCGATGGATTGTTCTGTTCCGCTCTGGACGCAGAAGTGGATCATCGCGAAGGATTGAACTACCTGTGGCAGCGAGCAGAGGTCGAGACGGTCCTGAGCCCAGAGGATGCCGCGGCGGCGATTCGCCACTTTGGGCTTGATAAGGGACCGAACTTCCGTGACCCTCATCATCCGGGCGATCCTGCGCAGCATGTTCTGTTTCTCTCGCATGATTCTCCTGTGACAGATGACGCGATGCTGAAACGCATCCGTTCGATGATGCTTGCGACTCGCAATTCCCGCAAGCAACCTCATCGCGATGACAAAGTGATCACCAGTTGGAACGCGATGATGATCGCATCGCTGGCAGATTGTGGCCGCGTGCTGCAGCGCCCTGAGTATGTGGCGAGGGCAAAGCGGTCGCTTGATGCGCTTCTGGCTTCTCATGTCGCACCCCAAGGAGAGGTATTCCGCATCAGCCGCCCAGCCGCGGGAGTCGGGGCTGGAAGCCCGGCGGTGCTCGAGGACTACGCCACTTTGGCATTGGCATGTCAAGCTGTGCACGCGGCAGGCCCGGAACCGGTTCCAGCACGGCATCATGCGTTGTCCGGCGTGGCGACGTATGAGCTTGCTGCGGTGCGCATTCTGGAACTGGCTCACGCGCACTTTGCCGATCAGGTCTTCGGCGCGTGTGATACTCGAGCTGGGCAGACGGATGTGTTCCTTCGTGGGCGATCATTGCATGATGGCGCGGTGCCGAGCCCCAGTTCCATGTTGGTGAATGCGTTGAGGGTGGCTGCGCCTCATAGCGCAACTTTGGTGCAGTGGTTCGTTCAGGTGATGCGAGCGATGTCGGGAGCATTGGTTGAATCTCCTGTGAACCTGATCAACGGCACTCGGTGTCTATTGAACGTTCTGACCAGGGAACAGCCGGAACTGGCTGTGGCACTGGCGTCCATGGGGATTGGTCGTGCGGGAGCCGAGCGATCTGCATCAGATGAAGCGGATTCGCCGGTTCAGGTTTTTGCCTCCACGGATCGAGTTTCGCTTTCAGCATCCGAACCGGCGGTGTTTGATGTGGTTATTCGCATCGAGCCTCCATTTCACATTCTCGCGGCTGACCCGGGACCCTCAGGAACCTCACTTTTTCCCTTGCGCATCGAAGTGGCAGGGGGAAGCGGCGTGGTTGTGTATGCGGACTACCCGCAAGGACAACCCTCAGCTTCTGATCCCAATCTATTGATACATACCGGTCAGATTGAGTTTCGCGTGGTATTGGAGCGAGACGGGGGATGGTCCGGGAGACCACTGCTGACGATGATGTATCAGGCGTGCACGGAAACCGAATGTCGTCGGGCCGTCACGGTTGAGCTTGATGTCGCGATCGATTGCGTCGGCTGACAGTGGTACTGCTACGCCTACTTGCCTTTCTTCGCGGTCTCAGGTTCTGGCTCAATCTGAAAAATCTCGTCGTGGAGTTTCTTGAGGTTCTTGGCGACGTGATCTGCGTTCTCGCCCTGCGCGATCTGGATCATGCGAGCAAAGAGATCTGTGAGGTATTTGTCTTCGTCGAGGGTGCCGCGAGAGCGGCGTCCGACACTCATGCTGTACGCTTCGCTGAAGACTTCGCGATGAGCCCGGTCAACGAGACGCTCGTAGTACTCGGGGGACTCATGGAATCCCTGGACCTGGCGAATCATCTGCTTGGCGTCCTTCAGCACTTGCTTGCCGTCATCCCCCTCACGCGAAAATGCCACAATCAGGCCGATGATCAAGGCGACTACGACACCTGCGATGCGAATTCCGTCCCCGAGGCACCTCACTTTCTGATGCGCAGCATACCAAAAAGGTGTTTGTTATGCAAGTAAAAAACGAACAAAATTAAGATTCTACCGGCTCAATCTGTCGGTTGCTGAGGAAGTACCTGTCTTTTCAGTAGTTCCGCTCGCATTTGGGATGCGGTATCGCCTTGGTGATCGATTTGGATGGCGTGCCAGCCGATTTGGCGCGCTGCTTCGACATTCTCTGATAGATCGTCGAAGAAAAGGATATCGGACCTTTGGAAGCCAGACAGATCTTCAAAACGGCGAAAGATCGCGAGGTCTGGTTTGGCCAGACCCATCAGATGGCTGGCGTGCTTGTGCCGCAGAAGTCCAATGGTGGGGAAGTCTCCCGGCGTGCCATCGCGAGGAAGGTGCCGCATCCAGTGCCTGTGATTGGTGTTGGAGAGAAGGCCTGTGGTCGCGACGCCTGCGCCATGAATGTCGTGGATTAACTGCGCCACGCCGGGATACTCGGCGATCAGCCAGGCATCGTGGATGAGCTGAAACTCTTTTGCCGAGTACTTTCCCGCCGTGAGTTTGGCGACCTCTGCGTAGAACTCATCCTCGGTAATCGTGCCTTTTTGAAACTCTTGTGCCAGGGCAGATCGCAGATCACGCAAAGTTTGTGCACCCGCCTCGGCGTGTACCGGCAACCCCGCTCGCTGGCAACCCTCTTCAAAGCTGCGCACGATCCGCAGGATCACGCCACCCCAATCAAAGACGACAATCTTGGGAGTCATTCGCGTTCTTCATCCTTGATGGTGGTCTTCATGATTTCGGCGAGGACCGTGGTGGCAAAGGAGCCGCGGGGCAGGTCAAACGCACAGCGGACGAATGAGCCATGCTCATCCACGCCACCCTCGATTTCGATATCGCTGATGCGGATTCGCAGTGAGCGCCGCTCCCCGTGCATGCCTCCCAGTGCCCCCTGATCGAAGGTGGACAAGTGCTGTTCATTCACTCCCAGGCCACCCAGTGCCGCGATCTCGCGGGCGTAGGCCTCACCGTCGGCACGCAACATGCCCCCACCCCACATAGGCCCCGATGGGCTGATCTCAAACTTCCTCAATCGCTCCAATGTGTCAGGCAACTGAGCGGTTGCCAGGTCCACCGTAAACGGAGCATCGTTCACATGCTTGATGGCGATGTCGCCCGGATGCAACGTGCCGAGCGTGCCGCTGGTGATGCGTTCATCCACAACGACATTGAAGACTGCACTTTGAAACGCGTTCAGAAAGAAACGCAATTCCGCCGACTCCAAACCTCTGATCGCCCGCTCGGCGCTCTCGCCTCGCAAGAGTGCTGCCAGCACACGCCTTTCAATTCCAGGCCCAAACAGAATGATGCTGTCCGTAAGCCGTCCTTCCGCAAAAGCCCTCCGAGCTTCTCGATGCGCCTCTGAATGTGAGCTTGGCTCCAGCAGGGCCTTTACCGCCCCTTGCCAATCCCCCAGCAAGATTGCCTTGCCCACCAGATGATTTCGCGCCACCGCGCCGAAGCGCTGCGGTCCAAATCGATTGGGCACGCCAAGCGTTTCCAGTCGTTTCAGCACCCGTTGCGCCGTAAGGACATCCGTCGGCTTTACATCGCGGATGCGAACGCTGAAGCGATTGCCTAGCAGGTGACCGACCCTCAGCTTGTTTACATGCTGATCTGCCCACAGCACAGTGGCGCGTTCGTGCTGAAGCATGGGGAAGTCTTCAACGTGTTTGCCGGGGATGTGAACAGAAACGAGTTGGCGAGTGACAGCGTGCTTGTCCTTCTGTCCGGCATAGCCGACCGACCGGCGATTCACGCCAAAGTGGTGGGCGATGACGCCGAGGAGTTCGCTGGTGCTCATCTCGCGTTTCTGCACAAAGAGGTACGCGTGCTCTCCCTCGCCTTTGGGTTGATAGAGAGGCATCTCTTCGACGAGAAAATCCTCAGGGCGTTGGCGAATGGTGCCGCCAATCCCGGGGATGTCGGCAGTGAGATAGCGTGCCGCGATCACGGCTCAGACTCCGGTCCGGTTCCGGACTGCGCTGCTTCCAGCACATGTTCAGCGACGTAGATCGACACGCTCTCTGCCACGCCAAGTGCAATCGCATCACTGGGGCGGCTGTCAATATTGATCACTTCGCCTTGCTCGCGCCTCACCTGCAGTGTCGCAAAAAAGGTGTGTTCAGACAGGTCGTTGATGGTGATGGATTCCAGTTTGCCCCCCAGCTCGCGAATCACGTTGGCGAGCAAGTCATGTGTCTGCGGGCGCTTGATCGGTATTCCCTTCAGCCGCCTCTCGATCGCCTGCGCCTCTGGCAATCCAATGACAATGGGAAAGCTGCGGCGGGATTCACCTTCCACATCCGCCTCGCGAAGCTCGATCAATTGAAACTCCGCCACCTCGCGAATGAGGATGCGCGAAAGCTCCATACGAACCGCCATGCCCACCTCCTGAATCACGGTAGCCCCGATTCTGCGGCGGCACCCCTTCCTATCCTCCCGGTTCATGCGGATTCCTCGCACCCTCTGGCTCACCACCCTCGCCGACCTGTGGCGACTCCTTCTCCTCACCACACTGGTGATGGTCACGGTGCTTGCATTTGTCGCCAGTGTCAAACCCCTTTCAGATGGCAAGCTTGAGGCCGAGGACGCAGTCCGTTTCATGCTCCTGGCGATGCTTCCCATGCTCGCCTACGCACTCCCCTTTTCGGGTGCGTTCGCGGCTACGTTGACCTACTACCGCCTCGCCAACGACAATGAACTCATCGCCGCTCGAGCCAGCGGCATCTCCCTCCGCACCCTTTTGGTCCCGGCCCTGGTCACGGGGCTTGCGCTCGGTGTCGCCCTGGAAGGCCTGAACGAGTTTGTCATTCCCAAGTTCCTGCGGAACATGGAACGCCTTGTCACGGTCGATGCCGCGCGACTACTTGCAGGCAGTATCTCGCGAGGCCAGCCCTTCGAGCGGGATCGCACCCTGATCTACGCCGATGATGTCCAGCGCGTCGACCCCGAACCTGGAACCGGAGCCACCGACAAGCTCATCCTCTCCCGATTGCTTTATGTCGAAAAGGACTCCGCCGGCAACATCGTCAGCGAAGCCACCGCCACCCGCGCGGGAGTCTGGGTCTACCCCGCCACGGAAGACCGCACCACCGGCCGCGCCAGCAGCGATGTCTATATCCGTCTCATCAACCCCATTGGCAGCCGCACCAAGGTCAAGCCCGGCCAAAGCGCTGCACTCATGGAGTCAGAATCCAGCGAATTTTCTCTCACGGTCCCCAGTCTTTTCAAGGACAATCCCAAGTTCGCGACGTTTTTTGAGTTGCGCGAGTTGCGCACCAAACCTGAGCGCATGTCCAAGGTGGATGTGCGTCGCCGCGATCTTGCCCTCTTGATCGGCGAACGTCGTCTGATGCAGACGGTCGCTGCGGACCTCGCTCAGGATCGCACGCTGACTCTCAATCGTCCGGATGGGGAGACGATCGTGCTTCGCGCTGCCGAGCTGAGAGAAACCTCTCCTCGTGAGTGGTCGATCCTGCCAGCACGCGCCGGTCAACCTATTGAGGCCGACATCGTTCGCCGTTCATCTCGTGCTGGTGACCCGGGTGTGACGACCCGCTACTCGGCGGAAACCGGCACGTTGACTCCGCTGCCGCGCGAAGAGCGTTCCGATCGTCGCTTGGCACTCAAGCTGGAACTCAAGAACGCCCGTGCCGTCTCAGGCCCTTCCACCAAAGCCGCAGCCGGGGCAGATGGCAAACCCGTCGGCGTCGCAGAGTTTCCTCGCTACGTCCGGGGCGACCTTACGTACCCATCCTCTACTGTGGACGACCTCCTCAAGCTCTCTGCGTCAGAGCTGATCAAGGCCTCAGAGGCCTCTGATGTTGCTGCCATGACCAAGGCCCCTGCCGGAGATCTGGCCTTCGTTTTGCGCGATCTGTCTCGCGATATCACCAGCAAGCAGAATGAGCGGCTGGGCCTTGCCGCCGCCACCGCCATCATGATCGTGCTCGGCGCGGTTTCGGCTGTCTCCATGCACCACAAGCTCCCTTTGCAGGTCTACCTCGCGGCGTTCTTTCCCGCACTTGCCTCAGTTGTCACTGTCGCCGGCGGCCAGACGCTGAACCGCAGCGTCGGTTGGCCCGGACTCATTCTGCTTTGGAGTGGTGTCGCGATCCTCGCGGCATACACGCTGCACTTGTATGTGAAAGTGGCTCGCCGTTGATCGCGACCTCATTACACCCAGAGCATTCGCGGTTCGCGCTCGGGCCATCTCTGGCGTGGGCGAGTGCTGGCCTGCCGACTGTCGCGCTGGTGGTCGTGCTGCTGGTCGCGAGATTGGCGTATCTGGCCTTCTGGTGTCCATACACCCTTATAGAAGATGAAGGCCACTACTGGGAATGGTCGCGGCATCTGGATTGGTCTTACTACAGCAAAGGCCCCGGTGTCGCGTGGACTCTCTGGCTCACCACCCACGCCTTCCCAGCACTCGGCGAATTCTCGATTCGCTGTGCCGCACCTTTCTTTCACGCGATCACAACCCTGGCTCTTGCCACGCTCGCCTCTGATGCCTTCAAAGATCGCCGCATCGGCTTTCTCACCGCCGTGATCTTCAACCTTCTCCCCGGTTTTCAGATCGCGGGCATGCTCTTCGTCATCGATATGCCCTACGCCGCGTGTTGGTCTCTCGCCATGCTTCTGGCGTATCGGGCGTTCTTCGCTGGTGCCGGTATCAGTTGGCTCGCGCTGGGAGCGGTGCTGGCCCTGGGCTTCATCTACAAGTACACCATCATCCTGCTGATTCCTGGCCTGGCTCACACACTATTCTGGGATCGTGATCGATTGGTGCTGGCGCGAGGGTGGCGATTCCTCGCCGCGGCGTGCCTGTTCATCGCCTGCATCGGACTCGTGCCCGTGGGCATCTGGAATGCTCAGCACGATTGGCCCACGATCAAGCATCTTCTCGGGCATCTTGGCGTGGAGGGTGGCGATACGCCGGTGGTTCAGGGGGCGGGTAAGGGGTGGTCGTACAACCCGATGTGGACGCTGGATTTTCTGATTGCTCAGTTCGGCATTTCCGGCCCGATTCTGCTGTTGGCCCTCGCCGCGTGTCGCCCGGGAACGTGGAACACGCCGCACGGTGAACTGGGTCGCCGCTTCATCCTGTGGTGTGGCGCTCCGATCGTGATCTTCTATCTGCTTGTGTCCCTGGTCACAGAGCCGGAAGGAAACTGGTCCATCGCGGCACACCTTTCCGTGGCTCCGCTTGCGGCGGCTCTGGTGGTTCAGACGCTGGATCGCGTTTCCATTCAAATAGTTGCTCGGTTCAATCCCGTGCGATTCCTCTGGCACCTCTCGATGATTCTCGGTGTGCTGGCCGGTGTGGTCATGCTGCGCTTGGATTGGATCGACCGTGGTCTGGAGGCGGTGGGCGCCTCGGATTCTGTCCGCCGCATCGTTCCCATGTCACGGCTCAGTGGTGCCGACCTCCAAGCTGCCCACGTTTCCCGTCTTCTCGCTGATCTCCCATCTAACGCCTTTGTCATGACCAAGCACTACGGTCGAGCCAGTCAAATGGCGTATTACCTCCCTAGTCAACCGCGTGTGTATTGCGCCAGTGCGTATCTGGACAACGGTCGCCGCACGCAGTACGACGTCTGGCATTTCACCGATCTTTCCAACCAAGCGACTGCACGCGAACTCCTCGGCCGTGATGCCGTCGTCATGGGCGGCACGCTCAGCGATTGGCAACCGCTCTTCAACTCCGTGCGTGAGGTTGGCACGCTGGATGGTGATCGCAAGCGCGGCCGCCCTGCGTTCATCGCGCTCGGCTACAAGGGCCTTCCGATTCCCCCGTCCGGCGGCAGTGGGGCAAACCCATGAGCAACACACCTCATCACGCGGCAGCCCGCTCCGCCCGTTGGAAACACATCGCGCTCTTTGCCGCGATCGCACTTCTTGGTTTTGCGATTCTCACACCCCTGGATCCCTGGCTGTGGAAGGTATTGAAGGTTGAGGATGTCAAGCGTCTGGAGATCCGCGACATCTATCAGGTCTTTCGGCAGGTGGGGCACCTTTCGGTGTGGATCGTGCTGGCGATCGCCTCATGGATTCTTCTTGGCCACACGCGTCATCGCCCGCATCAGTGGTTCACTCCTGGCCTCGCGTTGATCCTCTCGCCGCTGATCGCGGGGCTGTGCAGCGAACTCGCCAAGCGTCTGATCGGCCGCCTGCGTCCCGGCATCGGCGATGAGAGCGGTGCGTATGTCTTTAAACCCCTTTTCTCCGCATTCACCGATGATTCCAACCTCGGCATCCCCAGTTCGCACGCAACGGTGGCCTTTGCGGGTGTCTTCATGCTGATCCGGCTGTATCCGATGCTGGCTCCCTTGGCGTTGCCGCTGGCGTTGGGCTGCGCGATCACGCGCTTGCTCACCGGAGCCCACTATTCCACGGATGTGTGGGCGGGAATGTGCATCGCCTACGCCTCGGCGGATGTCATCCACCGCCTTCTCTTCCCGCGCACTGGTACTCTTGCCTCCACATCATCACTATGACAGTCCTTGATCGCTACATCACCCGCCAGTTCCTCACCAACGTCTTTGCGTTGTTCGCGATCTTCTTTGCCTTCATCATCGCCATCGATGTTTCTCTCAATTTCGGAGACTTCTGGGAACTCGCCAAGAAGTGGGCCCTCCTGCAATTCCCCGGCGAAAAGCCCGGCGTCTTTCGTCTGGCCGGTCTCTCGATCTTCCTGGTCGCCGACTTCTGGTGGCCCAACCTCTTACGCCTCTTCAACTTCATGCTCGGGCTGGTGATGGTGGGGGCGATGGGTTTCACCATCTCGCAGATGGTCAAGCACCGCGAACTCGTCGCGACGCTCGCCAGCGGCATTTCCCTCTTTCGCATCGGCAGGCCCATCGTTCTCTGCGCCTGTGTGCTGCTGGCCTTGCAACTGGCCAATCGTGAGTTTCTGTTGCCCAGCATCGCGCCTTTGCTGGCGCGAGAGCGGGATTCCGCCGGTCAGCGCCTCTTGGGTGCCACTCCCGTCCCTCTCACCAGCGATGGTCAGGGGCGCCTCTTTTACGCCCGGGCCTTTGATGCCGATCAGGGTGTCCTCACCGATGTCACCATCTTCGAGCGTTCCCCCGAAGGAGAGCTCGAACGCCGCATCTCTGCCGACCTGGCCACCTGGAACGCCGCATCCTCTTCGTGGGTCTTCAAGAACGGCCAGATCGACCGCAAACGCGGCACGCTCGCGGTGGCCATCCCGGTCGAATCGATCCGTTCCCCCCTCGACCCCGTGCAATTGAAACTGCGGCGATTCGCCGGATACGCGCAGAACCTTTCCTTCACGCAGGTTTCGCAGCTCATCAATCAGCCCGACCTCTTAGATACTTCGACGCGGACGCGACTGGACGAATTGCAACGCGTGCGTTTCAACCGCTTCAGCGTCATCATCTGCAACCTGTTGACGCTGATCACTTCGCTGGCCTTTTATCTCCGCCGCGAGCCCGGCAACATGCTGATGCAATCCCTCAAGTGCGCCCCGGTGGCGCTGGTCTCCCTGCTCGGCGGCATTCTCGCCTCCGCCGCGACGATCCCCGGCATCCCTCCCGCCGTCGGCGTGTTTATTCCGTGCGTGATTCTGTTGCCGATCTCGATTGCGAGTATCAACAGCATTCGAACCTAAGAGTTCAACGCAGAGGCGCAGAGCCGCAGAGATGCAGAGGTCGAGCGGAGGAAGAGAGAAGTGCCTGCCCCGAGCGGAGTCGAGGTGGTGCGGGGCACCGGATGACATCACTCTGAGTTCCTGCGACCAGGTTCGTTTCGATCTTGCCGCAGATCACTCCAATCTTGCCAAAGTTCAGAGTAATCTTTCCAAGGATCATCGTGAACCTGCCAAAGTTCACTCCGATCTTGCCTGAATTCGGTCTGATCCTGCCAACGTTCGAAGCAATCTTGCCAAGGTTCGTCCCGATCTTGCCAAGGTTCAGAGCGTTTGTGCCCACAGTCGGGTGTGAAGTGGTGCGTTCTGTTCCATCTGTACCATCTGGCGCGGCGGAAGAACCTGCTTTTCCGCACGATTCGGCCTGTCCGATTGGCTTGGGCAGCGCGATCGCTCGAAACCATCGCGGGCGCAGCGAACGCGTGTTCTGCATGATGCCCAGAATCACGCTCCGAAAGGATGTGTCGTATGGGCGTTTTGCCACAGAATCAGATTCAATTGCTTGAGTTCTGCGAGAATCACTGGCCGTTGTGGAATGCCGCTCCTACCGCGATCGGCCTCACCGCCGCGCAGGTCACCAACTTCAAGACCCGCACGGAAACCGCGCGGGCCGATTACGATACGGCCCAATCCGCGCGGTTGGCGAGCAAGGCCGCCACCACCGAACTCACCGCTTCGGTCTCCGATATGCGTTCCAGCGCGGGCGAGTTGATCGCGCAGATCAAGGCCTTTGCCGAGTTGCAGACCAATCCCGCCGCCGTGTATGCCGCCGCGCAGATTCCCGAACCCGCCGCTCCGGTTCCCGCTCAGGCCCCCGGCAAGCCCACCAATTTCGCCGTCACCCTCGAATTCGATGGCAGCGTGACATTGTCCTGGGATTCGACCAACTCCACCGCTTCGACCGGTGGCTTCTTCACCATCTCGCGCAAGTTGCCCGGACAGACCGGCTTCACCGCCATCGGTGGCACGCCCGGCAGCACGCAGGAAAACCGCAGGCCCTTCTTCACCGACACCACCGTGCCCGCTTCGGCGGCGAGCGCGGGGGTGCAGTATTCCGTCGTCGGACTGCGCGGCACCCGCATCGGCACACCCAGCGATGCCATCACCGTGCAGTTTGGCAACGATGGTGCGACGTTCACCGTCGGGAATCAGACGACGCAGGCCTTTAAGATGGCGGCGTGAGAAGTACCGAGTGCTGAGTTCTGAGTGCTGAGAGATCAAGGCACCTCGTCACGGGACGGGGTGCCTTTTCAGTTCTGAGTGCCGAGTGCCCAGTGCTGAGTGCCGAGTGCTGAGTGCCGCTTCTCTGCTATCCTCTTCTCATGGCCAGTGTCGTCTTTTACTTTCAGGTCCACCAGCCGTTTCGCCTTCGCCGCTACTCGGTCTTTGACACCGACCACTTCTACTTTGACAATCTCAAGAATGGGGAGATCGCCCGCAAGGTCGCCGACAAGTGCTATCGCCCCACGACCAGATTGATTCTTGATCTGGTCAAGCGGCATAAGGGGAACTTTCGCGTGTCGTACGCCATCACCGGCGTCGCCCTCGAACAGTTCGAACAATTCTGCCCCGACATCATCGATCTTTTCAAGGAACTCGCCGACACCGGCTGCTGCGAGTTTGTCGGTGAGACGTACAACCATTCGCTGTCGTTCATCTACTCCAAGCGCGAGTTTGTCGAGCAGGTGGATATGCAGACGGCCAAGATCAAGCAGCTTTTCGGTGTGACTCCGCGCGTCTTTCGCAATACGGAGTTGATCTACAACAATGAACTCGCCCACTTTGTCGCGGGGATGAAGAATCCCGATGGCACGGGGCGATTTGCGGGAATCTTGTGCGAAGGTGTGGATCGCATTCTCGGATTCCGCTCGCCGAACTATCTGTATATGGCTCCCGGCAACCCGCGATCAAACGTCGGGGTGGGGGTGGGTGGCAAAGACAAGCCCTTCGGCACGCTGTGCAAGAACTACCGGCTTTCCGATGACATCGCCTTCCGCTTCTCCAATCGCGGCTGGGCCGAGTGGCCTTTGTCCGCCGAGAAGTTTGCCCAGTGGGTCCATCAGATCAATGGTGATGGGTACCTCTGCAATCTCTTCATGGATTACGAAACCTTTGGCGAGCATCAGTGGGCCGACACCGGCATCTTCAAATTCCTGGAGAAACTCCCCGAGGCGATCTTTGATGTCGCGCCCGGAGAGAATCATTTCATCACGCCCTCGATGGCCCTCGATCAGTTCATGCCCGTTGGCGATTACGATGTGCATGACTACATCTCATGGGCGGATTCCGAGCGCGATCTTTCCGCGTGGCGCGGCAATGCGATGCAGAATGCCGCACTTGAAGAGTGCTTCCGCCTGGAGAATCCCGTGAAGGATCGCGTCTTGAAGGCCGAACTTTCAGGGAATGCTCAGGAAATCGCCGAGGCGAGGTACTTGCTCGACGATTGGCGCAAGCTGACGACGAGCGATCACTTCTATTACATGTGCACCAAGTATTGGGCCGATGGCGATGTGCACAAGTACTTCAGCCCCTATGACTCACCCTACGACGCGTACATCAATTACATGAATGTGCTCGACAACGTGCGCACGCGCTTGGCCGTTGCCCCGGTCGCGGGCAAACGCTGAGTGTGAGACATCGAAGAGCTGTTGATCCGCCGGGGTTCATTCGCCGGTCAGGACTTTTTCCACGAATCCGCCCACGCGGCGGCCTTTCTCATCCAGATACATCCAGTCCGACACATCATCCAGATTGATGGTCACCACGCTTCCCTTCTTGGGAAGGTTGGGATCGGCCGGGCGGTTCATGATTTCGGCGACGATGCCAGCGCTGGAGACTTCCGTGGCTTTTGCCCACATGTGCTCCGCCGCCGCTTCGCCCGTCGCGAAACGGGCTTTCACGATGGGCTGGGCTTCAGCGCGGCCGGAATCGACGACACCGATGAATTCGGGAAGGCGCTTCTGCGCGGTTGCGATGGCTTTGTTGATCGCCTCATCGCTGCTCTCACGCTGGATGATGGGGGCGTTGAGATCCGCATCGCCGAGAATCTTGAGAATCTCGCCGGAGGAAAGGAGCGCGGCGGTATCGGGCTTGATCTCGCCGTAACGCCCCTCGGCGGGAGCGAAGATCACCAGTGATTGGTCATCCACAAACTCCGCGAGGAGCTTTCCTAAGAGGCCGACATAAATGGTGAGGCGGATGTCGGCGGGGGGAATCTTGTCCATGCCCATCGCATCCACCGAGAGCCAGGATTTGTGCGTGAGCAAGGCTTTGCGCAGGGTGGGGTCTTCGCATTCATTCGCCGCCGCTTCGATGTTGCCTGGTTCGATGTAAGTGCGATTGGAGGTGATGATGGCGATGGGCGGAATCGCCTCGGCCGCGATCAAAAGGCCCTTGGTGTTCTCATCGAAGGGAATGGTCTGGATCTCCGCGTTCACGCCCAGTGCCCGCCGCGCTGCGCCGCGTGCATCCGCTTCGGTGACATCGCGATAGCAGGTGCGATAAATGACCAGTGAAACAGGGCCTTCATCGCGATTGGCAAAGCGCTTCCAGAGAAGGAACGCGACCGCCAGCACCGCCACAACTCCCAGACCGATCCACACCCACATCATGAGAGAGTCTCCTTGGCACACGGGCGGAAGCGTGGCCGAGAGGCCCGAACCGACGCGGCTCGGCAGCATACCAGACACGACCAAACCAGGATTCGGAGCGGTGTGAGGGTTCGGTATAGTGCCGCCATGGCGAAGAGATCGGGTGCGAAATCGCGTATCAGTGCTACGGAGAAACTTCCCAGCGTTGCTGCCGAGGTGAAGAGGATCGTGGCTGAATTGCGCAGCAAAGCCGACCCGCGGATTGTCAGGCAAATGCAGGAGCAGTTTGGCATCACGCTGGCTCGCGGCGATGCGGCCTTTGGCATGAGAGTGGGGGAGTTGCAGAAGATGGCCGCGGCGATCCGCAAGAGCCGCGGCAGGGATCACGCACTCGCGCTGGCCCTCTGGGAGAGCGGGTATTACGAATGCCGCATGCTCGCGGCGTTTGTGGATGATCCCGCACTGGTCACCGTGAGCCAGATGAACCGGTGGTGCAAAGACTTTGATAATTGGGGCATCTGCGACACCGTGTGTTTCCATCTTTTCGACAAGGTGGATTTTGATCTCACGCGGACACGCATCAACGCGTGGGCAGCGAGCAAGCATGAATTCGTGAAGCGCACCGCTTTCGCGCTTCTGGCCTCCATCGCGCTGCACCGAAAGGATGCCCCGAAAGAGATGTTGAGAGAAGGGTTGGAGTTGATCGAGGAGCATGCATCGGATGAACGCAACTTTGTGAAGAAGGGGATCAGTTGGGCTCTCCGCGGCATCGGCAAACGCAAAGGTGGGGAGTTTCATGCTCAGGCGCGCGCTGTCGCGGCGCGACTCACAGAACGTGATGAGCCCGCGGCACGCTGGATCGGCAAGGATGCGTTGCGCGATCTCGGAGAATCACGGCGTTGAGTTGTGTCGAGCAGCAACAACGTTGTCCGTGGTGTGAGTTGGTGAAGAGAAAGAGAAAAAGATCAGAAAGAAATCTGGTTTATTTGAGCCAAGTTTCTAGAATGGCTCAATGCATGATTTGACGATCTCTTTGACACTCGCGGCAGGTGTTGGCAACCTGCCACTGCTCAAGACCATTGCTGCTGGCGTTGCTGCGGCATGGATATTGGGACTGTTGACGCAGCGATTCGGACTTTCACCGATTGTTGGATATCTGCTCGCCGGCGTGTGTATTGGACCGCATACGCCTGGTTTTGTGGGTGATGTGGCCCTGGCGCAGGAACTCGCCGAAATCGGTGTCATTCTGCTCATGTTTGGTGTGGGACTGCACTTTCACCTGGATGAATTGCTTGCGGTGAAACGCGTGGCGATTCCGGGAGCGATTGGCCAGAGTTTGCTGGCCACTCTGGCTGCCATGGCGATTTTCCATTTCTTGGGTTGGTCGCTGACATCCGGAATCGTGCTGGGAATGGCCATGGCGGTCGCAAGCACCGTGGTGCTATTGCGCGTGCTGATGGATCGACAGATGCTCAGCACGAGCCATGGGCATGTTGCAGTGGGCTGGCTCATCGTTGAGGACATATTGACAGTGCTGTTGTTGGTGATGATCCCGCTCTTTGCATTGGATCCCACGAGTGGACAGAGCAAATTGGCTGGAACGGAAGGGCTGATCGCTATTGGGTTCGCGTTTCTGAAGCTGATTGCGATGATCGCGATCGTCTACGTTGCGGGGTCCAGAGTTGTGCCGTGGATTCTCATCCGTGTGACGCAATTGCGGTCAGGAGAGTTGTTCACCCTGACCGTTCTGGTCTTCTCAATCGCCATCGCTGTGGGTGCCGCGGCAGCATTTGATGCCTCACCTGCTCTCGGAGCATTTCTGGCCGGCATGGTGGTCGCTCAATCGCGAGTGAGTCACCAGGCCGCTGCGGATGCCCTCCCCTTGCGGCACACATTCGCGGTGCTGTTCTTTGTTGCAGTAGGAATGTTGCTTGATCCTCGGTTTATTCTGCAGGAGCCGGGGCTCGTTGCAGCAGGTATCGCCATCGTTCTCATCGTGAAACCGCTGGCGGCCCTTGCGATCGTGGCGATCTGCGGCTATCCAGTCCGCACCGCCCTGACTGTCGCGATCGGGCTGGCTCAGATTGGTGAGTTCTCATTCATCGTCGCCCAGGCCGCATCCGAAAACAACTTGCTGCCACCTGCCGGTATGCAGGTTCTTGTCTCGTCTGCAATCGTGTCGATCACGCTGAATCCAATGCTCTTCAAAGGCATGGACAGGATGGAGTCGTTTCTCCGCGGCATTCCCTGGCTTTGGAAACTCCTTAACGGGCGGCACGAAAAGCGTCTCGTTGGTCTGAATGATCAGGCCCAGCAACGTGTCGCGTCAATAGACAAGCCGTTGGCCATCATCGCTGGGTATGGACCAGTGGGTCGCGTGGTGGATGCGATGCTCCGCGATGCCAAGTTTGACACAGTCATCATCGATATGAATGTGGACACCGTTCGCAATCTGGCCAAGGCGGGCCGCGCGGCGGTGTATGGAGACTGCACGCTGCCACCAATTCTGGAGGCGGCAGGCATTCAGAAAGCCGCGCACTTGGTGGTCACGTTGCCCGGAGTCGCTGGCTTGCCTCAGTTGGTCATGTCAGTTCTAGAAACCAACCCCAAAGTTGAGGTGACGGTCAGAACCCGTTATCTGGCTGAGGGAGAAGCCCTCCGGGCTGCCGGGGCTTGGTACGTCGTGTTTGAAGAGGGTGAAACTGGTCTGGCTCTGGCCAAGCACGTCATTGAGCGCCGAGGCGTCGAGGACGCCACGGTGTCCAAGCTGCTTTCGGCGATCCGAACCACTTGGAAGATGGATGTGGGAGCGGCGAAGCCGCGGACAGATGCGAGCAATGGACCGGCTGCTATTTAGTTATGGGACGTCACTATGATCCAGTCCCGTTCGCGACTCTTGTGGAGATTGGCTTCGGGGAGTGTTTCGCAACTATTGAACGGCGTAGAAAGTGGAAGAACAAAGGGCTAAACTTCCCCTCAGTTCATTTTACGACAGGAATAGACGACCTATGGCAATTCTCGCAGAAGTTAAGACCCAGGTGATCTCCACGAACCGTCGCCACGGATCCGATGTCGGTTCTCCCGAGGTTCAGATTGCTCTGTTGACCGCCCGTATCAAGGAAGTGGCCGAGCACTTGAAGGGCCACATGAAGGATAACCACAGCCGCCGCGGCTTGGTGCAGATGGTGAGCAAGCGCAACCGCCTGCTTCGCTATCTGGCCCGTGTGAATCCCGATAGCTACAAGACCCTGATCAAGCGTCTCGAGCTGCGTAAGTAAAGATACCGGCCCGATTGTCTGACGACAGTCGGGCCGCTTTGTTTGCGGATTGGTTCTTTGCCAATCTGACATTTTGGTTCTCGACCCGGCCATCCCTGCCGAGCGGCAGCAGGCACTTTGCAGTTGCGACTGCCGTGTGCCTTTTGCCTCTCCGAACCTGATGGGCTGGACCGGGTCAGGTGAGCATCCTGCCTTTGTTGCGTGCACTCGGCCGCGCGACGCTCGGGCTGAGTGATGCGTTCGGGTGCGATTGACGCACAAAAGAGGTTCCTCATGTTTACAGATTGCATTACCGTCTCGCGCGAGATCGGCGGCCGCACCTTGACCATGGAGACCGGCAAGATCGGTCGTCAGGCCGGTGGCGCCGTAATCATCACCTACGGCGAGTCCATCGTCATGTGTACGTGCGTGCGCGCCAATCCGCGCGAAGGCCTGGATTTCTTCCCTCTCACAGTGGATTACCGCGAGCGGGCTTCGGCGGCGGGTAAGTTCCCCGGCGGATTCCGCAAGCGTGAGGGCGCTCCCAGCGAGCGCGAAATTCTCACCATGCGCATGATCGACCGTCCGATCCGCCCCCTCTTTCCGGATGGGTTTGTGGATGAAGTGCTGATCCAGTGCCTCACCCTGAGCCACGATCAGGAGAACGACACGGATATTCTGGCGTGTATCGGCTCGTCCGCGTGTCTGGCGATTTCGGATATTCCCTTCGAAGGCCCGATTGCCACCGTCCGCGTCGGTCGCCTGCACACGGAGCAGGGCCCCCAGTACGTCATTAATCCCACTGTCACCCAGATGGAATACTCAGATCTGGATCTGGTCGTCGCCGGTCACAAGGACGGCATGAACATGATCGAACTCGGCGCGGCCGAAGTTGATGAGGCAGGCGTGATGGGCGCGATCGAATTCGCTGACAAGTTTGTCAAAGAGATCGTGGGCATGATCGATGAATTGGTCGGCAAGGCCGGCAAACCCAAGGTGATGCCCAAGACCCTCTACCTCCCCAGCGACGAGGTCTCCGCCAAGGTTGCTGCGGCGTGCGAGAAGGAACTGGCCCAGGCCCGCAAGATTCACGGCAAGAAGGAACGCAACAACACCATCAACGAGATCCAGGCCAAGATGCTGGATAGTCACTTCCAGATCAATACTTCAGGCAATGTCGATGCTTGGCAGAAGTCGGTCAAGGACCGCACCATGGCCAAGGAGGCCTTTAAGCGCCTCGATGAGAAATTGACGCGTAAGCAGGTTCTGGACACAGGCGCACGCACCGATGGTCGCGGCCTGACCCAGATCCGCCCCCTCACCAGTCAGGTCGGGTTTATCCCGCGCACGCACGGCTCGGCCCTTTTCCAGCGTGGCGAGACGCAGGCCGTCGTGACCTGCACGCTGGGCACCGGCAAGGATGAGCAGATCATCGATGGTTTGCTCCCCGAATATTCCAAGAAGTTCACACACCACTACAACTTCCCGCCCTTCTCAACGGGCGAAGTGAAGAAGGTCGGCAGCCCCGGCCGCCGCGAAATCGGCCACGGCGCACTGGCGGAGCGTTCGCTGCTGGGGATTCTCCCCTCGGCCGAAGAGTTCCCCTACACCATCCGCCTGGTGAGCGAGATCATGGAGTCCAACGGCTCCACCTCGCAGGCCTCGGTGTGCGGCGGGTGCCTGGCGCTGATGGATGCTGGCGTGCCGATCAAGGCGACGTGCGCAGGCATTTCGGTTGGCCGCTTCAGCGATGATTCTGGTCGCGAGTTGTACGTGACCGACATTATCGGCGAAGAGGATTTTTACGGCGACATGGATTTCAAGGTCGCTGGAACGCGCGACGGCATTACTGGCATCCAGTTGGATATGAAGATCCGTGGGCTGACGATCCCGCAGATCAAGCGGACCATCGATCAGGCCCGCGAAGGCCGCCTCTTCATCATCGACCACATGGAGTCAGCGATCGCTGCTCCCCGCGCCGAGATCAGCCCCTTTGCTCCTCGCATCGCCACACTCAAGATCGACCCCGAGAAGATCGGCAAGCTCATCGGCCCGGGTGGCAAGATGATCCGTGGTCTGCAGGATCGCTACAACGTCACCATCGACGTGCAGGACGACGGCACCGTCAACGTCGCCAGCGCCAATCGCGAGTCGCTGATGGCCGCCCGATCTGAGATCGAAGCGCTTTGCGAAGAGATCAAGGTCGGCACGGTGTACACCGGCAAGGTCGTCAGCACCAAAGACTTTGGCGCATTCATCGAACTCGCTCCCGGCACCGATGGCATGTGCCACATCAGCGAACTGGCTGATGGCTATATCAAAAACGTGCAGGAAGTGGTCCGCGTCGGCGACATGGTCAAGGTGAAGGTCATCCTCGTAGATGAGCAGGGCCGCATCAAGCTGAGCCGCAAGGCCGTGCTTGCCGATGAGAAGGCAAAGGCCGGCGCTGTTGCGGCACCCACTGTCTGATGGCTGCCTGATTCAGTCTCAACACGTTGAACACTGACAACACCCCGGTCTACAGCCGGGGTGTTGTGCTACTGGACACCGATTCGGTGCAATGAATCTTGGCGCGCAGAAGAACATTCGGTATGCTGCACTTGTGAAAAAGGGTGTCGCAAAGCGTTCTGGCAGTGTGCGTATATGGTGCATTGGAGCGATGATCGCGTCAAGCGTGACCGCATCCGCCGCCACATCGCGCACTGCATCGAGTGCTACCGCAGGCGTGCTGATAACAAGGTTTACGCAGCGTGAGCCGGTGGACGGGCTGGCGGCAGACCTGGACCAGCGGTACAGAGCCGATGTGCGGCCATTGATGCAGAAGTTCTGCATCGGGTGTCACGAAGGGAATGACCCACCGGGTGATCTGGCCTTGGATCGCGCTGGGGATGCCTCGCCCTTCATTCGAGGCGACTTCAACCTGCACCTGTTGCGCGACATGATCTCAACGGGAGAGATGCCTCCAAAGAAGAAGCCCCAGCCTAGCGAGCACGAGCGGTTGATCATGACCCAATGGCTCGACGCGGCCCTCGCCTATGTGCCGCTGGATGCGCCGGTTGACCCTGGCTGGTGCACGCCTCATCGATTGAATCGAACGGAGTATCGCAACACGCTGCGGGATCTTTTGCACCTGCAACCCAAGCAGCTGGATTTCTGCGACAGATTGCTTCGCGATGACACCGGATACGGCTTTGACAATGTGGCAGATGTGTTGACGACATCGCCTCTGGCGGTGGAGCAGTACCTTGCAGCGGCAGAGGCCGCGATTGAGCGAGCGCTTGGCCCGATTGTCGAGTTTGGCGATCATCCGTCGATGCTCAAGCCCTTGCGTGGTGGCAATGGTCAGCCGCTGCCTCGCGGCGGGTTTTACTTGTATTCCAATGGCGGGGCGGGGAATGAGCATGCCGCGCCGTACACGGGCGAATACCTGATTCGTGTCAAAGCGTGGGAGACCAAGGGTGGAGACGAAGCCGCGCGCCTGTCACTGCGCGTGGATGGCAAGGAAGTTGCCGCGTGGAGCATCTCCGGAACCAGAGAGAAGCCGCAGGAAGAGAGTGTGCGCGTTCGGCTGAAGGCGGGAAACCGCAAGATCGCGGCGAACTTCACTAATGATTTCTATGAACCGCAGAAGGCCGATCGCAATCTGGGCGTCGAGTCGATTTCAATTGCGGGGCCGCTGGATGAGGCGACAACGGAATTTCCAAAGTCGCGGAGCGAACTGCTGGCTTCTGGGCAAGGGATTACGGATGAGTTGGAGCGTGTCGAGCGCGTGGTCGGCGACTTTGCATCGAGAGCTTATCGCAGGCCAGTTGAGCCAGCTCAACTTGAATCGCTGATGAAGGTATATCGAAATGAGCGTGGGCTTGGCGCTGATGAGCATCGGTCTTTGCGAACAACGCTCACTGCTGTGCTGGTCTCACCATCGTTCCTCTTTCGCACTGTGGAGATAGGTCAATCTGGGCCGCGACACACTCTCGACGCGTACGAACTCGCTTCGCGGCTGTCGTACTTTCTCTGGAGCAGCACGCCGGATGGAGCATTGCTCAGTGCTGCGGCCGAGGGCTCACTAACCACTGATGAGGGGCTGCGCACGCACGTGCAGCGGATGCTCAAGGATGCCAAGGCGGATGCCTTTGTAGAGAACTTCACCGGTCAGTGGCTGCAACTGCGCACTCTGGAAACGCTGAACATCGATACAGGAAAATTTCCGCAATTCAGTAGCGAGCTGCGCTCTGACATGATCCGCGAGGCCCGCGAGGCATTCCGTACAGTGCTGGTCGAGGGGCGGAGCGTATTGGAGCTGATCGCCAGCCGCGAGATCACGATCAATGAGAGACTGGCTGCCCACTATGGCATCGATGGCGTTCATGGCAGTGAGTTTCGCAAGGTCACACTTCCCGATTCCTCGCCTCGTGGCGGCATCCTCACCACTGGCGCAGTGCTCACACTGACGAGTAACACAACGCGCACCAGTCCCGTCAAACGCGGGCTTTTCGTACTCGATCAGATTCTGGGTGCGCCGCCACCACCCCCTCCGGCGGATATTCCACCTTTGGATCAATCTGCTCATGCCAAGCCGGATGCGACGGTGCGCGAGCAGTTGGCGATTCACACCGCAAACGCCAGTTGCGCTGCGTGTCACAATCGCCTCGACCCCTTGGGTCTGACGTTTGAGAAGTTTGATGCCGTCGGCACGTATCGCGACCAGCAGCAGGGCAAACCGATCGATTCGAGCGGCACGCTTCCCGGCGGTGTCGTGCTGTCGGGATCGGATGATCTGAAGGAGAACCTTTTAGCGAGATCGGATCAATTTGTCCAAGCATTGACCTCAAAGCTCATGACGTATGCATTTGGCCGTGGTGTGGAGCCATTTGATCGTCCGGCGATTCGCAAGATCGCGATTGCTTGCCGCGAAAGGGGTGACCGTTTGGATGCACTGATTGAGGCGATTGTGCTGAGTGAGTCGTTTCGCACCTGCCGCCCGCGCGTGATTTTGCCAGCAGATCCCGTAGAATCTCCAGACCAAGGAGGCGAGTGATGCCCCGACATGGTTCGCAGTCATATGCGGTTTCCAGGCGTGCGGTGCTGCGTGGCCTTGGTGTCACGATGGCTTTGCCTTGGCTTGAGGCGATGACCCCGGGTGGTTCGCAGGCGCTTGCCAGTTCGCTTATGTCGTCGGGTGCTACGCCATCGTCAGCCGCGCCGACGCGGCTGGCGTTCATCTTTCTTCCCAACGGAGTTCACTATCCCTCGTGGGCGCCGATCGCCGGTGCATCGGAAACCGAGTTCGCACTCTCAACGACGTTGCAGCCCTTGAGTGCGGTCGTGCAGCACCTGAACATATTCACGGGTTTGACGCTGCACAAGGCCCGGGCCAATGGCGATGGACCGGGTGATCACGCACGCTCTGCCGCGTCGTTCCTCACAGGCGCTCAGGCCCGCAAAACTGCGGGAAATGACATTCGCACCGGCGTCAGCGTGGATCAACTGGCGGCATCTCATTTGGGCAAGGACACGCGACTGCCTTCTCTGGAGTTGGGTTGCGAGTATGGCCCTTCTGCCGGTGGGTGCGATTCTGGGTATTCGTGCGCGTATTCCAACAACATCTCGTGGCGCGATGAATCGACGCCCATGACCAAGATTGTCGATCCCGCCGCAGCGTTTGAGCGGCTCTTTGGTGATGCCACGCAGGCGGCGGCGGCCAAAGAGCGGATGTCACGACGCCAGAGCATTCTGGATTTTGTGCTGGAGGATTCCAAGGCGATGTCGGCGCGGCTTGGCAACGCTGACAAACGCAAGCTGGACCAGTATCAGACTTCCGTGCGTGAAATCGAGCAGCGCATCGAGCGCATGAGCAAGGAGTCTCAACCTGTGAAACTGCCGACGATGGCGATGCCGGTGGGCATTCCTGACAAGGTCAGTGAGCACATGGACCTGATGTACGACCTGTTGCATCTAGCGTTTCAGAGTGACATCACACGCGTCAGCACTTTCATGATGGCTGGCGACGGCAGCAATCGGACGTTCCCTGAGATTGGTGTCAAAGAGGGGCACCATCACCTCTCGCATCATCAGAACAATGCCGAGATGGTTGAAATGATCCAGCGGATCGATTGCTTTCACATCGAGCGCTTTGCCCGCTTTGTGGAAAAGCTCGCCAATTCACCCGAAGGCAGTGGCACGATGCTCGACAACACCCTGGTGCTCTTTGGCGGCGGCATCAGCGATGGCAACAAGCACAATCACGAGGACCTGCCCATCATTCTCGCCGGGCGGGGTGGCAATGGTTCACAACGTGCAGACTTTGAGTCGCTCAAGACCGGTCGCCTGTTGCAGTCGCCGCGCGAAACGCCGTTGTGCAATCTGTACCTGAGCATGTTGCAGCGTGCTGGGTGCCCGCAACCCACGTTTGCGGATAGCACGGGGCCGTTGTCGATGTGATATCAGAAACAAGCAGTCCAGCTACTTTTCTTCTTACTTGCTTTCCTGCTTGCGAATCAGCACCCCCGCCTGCAACGTCTGAGGCGATCCTGATTTCACTTTGGCTTCTGCTGGGCCCACCTCACCGAATCCGGCACCATCGAAGGTGAGGATCTCCACCGAGATCGACGGTGTCGGCCCCAGCAGATCCGGCCCGTACCTCGCCACCAGCGTGCGCCCGCCGACTTCGAAGGTGCAATACAGCGGCCCGCCCATGTCGTGCAGGGGGAGCAAAAGTCCGCCGCCCTCATCGACGGTGAATGAACCCTTGTCATAGTCGTTGACAATCAGTTTGTAAGGACGCACCTGCCGCGTGGTGCTGGTCGGCTGCGTGTCAGCAGCGTCTTTGGCGTAGACGATCGTCCATGTGTATGTGTCACCCGGCTTGGGGCTGCTCGAATCACTCGCGGCACCTGGGGGCAAGGTCCCATCGGCGCGCGCGATCGGCGCGATCGCCAGTTCCATGTAGAACGTCATCCTGATGTCATTGTCCTTGATGACGCGGCACGTCCCACCCCATGTGCCGCACCACTTGGCGGGAAATGCTGGCCACTCCACACCACCGACGAGTTCAATCTGTCCGGTGGGGGGCTTGGCTGCGGCGGATTCGGGTTGCACGGTGGTGTGCCTGACGGCGCAGCCACTGAGGGTGGCGAGGCAGAGCGTGCCGCATGTCAGAGTGCTGATCGCGTTCCGCAAGAGTGCTTTCGTCATGGAAAAGCGTACCTCCCGGATTGTCGCAGGTTGAGGGATATTCTCACGCCGCGGCGAGTGCGAAAGGGCACCGGCGCAGGAGATCGTCCATGACCACGGGATTTGCCATATCGGGTTTAGCTTGGCTCCGTACCGCACCTTCTTGCACGCTATTGGTGCTCGCGATGAGTGGTGTCGCGGCGGTCGCCAGATCGCAAGCTCAAGCGCCCGCTCAGACTCCGACTCCGGCTCCAGTCCCTGTTCCCGCACCAGCTCCTCAACCTGTCAACGACGGCTCTGACGGCAAGTGGGATGTCGCTAACCCTCCCAGCAACGGCGCGATGGGTGGCTGGGGCTGGAAAGATGTTCCGCTCGATACGGATGAGGGGACGTGGATTTCCCTCGATGTTTCACCCGACGGTCAGACCATCGTCTTTGATCTGCTTGGTGATCTGTACACCATGCCCATCGGTGGCTCAGCGGATGGCTCGCTCGTCAAGTGCATCGCCAGTGGCAAGCAGTGGGATATGCAGCCCCGCTTCAGCCCCGATGGCAAGTCGATCGCCTTTGTGTCGGATCGCACTGGTGAAGGTGGCAAAGCAGGCGACAATATCTGGGTGATCAAGGCCGACGGATCGCAACCTCGGCAAATCACGCGCGAATCATTCCGCCTGCTCACTCAACCGATCTGGACAACGGATGGCTCCTCAATCATCGCACGAAAGCACTTCACCAGCCGACGCAGCTTGGGTGCCGGTGAAATGTGGTTGTATCACGCCAGTGCCAAGACCGATGGGCAGCAACTGACCACCAAGACCTCTGAGCAGAAAGACACCGGCGAGCCCGCACTATCCCCCGACGGTCGCTACTTGTACTACAGCTACGACGCTTCGTCGGGCGGTGGGTTTGAGTATGACAAGGACTCCAACCCTGGCATTTACGCAATTGATCGCCTCGATCTGAAAACGCAGAAAACTGAGCGCGTGATCGGTGGGCCCGGTGGTGCCTGCCGCCCCGTGCCGAGCCCGGACGGGAAGTCGCTTGCGTTTGTTCGCCGGGTGCGATATCAAACCACACTCTTCACGCTCGATCTGGCCAGCGGTCAGACCAAGCAAGTCTACTCAGGCCTGGAACGGGACAATCAGGAAACCTGGGCTGTGCATGGCGTGTACCCAGCGATGGCATGGATGCCTGATGGCAAGTCGATTGTCCTCTGGGCTGCAGGAAAGATCCGCCGCGTGGATGTGGCTTCGGGCAAGGCCGACATCATTCCCTTCCGCATCCGCGATTCGCGGCAGATTGCTGAGGCCGTCCGCTTCCCGGTACCAGTGGCTCCCGCTGGTCAGGTCACCTTTGATGTCAAAATGCTGCGCGACGTGGCCGTTTCGCCCACGGGCGAGCGCGTCGCGTTTCAGGCACTCGGCCACATCTGGACAGGGTCTTATGCGTCGCCCCAGGTGGGCACGCCTCAGCGATTGACCAGCTCAAACGACTCGTACGAGTTCTTTCCCGCGTGGTCGCGCGATGGCAAGCGGCTGGCCTTTGTGCGTTGGACCGATGAGGGATTGGGGCAAATCGTTGTGACTGAAGGTGGACGCGAAAGTGTCGTCACCTCGACGCCGGGGCACTATTCCGATCTTGCCTTTGGTACGGACGCCGACACGCTGGCCTATTCGCGTGGCGGTGGGGGATATCTCACCAGTCCACTCTGGAGCCGCGATCAGGGTGTTTATGTGGCGACGGCCAATCGCGGTGCGTGGACCTCACGCCGCGTCAGCACGCGCGGCGGCAGCCCCCAGTTCGGTGCAGATCCATCACGCATTCTGGTCACGGCCCGGGATGGTGGCAGTGATTCTGACAACGTCTCGCTGATCAGCGTTCCTGTCGATGGCACCAATCCGCAGGAATCGGAGCGCACGCTGTATAAGAGCAGCTGGGCCACCGAGTGGCGCATCAGCCCGGATGGCAAGTGGCTGGTCTTTGCCGAGCGGTACAAGCTGTATGTCACTCCGTTCACGGATGCTGGCCGCGCCATTGATGTCGGCCCCGGTGCTCGCAATGTGCCGGTGGTCAAACTCAGCGACGATGCTGGTTACAACCTGCACTGGAGTGGCGACTCATCGAAGATCCATTGGTCCATGGGAGCAGATGTCTATTCAAAGAGTGTGACGGAAGCGATGGCCGCTTCGACATTCACGGTGCGTGAGGCCAACGCTGGAGATGAACCCGCTGCAGCGCCAAAGGCGGAAATCGCGACCAGTCGCATCACCATGCAGGGGAATTGGGATAGGCCCACGCGAGCTGACGGCTCGGAAAGTGTCATTGCGATTACCAACGTCAAGATCCTCACCATGGAGGATTCCAAGAAAGCGGGCCCCTGGTCTGCTGCGGATCGTGGCATGGAAGTCATCCCCGATGGTGTGGTTGTCGTCAACGGCAATCGCATCTCAGCCGTCGGACCCAAGAGTTCAACAACTATCCCAGCCGGTGCCACCATCATCGATGGCAAGGGTGGCGTGCTCATGCCCGGCCTGATCGATGTTCACGCCCACGGCGCTCAGGGTGCCGGTGGCGTCACCCCCCAACGCAACTGGATCAGCCACGCCAATCTCGCTTTCGGTGTCACCACCATTCACGATCCCAGCAACGACACCGAAATGATCTTTGCCGCCAGTGAGATGCAGAAGGCAGGTATGATTCTCTCGCCCCGTGTCTATTCCACAGGCACAATTCTGTACGGTGCGCAGGGTGCCTTCCGCGCCGAGGTCGATTCTCTCGACGACGCCATCTTCCATCTCAAGCGGCTGAAAGCAGTGGGGGCGTTCAGCGTCAAGAGCTACAACCAACCCCGCCGCGATCAGCGGCAGATGGTCATGGAAGCGGCACGGCGTGTCGGCATGATGGTCGTTCCCGAAGGTGGCGCGCTGTATCAGCACAACATGAACATGGTCGTTGATGGACACACCAGCGTTGAGCACACGTTGCCAGTCGAGAATATCTATAAAGATGCCGCCACCTTGTGGGGCGCGAGCAAAACCGGTTACACGCCCACGCTCGGTGTCGCTTACGGCGGCATGGGTGGCGAAAATTACTGGTACGCCAAGACGCAGGTGTGGGCCAATGAGCATTTGATGAACTTTGTGCCGCGGTATGTGGTCGATCCGCGTTCGCGGCGTCGCACCGACGCTCCGGATGAGGAGTGGAACCACATCAAGGCCGCAGGCATGGCCAAGCGCATTCTTGATGCCAAGCAGGCCGACATCGTGCAAAAGGATGGCAAGGGTGGTGGTCCGACCATCGGTGCACACGGTCAGTTGGCCGGTCTGGCAGCCCATTGGGAGATGTGGATGCTCGCTCAGGGGGGCATGACCCCGCACGAGGTGCTGCGCGCCAGCACCATAGACGGTGCGTGGTACGTCGGACTTGATAACGATCTGGGCTCGATCAAGGTCGGCAAGCTTGCGGACATGATCATCTTCAGCCAAGACCCAACCGCTGACATTCGCAAGACTGAGTCAATCACCACGGTTGTGCAGAATGGCCGCGTATACGATGCGCGAACCTTGGCACAAATCGCTCCCATCGCGGTTGCTGCCCCCAAGCAGTTCTTTGTGGAAATGCAGAAGGGCAGCGGCACTCCATTGGCCTTGGAACTCATCATGCAGCAGGCGGCCCGCAACGGCGGCACCTGCGAAGGGTGTGGCCGGTCGCATTGACCTTTGCCCTACCACGAGCCAAGATTCAGCAGTGCACGACCCGGTGACGCATCTTGCGGCAGCATGGATCGTGGCCAACTGGCGCGAACTCCATCGCCACTGCTCCACACCACGCCGATCTGAGCAAGGCCATCTTCATCCACAGCTCTTCGCGGCAGCAGTACCTCCACAAACCAGTTTCCTGCGGCATCCGTGACGCTACGAGCTGCCGTGTTGCCGGCGTCACCTTCACGCGTGATGGTGATAGTGGATTCGGCCTGTCGTGGCCCCCACACCAAGGTGAATGATTCCGCGCCCGATGTACGCCCCAGAATCGAGGCCTGGCGTTCACACAGCAATACCCACCCGCTGGGTGAATCCGGTGAATCGTCCCCTTGCGTTGCTGAGCGGAACGACAACGTCGCCGTGATTCCCGGCTGCGTTCGTGGCTGTGGTGATTCGCGAATCAGATCTTCCTGCCTCCACTCGCGCAGGAAACCTGACATCAAGAGCCCGGGCGGCGAAACACTGATCGGTGCACCTTGAATCTGTGCTTGCGCTTTGAACAATCCTGCATCCAGCACCATCGTCGGCGCCGCCGTCAAGTCGGTGCCTGGCGCAGGCAACAGGTCTGAGACAAAGTTCCCGTGCCGCGAGGGGAGAACGCGAAGATCGTTCCCGGGGCTTCCGCCTCTGCCCGAACGATCAACAATCTGGGCCGAGAGAGTGGTGCTGCGATCCGAGAGGTTCATCGCGCCGATGCGGGGCAGGGCTACGCGCGCGACCGGGTGCAGAGAGGCGGCGTCATCCACCACCCAGGCGATCAAGCGGGGTGAAAGTTCGCCGAATCCGCGGGCCCGTTTGGCCGCTTCCTCCGGCTTGAGACTTGAGGCCACCAGATCACTCAGCAGTTGATTGATGGTCGGAGCGTGATCATTCCAGCACGGTAGGCGTTGTACGCGATCATCATCAGTGATCTCCACGATCTGCGTCAATGATCGAGTGATCTGCATGGCCACATCAGCATGTGGCGCGATAGGACCGACCTCTTTGATCTTGGCAAGCCCGTGTCTCCACGCGCTTTCCTGCTGTTCGGCGAGGGCCTCCAACACGGGATCATCAAATTGCACTCGCGCCGTACGTGCTTCCGGGCTTGGTGCCAATCCATCGGTGAGCAATCGATATCGCCAGCGCGTCATCGGTGAGCGTGACAGCGGAGCCAGCAGGTTCATCAGGTTGACATCTTCGCGCTGCGCCTGGGTCAGCATCGCCGGCCACTCAAGTCCCTGACGCTGACTCAGCGCTGCCAGCATGGGGGAAGACTTCAGCCAATTCAAGCCGATGCGTTCTCCATCGATCCAGACTCCTTGCCCGATTCCATCCGCTGGAAGTTCGAGGGCGAGCACATCAGCCGTGAACGCCACCTCGTCCGGTCCAGCGACGGATTGAACAATGTCGGTGGTTGACCATTCGCCGGGATCGCCAATCCACGCGGGAGCGACTCTCGAAGGGCGCACGACCAAACTCCTCAACGTGGCGATGAGTGTGCGCCCGTCATCGAGGCGTACCGAAGGTGAGCCACTCAGCTTCAGATTCCACGCCGGGTCAATCACAATCACCGCCATCGAGCCGGGGATCACATCGACGACCGGGCCGGCCTCAAATCTCAGTGCCGCGGCAAATGGATCGACATTGCCCGCGCGTGGTGAAGATGGCGAAAGCTCCTGCTGCGGACGCGCGTTGCTGATAAACAGCACACACGCGATGGAGAGCACAATCAGGTTTTGAAAAACACCAGTCATCTGGAAAGGTCTACCGGCATCGTCAGCAGCAGGTTGGCCACGATCGCATCTGCCGTGATTCCCTCTGCGGCTGCTTCAAAGTTCAGCACCAATCGATGCCGCAAGGCAGGGGTTGCGGCCCAGCGGACATCATCAAGAGAAACGGCAGTGCGCCCCGAGCTCATGGCTCGGAACTTGGCCCCCAGCACGATCGACTGGGCTGCGCGGGGCGAAGCTCCCAAGCGGACGAACGACTCGACCTGAGATGAAGAGAAACTTCCTGAATCCGCACCCCCTCGGAGCGATGCCGGTTGCGTGGCGATCACCAGCCGCGCGATGTAATCGCGCATCGCCGGAGCCAGAACCACCTGACGAATGAGTTGGGCATACTGAGTCACGCGATCGGCAGGCATCACAGCTGTTGGATCGCCGCGACCTTTGCCAGTGGTCAGGTCGATGATGTCACCCAGATCGCTGCGATTGGGCATCGGGACCAGCACCTTGAAGAAGAAGCGATCGAGCTGCGCTTCGGGCAAGGGGTATGTGCCTTCTTGTTCAATTGGGTTCTGAGTCGCAAGCACCACAAAGGGCTGAGGCAGTGCGTGGGTCGTCCCACCCACCGAGACACTCTTCTCCTGCATCGCCTCCAAAAGGGCCGACTGGGTTTTGGGTGTTGCGCGATTGATTTCATCCGCCAGCAGCAACTGGCAAAAGACCGGCCCGGGGCGAAAGCGAAACTCTCTTGCCGTGCCGGCACCACTGATGACCTCGCTAGCGACCACGGTCCCGGTGATGTCGGCGGGCATCAGATCGGGAGTGAACTGCACTCGTCCGAACTTGAGCGCAAAGGTCTGCGCCAGGGTGCGGACGAGCAGGGTCTTTCCGGTCCCCGGCACACCTTCGAGGAGCACGTGCCCGCCGCAGAAGATTCCCGCCAGAACATACTCGACGACATCGCTCTGCCCAACGACCTGCTGAGCAATCGTCCTTCGCACCGCATTCAAGTCCTGGGCAAAGGCATCCACTTCTCGCTGCACATCAGCAAGAGTCACCGGTATTGTCGCGTGTGCTGAGGATTGAAAATCAATCGGTCCCGTCATGTCGACGATGATAGTTCTGAAATCCTGTCGCCACTGCCTCGAAAAGAAGGAAGCACTCAGGAACGAGGGGGCGCCGCGATGGTCAGTTTCCGCTTTTGATCAGAGACTACAGCACCGCCGGGCTTCTCGATGGTCACGGCAAACGCCGCGGGGCGACCCACCTTGACGCGAGCGTGGAAGGGAACAATAACAGGTGATGTGCCCGAAGCCGTGAAAGTGCCACCATCCACAGGATGTTCGCCAGGGCGGTCGGCATCGATAATCCACAGTTGGTAGACCTCACTATCAGCGTCAATGGGTGGCAGGCCAGCAAAGGTCATGTAGCCACTTTGCTCTGAAGTATCCCACACCACATCGCCAGAGGCACTCGTTGCTCTTGCATCCGCCTCTTTGGTCCATGCCGTCCAAGACCATATCACCACTCCATCCGCGCTGCCAGCGCGCGCTGCCAGCGCATCTCGCTTAGCCATCGGAGACTGCGAAACGGAGTAGTAAAAGATCCCTACGCCGACGAGAATGCACGCGGCAGCAGCCAGTGTCGAAAGGGTGCGTACGAAGGGAAGCACCTTTGGAGGAATCCAGCCATTCAGTCCACCAGCACCCTGCGTCGTCGCCGAGGGTGCGGCTGCGAGGTCATCGGAAACGGCAACTGGGCTCTGGAAACGATATGAGTCGGCCGATGCTTCCTGCCGCCGCGCCCGCGTTGCCGCGATGTGATCCGACGCCAACTGATCGAGTTTGCTCCGCAGAGTCTGCGGCATGCTGGGCTGCGAGTCAAGCTCTGCCAGCGCGATAGACAACTCCGCTGCCGCCACTTCCAGCGATAGCTCAGAGAATTCGAAGTTGTCATCCGACTCGTTCATTGCGATTGACTGGGCATCCTTCTATCTGACGTGGATCTGCAGGAATCATCCTTTCGACTCAAGAGATTCGATTTCAACCAGAGGGCATCCGACCAATTTCCCCATCCGCTGTTTCGGTTTGTAGGAGGTCGCGGATTCGCATGAGGCCACGTCGAGCGTGGGTCTTCACGGTTCCGAGGGGCAGCCCTGTCACCGTGGCGATCCTTTCATGGGAAAGCCCCCGATAGATCGACAGCCGCAGAACCCGCTGCTGCTCAGTGCTCAGCTGGTTCAGAGCTGCGGCGGCGCGGCGGGCCTCGTCGGAGACTTCCACGGTCGGGGAAGTCCCTTGATCGCGATCGGCCGGTTCATCCGGTAACGTGTTGGCTTCGGGGCGACGTTCGATCCGCCGTCTCCTGTCGATGAGACGCCGTCGCGCGATCATGGCCACAAAAGCAGTTTCAGAGGCGACGGAAGGATCAAAGCGTCCGGCGTGGCGCCAAAGCTCCACGAAGATCTCCTGCACTGCGTCTTCGGCCTCGTGTGGAACCATGCGGCGAGCTAGTGACCAGATCAGACCCCCGAACCGGTCAATGCACTCGCGCACCGCCACCTCGTCACCTTGAGCGACACGTGGAAGGAGGTTTTGCGCTGGGTCAGACAGGTCGTGCTCCAAAGAAACCGACGCACATGGTACCCGATTTAATCCACCAAAAGGCAGCAAGCCGCCCGAGGAGGCGGCTTGCGTGCGATTGGACACGGTTCGATCAGGGTATTCCCCGACAGATTTTAGCAGCCGCTGCTGAAAGCCGCGACAAAGTCGAGGTAGTCAAAGAAATCGACCACAGTGTCGGAGTTGAAATCGGCTTCTGGAGCGTTGGAGGAGAAGGCGGCAACAAAGTCGAGGTAATCGAAGAAATCGACCACACTGTCGTTGTTGAAGTCGGCGACGCAGAGATTGATCAGCCCGGTATCCATAAGGGCCGGTTCACTCTTGCCGGTCAGGGCCCACTGGTCATATGCGATCTGGCCAGCGGTGTTGGTGGTGTTCATATCGCGGAGAAACTCGATGTACTCCTTGCTGGTGGTCTGGTAGTAGACGTTCACACGGGCCTTGACCGCGCCCGCAGGGAGCGAGTAACTAGTGTCGTCCCAGTGCTGGCCGTCGGCGTATGTTGCGCCGACAGGGGAGGCGTTGATGGCGGCAAAGTTGGCGTTGGTGAAGCCGCGGGGCGGGATGCGGTTGTCCTTGTAAATCTTGTTGTTGAGGACGTGGTGGAAGGATTCGCCCACGGGCTTACCCGTTTGCGCGGCCATGTACGCGTCCAGGCCGTGGTGGGCTTCGTACACCTTGGTGTCGCCGGTGGTCAACTCAGCGGTGAGGATGTCATACGCGCCGCGCTCGGCGATGATCTGATCCTGACCATCCAGGAACTGCACATTGATCCACATGCGGCGGCCTTCGTGATAGCCGCCGGGGAGCTTGTGACCCGTTTGATTGGTGATGCGGACGTTGAGCAAGCCATTCTGCACGGACAAGGTCATGTCACCTGCCTTGGCGAGCATGTCCTTGGCGCGATTGATGGAATCGGCAACCGACTGTGCGGAGAGGTACGTAGTTTCGTCAGGATATAGATTGCGAACCGCTCGCAACACCCAGGTGTTGCCACCATTGAAGAAGTGCTGGGGCAGATGGGTGCGTTCGTCGGCGAGGATTGGGTTTGCCGCGTAGCCCGTGGTGGTGGGCATGTGGCAATCCTGGCAGGTGGAGACCAGCGGATTGTCGCCACCGAAGCGGCCGGTCATATCGATCGGGCCATCGGCAAAGTCGCTCTGCGTCCACTCGCTGTACGTGCGATCGAGCGGGTACATGTCCTGACGGTTGCCCGTGGGGTGGGCATAGCCGTTGGGGTTGATGATGTAGTCGCCGTTGGGTTGCTTACTGAAGACGGGGTTGGAAACATCGTGGCAGGTGCCGCAGTGCTCGGCCTTGGTGTGAAAGGGAGAGTACCGCCACTCGTGGAACGTAAAGCCGGAGTCGAGGACCAGTGGTCCGCGGCGGCGGTCGAGTCGATCCAGCACGATGCTGGCGTTGCCCGGTTCCGTGGGTGGGAAGGCCAGCACATTCAGCGTGTCCAAGTCGTCCGGCGGGCTTTGGCCGGGGGTGTACACAGGATCAACCATTCGGTGGCAGACAATGCAGGAGACGCCGTCGAAGTCGCTTCCTTCTAAGAGCGAACCATCCGGCGGCTCGCTACGGCCATTGAGCCACCCGTTGGGGACGTGGCAACGCAAGCAGAAGTCACCAGCAAAGTCGGCATCCTGATTGGCAACTGCGAGCGCTGCCCAGAAAACCGGATCGCGGGCTGCCTGCCCCATCATGCTCGCTGACCAAGACTCGTGAGGGGCGGCAGGTTCCGGATAACCACCGTGACAGAACCAGCACAACTGAGCGTCAACCAGGATCTCATCGAATTCGTTAGGAGCGGAGCCCTTGCCGAAGAAATCGACGAGGGTGGTGGGGATCCCTGCAGTGGCCACAGCAATCGCGATCGCTCCGGAGCCAATTGCGGCAGTCCAGGCGATCTCCGGTTTGGCAAACGCGCGGGCGAAACGAAGCAACTTATTCACTCTCTGACTCCTCACTCGACACGTACAGGCCACTTAAGGGGAAAACCCGTAGTCCGAGAATGTTCGATTGAACGATGGCGCACCGACCGCGCCCTGAAGACAAATGGTATTCGGGAAGAAGGGGGCGTGGGGTTCGATGAATTCAGCCAACCAGAAACTTTTTTTGGGGATCCCGCATCGAGCCATGGTTATTGGTGCAGGAGGTGACGCCGAATGAGGACCTCGGCGACGATCGTGGCAAACAAAACCGGCATGTGAATGATCGATCCAAAGAATACCTTGCGTGCGTGAGGGCGATCCGGGGTCGCCGCAAACTTCCAAACCAGCGAAAAGAACCAGATGCCGGATGCAATCGCGATGATCGCATACGGCCAAGAGACGAGTGGGTAGAGAGCTACCAGCGGCAGCAGCGACGCGACCACCAGCAGCATGGTCCAGAGCGTGGCCGAGTTGGCAGTGGCGCGTCCATCCTGATCGCGCACGCTGAGGGTTTGATACCCACCCGCGGCGTAGTCGTTGCGATACATCCAACCGATGGCGAGGAAGTGGGGAATCTGCCACGCGAACATGATGGCAAACAGGGCCCAGCCGCCAAACTGCGTGAGTGATGTGAAGCCGGCGGACGGCTGCGTCGCGGCCCAGCCGATGAGTGGCGGTAGTGCTCCGGGAATGCCCCCGACATGCGTGGCCCACGGCGTGCGAGTTTTCATGGGGGTGTAGAGAAGCACGTAGACCAACGTGCACAAGAGCGCGACTGTGGCCGACGCCGCGCCGGTGAGGAAGTACAGCACGCAGCCACCGATGAGCGTGAGCACCCAGCCAAGAGTGGCTACGGAAGCAGCGGAGAGTCGACCGGAGGGAATCGGTCGATCCGCAGTGCGAGGCATGAGGGCATCGCGCGAACGCTCGGCCCATTGATTGAGAGCATTGGCACCGGCCGCGCAGCAGTAGGTGCCGATGGCGCAGGCGGTGCCGAGGATGAGCGTGTGCAACCACGGGGCGCGCTCGGCGGGGGCTTGCACGAGGGGTCCGATGGCAAAGCCGGTGAGAGCGGTGATTGTGACGAGCCGCGTGATGCCGGGCTTGGTCGCTTCCCACAGACTGGCGGCGATGCCGGTGGTGCAGGTGCGCTCGGCCTGGGCTTCGGATGGCGTGGCGCGATCGGGGGCGAGGACTTCGACTGGAGCACCTGTAGACATCGGCGCGGCAGTGAGCACACTGCGCTTGGACGGAGGGAGAAGTGAGGGGGATTCGGACACCAGGAGAGGGTAGGTGAGGCAATGACCACGCACCTGCCCGAATCGCAGGGTTACGCCGCTTTCTTAGGAAGATCCTGCAGGTATGGGACCAACTCTGCCGGGAGAGTTTTCAGCCCCCGGCGTGAGGCCTTGGCGACGGCATAATGCAGCGAGCGGTGCATGCGGCGACGAACGCTGTCGGTGATATTCAAGCCGTGCTCTTCCATCGCAGCGATGGAAAATGCCCAGGCGTGATATTCCTCAAGGCAGCGGAGTTTGTAGACGTTGAAGCCGATGGCGTGGTGGCCGATTTCATGCAGAAAAATCGCCATCGACATCGGGCCCTTGGGATACGGAGATTCGATGAGCCGCTTGATCGTGCCGTCGCGATAAAGAAGTTCGTAGGCGACACCGCTGGAACTCTTTCGCCACTTGCGGACCTTGATGTTGTACTTGGCCAGCATGAGCCGCACGACGTGGTCGTAGTGCTCTTGTGCAGTGTGTGAAGCGGGAAGATCTGGAATGGCGACTGTGGGGACGACACGCACGGGGCGGAGTTGCTTGGGCTTCTTTGCAGCGGGCGCTTGAGAGCGACGAGGTGCGTGTGATGTTGCCGCGAGTTGTGCGCCGGTGAGGGGGCGAGCTGTTGGCTGGGGTCGCTGAGGTGGCGTGGTGGGAGAGGTTTGGGGTGGGTGTGGCGGAGGGGTACTGGGCGTGATGGCACGCTCCACCAGATCCCACAGTGTCTGGAAGAGGCCCTCTTTCATGCGCCGGCTTTCTCGGCTGGCTTCGCTGGGGGGGGAGCGTCTGGTGCAGAATGAACCACCATGTCCGCGGTCAGTGTGCGGCCGTTGGCAAACGCGGACCAGGGCATGGACTTCTTTCCCGCCGGTTGCACTTCGACCAAGTCGAGCGTGGTGGAGTTGCCGCAGGCGATTCGGCCGGTGGCAGGATCGAGAAGCGTGCCTGGTTGTGCGGCGTGATTGAATTCGCTGGCGTGCACGCGCAGCACTTTGAGTTCCTGATGTGCAATAGACACTTTCACGCCTGGCCAGGGCGTCAGGCCATGCACCCAGTTGCGACACTCGGTCGCGGTTTTCTTAAAATCGATCCAGCCGTCAGCTCGGGAAAGTTTGCGGGCCTTGGTAACGCGAGTTTCGTCCTGCATCTGTGGACGCAACGTCCCTGCGGCGTGATCGGCGAGAACTTGGGCGACCAGTGCCGGGCCGTCTGCGCTCAACAGGTCGTGCAATTCGCCAGCGGTCAGGTCAGGTGTGACAACTCGCGATGATGTGCCCAGCACGAGCCCCGCGTCCATGCGCTCGGCGAGGGTGATGACGGAGTTTCCGGCGATCGGATCGCCAGCGAGTATGGCCCAGTTGACGGGTGCTGCGCCGCGCCAACGGGGCAGGATCGAACCGTGCAAATTGATGGCAAAGCGATCAGCGAGCAACGGCTGCGAAAGTTTCTGGCCAAAGGCGATGATGATCCAGGCGTCTGCAGAAAATCCTCGAACCTGGGCGAGGGTTGCCGGTTCATTGACGTTTTCTGGCTTGAGAATCGGCAGCGACGGCGCGTTGACTGCTGCCCACTCGGCGATGGGTGTGGGGGTGAGTTTGCCACCTCGGCCAGCAGGGCGATCCGGCTGGGTGATAATGGCGCGCAGGGTATGGGTCTGATGCAGACGTGCGAGCGTGGGGACACCAAAGGCACCAGCGCCAAAGAAGACCAGATCGAGTTTGCGGGGTGTGGAGTGCATCCGTGCACGAACGGGCTTAGCGAAGTCCTGCCTCTTTTTCCAGATCGCGAATGGCGCGGCGGTTCTTCAATCGAGCCATCTGGGTCATCTTGTCCAGAATCAGTATGCCATCCAAATGATCGGTCTCGTGTTGCCAGCACCGTGCGAGCAGCCCACCTGCACGGTGGGTAAAGGGCTTGCCGTTTTCGTCCATGGCCGTGATGGTGATGATGGAGGGGCGGTGGACCGTTCCCTGAATCTCTGGAAGCGACAGGCACCCCTCCTCGTACGACTCCAAATCCCCCCCTGCATCCGACAGAACAGGGTTGATGTACACCTTTGGACCATCGGTGGCGATGGGCAGCCCCTCGTAGGCACCGGGTTCAAAAGAGGAGTCTTCTGGGGAGGGTGAAGGGATATTGACGACAAAGAGGCGCCAGGGGAGGCCGACCTGGGGTGCCGCCAGGCCGATTCCTTCGGCTTTGGCCATGAGTTTGAGCATGGATTGGGCGACTTCGCGGACCTCTTCGGAAGGGTCAATAGGTGCCGCCTTCTGGCGGAGAATCTCCGCTGGGTAGGTGGTGATGCGAAGTTGTGCAGTGTCGACGCGGCTCACGCGTTGATCGTATCGCCGGGGGGCCTAGTGAGTGGGGCCCGGTGAGTGGGGTGCGGCCAAGCGGGGCCCAGCCGATCCGGATTGGCCGTGGAAGTGGTTGGCAGCCGCGAAGTGCCGGTCTATTGCCGGGCCCCTGTCGGAAAGGCAAGTATTCCGATTGCACCGTAGAATCCCCTCGGCCAGACGTGCGGCCGATTCGGGTTGGTGGCGGGCTCGTGGGTGAGCTCGCCTGGTAGATTGTGGAAGGATAAAGACCTTGGCCCTGTTCCCCTGGAAGAAAGCCGATCAGAGCGCAGAGAGCACCGAATCCGAGCCGGCATGGCAACCCCAGCCGGATAAGGCGGCGACGTTCTTTGATAAGGCACGGACCGTCCACGAGACGACCAATTACGAGTATGCGATCCAGCTGTGGCTGGGTGGGCTGCGCTTCGAACCCACCAACATGCCCGCGATTCAGGGTTTGGCACGTTCGATGGCGAATTTTCTGGCGGATCCCAAGAGCAAGAAGGGGCTGTCGAAAGAAACCCTGGCACCGATCAGTGGCAAGGCCGAGGTCGATCGTTTTCTGATGGCGATGGTGGAGTGGATGCTGCGTCCAGACGGGGACGCGATTCTGCCGACTCGCGCGGCGGAACTCTCCGGCAAGCTTGGCTTCATCGAGCCAACCAAGTGGATTGCCGAGCGGGCTTTTGTGGCCAATCAGAAAGACAAGCGGCCACGCAAGGAAATCTATCTGAAGCTGAGCGATGCATTCGCTGCGGTGGGGGCGTTTGATGTCTCGATTCGCTGCGCGGAAGCCGCTTTGAAAGTGGACCCTTCGGATGCCGAATTGGCGGTGAAGATCCGCAATCTCTCAGCGCAATCGGCGATGAACAAGGGTGGATTCAATCAGACCGGGCAGGCGGGTGGTTTCCGCGCCAACATCCGCGACGCGGAAAAGCAGAAGCAACTCGAAGAAGCGGATCGCGTGGTCAAAACTGCGGACACGGTGGATCGTGTGATCGCGGCGGCCGAGGCGGATTATGCTGGCAGGCCAACTGATGTGTCAGCCCTGAACAAGTTGGTGCGGGCACTTTTGGAGCGTGGCACGGTTCCCGATGAGAATCGCGCGTATGACCTCTTGATGCAGGGGTATATGGCGATGCAGACGTTTAGCTTGAGGCAGATGGCCGGCGACATTCGCATTCGCCAGTCGCGCCGCAAGGTCGCCGAAGCCAAGCAGATGGCAGAGAAGGCAGCTGGCGATTCGATGGTGGCGTCGATCCTGCAATCTGCTGAAGAAGATCTGGCCAAGCTGGAGATTACTGAGTACAAGGCGCGGCTGGAGGCATACCCCACCGACATGACGCTGAAGTATGAACTGGGGCGTCGCTACTTTGAATCTGGCATGTACGGCGAGTGCATTGAGTTTCTGCAGCAGTCGCAGAACGACCCTAGAAACCGCGTGGCGTCTTTGAACATGCTCGGTCACGCCTTTTTGCGTGTCGAGTACATCGGCGAAGCGGTGGAGATGTTCCGCCAGGCCCTCGAGGTGCGCGACACCGGTGCCGAAGTGGAGCTTGATCTGCGGTATGGCTTGCTGCTGGCCTTGCAGGCCAAGGCCGAACACGAGAAGGACCTTGCTGCGGCAGAAGAAGCGGACAAGGTGGCCTCGTCGATCACGATCAAGCAGTTTACATATCGAGATGTGAGACAACGCCGCGACGCGGTGAAGAAGTTGATCACGACGCTGAAGGGTGCGTGAAGGTTATTTCAGCCACGCTTCGTCAAACGTCATGCCGCTGGGAATGACCGCGCCGTTACCACTTTCGACCATGCTGCCGATGGGTATGGCGCAGTAATCCAGTGAGAATGCACCCGCTGGGCGATGATTGCCGGAGAGGCCCAGCCCACCGAAGGGAAGTTTGCTGGATGCGCCTGCGGTGCCGGCGTTGATATTGATGCACCCGGCTCGGGCTTCGGCAAGGTAACGCTCGATGGTCGCGGCATCCTGAGTGAAGATCGAACTGGCCAGGCCGAACTGCGTGCTGTTGGCTTGCGCGAGTGCATCGTCGAACGTGCTGAAGGTGGCTATGCGTAGGAATGGGCCGAAGATTTCCACATCCGCGCCCGGATGGCCATCGGCATCAGTAGACGCTTCAAATCGCGGCACTCGCATTACGCTCGGCGTGATGTACCAGCCGGGAAGATCGGGCATGGTCGGGGGAATCAGCAGTTCGCCCCCAGCGCGAGTGAGCTGGCCGATGACATGCAGGACATGATCGCGTGCACTCTTGGCGATCAAGGGGCCCATGAAGACCGGATGGGTGCTTGCCGGGTGGCCGATGATCAGATTACTCGCTGCGGTACAGACGGCCTTTATAAAGCGAGGTGCAAGGCTCTCATGCACGATCACGCGGCGTGTGCAGGTGCAACGCTGTCCGGTGGTGATGAACGCTGAACGCACGCACTCAATCGCGGCTTGCTTCAAGTCCGCATCCGGCATGATGATCGCAGGATTGTTGCCGCCCATTTCAAGAGCGAGCATGCGACCTGGGCGATCAAGGTTGGCCTGCATGATGCGCCGCCCGACGGGCCATGAACCTGTGAAGAGGATGCCGTCGAGGTCTGCGTGATTGCTCAGGGCTGCCGCCACGTCGGCTCCACCTTGAACAAGATTCACCACGCCTGCCGGAGCGCCCGCCTCGCGCAGGGCCTGATCGAGAAGTTCGGTGAGCAGTTGGCCAATCGCGGGAGTCTTATCGCTGGGCTTGAAAACGATGGTGTTACCCATCGCCAGTGCGGGGATGATGTGCCCGTTGGGCAGATGCGCAGGGAAATTGAACGGGCCGAGCACTGCCATGACGCCATGAGGGCGAAATGAGCAAATGCCCTTGCGGGTCGGAGAGATCGGTGTTTCAAAGCCGGTGACGCGCGTCATACCGGAGTTGGCGGATTGTTCCAGCGTGATATCCACCTTAGCGGAGAGCAATTGGGCCTCGGCTTTGGCATCCCACAGCACTTTGCCAGTTTCATCGCTGATGAGTTGTGTGAGGTCGGCTTCGCGCTCCTTGCAGATCGCAGCAAATCGCTTCAGAATCGCAAAGCGCGTTGCTTGGGTCGTACGGGCCCATGCCGCTGCCGCCGAACGTGCCCCGTGTACCGCTCGATCAACGTGAGAGAGTTGCGGGGCGCACGAGTGAATCACGCGGCTGGGGTCTGCCGGTGAATGAGAAACCAGCGTGGAGCCAGGAATCGGGACCCACTCACCTCCGAGCAGATTGCTGGCAGGTTGGCCAAGTGCGGCGTGGTGCATCACAGCGAAGGTTCCTTCCTGATGGATCAACGGCCAGACTTGCCAGTTTTTTTGCCCGTGGATTTGCCTTCGGATTTCCCGGCAGATCTACGTTTCTTGGTCGTTGACGCACTTTGGGCATCCGCTGCTGCGTCATCCGGCCGCTCCAGCGGTGTTGCACCACTCGCCATGCCTGGCGTGGCCTTCATGAGTGTCATGGATTCGGCAGGAACGCGCAGTTCACCATCGTTGAGTGAGTACGGAGATTCGATGGCAAAGAACTGACCATCTTTGTGCAGCACGCTGACGATGCCATATCCGTCGCAACGATCGGCGGCGATAGATTTGCCCAGCACGCCGGGTTTGGTGGCCTTTACGAGCGTGATGTCGCTGGTAGGCGCATCCAGATGTGGGCCGCCATCAAAGGGATCGATGAAGTTGCGATAGCGGAACCCGAGGGATTCGAGCAGACGCCGCGCCGGAATGGTTTCGCGCGAGACCACGCCGACCATGTTTTGCACTTCGAGAGGAAAGAGCGTGATGTAGATCTCTTCTTTGGGCAGAAGTTCTGGGATAAAGCCGCGATTGTGCTGACAGAAGCGATCGGCCTCGGCATATTTCACCGGCACAAACTTGCGGCCGAAATGATCCCAGAAAACGTTATCACCCTCGGTGGAGACAGGTGCCATCATCTCGGCCAGAATGCGATCGGCAAAAAGATGTCGATAGAGGGCGATGAAGTGGAAGCGCACGAACGACAGCAGGCGACCCGGGCGCAAGCGATGTCCGCGGTGGCTGGGTTGCAGGATCAAACCACCGATTTCACTCGGCCCGGTCTCATCGCCGTACAACTTGCCAACAGTGTGAGTGGTCCCCTGGCCAAGAGCTGGTGAGAAAAACTTCTTCTCCGTCAATTGCATCGACCAGTTGGGATTCCCCGGCCCGCCCTGATGGGCGCGCACCTGGCTGGTGCCGACGACGCCACCAGTTTCAAGATCATCAAGTGCAAAGACAAAGAGGTCCGAATCGGTTTCCATGGCGGCCATGCCACCACCAGACCGTTTACGCGATTTGCCGGACGGTTTGTCTTCTTTGACACCTGCCGCTTTGCCAAAGCACTTGGAAGAGTGGGTCACCTTGTCGGCGATGATGCGCTCATCCGGGGGCAGGTTAATGAAGTACACCATCCGTGCCAGTTTCAGAAAGGTGGAAACGTCTTTGCTCTGGGCGGCACGAATGAGGAACACAGGGGCCTCCGCGGAAACGACACCCGGCCGCGAGGGGCTCTGGGTGGAGGGTGTGAAAGTGGAGGATGCGCCCAAGGTCCCGATAACGGGCGTTCCCTGGGTACATTCACGCATGTTCATCGACCGGCCATGGTAGACCTACGCAGTCCGAACACCGAGAAGGAGCGAGAAACGAACTCTAAGTATTTGTCAATTATGGCTTTGTGCTGATTTTTCCAAAGGCGGAATGGGCAGGAGCCAGCACACAAACAGGCCGGGAATGTAGATCAAGGCCACCCACCAGACGGCTTGGGCTGGGCCGCCGGCTTTATGGATAATGGCTCCGGCAAAGAGGGTGCCCGCTGCGGCGACCAGGCGGCCAAAGTTATACGTCAGGCCTGAACCCAACGTCCGTAGCAAGGTGGGGAAGAGCAGGGGCACGTAGAGGGGGAAGATGGCAAACAACCCAAGCCCGGTGAAGGCAAAGCCGCAGGTGATCCAGTAAATGTTGCCAAGGGATGGTTGGGTGCGATAACCAGTCAGGAGGATCGCCAATCCAGCGAACATGAAAAGGAAGAAGGCCAGTCTGGGACCGAAGCGGCGCGAGATGGCGGTTGCGGCAAAGTTGGCGATGATGTTGGTGACAAAGTACGCAACGGTGACTTTGGTCTTGAGAGCCGCGATTTGGGCGGGGGCCCAGTCTTTCACTTCGGGTATGCGGCTGATGGCTTGCGGTGTGAAGAAGAGGAAGGCCCAGGCGACGGTGAGCGCGATCGAAATGTGGATCAGGAGCAGCGTGGTGGTGCGGCCGATGCCAGGGGCGAAGAGGTCGCGGATCTTGGGCGGATTGTTCTTTGCGGCGGCCGCTGCCCACTCAGTGGGTTCGGGGACGGAGTGGCGAATCCACAACGTGACAAATGCAGGTAGAACGCCGACGACAAAGACCCACTTGGGATCGAATTCTGCCATCAAACCGCCGGTGAGAGTGGCGGCGATGCAGCCGCAGATATAGCCGGATTGCAGCAGAGCACTGGCCCAGTGCCGATGCTTGGGGGGAAGAGTCTCTGCAACCAGGGCAGAGCCGGCTGCCCATTCTCCTCCGATGCCCAGTGCCGCCAGAAAGCGGAAGATGAGAAGGTGCCACCATCGCTCCGCAAAGAAGGAAAGGCCGGTGAAGATGGCATAAGTGAGAATGGTGAGGGTGAGGGTGCGCGAGCGACCAAGTCGATCGCCGATGCGCCCGAAGAAGGCGCCGCCGAGGGCCCAGCCAACAAGGAAGACGGCTTGGATGATGGAGGCCTTGAGGGAGACTTCGCTGGAAAGGTCGGCTGCTGAAACGGTGCTGAGTGTTCCGGTCGCCTGATGCTCAAGTTTGACGAGTTTGGTGACAAAGGGGATGGCCACCATGATGTAGAGGTAGCCATCGAGGCCGTCAAAGGTCCACCCCAGCCACGCAGCGACGAGAGGACGGATGCCCGAGGTTGGGCGTGCAGATTGTGGCTTTTCGGCCTGAACGGACATGGGCGTGTCAGCGTACCAGAGACTGCATCGGGGTGGTTTTGCAGGCAGGCCGCAATGAAAAGACACTCATTTGGGGGTAGTGAACCCCGGTGAGGCGAGCCGATAGAGTTGTGGCCGTTGCGATCAGCACCGGCTATGACTGAGAACACCGTGGAGCATTCAAGATGAAGACGATCGCGTTGGGTGTGACTGTGCTGACGTTGGCTTTCTGCGGCGGTGCTGCGGGCGTCTCGAACGCGACGGTGTCACATCTGGAAACAACTGAAAACGTGACGGCAGCCGCCAAGACGGCGGAAGAGATTCTGACCCGGTATGTCGAAGCTCTGGGGGGCGAGGCCAAGTATCGTGCGATCACGACGAGGTATGTGGAAGGTGTTGTGGAAAACACCAAGACCAAGACTCGTTCACGGCTGGTGGCCTGGCAGAAGGCACCGGACCAGATTCGGGTGGAGCTTGAGTCACCCGGCCTGAACACCTTTGAGCAAGGTTTCGACGGCACAATCGGTTGGGCCAGAGACGTGCGCACAGCGCGCATTCTGGAGGGGGAAGATCTCGATGGCCTTAAAGAGTCTGGCGATTTTTACACCGAGATCGAGTGGAAGCGCAAGTACACAAAGATGGATGCTCAACCCGATTCACCCTTCGATGGCAAACCCGCGAATGTTGTGAAGGTCACAACCAAAGCGGGTAAGAACCAGACTTTGTACTTTGATCCTGCGACAGGCCTGCTGGTTGGCTATGCCGATGAAGCCAACGCCGCGGCGAACAAGAAAGCCACACTCACGATAGTGGGAGATTACAAGGAGTTCGGAGGAATCAAGTTTGCGACCCGATACGTGCAGCGTTCGGCCGATGTGGAATTGATCACCACATATCGCAAGGTTGAGATGAACGCAACGTTCACCATGAGCTTCACCATGCCTCCCGAGGTGAAAGCAGCGATTGAAGAAGCCAAGAAGAATGCAACACCGTTGCCAGCTCCGGCTCCGTCTGATGGCAAGAAGTGATTGTTTTGCTCAAAGGCGGCTTTGCCGAAGCGCTTACGCACGCACCCGCGAAATTGCGCCTGCCGCAAGGATGTCGCCAGCGTCATACACAGGCAGCGGTGAATTCTCTCTCGTGATCAGCATGGGTGCCTCGCTGCACGCCAGAATCACACCATCGCAGTGGTGGCGATCGCGCATGGTCTGGATGATGGTGAGCACTTCGCTGCGTGATTCGGGCCGAATCTGCCCGTGCAGCAATTCTTCCACGATGATGCGATGCAGTGATTCAGTCTGGTCAGCATCAGGGGCGTAGGTTTCGATGCCTTTCAAGCCCAGAGCAGTCTGGTAGGTTGCGCCGGTAGTGACCCACTTGGTGCCGATGACACCGATGCGGGCCCGCTTGTCATGCTCAATGGCAGCGGCGACAAGATCAGTCATGGTCAGCCACGGAATGGGAGAGGCACTAGAAGCGATCTGCAAACCGTGCTGGACGGCGTTGTCGGGTGTCACAACAAACTCTGCTCCGCAGCGAGCGAGAATCTCGGCACTCTTGCGGAGCAGGCGGCCCACCCCCAGCCAGTCGTGCTTTCGGATGGAGATCAGGTACTCTTCCACCGGCTCGGCATGGAGACTGATGCGAGGATGCTGGTTGGGGAGCAGCAGTCGATCGCAGTGGCGGGCTAATTGGCGGTAGAAGATTGCCGCGCCCTCGGGGCTGACTCCAACGATGCCGATGTGCCGAATGGATGTGGTCATGGAAAGTCTCAAAGAAGCATTGATCCCCGTTCGAGGCAGTTTATCGAGTCAATCCTCTGGTATCTTTGACCTGTGAAATGCTGAACCATTCCCTCGGTGTCCCCTCCTATTGACCAATGCCCCATCCAATCGATCCATTCCGCACTCTCGGTCTGCCTCTAAGCATGAATCTCACCCGCGCGGCGGTTGACGCGGCGTATTTTGCCCGTGTGGCGACTCTCCACCCCGACTCCGCGACGGGCGGGGATGGAGATTCCGAAGCCGCGATGGCGACGCTCAATCAAGCCCGGGCCACGCTTGCGGATCCACAAAAGCGTGCTGAATCGCTTTTGACGATTCAGAATCCTGCCATGGCGCGAACTGAGATCCCCCTCGATCCGTCCTTCCTGATGGAGTTCATGGAGGTTCGTGAGGCCGTGGACGAGGCGATTCAATCCAGGGACGGTGAGGCCCTGACTCGGTGGAGCGACTGGGTTGTCGCACAACGTGCAGATCTGCTTGCATCAACATCACGCGCGTTTGCGAGCGGGGATCATCGAGTGGTGCGTTCACTCTTGAATCAGTGGCGGTATGTAGAGCGGTTGGCGGAAACACTGCGGGATGCGGTAGGAGGGGGTTGGAGATGACCGTTTCACTTTTGACACGAAGCACATCGCGCAGGCGAGTCGTCATCGGCCCCTTTGCTGCCATTGTGATCGGCGCACTGTTTCTGATAGCGTTGCAGTGGTATCGCAATGGCCCCAACAGTGGAGGGGTATCGATTCCTGCAGCGTTTTTGGGCCAGCCGCAGACTGTCGCTGCGGGTGTGGCCCGAGCGAGTGCGGAAAAGAAAGTCATGATCGCGTTTGCCACGGCCTCATGGTGCGGACCATGCCAAGCATTCAAGCAGGGAGCTCTGGCTGATCAACGTGTGACCGATGCCCTTCGCGCAACCGGCATACCGGCGTACATCGATGTGGATAAGGACCAGGCAGGAGCCGGGTCTTTGAAGGTCTTTTCCATTCCGGTTCTCATCGCCCTGCGTGATGGGCGTGAAGTAGGGCGGATGGAGGGGGTTCGGAGCGCAAAGGAAGTACTGGATTGGCTCAGCGAGCTTCCCAAATGAGGCACGTTGTGCGTGCAAGTGTTCCCTTGCACAATCGTTTGTGAGGGGGATTTCAGGGGTACAATCTACCCAGCAGTGGTCGAGAGCAGGAAAGCCTGATTGAGATGTGGCCTTGTGTCATTCTCAGTTCGATCAATGCCGAAAGGGATTCATTTTCGCCCTGGAGGGCGACACCATGCTTTACTCTGTGCTTTCAACACTCACACCAACATCGGAATCACACGCAATGCCCATGCAGACCTTGGCACTCGGACTTGATTTCTCCATCTGGCAGCTTCTGATCATTCTGTGCATTGCGTTGCTTCTCTTCGGCGGTCGTCTGCCGGAAGTGATGCGCAACATGGGGCGCGGCGTGACCGAGTTCAAGAAGGGTCTCCGCAGCATCGAAGACGAAGCCAATCCCAACGCGCCTCCGGCTGGGCAGGGATACCAACCGCAGCAGTATCAGCAGCAATTGCCACCGGGGCAGGCGCAAGGTCAGCAGGGTTACGCCCAGCAGGGCCAATACCAACATCCTCAGGGTCAGCCGGTGTATCGCGCACCCGTGCCTCAGGGTCAGCCCGATCAGCAGGGGTACGGCCAGCCACAGCAGCAGCAGTATCCCGGCGCTCCGCAGAATGCGCCTTATCCGCCTCAGCAGCAGAGTGGCTATCAGCCATACCCGCCGCAGCGTTGAGTGTTGATTGGTGTTTCCGAAAAACTTAACCGGGCTTCCTTCGAGGGGAAGCCCGGCTTTGTTTTTGAAATTCTCAATCGGCCGATATTCAGGCCTCTTCGCCCACAGCCCAGCGGAAGAAGGCGACGATGCGGGCCTTGGGTCCGACCAGTTCCTTGATCTTCTTGGCAGGGTCGCGGATGAAGGGCTGTTCGACGAGGGCGATTTCCTCGTAGAACTTACGCATGCCACCTTCGACCATCTTCTCGGCGATTTCCTTAGGCTTGCCGCTGGCCATGGCCTGCTCGATGCGAAAATTGCGCTCCTTATCGACGACGTGCTGAGGCAGCGCGTCGGCTGTGACGGCGATTGGGCGGGGATCGGCGGCTGCAATGTGCATGCAGATGTCGCGGAGGGTCTCATCACTGATGCTGCCTTCGGCCTGGACAAGCACGCCGGTCTTGCCGTCGTGGTGGACGTAGGTGCCGAAGGCGCCGGTGCCCGGGTCCTGAGTGAGCTTGTGAGCGCGGGCGATGGAGCAATTCTCACCGGTGGAGATGCGGACTTCGTCCACTGCCGCGATCATGGCGGGGGAGGGAGCAATCTGGCCGGAGGGGCAGGAGATCGCCAACTCGGCAACCTTGGCGGCGGCGGCCTGGAACTTCTCGCTCTTGGCGGTGAAGTCGGTCTCAGCGCGAACCTCGACGATGACGGCGGCTTCGCGGCTGGTGGCGACCTTGATGGCGCCTTCGCCAGCAGCGCGACCGGCGCGGCTGTCCATTTTGCCCTTCAGCTGCTTACGCAGAATCTCTTCGGCCTTTTCCACATCGCCATTGGCCTCGTGGAGGGCGGCCTTGCAGGCCATCATGGGAAGGCCGGTCTTATCGCGAAGCTTCATCACGTCTTTGGCGTTGATCTCTGCCATGAAAGGAACTCCGTTGCAATACAGGTTTCAAGACGCACCAGCCCGGTGTGGAGTGGTGCGGGATTGGATATGGAACTCTAAATGGGTGATGAGAATCACCCGGAACTCTCAGTGCGAAAAGCTCAGTTGGCTGCGCTGGCTGCGGCGTCATCGGCCTTGAACTGGGCCCGACGGCTGCGGCGTTCGCGCTGCTCGCCCGAGGGGGCCGCGTCACCAGCGGCAGGGGCTGCCTGCTCGCGGCTCTGCTTGCCTTCGGAAACGGCGATGCAAAGTTCGCGGACGATGACGTCGATGGCGCGCATCGAGTCGTCGTTGCCGGGAATCGCGATATCGACAAGGTCGGGGTCGCCGTCGGTGTCGATCAGGCCGATGGTGGTGATGCCAAGCTTCTTGGCCTCGCGGATGGCGGTGATTTCGCCCTTGACATCAAACACAATAAGGATGCCCGGGAGCTTGTCCATGTTGCGGATGCCTTCGAGGTTGCGGAGAATCCGCCGCTTCTCGCGGCGGAGCTGCGACTCCATCTTCTTGGAGTACTTGGTGTCGCCTTGGCCTTGGGCCTCGATGGCCTCGAGCTCTTCGAGGCGCTTGAGGCGCGAGCGAATCGTGCGGAAATTGGTGAGCGTACCACCCAGCCAGCGCTCGCTGACGTAGTGCTGCTTGACATCCTTGACGCGGGCTTCCAGCACGGCCTTGGCCTGGCGCTTGGTGCCGACAAAGCAGACGTCCTTGCCATCGCTGATTGTCTTGGTGATCAGGCGCTTGGCGAGGAGGAGACCCTTGACGGTTTCCTTGATATCGATGATGTGGATGCCATTGCGCTTGCCGTAGATATACGGCTGCATCTTCGGGTTCCAAGCGCTGGAGCGCTGGCCGAAGTGAATACCGGATTCGATCAGATCCTGAACAAGGGTGTTTGCCATCGAACTACCAAACCTTTCGTACAGCGACACCGGCGAGATCGGAACCGTCAGCTGGCGATGATGATCGCTTCGCTTCGATCTGCACTTGGGCGCTTCGAGGATTTCGGCGGAGAGTCACTCCGATCCGAATCGTTGCAGAATGCGCTTGGACACGGAACAGAAAACCGTGCTCAGCGGCGGCGAGTCGGTCCTTTCGCCACGTCACAGTATAGGCGTGACGATTAGAGGCAGCTATTTGTGATAGGAATATGTTCGGATTGGCTGGGAATCGTCTGATAACTTCGAGGCAACTCGTCGGCAGGGGCGTGCGGCTGGGCAAGTGAGAGTGCGGGTTTCCGCCTGAACTTACCCAAAGATGTTGGACTGAAGTCAGGAAAAAGCCGAATCCGCCCATAACAGAGGCGATGTCGTCCGGACTGCGGTCAGCTCGCTGCCACAGAGAGGAGTCATCATGGAACAATCCGATTCGCTGATTGTCCGTCGCCATTCGCGGCTTGATGTATCTCTTCGTTGCAAAATCGCCATCGATCAAGAACACAGGGCCTTGGTTCGTTTCACCTCCGCCGGTCATGGCGGGTGGATTGATGCGGATGTGGTCGATCTTTCCTCTGGCGGGCTTGCGTTCATGACCGGAGTGTTCATTCCCAAACGGTGCCGCGTGAACGTGCGGATCGTGGCTGCAGATGAGGCCCTGGCACCCTTGATCGAAATTGCGGTGCGCGTGCAGCGTGTGCAGATGACAGATCGCCGCCCGGCGTATCTGATTGGAGGTAGTTTCGATCGCGCGAGTCCGGAGCAGATCAACACGGTGGAGGCGTTGATCAAGCAATTCTCATAAGCGAAATCGACATGGACACAAACTCGTTTCTGTTGCGCACCCTGATTGCCGACAAGCTCATCACCGAGCGGGATGTGGTGCGCGCGCAAGAGCGTCCAGGTGATCCGCTTGAGTCGCTCGTGAACCTTGGCGTGATCTCTCACCGTTCGCTCGCGATTACGCGAGCAAAGGTGTGCGAGTATCCGTTTGTGGATCTGCCGCTGTACGAAATTGAGCACAAGAATTCTGCCATCCTGCCGCGAGCCCTGGCAGAGAAATTCCAGGTCTTTCCGCTCTTTGTGTTTGAGCAGACCGTGACAGTGGCCATGCTCGATCCGCTGAATCTTCAGGCGATCGACCAGGTGCGTCAGATCGTCAAACGCGAAGTTGATCCTGTTGTGTGCGATGCGCAACTGCTCAGGGGCTTGATCGCGCGTGCGTATTCGTTGGGGCAAAGTGCCAACGCGGCGGCCAAGGCGTCTGATTCAGGAACTGAAAGGGACCTGACCACCGGCGATGAGCCGATCGTCGCGGCAGCGCAGCAGATCTTGATGACTGCGCTGGAAATGGGTGCAAGCGACATTCACATCAATCCGGACGAGGAAGTGCTGCATCTGCGATATCGGGTCGATGGCACGTTACGTCCGCTGCAAGGGCCACCCAAAGACATGCATGCGGGGATCGTGCAGCGACTGAAGGTGCTCGCAAAGCTCGACCTGACTCAGACCCGTAAGCCACAGGATGGCAAATTCCGATTCAGTGGCAATAACACCTATGTTGATATCCGCCTCTCCACGGTTCCGACAATTCACGGCGAGAACGTGGTCATGCGACTGCTTCGTTCGGCCAGCGCGGTAGGCAATGTCAAAGACCTCGCCATGCCCGAAGACATGACTGGCTGGTTTGAAGAATTGATCCGCAAACCCCACGGCATGTTCGTCGTGACGGGCCCTACGGGCTCGGGAAAGACCACCACCTTGTACACCGCTTTGGCAGCGGTGAACGCTCCCAATCGCAACATCATGACCATCGAGGATCCGGTGGAGATCCGGCTGCCGCTGGTTCGACAGATTCAGGTGAACCACGAGGTTGGGCTGACCTTTGCCACAGCGCTCAGATCGATTCTGCGCCAGGACCCCAATGTGGTTTTGGTCGGCGAGATCCGAGATGAAGAGACCGCGAGGATCGCGATTCAAGCTGCGTTGACCGGCCACTTGGTGCTGTCGACGCTCCACACGAACGATGCACTGGGATCGCTACCTCGACTGAAGGCCTTTGGTGTTCCGGGATATGCGATCAATAACGGACTTCTTGCTTGCGTGGCGCAACGCCTCGTGAAGAAAGTGTGCCAGGCCTGCGCTGTTCCTGATGAGGAGAGAGGTGAACGCATTGCGTCTCTGGCGCTGACCCCTGAGCAAGCGGCCATGCTTCGTCGTGGTGCCGGCTGCCCTGAGTGCGGCAACCTGGGTACACGAGGCCGAGTGGCTGTTTTTGAAATGCTTCGGATCACGCAGCGCCTTCGAGCGATGATTGAGAATGATCGTTCGATTTCCGAAGTTGGGCAAGCCGCGATGATTGATGGTTTCCGCCCGATGTGTCACGATGGGTTGCGCAAGGCCCTTCTCGGTTGCATTCCTCTGTCTGAACTTGACTCTTTGAAGGCGGAGGTTGAGACGGAGACCCACGATGCCGCAACCAACCTTGAAATGAGGCGAGCGGCATGAGCGAGCCAATGTTCAAGTACTCCGCTGTGACGGCACAGGGCCAACGCACACGGGGTCAGATCCCTGCGGCCACAGTGGCAGATGCCATTCGCAAGTTGAGCACGCAGGGGTTGACACCCCTTGATGTGACATAAACCAAAGCGCCGATGGTGCTATTCAGCTTCCAGCAAGGACGGATCACTCCGGAGATCATTTCACAATTGACGCGCGAACTCGCCGTTCTCGTCGAAGCCAAGATCCCGCTGGCACAGGGGCTTGCAGGGATCGCCGACACGGAGAAGAACCCGGCATTGCAAAGCATGCTGCGCGATGTGGCCGGAAGCATCGAGGCCGGGTTGCCGTTGACTGAGGCGCTGCGCAGTTACGAACACCATTTTGGACCCGTGTATATGGAAACTCTGCGAGCTGCCGAACGATCAGGAGATCTGGTCGGCGTGATGCGTTTGCTTGCGGATCTTCTCGACAAGATTCAGGAGACCAAGCAACTCCTGCGTCGGGCCATGACGTATCCAGTCATCGTGCTGTGCGCGATCACATTGGCGGTGTCGGTGATTGTCATTTTCGTGATTCCCAAGTTTGCTGCGACCTTCGTCAGTCAGGGCGTACAAATGCCTGTGATGACGCGCATATTGCAGACAGTGGGGGACACGATTCGCGAGAACTGGATCGCGATGTTGATTGGCCTGGTTACCGTAACCTCGCACTACGGCAGCAACTGCGTATGGATCGCATCGAACCTCTCCGCACGACTGGTCAAACTGCGGGTGCTGCAGCTAAAGCCGGTTTTGAAATGTCCGGATATTCCATGGAAGTGGTTGGGACATACGAAGGTGTCGCCCGCTCTCTGGATCAACTTCAGAATTCCCTGGGTGTCACGCGCGTTGAATCCCTACGCATTGAGCCCGCAGTCACCGCTGGCAAAGAGGGATCACTGGTGCGAGCCACTATCGAGACCCAGCACCTCCGCCTTCCGCCCGACGGTCTGAAAGTCGAGCTGACAATGGATCAGCCAGTCAATCCCGCGCAGCCAGCCGGAGGTGTCAAGTGAATCAACTCTTGCAGTATCGCCTGCTGTGTGTTGGAGCGTGCCTGGTTCCTGTCGCCGGTGCTGCGTTTTCACGCTTTCTCCCCATCGGCCGCGGTCCTTCAACTGCTGCGGCTTCGACGCAGATGGAGTTGCCCGCTTCGTTCCGTGTGCCTGCCATCGACGGAGCCACGCAGCCCACGGCCGCCACCCAGGCCATTGAGGCCCTGCGGTCCAGTCCGTACGGAAAGACTCCCGTGTGGGTGCCAGTGCAGGCGGATCCCTCACAAACAGATCTGCCAATCAACAGTGTGCCCGAGCCGACTCAGCCCGATGCCAAACGCAAGAGCGCTGTGGCAGATCTCAAGACTGTTGAGGTCACGTCGATTCTCACCGGACGTCAGCCCCTTGCCGTGATTGCGGGCAAACCTCGCAAGGTCGGCGACGAGATTCCAGGCGGCTGGAGAATCACCGGCATTGATCCCTCGACGGGAACAGTCGATGTTCAGCATGGCGAAGTTGGTTCTGAGCGTTTGCACCTGAAAAAGAAGACTATTGAGGATTCCGCTGCTGGCTCCAGCGGTGTGCGATCCAATCCTTCGCGCTAAGCCAGCGGTGCTACGCCTTGCGTGAGCATGTTCCCGCGCCCTTGCCACATGGGCAACAACCGCCTCCGCCGCGGCCACCTGCGCTGCCACTCCCGCTGCCTGCCACACTCCCCATCACTCTGGTCGTTGAAAGCACTCGCTTGAAGATGCGTCCGCGGCCTTCGGGATCCTCAACTGGTGCGTCCGCTTGAGACATCGGCCGCAGCAATTCAATCACCTGCGTCGTCCCGTCCGCTTCTGGTGTTTGGCTGGCATATTCGTACATCGGCATCAGTTCTTCCTTCTACTCCATCTTCGCCAGTTCATCGTCAGGAATCACACCATTGTGATACACTTTCTGCACATCATCCAATTCCTCCAGAGCATCAACCAGATCCATCAGGCCCTTGGCCTGCTCGCCTCGCACTTCGACGCGATTCGCTGGAATCATGCTGATCGCCGCCTCGGCCACGCTCAACCCCGCGCCTTCCAACTTCAGCTTCACATTTTCGAATGCCACCGGATCGGTGTACACCGTCCATCCACTCTCCTCATCGCCAGGCTCTTCAACATCTTCGGCTCCCGCGTCGATGGCGATTTCCATCACTCTGTCGCCGTTCACTTTCGCCGACGGCGCCAGCGAAATCTCTCCGCGTTGAGCAAACATGTACGCAACAGACCCTGTAGCGCCCACGTTCCCCTCAGCATCTGAAAACGCCAGCCGCACATCTGCGATCGTCCGCGTGCGATTGTCCGTCAGTGCATCCACGATCACCGCAACACCACCGGGTGCGTACCCCTCGTAGCGCATCGTCTCAAAGTTATCCCCCGCACCCTCGCCGGTGGCCTTCTTGATTGCTCTTTCCACCGTATCGCGCGGGATATTGGCATACCGCGCCTCATCCATCGCAAAACGCAGCGATGTGTTGGCCGAAGGGTCCGGACCCGCCGCTCGCGCTGCCACCATCACCGCGCGGATGATCTTGGTCCACGCTTTGCTCCGTTTCTTTTCCACCGCCGCTTTGCGGTGCTTGACCTTGCTCCATCGATTGTGCTTTGCCAACGTGTACTTTCCTGATGATCTAGATTACGGCTCGGGGGTGATTGTTGGCGTGGCTTCCTTCTTCGTCGATTCGTTCTGCGACCTATTCCACGCCCCGCATGTGTCACACAACGGGATCTTCGATCCATCCACATCCCAAGTCGCCAGCACCGTCGCCTCTGGGTCCACCTCACCCCGTTCCACCGCAAAATCTGTGGTCACCACTTCCTCCCAGACCGCTCCCTCCATTGTCACCATCACGTCACGCCGCCCACCCTTTCCCACCAACTCCAGCGGCACACGCAGCGCCCGTGGACTCCCATCCGGGTTTGTCTGCTCCACCCTCACTTTGAAATGATGCCCATCCTCGCCACCCACCTGCTCCATCACCGGCTCCACTCGCACCACAATTCGCGGCATCCCAAACCGATACACCCAGTCATCAAAAAACCTCTCCAGTGTCTCCCCGCTCGCTTCTTCCATGCTCCGACGAAAATCCCCCGTCTCCACCTCGCGAAACTTCCACCGGTTTACGTACTCGCGCGTCCCTCTCCAGAACGCCTCATCCCCCAGCCGTTCACGCAACATGTGCAACACCCACGCACCTTTGGCGTACGGGTCGTCAGACTTCTCAAAAACATCATCTGGGGCGGCATATACAGCGCTTGCCATTGGTTCTCTGGATCCCTCATCCTTCGCGTACGCCTCGACCAAGCCACCCCGATACTTCAGCAACCCTTCCAAGTACGCCGCCTGTGCGTTTTCACCCTCTCGCCTTGCTGCCTCTGCGCTCCACAACGACTCGGCGTATGTCGCCCACCCTTCATTCAGCCACACATGCTCCCATGTGCGGCATGTCACCAGATTTCCCAACCACTGATGCGCCAACTCATGCGAGATCAGGGTCGGGTCCGTCGGCACGTCACTCGCCACCGCCAGATCCGTGAGTGTGGTGGCGCTGCTGTTCTCCATCCCACCCCAAGAGAATGCCCGCACCGTCGTCTGTGAGTACTTGTCAAATGGGTACGGCTCATCAAACTGCTTGGCAAAGAATTCGATCATCGCCCCCGTATCCGCAAATCGCTGCCGCGCAATTGCACCTTTCCCTGGCTCGACATACACATCAACAGGCACATCCTTCCCATCCGTTCCCACGCCTTTGGCACTCGCCATCTCAATTCTCTCAAACTTGCCCATTGCCAAGCTGATCAGATATGCTGCGTGTGGCTGCTCCTGATTCCATTTCCACACCATCAACCCCTCTCCAGCCGGTTCCTCAACTTCCTCCAATGTCCCGTTGGAAACAGTCGTCACTCCGCGCGGCACGCGCATCGTCACCGCGCTGGTCATCCGCTCATTTGGAAAGTCGTGACAGAAGAACCACAGGTGGTTCCACTCCGATTGCCCCTGCGAATACACCATCGGAGCAATCGCTGGCGTCGCCTTGGCGTCTCCCGGCACATAGATCAACCCGACTCCCGGCTTGCCTCCCAGTTTCAGGTCAAATTCAAATGTCAGGGTCAGCTCTTCGCCCCGCTTCAGTGCGGGCATCACGTCGATTGACATCTTCTCATTGCGATGGACAAAGATCATCCGCCGCCCCTTGGCCTCGATCTTGGTCATCTTCGCCCATTTGGGGCTGGGGCCATCCAGTTCGATCGTCTCGGTTTCTTCCTTGATCCCCTTTACCACCAGCTGCTGCGAGATCTTGACCGCCGCAACGCTCAGGTCCGGCATTGTCACATCCAGATCCACATGCACAAAGTCCACCAGTGGGGGCTTCGGCCAATGCTTCCGGCTTCCATCCACATTGGAATGTTTGTCGGGTTGCTCGGCAAACTCCCTATCGGCTCCCTCGGCGTGCTTCTCGGCACCCATGCCCGGTAACCCAAGCCCGACAACCAGCACACCCGACAATACCAAGGACCGCAGGTTCTTCATGACGCAATCCTTGCCCCGAAGTGTTCCTTTGGCTGATTCGGGTGCTTACACTCTGAGATGCCCCCCCAGACGATTTCCACGGACGGTCAAACTCATCTGGAAGACTTGGAATTCACCCGGGTCCCCCGCCCGGTTGCCTCACGCGCTGGGGGAAAGCGGCCACCACCGCGGCAGGGTGGCAGTGGGGGCGGTGTCCCCCAGTCATCCATCTCCCTCGCATCCCTCGGCGCTGGCAATGGCAGCACCGATTCAGAGTTCTACAGCCCCATCCCAGAGGGGTACGTTCGCGGTCAGCACAAATATGTCGTTGTCTTCGGCACGGTCATCAGCGGCCTGGGCAAAGGCATATTCGCCTCAAGTCTCGCCAAGATGTTGAAGGATAAGGGTCTATGCGTCGCCCCCATCAAGATGGAGGGGTACCTCAATCAGGATTCTGGCACGCTCAATCCCTATCGCCACGGCGAAGTCTTCGTGCTCGACGATGGCACCGAGTGCGATATGGACCTGGGTACGTATGAGCGCATCCTTGAGCAGAACCTGACCGCCGACAACTTCACCACAAGCGGCCGCATCTTCGCCGAAATTCTCGAACGCGAACGCCAGGGTGTGTACCTCGGCCGCGATGTGCAGGTGATCCCGCACTACACCGGCGAGGTCAAACGCAAACTCCGCGAACTCGCCCTCATCGGTGATGGCAACTCTCCCGCCGATGTCGTTATCGTCGAAGTTGGCGGCACCGTCGGCGATTACGAGAACAACTACTTCATCGAGGCTCTTCGACAGCTCGCTTTTGAAGAAGGCCCCAACTCCTGTTGTTTCGTCGCTCTCACCTACATCATCGAGCCCAAGGCCCTGGGCGAACAGAAATCCAAGGCCGCGCAGCTCGGCATCAAACGACTCTTGGAGGCAGGTATCCAACCCCACATGATCGGCTGCCGCGCCAGCAACCCGGTCGGTGAAAAAGTGATGCAGAAGATCGCGATGTTCTCGAATGTCCCGCTCCGCCGCACCTTCAGCATGCACGATCGCCCCAGCATCTACACCATTCCCGAAGAGATGCGACAAGAAGGCCTCGACCGCGAAATCCTCTCGATTCTCAATCTTCACGACCGTGTGGATCTTGGCCACGAAGATAAAGCACGCGAAAAATACACGGCCTTCGTCCGCAAACTCACGACTCCGCCCACGCGCCCCGTTTCTATCGGCATCGCTGGCAAATACGCCAATCTCCGCGATGCCTACGCCAGCATCGATAAATCTCTCGAACACTGCTCGGCGTATCTCTCTGCCGATATCGAGCTCAAGTGGATCGATACCACCGAAATCGACAACACCAACGTCTCCGCAATCCTCAAGGGTCTGGATGGCGTGATCGTTCCCGGTGGCTTTGGTTCTCGCGGCGTGGAAGGCAAGATCGCCACCGTCCGACATTGCCGCGAGAATGGCATTCCTTATCTGGGCATCTGCCTTGGCTTCCAGGTCGCCGTGATTGAGTTCGCCCGCAACGTCCTGGGCCTCTCCGGTGCCTTCTCCACCGAGTTTGACGCCAACACCAAGTACCCCGTCATCAGCGAACTCCCCGAGCAGAAGAAAATCGAAGGTCTCGGCGGCTCCATGCGCCTTGGTGCTCAAGATGTTCTGATCACTCCCGGCTCTCTCGCTTCCTTCCTCTATGGCAACGCCAGCACCGTTCGCGAGCGCTTCCGCCATCGCTACGAGGTCGAGCCCGAATTCGTTCCATCCCTCGAAAAGGCCGGCTTAGTCTTCTCCGGCCGCCATCCGACTCGGCCCATCATGCAGGTTCTCGAACTTCGCCAAGGCCCGCACGCCGGTAGTGGTCCTCGGGTCACTCATCCCTATTTTGTCGCAGGCCAATTCCACCCCGAGCTCATGTCCCGCCCCCTTCGCCCCGCCCCGATGTTCATGGGCTTGATTGCCGCGGCGCTCGAACAGCGTCAACTTCGCAGCACGACCCCTGCCTCCAAGTCCCCCGCCAACGCCGCAGAAGAACTCGCCCGCTGGCTCCGTCCCGCAGCCCAGCCCCAGACGGCGTAAGCCTCGATCCACTCCAGATTTGACCTGCGGTTTGTGACTCCGCAATCCCAGAGTTGATGACCCCTCGGACACCTTAATACCATTGAACACCATGACAAAGTCCATCCTCACTCTCGTCGCCGTTTGTGGTCTTTCCTCCTCGTTGGCCCTTGCTCACATCGATGAGCCAAAGGCCGCAGCACCTGCAGTGGCGGCTGCCGCTCCGGCGTGGACCAATCCTGAATTTGCCAAGCTCGGTGCCATGCTCATCGGCTCGTGGAAATCATCGGCCCCCGTCGCCCAGGGCGACGACGCCTCCAAGTCCACCGATGTCGTCGTGCACTTTGCTCCCGTCGTCATCGAAGGCATGAGCGACACCATTTACATGGAGTCGGCCCGTGCTGACAAGCTCAACACGCCCTATCGCGAGGCCGTGATCCAGTTCTACAAGTCCAAGGGTGCGACTCACATCCGCACTTTCGAATTCCGCCGCATCCCTGGTGTCGGCTCATCGGTCACTGGCCTCTGGGCCGCGCCTGATGCCTTCCCTAAGTTCAAATCCTCGGATCTCATTGGCACGTTGAATCTCGCCGTCACGCTCTCAGGTGAAACTGCTACAGCCAAAACTCCCACCGCTTATCCCACGGGCCTCGGCGGTGCAATCGAAATGACCAGCGAGATGAACATCTCCGCAAGCAAACTCGACATCGCTGATCGGGGCTTCGACGCTTCCGGCAAGCAGGTCTGGGGCCCTGCCGCGGGCGCGTGGACCTCCTTCTCTCGCTTCGATTCCGGCGTCAAGGCCACTCGCCTCGCCAACGGCATCATCGCCATCGATTACACTGGCACCGGAACCGAGCCATTTATCCAGGCCAGCGACCGCGTCGCTGCTCACTACGAAGGTTGGCTTGCCTCCGGTTACAAGTTTGACTCTTCGCGCGATCGTGCCCAACCCCTCAATTTCCTCCAGGGTTCACTCATCCCCGGTTGGAACGATGGCCTCATTGGCATTGGCAAGGGCGCGATCCGTCGCCTGGTTGTTCCCGCTGCCCAGGCCTACGGCGATCGAGCTCGTGGCATGATCCCCGCCAACGCGGACCTCTTCTTTGAGATTGAGATCATGAACGTCGAGCGCCCCGCCCCGGCAGCACAGCCGGCCCCGGCCAAAATCGATGGCGCTGCACCAGCAAAGGCCGATCCTAAGACCGAGGCCCAGATCGTCGAAGAGATCAAGCGCAAGGCCGCTGAGCAAGCCAATAAGAATATTGCAGCCGATGAAGCGGCAAAGAAGGCCGAAGAGGTTAAGAAGGCAGCCGAAGAAGCAGCCAAGAAAGCTGCTGAAGCGATCAAGCCAGCCAAGTAATCTCAACGACTCTTGGTTTCCTTCAGTCGGAGGTCCAGTTCGCGATGCCCGCGGATCTCTATTCCACGCTCGGTGTTTCCCGGTCCGCCTCGGCCGAAGAGATCAAACGCGCCTATCGCAGCCGCGCCCGCGAACTGCACCCCGATGTCAACAAAGCACCCGATGCCCAGAAGCGATTTGCTCAGGTGCAGGAAGCCCACGAGATTCTCTCTGATCCCAAGCGTCGCGAGTTGTACGACCACTACGGCTACGAAGTCGCCAAGGCCGGCACCCAACCTCAGTCCCAGTCACATTCTCACTCCTCATCCGGTTGGGGCTCTGCGAATCCCTACGGAGCCAGCGTCGATCCTGACGAGTTCTCCGATATCTTCTCCACTTTTTTCTCGGGCCGTGCTTCGCGAGCTGCTTCCGGCGGCAAGCGTGCCAAATCGTCGCGTTCGCGCTCGCGTTCAGCCGAGCCGCAACCCGATCTCGAGCCACTCAATGTCGAGCACACGGTCACCTTTCTCACCGCCGCCAAGGGTGGCCTCGAACCGCTGCGCATTGAGATCCCTCCCTCCAAGCCCCGCAACATCGAACTGCGCATCCCCGCTGGCACACTCGAAGGTGACAAGCTCCGTGTTCGCGCCGCCGGTGATCTGGGTCAGGATGTTGTCGTCACGATTCATGTCGGCCACCACCCGATCTTCCGGCGCGTCCAATACCCCGGCTCCGCGTGCCGCCCCGGTTCCAAAGATCTCTACGCCGATCTTCCTCTCACACTCTCCGAAGCGACCCTCGGCACCACCATCCCGGTTCCAACCTTGGAGAGCGCGGTTCTTCTCAAGGTCCCACCCGGCATCGCCTCCGGAAAGCTGCTCCGCCTTCAAGGTCGCGGCATCAAGCCTCATTCAACGGACAAAAGTGGCGAACCCGGTGATCTCTATTTTGTCACGGTAATCGTTCCCCCCGCCCCCAGCGTGCTGACAGATACGGATCGCAAAACCTTGCAAGACATGGGTTTGCGACAAACTTCTCCACGTGTCGGCAACGCGTGGCCCACTTCCAGCGACTAGACTCGACCACTAGGACTGGACGACATAGGGAAACAACCCCGGGGATTGGCACTGCCCTGCCAACCTACCCTCCGACAACGTTCCGTCCCTTTCGACCATGTGTGTAAGGTCGCACCGCCTGACCAAGGCGAGCGCTGGGAGAATGTCAAGGGGTCGACCGCGCGTGCTGAAGCAGCGGCATCAACTTTTCGCCTTTCTCCTCACTGTCTCAGATGCCGTTGTCGCATCCGCAGCGTGTTTTGCCGCGTGGGGGTTCCGACGCCACATTCTCGCCGAAGGGTGGCCTGCCAATTGGTCGTCATTCCTCAAAGGGCCGCTCCTTCTCATTATTGTTCCTGCCGTCGTTCTCATGTTCTGGGCTTCGCGCCTTTATCAGGCCCGTCGAGATCAATCGATCCTCCGCGAGGGTCTGGTCGTCATCCGCGCTTCACTCTTGGCTCTGGGGATGGCCATCGTCGTCCTCTGGGCTTCAGAGAGTCAGACCCTCGCCAACGCCCGCAACGCGGGAGCCGACGGACTGAATCCCTGGGTGCAGTCCAATCGCTTGCAGATGGGGCTGCTGCTTCTGCTTTTGCCCCTCTTCCTTGTTGCGTTTCGCATCACCTTCCGCGTCGTTCTGCGAATGATCCGCCGTCGCGGCCTCAATCTGCGGCACGTCATCGTTATCGGCACGGGTCGGCTCGGGCAGATCGTCTTTCACACCCTTGAGCGCAACTCTTGGACTGGTATCCATGTCGCCGGCTTCATCTCTCACCACGAACAGACGCGCCGCACCGAGTGTCTGGGTCGTCCGGTCCATGGCGGCATCTCCGATCTGGAAAAGCTCATCGATGAGCACAACCCCGATGCGGTGTACCTGGCCATTCCCAATTCCGCCGCCGCGACAATTCCTGGCATTCTCCGTCGCCTTGAACAGTTCGCTCTCGATGTTCGAATTGTTCCTGACGTGCATCCGCGTTATCTGCCGCAGAGCATGTCCGTTGCCGAACTCGACGGCATGCCCATCCTCAGCATCCGCGAAAGTCCTCTTTACGGCCTGGGTGGCGCGAGCAAGCGCGCCCTGGATGTCTGCGGCGCACTTTTCGGCCTCATCGTGCTTTCTCCGGTCATGCTCGTCATCGCGATGGCGATCAAGCTCACAAGCCCCGGACCCATCATCTTCAAGCAGCGTCGCGTCGGGCTGAACGGCGAGACCTTCAAGATGTACAAATTCCGCTCCCTGCTCCCCAAAGACCGCTGGCCCGCCGAATACCAATCCGGCCTCACCGGCTGGACCGAGCGCGACGATCCCCGAATCACCACCATTGGCCGCCTTTTGCGCCGCACCTCGCTAGATGAACTTCCACAGTTTCTCAATGTTCTCAAAGGCCAGATGTCCCTGGTTGGCCCACGCCCCGAGCGTGCCGATCTGATTGACGAATTCCGCCAGAACTGGCGTGGCTACATGCTCCGCCAGCACGTCAAAGCAGGCATGACCGGCTGGGCCCAGATCAACGGCCTCCGTGGCGACACTTCCCTGCGTAAGCGCCTCCAGTACGACCTTTTCTACATTCGTCACTGGTCCATTTGGTTCGATATCCGCATTCTCTGGATCACCATTTTCAAGGGCTGGATGCATCCCAACGCACACTGACCAATCATCACGTCGATTCCATCGCCCTCATCAATTCCACCGCCATGTGATCCGCCATCGACATCCCCTTCGGCGTCGGTGCCCATTTCGCTTCATCAGCTTTCATCAGCCCCTGACGCGTCAGTGCGTTCGCACTCCGCTTCACCGCGTCAAAGACGTCCACTCCGATCTCGCCCGCCGCCGACGCAACCCGCGCCACATCCACACCCTCCCGAATCCGCACTCCCGTCATCAGCAATTCAGTCAGCGCTCGCTTGGGATCCGGCCCCTCATGATCCACAATCGGCGCAAATCCTTCGTCATCAATTGCTAGGTAATCATCCAACCGGGGAGTGTTCTTGTAGCGATGGCCGCGCACGTGTGCAGACGCCGCCGGGCCTGCCGCCAGCCACTCCTCCTGCCTCCAATACGCCAGGTTGTGTCGGCACTCTTCACCCGGTTTGGCAAAGTTCGACACTTCGTAGCGTTCAAACCCCGATGACCGCAGCACATCGATGGTGCTTTCCAGCATGTCGGCTTCAAGGTCCTCATCGCAGGGTGAAAACTCTCCTCGCGCCAAGCGTGCGGTGAGTTCGGTCTTGGGTTCATACGTCAGCGAATACGCCGAGATATGTTCAGTCCCAAGGTCCAGCGCACGTTTCAGGTCATCGTGCCAATCCTGCATGCTCTGGCCGGGCACAGCAAAAATCAGGTCCACATTGGTTCGTCTGATCCCCGCAGCGCGAACCATCGCCAATCCTCTCTCCACATTCGCCGGGTCGTGCCGCCGATCCAGCGTCTTCAAATGATGGTGGTTGAAAGACTGCGCTCCCATACTGATCCGTGTCACACCACCACGCACCAACGTATCCACCAGTGGGGAGGAAATCGATTCGGGATTGCATTCGACCGTGAACTCGGCAAGTTGGGATACATCAAATCCCATCCTCAGAGTCTGCAGCACATCCTGCCACAGGGGCACGCGCAGCATGCTGGGTGTGCCTCCGCCCACAAAAATCGTTCTGAGAGAACCAGCTGCCGGTGCCAGGGCGAGCAGTTCGCGCTCCAGCCGCCTTGTGAAGGGTTCCTGGCGATCCTGCTGGTCGACGATGCTGTAGAAGTCGCAATAGTGGCACTTATGGGCACAAAAAGGCATGTGAATGTAGAGCGACCTAGCCCCTTGTGCACCCTCAACACGCCCTTTGCCGATGATTCTCCGGGCCGTCTGCGGGGTGGCGTCCGGGCGTTGCGGCAGCGATAAACTTGCGGTACGCTCTGGCATAAGTGAAGGGCTGGGGAAGTGGGCATAGGAGGGTGGCAACCGATTCCGGCATGCCGCCGACCTCACTACAGAAGGGTATTCGCCACGTGGACCTGACACTGATACTCGTGACACCTGAAGGGCGCCAGCAAGAAGTGCCCGTGCGCAAGCCGCGGCAGATCGTTGGCCGCAACACAGATTGCGCCATACGCATCCCCGTTTCCAGCGTGTCGCGGCAACATTGCGAGATCACCGTGGACGAGAAGCGGGCGGTGATCAAGGACTTGGGATCGTCGAACGGCACCTATGTGAATCGCTCCATGGTCGCCGAACACACGCTTGCCAGTGGTGATCACATCTGCGTCGGTCCCGCAGTCTTCGTGGTCCGCATCGATGGCCGCCCTGCCCAGGTTGACAGCAAGAGTGCGTTGGAGCGTGGTCTGGTTGCGGCAGCCATGGGCATCCGGCCCACCGAACCCGCGCCCGCCGCCAAGCCCACGTCGAAGCCCGGTGCCGCCGCCTCAGGCAAAGCCCCGGCCAAAAAGGTCAATGAGAATTCTGGCAGTGACCTTGGCTTGAAACCCCTGACCAGCGATGACAGCAGCGTCGATTTTGATTTCTCAGACGACAGCAACGCCCCCAAACTGTGAGCCGCTCTGAGCAGTCAAGTTCAAAGTCAAAAGTTGAAAGTGGAATTCCAGAAGCCAAAGGTGCTGGGCCGGTGAGATTCGTCCGATTCACGCCTTGGGTGGCTGAGCGGCGGTTCCATCCGGGGCCTTGGCGCTGACCGCTGGCACCTTGATGTTCGTTGAGCAATTGCGGCAGCGAACCGTCTTTCCCCGCGCAGCGCCAGGAACCGACAGGATGCGTCGGCACGCCAGATTCGGACACATGATGCGGACGGAGTCAGTAGACATGCAACCCTCGCTTTGGGGTGCATCGGCACAAATTCTCCGCCTGTCCATTCGTGCCGCGGTCTCGTGCGGTTTCCGGGTTGGTTTGGGGTGTTTCGACCTGTCTATCGGACGCACAACGCTGGTCAGCGGCACTAAACTGCCCGTCCGGGCAAACCGCCGCGGGCACACGGGGTTCAGGTACGGAAGGGTCTATGACGAACGCTCACCAGAATCAGGGTCGCTCTCAGGCAGGAATCGCTTCGGCGGTTGTAGGCCTGCAGTGGGGGGATGAAGGCAAAGGCAAGTTTGTTGATCTTCTCGCTGCCGAGCACGATGCCGTGGTGCGATACAACGGTGGAGCCAACGCAGGCCACTCTGTTGTTGTTCATGGGGATCGCTTCAGCTTGCATTTGATTCCCTCAGGCATTCTGCACCCGGGCAAACTCGCCATCATCGGCAACGGTGTTGTTGTCGATCCCGAAAAGCTCATCGACGAGATGGACAACCTTGCCAAGCGCGGCATCGACACCAGCTCGCTCATTGTCAGCGATCGTGCTCACGTCGTCATGCCCTATCACAAGGCCGAGGATGAGATTCGTGAAGATCTCTTCAAGGCCGCACGAACAGAATCGCCCAAGGGGAGTCTTTCAGAGATCGGCACTACTCGCCGCGGTATCGGCCCGGCCTATGCGGAAAAAGCCCAGCGAGCGACAGCGGTGCGTATGGGTGATCTGCTCAAACAGGATGTACTGCGTGATCGCGTGACCAAGGCGTGTACGGTCCGTTCTGCCATGTTTCGGTCATACCTCCCCGGCGAGCAGGATCATGGCATGCACGATGCACTGAACGCGGAGAAGGTGCTGGCGCGGATGACGACTGCCGCTGGACGCATTGGCCCGCGCATCAAAGAAACGACGTACCTGTTGCACGACTTGCTCGCTGGTGGCAAGCGCGTGCTGTTTGAGGGTGCAAACGGCACGCTACTCGATGTCGATCACGGGACCTATCCATTTGTGACCGCGTCCAGCGTCGCCGTCGGTGGCGTTGGCCCCGGCACCGGCGTGCCGACTCAGCGCGTCTCCAAAGTCCTGGGGATCATGAAGGCCTATTCCACGCGCGTCGGCGCTGGTGCCATGCCCACCGAGCTCTTTGATGAACTCGGCCAGCGGATTCGTGATCGGGGCAGGGAATATGGCACCACCACGGGCCGCCCGCGCCGCGTGGGGTGGCTCGATCTGGTCGCGACTGGCTACGCCTGCATGCTCAATGGTGCGACTGGGCTGGCCCTGACCATGCTCGATGTGCTCGCTGGTGTCGATCAGATCAATATCTGCGTCGGCTATCGCACACCTGGCGGCGAAACCAGCCGCTTTATCCCCGATGGCGTCGAACTTGCTCGCGCCACACCCGTATTCAAAACGCTCCCAGGCTTCAAAGAGGAGATCGGCACCGCGCGCAAGTTGAGTGATTTGCCCCCCAACGCTCACGGCTTTATCGACACCGTGCAAGCGACACTCGGCGTCCCGTTTGATTTCATCAGCGTCGGCCCGGGACGCGAGCAAACTCTTGATCTTCGGAAGTAAATGACACAATGACCGCGTCATCAGCCCCGCCGACTCCAGATTACTCACTCGATCACGCTGCTCAAGCTGCGCTGGCGCGGATGCGTCAGATCAACCCCAAGGCCGACCCGCTCGCGCACCTGCCGCACATTCATCCAGCCCGTATTCCCCGTCACATCGCCTTTATCATGGATGGCAACGGCCGCTGGGCCGAGGAACGGGGATTCCCACGCATCTTTGGCCACCGTAACGGTGCTTCTGCTGTGCGCAGCACAGTGGAGCAATGCGGCCGCCTGGGTGTGGAGTGTGTCACGCTCTATTCGTTTTCCAACGAGAATTGGAAACGCCCCCAGGGTGAGATCGATGCCCTGATGGCCATGGCCGTGATGTATTGCGATGGGGAGCGTGAGGCCTTCATCCGCGAAAATATCCGCGTTCGCTTCATTGGCAGCCGCAAGGAACTCCCCACCGAGGTCGTGCAGGCAATGGAGAATGTCGAAGCCGCCACCGCATCATGCACTGGCCCCATGCTGTGTCTTGCGCTCAACTACGGCTCGCGCCAGGAAATCGCCAACGCCGCCCGCACTCTGGCCGAAAAAGTACGCAAAGGTGAACTCAGTCCCGACAAAATCGATGAGCACACTCTGACCGATGCGCTCTACACCCGCGGCATTCCTGATCCTGATCTGGTCGTCCGCACCGCCGGTGAGTTTCGCGTCAGCAATTTCCTCCTCTGGCAACTTTCGTACGCAGAGCTTTACGTGACGCCGTGCTATTGGCCCGATTTTGACCATGCAGCCCTGCACAAGGCGATCATCGATTACGCCTCGCGCGATCGTCGTTTCGGAGGTGTGCAGAAATCTTCGGAGCACAGCGCGTGACCAAGCGACTGATCCTGGGCCCGTTGATGATCCTGCTCCTGCTGGGGCTTCTCTGGCTCGATGAGTTTCTATCCACTCGCGCTGCCCCCGCCTGGTGGCCCCTCTGGTTCACCGTAAAGGGAAACATCGCTCCCGGTGTGGTCATGTTCGTCACCATGCTCGGGCTTGCCGTGCTTGCCGCCCGCGAACTCGCTGCCATGCTCAAGGCCAAGGGGATCGTCTCCAGCAAGCGCATGATGACCGGTGCTGCGGTGCTTGGTCTGGCCGTTTCATATCTCACTCCGGCCACTATGTCCGGCCCTGCCGCGGTCTCTCTCACCGAATCCGTCAGCGCCTTGTGCCTCGTCGCGGCACTCGTCTATTTCTCTCGCCACAAATCCACTGATGGCGTCATCGCAGGAGCCGGTGGCGTTCTCCTGTCGCTGGTGTATCTGGGCTTCATGTTCGGCTTTGTGCTTGCCATCCGCCGCGAACACTCTGCTTGGGTGGTATTGTGGGTTCTTGCCGTGACCAAGTCCTGCGACATCGGTGCATACTTCACCGGCAAGGCCTTGGGCAAGCACAAGTTGATCCCCTGGCTCAGCCCCGGCAAAACTTGGGAAGGGCTCGCGGGCGGCGTCGCGCTCTCCGCGATTGTGGCAATCGTCGGCCTGTCGCTTCTGCGTGATGCCGGTCTTAATCCAGGAGTGCGCACCATCGAGGCCATCGTGGTGGGGGCCATCTTTGGTCTGGTCGGTCAGGTGGGCGATCTACTGGAAAGTCTCCTCAAACGCGATGCCGGCACCAAAGACAGCGGCTCCTCCATTCCTGGCTTCGGAGGCGTGCTGGACGTGCTGGATTCGCCGATTCTGGTGGCCCCGGTCGCTTATTGGTGGCTGTCGGGACTCCCCTGGCACACAGGTTGGAATTCGGGGTCGCACTTGGGGGGCTGACACCCCTAGAATGGTGTCGGTGGAGTGGCCCGCTGCTGATCGTCCGGCGGCGACGAGCGGGCGACGATGGGAGCTCCGATGAGCGTCACAGCCAAACTGGTCAAGGTCTTCACGGTTGACAAACAGATCGATGCTCTTCAGTCACGCCTCAAAGTGGCGGAAAAAGTACTGGCCGAGCAGACCAAGTTGGCCTCAGATTTCGAGGCCAAGCGTGCCAAGGTCGAAGGTGACATCAAGACTCTGCAGGCCCAGGCCAGCAACTTTGAGGGCGAAAGCAAACGCCTCGAAGACAAGATCAACAAGCTGAAAGAGCAGATGAACACTGCTCAGACCAACAAGCAGTATCAGGCCTTCCTTGTCGAAGTGAACACCATGGGGAACGAGAAGGGTGCTGCAGAGAAATCCGCCCTCGAATTGCTGGAGAAGATCGACGGCCTCCGCAAGCAGTCCGACGAGCTCGCTGCTCAGCGTCAGGAACGTGAGAGCATGGCTGGCGTCGCCAAGAACAATCGCGACACCCGCGCCACCGAAATCAAGGACAAGCTCGAAGCCCTGAAGGCCGAGCGTGCCACCAACGCCGCCGATGTCCCCTCTGATGTGTTGCGCGATTACGAGCGCACCTTCCATCAGCGTGGCGAAGACACCGTCGCTCATGTCGAACTCCAGAGTCGCAAAGATCAGGAGTTCACTTGTGGCGGCTGCATGATGCTGATTCCCGTGCAGGCGGTCAACGGCCTCCTGGCCAGTGGCAAGATCACCATGTGCACCAATTGCCGCTGCTATCTGTATGTGAACGACGACCTCAAGCAGCAGCTCGCCGAACCCAACAAGCCAAAGTCGCGAAAGAGTAAATCCGAAGCGGAAGCACTTTGAGTGTGCAATCTGCTTTGACAAGTGTCGGCCGGCTTTGACCGCAACGGCTGGTCATCTGCGCCTGCAAGTCCTTGCCCGATTTTCCCAATAATCAGAGCACGCTGACTGCGGTCACGCCGCGGTCAATTTGTCACCGTTCACCAGATCGACAAGCAAAGGGGTGTTGCATGTCAGATGGCGATTTCGGCGGCGGCTTTGATGGTGGATTTGATAGCGGTTTCGATGGCGGAGTGGATTCCACTCCCGATCTTTCATCGCAAGACCATTCGGCAGACTACGGACCACCACTCGAGGGGCCCGATGGCGCGATCGATCCGCCGCAACAGATGCTTTACGTGGATGGAATGCAAGGTCCGCCGCAGGGACCTGGTGGGTTGTCAAGTCAGGCAGCTGGCGGCCAGGGCCTCAACAGCACAGGATTTGTTGCAAGCGGAGGAGCATCTGGTCATTCCGGCTCCACAACCTCTGCAGCAGATTTTCTGATTCCCGCCATGATCATGGGCACTATGGCCAATTCATCGCCGGTTGCTCACTCGGGCGGCCCACTTGCCATGAACTCCGCCGCGCACCGACAACCGATTGGCTGCGCAGCAATGTTCTTTATGGTCCTTTTCGTCGGTATTGCGCTGGCGATGTCTGGTGCCGCCTTTCGTAACGGACTCGGCCTCCTCGGTGTCGTGCCCATCGGCTTGGCACTCATGGCCGTCATCGCCATTGCCACCAACGGGCGCGGCACCGCGTCACGCGGTGCAGCACGTTTCCAACCCGCCAATCGCTCGCAATTTCGCGACCACCCCACCGTGCCACGCTTCTGCGTGTATTGCGGCCGACTCGCTCAAGCGAGGGAACCCGGCTGCGCTGGTTGCGGCGGACCCATCGATGGCAAACCACGCGGACGATGAGCCCGCGGTGCATCCATCCATCAATCAGCACCTATTCATCCTCGCACAAGTGCAGCGATCGGGTGCTGCTCGTGATCAAAGCTCAGTCGCACCTTGCCGGGGTTGCCACCATGCTCATCAAAGACCATGATCTCGTTTTCCTGACCGGGCTTGAGGTACGAAGCGGGGACAAAGTATCGCGTCTGCGGACCGACCTTGGTTCCATTCGCCGTCGCGAGGAAGAAGCGACCGACGGGGCGACCGTTGAGCGACACCTGCCCCTTGCTGAACCCATCCAGTTCCAGGTATGCAGGAACTGCCGTGGTCGAAACATTCGGCAATCGAAATGTTCCCTTCCACCATGTCGGGCCTGTTGGCTTGTTCTTGACCGGAGCAAACTCTGAGGCGCTCGGCTCTTCCCACTTGGCAAAGGCCCACTCGGCATGCTCGCTCAGGTTCTCGGTTAGTTCATCAAACGCCAGGCGATCTGTCACAAGCGAAGCGATTGATTCAACCTCTTCCTCGCTGTTCAGCGCCATCTGATCCGATGGGATCAGTGCCAGTTGCACTGTGGAGGGAGCTCTCCCCAGCGTCTCTTCAGAAATGAAAATCTTGGCCGGACCTGCTTCATCAAGCAGCTCGATCGGTTTGCCACCCACCACGAGCAAGGCCCGTATTGGCAGGCCGTGGCTGCGGACCATGATTCCCACGCGCTTTGTTTGCCGCGGAATGCTCCACGTCAGGCGGAAGGGACTGGTGCAATCCCCTTCGCGGACATCCCACACCGGTGCGCGGAATGCCAGAACCTCAATGGGATCTTCGCGGGTGATCTTTGGCTTGCCGGGCTTGAAGGGCACGGCTTCGAAGATATGGCTGCACAGCCCTTTGGGCTCTTCCATGTGCATGCCGCCACAGAAGCGGCCAAAGTTCTCAGCGAGAACCACCAGTTGCTGGCCACCCTTCTTCAGTTGCAGTGACGCTTCAGATGATCCGCCCGGACCGGGCCCATACACCGCAGTTTCGTGATCATCGACAAAAAGGTGCAGGCGATCGCCAGAACCTGGAAACGCCAACTTTGCCTTGTGCGTTCCGTGGCCGGGGAATTGAATCCGATACCACCCGTACGAATCATGCGCTCCAAGCGCCGTCAGCGAACCCGGACCGTCAATACTCGCGTAACGCTCCGATGATCCATCGGTATAGCTGTGCATCTGCGCGCATGACCAATGCGCGATCGATACATGATGAGACTTGTGCTCGGCGGCATGCACCACCGGCACCGGGTTCATCTCTCCGGCTGGATTGATGCGCAGGCAAGTCTTCTGCCCGGGCGAACCCACAGGCTTGCCATCGCTGGTCACACCCAGCACGCCAACGAACACCGCCTCGCCGTCAAAGTACGTCTGATCGCACTGCTCCTCATTGACGACCACGAAGATCAGCCCCTCGTGCTCAAAGACCTCAGGCGTCTTGGCACCCTTGGCGGGCACGTCGACATCCACGTTTGAGCCATTCACGCTCAGTGTGCCTCGGAACGATGCCGGGCCAAAAAGCGTGACGATCTTGCCCGCCATACCAAGGCATGACAGATTGGTGAAATCAATCCGTGAGCGACCCGCGACATTCACATCCAGAAGGTACCAACCCACCGACTGGCGTCCCAGATTGATCGGCAACGGCGATCCATCCGCCAGCACGAGTGCGGTCGTTCGCGACCCCGGCTCCGACGGATCGGCATGCTCATCGCCAAAGACAAACACGATGCCGCCCTGGGGGCCCGTCGTATGCACAACCTTCACGCCGCTGTGGCTGGACTTGCGTTTGCCTTCGCCTGCGACAGCAAAGGAAGGGTCTGCCACGACCGGCTGGTACGAAGGTTCCAGGTGTGCGAGCACGCGGCTGAATCGCGAGGCAAACGTGCTGATCCGCCGGATCGCCTGAAATGTCGACCCTGGTGCGCCCGCTTCACCGATCGGAGCGTGCTCATCATCCGACGACGTGTAAAACCCATCCACACTGTCCGCCGACCGACCCGCCTCGGTGCCAAAGAATGTGCCACCGGCAAAGGGTTGAATATTGAATTGCCCGCCACCTGCCAGAATCTCCGCCAAACGCCTCTGCAACGCATCCGGCGAACGTGGCTTGGGGTCTTCCTTGCCCCACACGGCGTGGTCATCTGAGATATTGAAATCCACCACAATCCGCGGTTGGTCCCCTCGCACCACCGCCAACTGCCTCATCATCGACAGCAGATTCTCTGACCCGGCCCACCCATCCAACTGCCCCTCAGCCGTTTGCCAAAGGTTGTTGTCGTTGATCGTCTGCAGCTCCAACCCAGACTCACGCAAATAGCGTTGCAACTCGCCAAGATACGACTCCGCAAGCGGAGCCAGCGAACACGACCACTTGGACTCCAGCCCAAAGAGCAGAATCGGCCCACCAGCACCGGGGGCACTTGCCTGCAAATCCCGCACCTGTTCAGCAACCTGGGCAAAGTAGCGTGAGCAAGCTTCTAGGAACTGAGTGTTGTTGGTCCGCAACCGCACACCGGGAATATCCAGCAGCCACGCCGGCAGCCCGCCCAGATCGTGCCGCTGCCCAATGAAGGGACCGACGCGCAGGATGCAGTACATGCCGGCTCGTTGCACTAATTGCACAAACCGCCGCAGGTCGTTGTCGCCACTGAATTCGAATTGACCCGGCCGCGGCTCATGTCGTGACCAGACCACCGATGTGTCGATACAGTTCAGCCCGGCTAAGCGAGCCGCATGGATGCGGTCCGCCCACGACTCGTGAGGAATCCGGGCATAGGGAATTGTCCCGCTGACCAGCCAGATACGGCGCCCGTCGAGCATGAAACTCCGACCATCACACGTCACCGTTGGCATGTCTGAGGGATCTCCGGAGGCGCCGGCGTCCCTGCCGAAACCCGAATCTTGGTGCTCTTGGCGGTGTCGATGGCGGTCCTTCGCCCCTCCCAAAAGCACGATTTTTGAAGTGGGACAACAATAGGCGGCGGAAAACAGTTCTCCAAACATCTCCCTGAGAACTCGATACACTGTCGGCAAATCTCTCGTACAGATCTCCTTCTAAATGCAAACCAAAACCGAACAAACCAATCAAAAACACTGGAACTTATCGGGCCTGATCGTTGCCTGTCTGCTCCTTCAGGGGTGCGCAACGAGCATGGAGGCGATCGATAAGCGACTCGCAAACGTCGTTGGCGACCAAGCCAAACGCATGGGTGGGGGGGCGGGCGCTCCGTCTCGCACAACAGCCGTTCCTTCCGTCGAGCGTGCTGATCGCCTGCGGGCTTTGAACAAAACGCCGAATACAACCAACCCCGATGCTGGCTCCTTGCAGTATCAGGCCGCTGACGAAATGCGCGATGTGGCGGCTCGCTTGCAGAGTTACTCGGTCGCACCAACTGGTGACGCTCTGAAGATCGATCTCCCTAGCGCGTGGAGACAAGGTCAGATCACTGGCCGCGAATACCTGACCGCGCAGGAGGAGTACCTCCTTTCCGCCATCCGCCTGCTCACGGAGCGTCATCGCTGGTCGCCCCGATTGTTCAACGACACGTTCGCTGGCATCTCCGGCTCTGGTGCGGATGGTGATTTCCAGCACGCGCTTTCCGTCATCAACACCATGCGCCTCACCCAGCGCCTTCCCTTCGGTGGCGAGGTCGAGGCCCGCTGGATCACCCGCGCCACCCAGCAACTCCGCGAACAGGCCAGTGGCAGGTATCGCCAATCCAGCGAACTCGCTCTCTCTACTTCCATCCCCCTCCTTCGTGGTTTCGGCACTGTGGCCCGCGAAGACATCATTCAGGCCGAGCGCGATCTGATCTATTCGGCACGCGAGTTTGAACGTTTCCGTCGCCGCTATCTGGTGAATCTGGCGCAGGATTATTTCAACCTGATTCAGCAGCGCAGCCGCATTCTCAATCAGGAAAAGTCGCTGGATAGCTTTCGCAAGATCGACGAAGCCGAGGCGGCTCGCGTGGAGGCGGGTCGTCGCCCTCCCTTCCAGCGCAGCATCACGCAGAATCAGGTGCTGGGCGCGCAGTCTCAGCTCGCCAGTCTCAATGAGTCCTATCGCCTCGCGCTCGATCGATTTAAGATTCGACTGGGCCTCAAGCCTCAGGATTCCGTCGTGTTGGGTGAAATTCGCTTCGAACTCCCCGAGCCCCAGATCGAGCTTGAAAAAGCCGGCGAACTCGCTTTGGACTATCGACTCGATCTGCAAACCCAGCGCGACCGTCTCGATGATGCGCAGCGTGGCGTCTCCAATGCCAAGGACCAGTTGCTCCCATCATTGGATTTCACGGCGTCGACTTCGTTGCCCACTGACCCTGATAAACGCAACGGCGGACTCTCTCTTCAGCCCGACGATCTGGACTACTCCGCTGGCATCACCCTCGGCCTGCCCCTGGATAGGGAGATCGAGCGGCTCGGGCTCAAGCGTTCCCTGATCTCTCTCGAAGCCCGCAAACGCGACTACGCCAAAGCGCGTGATGACATTGTCGTCGCTGTGTGGTCGGCACTCCGCCGCATCGATCTGGCCCGCAATCAGTTGTCACTGGCTGAGCAGCAGGTGAAGATTAACGAGCGCCGTCTCGAAGAACAGCAGTTGAAGGCCGATGAGGTCGAGCCCCAGCGCATCGTCGATTCCCAGAACGATCTCCTCCGTGCCCAGAACGATCGCGATCAGGCCCGCACCGATCTGCGCATAGCGGTACTCAACTACCTTTTGGAATCTGACCAGCTGCGTGTGGCCCCTGACGGCACCTTCCAGCCCTTGCCGGGCATGGATAGCAAGCCTGGTTCAGCACCCGACCAGGCCCCGTCGAACTAATCGCAGGCCGATGTTCTAAGACCACCTGACGCAGCATCACGTCAATTCAACTTCACGTCAATGCTGATCGGAAAGTGATCGCTGGCATATCCCTTGGGTGCTGGAGTCGTGTTCCAATCCGACCGTGGCGGCCGCACCGGCGTGCCATAGATGATCCGCGTGTTCGGCACCACCGCTTTGGCGAGCGCTGCCGAAGCGAAAATATGGTCAATCGGTCGTCCTGATTCGTGTGTTGCCCACGTCGCGTCCCGCGTCCGATCCGCAAAGCAGTCCGACATTCCTCCCGCCGTATACAACCGCCCCGCGGCGTCACGCGCAAACGAATTAAAATCCCCCATCAACGCCACCAACGCATTGGGCTTCAGATCTTCCTTCACCTTGCTGATGACAAACTTGGCCTCCGCCTCGCGCCAGTAATCAAACTCCCGTCCCGCCTTATGGTGCATCACATACACCACCAGTGGCACATCCGCTCCCGTTCCCGATGCGCTCGCCGGAATCGTCACCACCGCTCGCAAGGGCGATCGGTGCAATTTCAACGGATCACCCATCTTGATGCGGCTTTCGGCGTTGTCAATCTGGTGGACCCCCTCCAGAGGCGAACCCACCCAGTTTTTCACACCACTGATCGGAAAACGCGATAGCACCGATTGTTCGATACCGCGCCCGTCGCCTGCATCAATGCTCGCCACATGCACATATCCCAGATCTGCCAGATACTGATCACGGAATTCCTTGAGAGCATCCAGCGATTCAATCTCACTCAACGCCAGAATGTCGGGGTTCACTGCGTGAATCGCCAGTGCCAGCCCCTCCTTGTGTGGCTTGGGCTTCTCATCACTTGCCTTGGAGTTTCCATCCGCGCGATTGTCAAAGAGATTCTCCACGTTGTAGAAGGCGATGCGCACGGCTCCGGCGGGCTTGGATGGGGGCGGGTTCATGGCAGAGAACAATCCAGCGCGAATCGCAGACGTGTCAATCTTCGACGAATCTATTTTTGACGGCGTCGAAGCGTCAGTGGGGGCCTTGGACACCGTTGGTGGCTTCGCCGCGGCTGGCGTGGTTGCCGCACCAGATGTCGGCGCAGAAGTGGCCCCAGGCGTTTGCGTACTCGCCGCCCCATCCCCCTTCGGCAACGCCGGAGCCCCATTCTGCGGCTTGGGGTTCAGAATGAAAGTCTTGACCAGAAACCCGATGATGACCAGATTGATCACCACCGCCAGAATCGCCTTGGGTTTGGATTGAGCCAATGCCATGCAAACTCCCTCAATGTGAGTCAGACTGTAGGAATGGCGGCAGGAATCTTGTCAGTAAAGGTCTGCCCAACGCCGGTTCCAGAAAGGCATCCGGCGCACGACCCATTGCCACCGCCGCAGCCATCGCCCCCGACCGCACCGCCGATTCCATCGTCGCCGGCCACCCCGTCTGCGTGTAATCCCCCGCCAACAGCACACCCCCGACTGCCACTGGTTCGACGCTCGGCCGAGCGCGATACGAACTCGGCGAAGGTACAAACGTCGCCCGGCGCTCCTTGATCGCCCGCGCCGACAACGGCTTTTGCTGGGCAACAGTGCCAAAGCACGCCACCAGATCCGCACACACCCGCTCGACGATTTGCGCTTCCGTCAACTCCATCCACTCGGTTGCACCAGAGATCACACAGTGCAGATGTCTGCCGGCATCATCTTTGCGAAATACCCATTGCGTCGGGCGATCCACCAGCACCGCGTGCGGATGAGGGCACACGGGCTCGGCAAACTTCAGGTGCACACCCAGGATCGGCCCGTGTTTCAGGTCAGCCAGTGCCTCGAACCGCCGATCCGCACGCTTGAGTTCCGCCGAGGCCAATGTCAACACCCTCTCGAATGGCAACGCACAAATCACCCGATCTGCGGTCACCGTTTGCATCGTCGTGCCTACGGAAATCGTCACTTGCCGCTCATCAAACTCCTGCACGCTCACCCCGGTGTGCAACTGCGACCCTGCCCGTGCCAGAATTTCCGGGATTGGCTCATACAGCACCGAAAGTGGCACCCTGCTCACACCAATCTCGCTCGCTGATGGCAAAGCAAAGATCGCATCCTGTAGCACGTGCAACGCAACATCCGCACCACATTCTTTAGGCAGACAGTTGCACGCGCTCACGATGATCGGCGTCAGCAGTCGTTCAACCAATTCCGGCGAATCCACACCCACTTGCAGCAGCCACTGCGAAAAAGTGAGGTCTGCCATTCTCCGCCGATCCGTCAGCAATACCTGGGTTGCGAGTTGAATCGCCGCGAGTTTTGCCGGAAAAGAGAGAAACTTCGCGCCCAACAGCGACGGCACTCCCTGCAACGGCGCAGGCAGTGGGGCATTGCCAATCCGTGAAACGCTTGGGGTTGCATGCTCCCTCGCCCCGATCGCCGCATGAATCCAGTGTTGCTCCTGTGTCCACTCCAGATGCTTGAGCGACCCGATCTCGTGCAAAAACCTTAGATACTGCGTGCAACACCCCAGCGCCACATGCTGGCAGTTGTCAATCTCTTCTCCGCTGCGCGGGTCAATCGTGCTCGCCGCGCGACCCCCCAAGTGCTTGCGCGTTTCCAAGATCGTGCACGCCACGCCCTCACGTGCCAACGTCACACCCGCCGCCAGGCCCGCGAGCCCCGCGCCCAGAATCAAGATTGAATGGTGCTCAGGCAGTCGCATGGGTTGGTGATTTAACCGATTGAGGTGTCCGCATCGACGACATGAGTATGCTCAACTTCCGCCACGTCGCTACCCGCACCCGCTCTGGAGACACCACCGACCGCGGCTCTTCGCCAATCTGCTCCAGCAGCGTTCGATACAAGCGCGTCATCGTCACCAGCGAGCGTCTGCACTCAGCTGGAATCAACAACTCCAGTTCCGCCGTCGCGTCATACAAGCGCCGCGCCTCCTGCACCCAGTATCCCATGAGCGCTGCGCACTTCCTCTCATCGCGCCACGCCAATAGATCCTGAAGAGTCAAACCAAACTCCACATACGAGTCCAATGGCAAGTACGACCTCGCCGGTCGCAACTCCGCATCCGCGCGAACATCTCTCAGAATGTTCGTCAATTGAAACGCCAATCCCCGCACTCGCGCAAACTCCAAAGCCCTTGGCCATTCTCCCTCATGTCGAGGCACATCCGACCGCCAGATCGCCGTGCAGATCATCCCCACAGTCCCCGCAACCTCATGGCAATAGCGATCCAGATCCCCCCGTGTGTGAATGGTCGTCCCCCCCTGATCCGCCCGCAACCCGGCCAGCGCCTCATCCAGCCACACCCGCTGAATCGGATACTCGCGCATCGTCTGCTGAACGCTCGGCCACAACGCATCCGTATCCACCAGCGTCCCCGCCGCATCCAGTGTCGCGGCAGTCTGCTGCTCAAACGCGTCCAAGCGCAATCCACCCGTAATCGGCCCAGGCGAATCATCCGCCAGATCATCCGCGCACCGCATCCACGCATACACCGCATACAACGCCGCCCGCTTGGGCTGGGGCGTCAACATCAACCCAAGATAAAAGTTCCGCGCTCTTTGGCGCGTGATTCGGCGGCAATACCTTTCCGACAACTCCATCTTCACTCGCCGAGGGTATCGCGGGAACCCGTCAAACTCGACTTCCTTGCACCCGCCTCGCAGCCGATGCCCTCTGCCCACCCTGCCAACGATCACCCCGCAGTGTCCAACACCAACCAATCTCGCGTGCAGGTTTTTCCCTTTGCCACCCAAGCCGCGGCACACGCTGCCGACCAGATTCAGGCGGTCATTCGCCGCCGCGCCGCCGAGGGGCGGCTTGCCCTTCTGGCTTTCGACATTTCCTCTCCCTCCGACATCCCTGATGCCGTCACGTTGGTCCTCGACGAATTGGCATCCCGCGTGAATGCCAGCACCCTCTCCCTCGCCAATGTCGCCGCTATCCCCGTCTGGGATTGGTGGCCGTCGCCATCCGGCGTGATGAGCCAGTCTGCCCACCTCCGCCACTTCCTGCAGACCCGCACCGACATCTGCGGTGCCAACATCTGGTCGCTGGAAGGAGGCGAGCGAGAGTCTCTTCCCGCCTTCTGCTCCTCTATCGAGAATCGCATCGCCGAACTTGGCGGCATAGACCTGGTCCTCCTCCGCGCCCGGCAGAGTGGCCAACTCGGCCAGAACGAAATCAACGGTTGGAGCGACTCACGCACTCGACTGGTCTTTGCCGCTGATGGCTCGCAACCCCGACGCGCGATCACCCTCGGGCTCACGAATCTCAAAGAGGCCGCACACCGCGTTCTCATCGGCACAGGCAGCGACAGCGTCGCCAGTGTCTTATGGCACTCCAGTGACACAATCAGCCCCATTCTTGCCAGCGCAACGCTGATTTCCGATCGTGCTGCCGCGGGTCTCTTGACCCACATCGGCTTTCCATGGCAAGTTGGTCCCTTGGCCCAAGCCAATCGAACATGGGACGACTTGACCATCGCGCAAGCCATGGTTGCTGGCTCAGGGATTCAGGATCAGGATTGTGAGACCTGTCCAGAACTCCTCGCCACCTTTGCCGGGGTGGCGCCAGATCAGGACCCTCGGCCAGAGCTCCGCGAAATAGCCGCGCGAGCTATCCGAGGCTCCGTCAATCCCCGTGGCTGGAGACGAGTTCTCCTCGTCTCTCGCGATGCAGATTCACCGTCGACCGAATTTCCCGGAATGCTGCGTTCCTTCACTGAACAAGGCGTCACCATACACACAGTGTGCCTCCGTGGCGATCCCGAGGGATCGCGCCGTCACACCCATTGTTCAGCCGATTCACTTGCTGCATGGATAAGCGGTATCTCATCCGCCATCAACACCCACAAGCCAGATCACATCATCGCCTTTGACGACGTCTCGGGCCTTCTCTCGCAAGCGGCGTTGCAGGCCTCCGCCGGGCAACCCATTCAGGTGCTGTGTGCGCACGATGTGCAGCCCTGGCAATTTCAATGGATCTGGCTCGGATCATCACCTGCTCGAGCCGATTCTCCGATTCACATCAACGTCGAGGGACGTGTCTATTTGGCCAACGTTCTTGGCACCGATCGCCATCTCGAAATCCTGGGTTTAGTGAGATAGCCCTGTGCGCTAACTCGCCATCCCATCACGCAGCAACAAGTGTCTTCGCATCCAGCAACGTGGCAAATCCCTCAATCAATTGATCCAGATGCTCGCGCGTATGTTCCGCCGTCAGCGTGATGCGAAAGTACCTTTGCGCCGGGCCCCCCGGATACTCAATGACCGGCGCAAACACACCGCGCTGCAGCAAGCCAGCACTCACCTCATCCATTTGCGTTTCACTATCCAACACAAACGCCAGAATCGGCGTCGGTGCATCATTCAGTTTCACGCCGCACCGCGTCAACCCCTTACGCAGGTATGCCGCCTGCTCCAGCAACTTCTTAGACAATTGCGGCCGTTCAATCAACACCCGCACCGCCTCGCGTGCCGCTTCAATCAGCGGTGGTGGGCACGGCGTCGTTCCTCGATAGATCCGCGCGCCTTGCTGCACGCGATCTATCACTTCCTTCGCTCCCGCGATCACGCCCCCGTAACACCCTAATCCCTTCCCAAGCGTCGTCGTGATCACGATGCGTGGGTCACGCACTCCCAGATGATCACACGTCCCGCGCCCACTTTGACCCAGCACGCAGAACCCGTGGCAATCATCCACCACCAGCACCGACCCGGCCCCAGGCAGCGCCTTCACCAATTCCCGCAGTGGCGCAATCACCCCATCCGCAGTAAACACCCCATCCGTCAGAATCACCACCCCATCCGCGCCCACCTCGCGTGCGGCCGTCCTCGCCAGCTCCGCCGCATGCGCCGCATCCCGATGCCGATACCGCATCACGCGCATCCCACTCGCTTCCGCCGCGTGCCCCACCGAACGATGCGACTTCTCATCAATGAGTGCCACTTTGTGAGATTGCCCCAACGCCTCACACAACGCCATATTCGCCGTGTACCCCTCCGTCGTCAGAATCGCCGAATCCATCCCCAAAAACTCCGCCAGTTCCCTCTCCAGCCCCGTGTGCGCGTCGGTATTCCCCGTGGTTTCGCGGCTTGCCGTCGTGGTCAATCCATACCGCCCCATGCCGCGAATCGCCGCCGCATGCACCCGCGGCTCATGCGCCAAGCCCAAGTAATTGCACCCCGCAAAGTTCAACACCCTACGCGGCAAGCCGTTCACGGGGAAAATCGCGTTCGTCGCAGTCAATTCGCTATTGGGAACTCGTGGCATACGCCAACGATATCGGCTCTCCGCCGATCAACGGTTCACTTCCCGCTGGGCGCGTGCACCACGCTGGGAATGCTCGCCATCGTGTGCAATCCCGGTGGCGCGGCGAGCAGCCGCCCGATCGCATTGCAGGCAATCGCCGACGTCGCCAGATCACCATGCACTCCCCCATGGATCACGCAGTCAATCGGCGGATCGGCGTCGATCACCACCCGGTCATGCGGATCACTCTGCCCGATCGCCGCCTGAAACTCCAGTTCAATCACCGTGTGCTCGTCAAAATATCCTCGCGCTGTCTGCCGCACGCCACTCGGCGTCCCCTTGGCAATCGGCCCGATCGCACAATTCAGATCGCGGCTCGCCAGCACCGGAGCAATGTCCTCTTCCCACCGTTCAATCTTCAGCCCCACATAGTGAGCAATAAAGTGCAGGGATTCACCAAGCCCCACGTGCCTCAGCGTCCCATCCTTCACGCGCTTGGCGAATTCGGCTTCGGTGATTCCCGCCCCGATTTTCTTCTGGAACGGCACCCGCCGGCTCGATGCGTCCTGAATCCGGAGGCACTTGATCGTCCGCACGTTCTTGCACACCGCCGTCAGCACGCTCGGCAGATGATCCATCAGGAAACCCGGATTAACACCCGTTCCCAGCAGTCGCCCCCCGTGCCGCTTGGCCAGTGCATCCAGTTCTTCCGCCAGACCCACGTGCCGCAGCCACGGATACACCAGTTCCTCGCACGTGCTCACCACAGCCTTGCCTTGGCGCAACAACGCTCGAAACGTATCCGCGCACGCGACCAGATCACTCGATGTCGTCACCATCGCCGCATCAAATCGCGACCAGTCACTCACCGCTTCCAGCGATGGCGCAATCGTCAATGCCTCATCAAACTGGGGCACAAACCTTGCCAACGGCTTTCCCGCCAGTTCACTTGAGGAATCCACCGCAGCGACGACACGCGCCAGCTTCCGCTCCGTCAGTTCGCCGATGATCCGTTGTCCCAGAGGGCCGACGCCGATATGAATGATGCGATGCATGGGCCCAAGGGTACGCCTCACCCCAGAATCTTGTACAGATGCCCACCCGCATGATTCAAGAGCGTCTGTGCCTCCACAGCCGACACGCCCTTTCGTGCCATCACCACCGCCAATTTCACACTCCCCCCGGCCTCGTCCACCTTCGCCAGCGCCGCCCCGCGATCCAGACCCGTCAGTATGCCGACAATCCGCGCCGCTCGATCTCGCAACTTCTCATTCGTTGCCTTCACATCCACCATCAGGTTTTCATACACCCGCCCGGATCGAATCATCAACGTTGTCGAAATCTGATTCAGAATCAGCTTCGTCGCCGTCCCCGCTTTCATGCGCGTCGAGCCCGTCACCACCTCCGGCCCCGTCGCCGCCACGATCAGATGATCGCAGTGGGGGGGGGTGGATATCGGGGCACACGACAGCATCCCCGTCAATGGCGGATTCGCAATCGATTTGGCAAACGCCAGCGCCCCCAGTACATAAGGCGTGGTTCCTCCCGCCGCGATCCCCAGCACCGTGTCCATCCGCGACAGCCCCAACGCGCTCAATGCCTCCACCGCCCCACGCGGGTCGTCTTCTTTCCCCTCACTCGAGACCCGCAGCGCCCCATCACCTCCCGCGATGATCCCAATGATCCGCCCCGGAGGCAGTTGAAACGTCGGTGGAATCTCAGAAGCATCCAGCACGCCCAGCCGCCCACTCGTCCCAGCCCCCAGATAAATCAGCCTCCCTCCGGCGATAAACGTCTCTTCCACCGCCGTCACAAACCTCGCAACCGCTGGTCCTGCCGCCGCCACCGCATCCAGCACTTCACGATCCGCCTGCTGAATCGTCCGCAGAATCTCATCCACCGTCTGCCGATGAATCCCCGCGCTCATCGGGTTCCGCATCTCGGTCAGAATGTGTGATCGATCAGGTGGCAACATGCTGCAAACGGTAGGAATGACCTGCTTTGGTGTTTCCTGGCTTGGGTGACACCGGTCTCCCGACCGGTGTGCTTTCCTTTGCCTTTCTCTTGGCTATCTGGCCTTTGGTATTTGCCTTCCTCTCATGCCTCGTGCCAAGTGCCTATTGCCTCTCTCTCCCCACCCAACTCCCACTCACCGGCGCCACTTTCACCCCCGTCACCTGCGGCAGCGTGATCGGCACTCCATCCTGGCACAACGCTCCCAGCACCGCAAAGCACGCCGACTCTCGCGCCGAGACATCAATCCCCACATCGCTCGACAGCAGCACCACCTGCTCCCGATCTCGTGCCCCTTCCCTCACAAACCCGACCAGCGCCTCATTCCGTGTCCCTCCCCCAGCCAGGATCAGCACTTCCACTTCGCCGCACACCTCCAGAATCGTCTCCGCAATCGCCATGCACGCCGTCCGTGCCAGCACGTTTCCCGGCACGCCCGAGCACTTCTGCAACCACGCAAACAACTCATCCCCCGTCCCCAGCGAACGCCCACTCTTGGCCTGCCCCTGCACCAGAGCCCGCAACCCATCCAACGCCTCACCGTCAATCTGATTCGCACCCGCCGCCGCCGACCCCTGCTCATCGAACGGCACGCCAAAACGCTCTCTCGCGATCAAATCCAGCACATGATTACACGCGCACACATCCCGCGCCACAATCCCATCGCGCTGACTCTCCAAACTCCCCTCACTCCGCGGCAGCAGCGTCACATTGCAGAATCCACCCAGGTTCACCACGCCCCGCCGCCGCTTCTCATCCCCAAACAGCACCAAGTCCGCCAGCGGCGTGATCGGTGCCCCTTGGCCCCCCGCCGCGATATCCGCCGCCCGCAAGTCATACACCACCGGACACCCAAACACCCGCGCGATCGGTGACGGTTGCAGCATCTGCCACGAATGTGGGGGAGCATGAAACACTGTCTGCCCATGCACACAGATCAGATCCGGATTCTTCCCGCCGCACGCCTCACGAATCGCGGCAATATGCAGCAGCGAGAACTCCGTCATCGCCCGCGCCATCTCCCCAGCGCTCATCAGGTGCTGATCCACCATCTTCCGCAAAATCGGCCCCAGCGTCCCGAGCGTCCGCGATGCCGTGTGCAGCACTCGCGCCTTCATCATCAACCCAGTCCCGGAAACCTCCACAAGCGCCGCATCCAATCCATCCACACTCGTCCCACTCATGCAACCCACCACCAACCGCGTCCTGTTTCCCTCCGCACTAGGTTCGGCATTCATCGCGGCACCAGCGTCTTTCCGATCGTGCGATAGAACTCCAGAGATTGCTCCAATCCCCCCGAGCGGGATCGAATCGGCCACAGCCGCGCGTGTTCCTGCATGATGTGCTGAAGTTGCGGCTCCAGTGCCGTGATCTCGCCCGATGTCGCGTTCGGCTTTCGCCGCAACATCGCCCGGGTCAGCGCCAGCGTTGCACAATCCAGCGTGTGCCCGACTTCATCGCGAATCAATGCCGATGCGTTGCTCTTCCCCAGCTTTACGCGGCAGTCGTGCAACCGCTCAGCCGCCTCATGCCACATCGCCAGCGGCGCAATCTCCACTCCCTGATCCCACGGCTTCCACAAGTCTGCAAAGAGTGCAGATTGATTCAACAGTCGTGGCGCGGGTTTCGGATCATTCGGCCGCGTCAACTTCCCCGCAATCTGCCGAATCGGGTAGTCAATATCCCCGATCTCATGCACCAATCCTGCGATCTCTCCACTCGCATCCCCATATGCCCACTGCGAAATCGCGGCATCTAAATCCGGATGAAGGAGTGAATCTGGATTCCACGCCGCCTGGGCCGCTCGCGCAATTCCCAACAGCGAAATCGGCCACGTCTGATGATGGCCGCGATCTCCCCAGTCAGTGATGAGAAATCCCTCCGCGACGGCTTCGATATCCGGCACGGAAGCGCGGCGGATGTTCTCAAGAGACTCCGCACTCCGTCCCGTGACGCTGCACCACGAACTCGTCCCCGGGCACACCCAGGTCTCCATGCCGCGGCTGTTACACTCCTTCGCCCATTCGTAAAACTGTGAATCCGGCTCGTACCCCCAGCACAATGCAATCAGATCTTGCGGCAGTTGGTCCAGCGTTTCGGGGTCATGCAACGCGATATCCGCCCAGAACGCCGGTCGTCGATTCAGTTCGCGCGTGATGTCACAGACCTTGGACACAAACTCCGCGTACACCGCGTGCCGCCCCCGCGTCTGCACCGCTTCGTGCGAGCGACCAAATCCCACGTCATACGTCTCATCGCATCCGATGTTGACAATCGGGCTCGAAAAATTGGGGCACAATTGCGTGAGTAGATCACGCACGAAGTCCACGGATTTCTCATCCGTCGGGCACAGCGAAAACGGCCCCGACCGTGGCCACACATCAAACATCCATTCCCCATGCGTCTCCGCAAGATGCTGATACTTGGGCATCTTCAGCCAATGCGCCAGATGCCCAAAGCAGTTCTGGTTCGCTGCCAGTGCCATCCCTTTGCCCCGGCAATATGCATCCAATCGCTGAATCTCACTCGGCGTGAGTGGCGACCAGCCCCGCCACGCCTCCTCATGCCCGAAATACGCAAAGGCGTGCTCGGTGTACAACTGCAGGTGATTGAATTTCAACAATGCCAGCAGATCGATGATCTCGAAAAACTCCCGCATCGTCGGCACGCGGCACCGCGACACATCCAGCATCACGCCTCGCGTTGCGAACTCCGGCCCATCATAAATCTCCAGGCGAGGCCATGTTTGGCCATACTGCACGTGCAATTGACGCAGAGTCGTCCGCGCTGCGCGTTCTCCTTCGGCATCCGCGCACGTGATCTCCACCAAGTCGTTGACATGAATGCTGTAGTGGCCTGGGCCATCCATCTCACCATGGCGCACCTTGACCGCGAGTGCGAGTCCGTTCGTTCCAATATGAAACACACCACTCTGGCGCGTCACACTTCGTGGCCTCGGAAACAAAACCGGCTCTTCATCAGGATGTCGCCGCATGCTCTTCATTTGATGTTGAACGCCTCCATGTACGACACCACATCCTTGGCCCGCCTGCGCACTCCCAGATCCGGGTCACTCGCCGCCATCTGCCGCACCAAGTCACCCACCTGCGGAAACTGCGTCTTGCGCGGAGTCATCAGCTTTAATCGTGCGGCAACCCCAACTCGATCTACACCATACAGCCGCACGTTTGTATCCGAGTGCGCCAAGGACATCTGCAGCACCTCTTCAGGAATCACTCCCCAATCCATTCGGTGCGAATAGTCCCCGCCAACATACTGCAGATCACTCAGCACCCATTCGGCCCGCAACTTCACCCACGGATCACTCGAGTTCGCACGCACTCGCGCCACATCCATCTTCACCACATCCGAGATCCACCCCTCGCCGTGCGCCAAACCTCCAGTTTGCACATAGCTCTCGTTCGCCAGGTTGGCCAACTCCACCAGATGTGGCAACTCCTCAGCGGTAATCGGCCCACTCTTCTCCATCACCGCATCCGCCCACTGCCGCATCACGTTGTTCACCTGCTGCTGCCACAGCACTCGCGACCAAGCCACCTCTGAAGTCATCCACTGCCTGTTTGGCACGCTCTGATCAATCTCCGTACGCGTCCGCGGCACTCCTCGATACGGTTCTGCCATGTTCAGAGCGATCCGCAAGGCAAATCGCGGCACCTTATTCGTCCACGCTCCCGGAATCACCATCCACATCCATGCCGCCGCCGTCATCACCATCACCACAAGACCCGCCCGAAATACTCCTCTGTGGCTCCGCGGCTGAAACAACTCACTTTCAATCCGCGCTGCATATCCGCATTCCGGACACTTCAACCCCGCCTGCCCATCCATCGAATACCAGCACCTCGGGCATCGCCGCAGATCTCGCCGCCCATCGCCGCGCTTGGCCCAGAGCACCACCATGAAGCACGCCCATACGCCGAGCAATGGCAAGAGTATCATCATGAGTTCTCACCCCAGCAGAACCACCTCGCGCTGAATCGAGCTTGTCACCCGCGCCCCAAGCGTCGGGTGCATGTGCATGTTGATCTCACTGCGAATGCCAAAGTCGGGGTAATACACACCCGGCTCGATCGTGAAGCCGATTCCCGAAATCAACTCGCGCGTGTCGTGCGTCTCCAGATTGTCAACATTCACACCCACTCCATGCACCTTCGGTCCCGGGCTGAGTGAGTGCCCCGTGCGGTGGCGAATCCCATCTTTGAATCCTCGCCCCACAATCGTGTCATAGCAGATATTGTCCACTTCCCATCCTTGCAGCGATTTTCCTGCCCTCGCAGAGTCCATCACCAGGTTCATCGCGGCATCCCGTCCCGCCAGCACCGCATCAAACGCCTTCTGCAGCTTCTCCGGCACACTGCTGCCGCAATACCCCGTCCATGTGATGTCGCTGAAAATGTTCTGTTCCCCCGGCACCCGTGCCCAGAGGTCAATCAGCACCCAATCGCCTTTCTTGAAAGTTGACGGATTCTCCTTGGAGACTTCAAAGTGTGGGTCCCCCGCGTGCCCATTAATCCCCACGATCGGCGTGTCCGCCGTCTCCAGCCCCTCCTGCTTGAATCGATCCATGATGAATTGCTGCACCTGATACTCCGTCGTCGGGGTATTCGTACTCAGCGCATGCCGAATCTTGCCAAACGCCTCCTGCATGATCGTCGCGCACGCCTTGGAGGCGCGCTCATGATTCGCCGTCGCTTCCTCACTCCACCGCGCGATGCACGTCTGCACCAGATTCGCCGATGAGGTCACATCCAGTCCCAGGGAGCGCACAAACTCTACCGTCCCCGCATCAACGATCGAGACCACCGGCAGCATCGCCCCCGGCGCATACTCCATCGCTACCCGCGCCCACTGCGCACCATGCCGCGCCAGCGCACCCCGGAAATCCTGCCATGACAAGTACAACTCGCGCTTGATCGGCGCACTTCGCAGCACACTGTCATCAATCGCGTGCACCAGCAGTGTCGGCTCACCCCGCGCTGGCACGATCAAGACCACCCGCCGCGTCGTCCAATACGACTTCCCCAACAGCGCAGTCAGAACCGAGTTGTTCCCGCGAAAGTCATGCACCAGCCACGCATCAATGTTGCGTGCGGCAAGTGCGGCTTGGGCGGTGGGGAGCCAATTGGGAGCTTGGATTGGTGTGGACATGTGGCGAGATCATTGGCCATTGACCTGCCCGTCGCAAAACGAAAAACCCGCCCCGATAGACAGGGCGGGTCTTGCAAGTTTCACTTTGAACCTTGACACATTTGCGTTATGTAAGATACATCACGGGGTGTTTCCGCATCACTTCGTCGCCCCCAGCATCTCAATCGTCTTCTTGGGGTTGATCACATAGCGGCCCTCATACCCAACCATCGGGTCCGCACCCTTGTTCATCAACTCGATCACCTGCGGCACGGTGAGGGTGGGCTTCAGGGCAAACAGTTTCGCCGCCAGGTTCGCCGCATTGGGCGAAGCCATCGACGTCCCGTTGAACTTCATCCGCTTCCCACCCGGCACATACGAATCAACCTCAAACCCGTTGGCATACAAACGAACACCCTTGCCAAACGTCGTGAATCCCGTTGGCTTGGCCGCCGAATCGATCGCGCCCACGGTGAGCATGTTGGGCAGTTTCAAGCCGCTGGGGATCAACTCCGCAAAGTCATTGTCGTTGTCGCTGTTGCCTGCAGCGCAGATGAAGAGAATGTCAGGAGCCGAACGCATCGCCCGCTCCAATCCTTCCTTCTCGATATTGAACAACTTGCGGGAAATCTCCGCCCGCTCCTCAGAAGTCTTGCCGATGCCGCACTTTTCCAGCGTAGTCTCGATGTCCTTGCGGCTACCACCCCAAGACATATTCACCACCCGCACTTCCGCCGCTTTGAAATAGTTCACCGTGTCGATCGCCGCCTGCGCAGTCTTGCGCGACATCTCCTCACTGGGGCACACCTGCGGCATCTCTTTGAAATCAAACGTGATCCGCGCTGCCAGAATCCGCGCGAAAGGATTCCCTTCGCTGGCAATCCCCGCGACGTGCGTGCCGTGCGAGTAGTTTCCGTAAAGTCCCAGATCCTCAAGGAAAGGACTGATCTGCTCACGCTTCAACGTCTTGATGTACGAGCGGAACGCATCCGCCTCTTTGCTCTCAATGCCAGACTGAACATCGCCAAGACCCTTCATGTTCCCTTCCATCAGGGGCAAGGGGCTCTTCAATTCCGAAATCGGGTGCAACACCTCCGGCACCTTGTCGTTGCGCAGGTCATACGCGATGCCGTGCACATCATCCACGTAGCCGTTGTTGTCATCATCATTGCCATTCACTGTCTCACGCGGGTTGGTCCACGCCTGACCCGTCTTCTCAAAGATCGGCATATCCACGCCGCTGTCCCACACCGCGATCGTCACCGGCTTTCCGGCGGCAGTGGGGGGAATCGTCACCAGCGTCGGTGTCCACGTATCCGCGCGCTGCGTCGGATTCGCCGCGAGAATCTCCCCATACACCTCCGCCATCTTGGGCATCACCGGCAGCATCGTGTCCAGCGTCACGCGCGCCCCGATCAACCCATTAGCCAGGTCGCTCGACAGCACACCATTCTGCTGCGCCACCACCGGGTCCAACTGACCCGCGATGCTCCCCATCAGCAATTCCTTATTCACAATCTGGGCCCGGCCTCGCGCGCTCGTCAATTCCTCGCGCACCTTCTCGATCGGCAACGCCGCGACATTCTTCTTCAGCGTGTTCTTGAACTCCGCATCAAACGCTGGCGTCCCCGGTGCCCCCGCACCCTTTGCCGCCGCGTACGCGCGAATCATCTGGCCGCTCATCAACTTCTTACTTTCCTTGGTCTCCAGGTCGCGCACCATGTTCGCATACTTCACCGCCGTCGCCGTATCCCCCTCAAACATCGCCACCTGCTGCAGCAGCGCGTAATACCCGGAGAGCGTCGTCGGATCCTTGATCTCATACTTCGCCAGCGTCTCCTGCGTATCCGCTTTCACTTTCGCCACAAACGCCTTGAACGGCTGGTCCGTCACCAGAAATTCACTCGCCTTGCCGCTGATCGTGTACGTGTGCCGCGGCAGATCATCCGCCGTCTTCACCGCGATCTTCGGTGTGATGACGGCGGTCGCGCTCCCGCCAGCCGCCGCCTGCGTTTCCGCTTTCTTGGTGCTCTCGCACCCCGTGACGCTCAACGCGGCAGCCAAACCTGCGATCACAAGAAACAAGCGAGTGGTGTGCCGAGTGGTTTGCGACAAGATCGCCATGCGAAAACTCCGTAATGTGGTTCAGGTTGCGGACGCGCGTCCACCCTGAACCACACACTTTAGGGTTTCTCGGCCGACGATTTCACGTCGATCTCACGCCCGGCTCAGGGCTCCCTTCGGGGCCTCCACTCGGCCTGATTGTGCCGCTGTTTGCCCACGCTCCGCCCCAAACCGCGACTGCATCGCCTTTGGAAGCCACCATTCCATGATTCGCTTGCCCACACCCGCGGGAAGGTCATACGCCCTGATCGCCACCTCACCAAACTGTTGCAGCGTCTCTTGTTTCGCCCCGTCCCCACACACCTCTCGAAACCTTGCCGCGACTTCCGCCCACGTCGCCTCCTTGGGCTGAGGTAATCCCAGACACTGCTTGGCGCTCAGCTTGATCGCCTCTGCCGACAGAGCCGCCCCCGCCGCCTCGATCCGCGCGATCGCACTCACCACCGGCGAAGCCAGCACCGCCCCAATCAACCACAACTCATCCGCCGCACGACTTCGCGGCACCACAGTGATCACCGGCACACACGGCAGCGCCACCCCCGCTTCATCCACCCACGGCTCCAACACCCTTGTTTGCGTCGGCAGCAACACCTTCGGCACCCGCCGTTGCTCGACCCACTTCCGCATCCCCGCATCTTCACTCAGCGACTTCACATCCACCACGGGCCGTGTCCATTCTTCCTTCAACACCCGCGTCGCCCGTGTCTCCCAATGTATCCGCCCCAGATCAATCAACCCCGAAGTGATCAGCGGCGCACGGTTCTCATCATCCCACGTATCTCCTTCACTGATATGCCCCTTCAACCCGTAATACTGATCGCGAAAATACGCCGTCGCCTGCGCCAAATCTCCCAGCGTCCTCACCCGCTTCACCACAATCTGCGGCAACCCGCTCAGTCCGCGCGTGAAAACTCCCCACGTTGGCATCTCGCGCATCTCCGTCGCCGAGATCTTCAACACCTCACCCTTCGCCGCTCCCTGATTCACATACGTCTGAATCCGCTGCGGCCTCTTCCCCTCTCCGCCCTTCTCCGCAATCCGTTCAGCAACCAGCGCACACGTCAGTACGTTCACTCCATAAAACGCTCGCGCCGGATTCACCCACACTGACCGAATCCTCGTCTCCTCGGCCACAAACCGCCGCACCGCAGCGCAATCCCGCGTCGCCAGCACGCTCGATGGCAGCACCAATCCCAACTTTCCCCCCGGCGCCAAGTGCTCCACCGCCAACGCCAGAAACAACGCCGCGGCATCCGTGTACGCACCCACCAACCCCCCAAACCGATACTTCAGCCACGCCTGCCGCGCTGCATCATGCGTCGTACTCGCCGACAACTGACTCAAAAACGGCGGGTTCCCTAATATCACATCAAACCCACGCCACTTCCCCCCGCGCTGCAACTCTTTGGTCTTTGCCCACGTGTGCCCATTGCTCGGAGGAGTCGGCGATTGTCTTTGCCACTCCCTCAACGCCGCCCCAGTCAACGCAGGCGGCGGTCCTCCCAGCGAGTCTCCAACGCAAATGTTCTTGCACACGTGCTTCCACACTTCGGGGTCACACCCTGAGGCAATCCAGATGCGCCAGCGGCAGATCAACACCGCCGCCAGATCAATGTCAGTTCCATACAGCGACTGCCACGCCCGCCGACTCTCTCCCAGAGCACTCCCCGCCAACACCAGAAAGTTCCCCGTCCCGCACGCAGGATCGCAGATCCGCGGCATCTTCTCGAATCCTCCATCCACCACCGTCCGCTCCACCAAGTGATCCACCAACGTTTCGGGCGTGTAGAACGCACCTTGCGTAGTTCGCTTGTTGGCCGATTGCTCAGTCAATAGCCCTAGCGAGTTCTCATAGGAAAGCGAGATATGGTCGGTCGCTTGATCAACATCGAGGATGTCCAAGCCCTGCGAATACCACTCAAAGCACTCCGCGTAGTACCACAGCAATCCATCTTGGCCAAGTGCCTTCTCGCTGCTCGCAAACGCCCGCGCAATCGCTTCCCTGCGCCTTGGCCACCGCTTTCGTGCGAGTTCTGCCAACTGGTGTATCGCCCACAATCCCGCAAGATTGCTGCTGTTCTCCGACGCACTCCCCGGCTTTCCCAACCGCGACAAGCTCCCTTGCGCGTCGCGCGATGTGGGTTCCGACCCAGAGTGACGTTTCATTTTCTTACGCATATTCCAAAGTTTCCGGCTTGTCTTCTGTCACCTTTCCCATGCTAATGACACTCATACTCGCAAACGATCGCGCAGCGCCGCCTTCACGCCGAAGGCGTGACCGTCAGTAGCCGGTGGTGGAGGAGTACGCTGCAGGCGGACGACGACACCACCGGACAGCATCCCAAACTGGAACTTGTCCGCATATCTCCTCGCAGTCTGAAAGACTGCTCGTGGTTCAACGCCAGCCACATGCCACAATTCACGCATTTCTCGCATCAAACCCCATACATCCCACACCAAAAAAACCGGCGTAAGCGACTTCACAACGTCTTCCCCGCCCGCTCTTCCGACTTCATCACAATCCGCTTGAAAAACTTCTGAATCCCCAATGACTTCAGCATCACATTCGCCTTGTCCGCCAGCCGATACCGCAGATTCTCCCGAATCACGTCATACGGCACCACATCCGGGCTGTATCGATCGCACTGCATCAAGCGAATCGTCCACCCCGGATTGGTCGACAGCGTCGGATGCCGCCAGTTGATCGCATCACGAATCGCATCGTGAACCACCGGATCAATCGCTTCGCTCGCCGCCGCGTCCACCATGAATTGCGGCACGATCACACCAGTGCCGCCGCGCTGCGCCAGCGAACAAAACAACTCCCAAGTCTCCATCGCCGGTAGCGTCTCATCAAATCCCCCCGCCGCCAGCACATGATCTCGCACCATCAGCAGCATCGCCGGGCCCGCGCAGTTCATCACCGGCAATGCATCCCGATCAATCCCGATCCAGATCCCCACCGACTGCTGCGAGACCTCTCCATCCACCTTCTGGTATCGCGTCAGCGATGCCGCAAACGATGCACTCGGCTCCGTCGCCATGGCATCTGTCAACGTCCCCAGCAGCCGCGCATCAAGCGTGTCTCCCGGCGTCACCAGCAGCACCAGGCGTGAATCCGCTGCCGCAAATCCCGCATTCCGCACCGCTCCCGGTGTCCGCGCCGCGCTCGTCACACATTGCACCGCAATCCCCTTGCGCGGGTTCTGCGCCAGCCGCGCTGCAGACTCCATGATCCCCGCATTCGCGCTTCCAGGCAACGCAATGATCACTTCTCGCGGCACAGCACGCTGCTCCAGCACGCTCGCCAGGGTCCTCTCCAGTTGGTCCTCGCGCGTCGTCTCGCTCACCGGTATCAGCACCGACGCATCTCGCGGCGGCAAAAGCGAGGTCACCCGCGAAGGCCGAAGCCCCTGCTCCGCACTTCTTCTGGATTGCTCCACCGCCTCTATGGTCTCTCGCACCGCTCGCGCCGGATCACACAACTGCGCAATCCGCGCCGGAGCCGCGCTCGCCAATCGCTTCGCAAGTCCCGGGTCATCCAGCAGTCGTGCCATCTTCTCCGCACAATCCGCGGCATCCTCTGATCGGAACAGCATCCCGTTCACACCATTCTCGATCATCTCCGGAATGCCGCCCCCATCCGAGCCCAGCACCGTCGCGCCGCTCGCCATCGCCTCCGCGCACGCATACGGGAAGTTCTCCCACAGCGATGGATACACGCACACCGTCGCTTCACGAATCTGCTCCAGCAGCACGTGCCGCGGATGCTGATCATCGTGGATCTCAAATTTCGCCGCATGCCGCGCCGGAATCATCTCCCGCAATGTCGCAAGCATCGAACGTGCCAATGGTCCTGTCGGCGTATCCCCCCCCATGATCCGCGCCCGCACATCGCGCCCGGAGTCCAGCAGTCGCAGCACCGCATCCACAAAGATGTGCGTCCCCTTCTGATGCGCGATCCGGCCCACGCACAGCAGCACCGGTGGCTCATCCCTCAAGTGCTTCACGCCTCCATCGCGTGCTTCGCCCAGAAGTGAACTATCAAATGGATTGTGCACCACCTGGATCACCCGCCCCGGTCGATTGGTCGGTGCTCCCAGATTCGCGCCCAGTTGCCGTTTCACCACATCGATCATCGCACGCGAAGGCGCGATCGCCACATCTGCATCGCGTATCGCCTGCGCCTCAATGTGCCGGTTGAAAACCCAATCCTTCCCCACCCTTTCCGTCCGATTCAGTTGCATCAGCCATTCCACCGACGCATGCAGCCGAACGCCGATCACCGCATCGGCAAACTCACCCATCGTCCGCCGCGCCCTGCCCACAAAGTGCCCTTCGCCTCCGAAGTCCGGGTACTCGATGTACTCAAACCGGTGCCGCGCGTGCAGTTCTCTCAGCGTGTCATACACACCCATCGCGTGCCGCACCGGATGTGATGGATACCCCGCCAGCGAAGTGGGGGGCCGATCCCATTCGATCGCGTGGAAGTGCACCCCCGGCCGCATCGCGGCGGCCTTCTCCAGGATCGCTCTATCCCACGTCAGAACATGCACCTCATGCCCCGCCTCGGCCAACGCCTTGCTCATCAGCGAGGCATAAGTCCCGGCTCCCCAACCGTGAAAAGGTGCAAACTCAGTTGAGATCAGGCACACCCGCATCGATTCACAAGCGTACCGGGGATTCCTCCCTGTCACAACCGCCAAGTTCTCAATCCCACCCCGCACACACCCCGCACATCACGCTCCCTGACGCATACACTCGCCCTCGAACGACCCAGCAATCCCGCGCTCACGTTGACCGTGATCGCGATTCGGAGCGACCGCGTGCCGTACACGATCAAGCCACACGAAGGTTTCGATGTCGATGTCGAGAAAACCGACTACATCAAGGACCACGTCGACACCGGCGACCGCTGGGTCCTGAATTTCGGTCCCCAGCACCCCGCCACCCACACCACGCTCCGCCTTGTCCTCGAATTGGACGGCGAACGCATCGCCCGCTGCACGCCCCACATCGGCTATCTCCATTCCGGCTTCGAAAAACTCGCCGAGCATCTCGACTACAACCAGTACGTCACCATCGTCAGCCGCATGGACTATTTGTCCCCCATCGCCAACGATATCGCCTGGCACGGCGCGGTCGAAAAACTTTTCGGCATCGACATCACACCCCGCTGCAAGGTCCTCCGCACCATCATGGCGGAGATCGCCCGCATCCAGAATCACCTCCTCTGTGTCGGCGCGGCAGGCCTCGACCTCAATGCCTTCACCGGCTTTATCTACGCCTTCAATGTCCGTGAAAAGATCTACGACCTCGTCGATTACATCTCCGGCCAGCGCTTCCATCCCGATTGGACGCGCGTCGGCGGCCTGATGCAGGAACTCCCCGACGAAGCCACATTCAAGGTGATGGTCAAAAACCTCATCAACAACGAAATCCCCCGCGCCATGGAAGACCTCGAAGGTCTCCTCAACCGCAACCGCATCTTCATCGATCGCGTCCAGGGCGTTGGCACCATGACTCAGGAAGAGGCGATCGCCTGGTCCCTCACCGGACCCATGGCCCGCGCCAGCGGCGTCCGCCGCGATGTCCGCAAGGATGAACCCTACCTCTGCTATCAGGACAACTGGGACGGCCAGGGCGCACCCGCCGTCCAGTTCCAGGTCCCTATCTCCACCGAAGGGGATGCCCTCGCCCGCTATCGCGTCCGCTGCGAAGAGATCAAGCAATCTCTTCACATCATCCGCCAGCTCATCGACAACATTCCCGGCGGCCCCGTCGATACCTTCGCCGATGGCAAGGTTGTCAAGCCCAACAAGAAGGATGTCTACGGCTCCATCGAAGGCCTCATCCAGCACTTCGAGATCATCATGTCCAATCGCGGCTGGAAGCCGCCGATCGCCGAGGTCTACTCCTGCCAGGAAACCGCCAACGGCCAGCTCGGCTATTACATCGTCAGCGATGGTGGCCCCAAGTCCTTCCGCGCCAAGACCCGCCCACCTTGCTTCATCAACTATCAGGTCGTGAGCAAGATGTGCGAGGGGCACATGCTCTCCGACATCGTCGCCGTGATCGGCTCGATCAACGTCGTCGCCGCCGAACTGGACAGATAGTTCTGAGTGCTGAGTACCGAGTGCCGGGCTCAAGGCATTGCGGGTTTTGAAATTCGGACGTACCTGGATCATCCCTTGATGATGGGGGTGATCGTGCCAGCTTGACATGGTCAGGTCGCCTCAATCACTCTGAATGTCCTTAGATTTGCTATGAACCTTGGCACATTCACTCCAAACCTTGGCACATTCACTCCAAACCTTGGCAAGTTCATTCCAAACCTTGGCAAGTTCATTCCAAACCTTGGCAAGTTCAGGTTGATTCTTGGCAGATTCACTCTGAATCTTGGCACAAAAACTTCTCCGATGGGCGTTTGCGCTCCCCGCATCGAGTGATCTAACACCGCCGCAACCGCGTTCACAGTCCTGCACGCCAGTTTTTCTCGCGGACGTGCCGATTGGACCATCTACATCACGGTTCTTGCTCAGATGTATCGCCTCTCTCACCGCTTCCAGGGGTGTGATGCCACAGACCGAATGCGGTGATAACCACGGCCAATCTCCTTCTTCCTGCTTTCTACTTTGAACTTTTGACTTTCAACTCCTCCTCTACACTTCCTCGTGCAGAGTCTTCACTTTGACATCGTGGTCATCGGGGGCGGGCACGCCGGGGTCGAAGCGGCGTGGGCCGCCGCCAACTTGCTGGGTATGCCCGGTTCGGTCGCGCTGGTCACGCTCGATCCCTCCAAGATCGGTGTGATGTCCTGCAATCCCGCCATCGGAGGGCTGGCCAAGGGCCAACTCGTCCGCGAGATCGATGCTCTCGGTGGCCTCATGGGACTTGCGACCGATGCCACCGGCATCCAGTTCCGCGTCTTGAACACCAGCAAAGGCCCGGCTGTCCACGGCCCCCGCGCTCAATGCGATAAGCACGCCTATGCCAGCGCAGTGCAGGCCCTCATCACGTCTCGTGAAGAGATCCGCCTCTTCGCCGGTCAGGTTGTTGCGATTGATGTTGAACCCGCTTCGCCGTTGCCCACCGTCAGCGGCATCACGATTCAGACGCCCGATCAAGGCATCGTGATGCTGAGGGCTCGCGCAGCCGTCCTCACCACCGGCACCTTCATGCGCGGGCTGATGCACACCGGCGAATCCAAGACCGCCGGTGGCCGTTTCGGTGAGGCACCCGCACTCGGTATCTCTGATTGGTTGCGCGAGCAAGGGTTTGAACTCGGTCGCTTGAAGACGGGTACGCCTCCACGCTTGAAGCGTTCGAGCATCCGCTGGGATGATCTCAAGCCCCAGGTGGGCGATGAACATCCGACACCATTCTCTGATCTCTCCGGTCTGCCGACCAACTTGAACGAGGCGACTTCCTCGGCATTGCACACCATCGCGCCATCCCTCAGCGCCTTTCCCGTTCTCACCCAAGTCGATTGCCGCGAGACGCACACGTCTGAACCCATTCACGATCTGATCCGGGCCAATCTCCATCGCGCTCCCATGTATTCCGGCCAGATCGAATCCGCCGGTCCGCGCTATTGCCCCAGCATCGAAGACAAAGTTGTCCGCTTCCGCGATCGCACCGCCCATCACGTCTATCTCGAGCCCGAATCTCTCTCTGACGATTGGATCTACTGCAACGGCATCAGCACCAGTCTTCCCGCCGATGTGCAGGCCGCCATCGTCCGCGCCCTTCCCGGCTGTGAACATGCCGAGATCTATCGCCACGGCTACGCGGTCGAGTACGACATGGTGCCTCCGCATCAGATTCACGCCACCGGCGAGACCAAGCGCATCTCCGGCCTGTTTCTTGCCGGTCAGATCAACGGCACCAGTGGCTACGAAGAGGCCGCAGCGCAAGGTCTCGTCGCTGGCGTCAACGCTGTGCGGCACATCCGTGGCGAATCTGAGTGGATCATCCCTCGCCATGCCGCGTACATCGGCGTGCTGATGGACGATCTGGTCACCAAGACCCCGCGTGAGCCGTATCGCATGTTCACCAGCCGCGCTGAGCATCGACTTCTGCTTCGCGCGGACAACGCCGCCGACCGCCTCACACCCATCGCCGCCGAGCTGGGACTTCTCAGCACCACCGAGCTTGGCCGCCTTCGTCATGCGCACTTCCGGGCCCGCTGCACCGCCATCGAAGACCTGCGCACCTGGGCAGATCACTTCCACATTCATGGGCGCAGCGCGGCGGATGCGCTGCGAGGCAACGACATCGCGCTGCAGGAGTTTCATTCGTGGGCGAATCAAGGCGATATCTTCAACCTTCCCCGTGCGGTGTGGGTGACGGTGCACGCAGACCTCCGCTATGAGTCGTACGTCCGCCGCGAACAGGCCCATGTGCGTCGTCATCACGAGATGGAATCGCGGCGCATCCCGCACGCGATCGACTACGCATCGATCTCTGGATTGCGTAATGAAGCACGCAACGCGCTGGTGCGATTCCGTCCGGATACCTTCGGACAGGCGGGGCGTCTTGAGGGGGTGACTCCTGCAGACTTGTCGCTGGTCGCGGTTCACATGAAGCGGTGGGGGGAAGCGCATGGCAAGTCCAACAATTACTCCTACCCTCGCACTCCTCCACCTCGTGACGGAGCGCATTCATGACCCATTCTCTGGCGACCCTCGCCAGCGCCGATGCCACCTCCGCGCCCCTCGCCATCTCGCTCTTGGCCCTGACTGCCACCGCTGCGCTTGTCGCCACTCTGTTTCGCCGATTGAAGCTCGAAGCCATTCCCGGCTTTCTCTTGGCTGGCTTTCTGGTTGGTCCGGTGCTGGGGATCGTGCGCGATGCGGACAGCATCGAGCAGATCACGCATCTGGCCACGATCCTTCTGATGTTCGGCATCGGCCTGCAATTGGAAGTCGAGGCGATCCGCCGCGGCATGCTGCCGATTCTGGCCGTTGGCGCGGTGTCGACGATTGTCTTCATTGCCGGCAGCACGCCGATCGGACTTGCATTCGATGCGTCACTGCCGCAAGCGGTGGCGATCGGGCTGGCGTTTGCGATGTCATCGACTGCGCTTCTCTTGCGGATATTGCAGGAGCGGCGTGAGATCAAGGCGATGATCGGGCGTCTGTGCATCGGGATTTCGATTGTGCAGGATCTGCTGTCGGTGGTGGCGCTGGCGCTCTTGCCGGCGATCGCGCAGTGGGCGCAGGCCGATGCGGATGTGGAGAACACGGTGAAGAGCACGACGACGCTGCTCGACATTCTTCGATCCGGCGGCATCGGTGTTGGCGGCATCACGGTTCTGATTCTGGCTGGGCGATATGTGCTGCCTCGCGCCATGCACCTGGTGGCGCGGACGGGCAGCACTGAGTTGGTTCTGGTCTTTTCCGCAGCGACCGCGCTGGCGGCGGCGATCGGTGCGGCGGCGGTGGGAGTCAGCCCTGAGATGGGGGCGTTTCTCGCCGGATTCATGCTGGCGACGACACCGTACAAGCAGCAACTGACGGGGCAATTCGCGCCGATCCGCGACCTGCTCATGCCGATCTTTTTCACAGCGGTGGGGCTCAAGGTCGAACTAGCCGCACTCAGCAGCGGCTGGGGGCAGATCATCCTGGGCACGATCGCGTTGTTGACGGTGAAATCGATGCTCATCGGCTTGTCGGCATGGGTGCTTGGCGCATCGGCATCGCTCGCAGTGCTCGCCGGGTTGTACTTGTCGCAGGCGGGTGAATTCAGCTTGGTGGTGCTGTCGCAGGCGGCGGATCAAGGGATCATCACGTCGGAGGGGCAGGCGCGGCTGATCGCGATTGTCATTCTCACATTGATCATTTCGCCGATGCTGGTGGGGCCAGCGCATCGACTCGCGCATCAGGCACAGAAGATCAGACCTGCGCCTTGGATACGCAGGTCATCGCTTCGTGAATCGCGCGATCGCACGCGCGGGCAGAATGAGGCGGAACCGACGAATGGAGAGATCGCGCCTGCGCCGCTGGCGCTGATTGCGGGATTTGGACCGGTGGGACGCGATGTCGCGGAAAAGCTGCGGACGCTTGGGTGGCGGATCTCGATCATCGAACTCAACCCCAGCACCGTGCACCGGCAGACGGAACTGGGGCGGTCGATCATGTATGGGGATGTGACCAATCCTGAGGTGCTGCACGCAGCGGGTGTGGGTAAAGCGGCGGCATTCATCATCACGATTCCGGATCATGATTCGGCGATCGCGGCGACGCGCATGGCCCGCGCGGCGAATCCATCGCTGTATATCGCGGTCCGAGCGCCATTCTTGTCGTATGCGATTCAAGCGCGTGAGGCGGGGGCGGATGATGCGACGATCGAGGAAGTGGCGACGGCGACGATCATGAGCCGCGATGTGGTGCACGCGCTTGGGAAGAGGGGATTGGGACGGATGCGCGAAGAATCACGGAATTAGTTGGATGGATCGGGATGCGTGATCGAAGCGGATTCGGGTGAAACCTGATCCTGTGGTTGGAGTCTGCGCAATTTGACATCGGCTTCGTGATCCAGGAGTGCGGAGAGGATTTCGGCGACCTCGGCGGGTGAGAAGGCGGGTTTGCGGGAGTTGCGGTTGATGCGAGAGGAGCGAGCAGACTCAGAAGTTGGGCGGGTATTGGTGGCGCGTGCCGGAATGGAGTCAGTCTCAGCGGCCGTGGAAGAGGTGGAGTTGTCAATATCCGAGGTGGTGTTGGAGGCGATGTCGTTGTCGATTTCGGTGGAGTCGGTGGACCTGCCGCGACGTGAACGTGGGGGCGCGGGCGGCGGAGAGAGTTTGAGGAGGGTGCGGGCGAGGAGGCGGGTTTCGCGGATGAGGGTTTCGGTGTGCTTGGCGAAGAGCTCGGCCTGTGCAGGATCGTCGGGGCAGGAGTCGAAGTGGA
>JAGWZK010000006.1 GCA_018968885.1 Planctomycetota bacterium | reverse complement strand
CGGGGTATGCGAAAAGTGATGGATACGCGTTGTGGGATAAGGACTTATGACATTTTTTGCGAGTGGTCCGGTAACAGGTTTTGCGTGACCGGGTTTGCGCGCGCAAATGCGTCGCTCTTCATAGAGCGTTAGGGTGAGGCAGGAGGCGGATTGAGAGTTGAAAGGAGAAAGTTCAAAGTTGAAAGGCGGAGGGGAGCAAGAGCAAAGGGCCAAATGGCCAAAGGGGGCGGAAGGCAGTTCTGATTTCATATGCCTCGCTTCGCTCGGCACAATGTTGAGGAAGCGGCGAGAGACCGAACGTGTTGAAGTGTGGGGGAGGTTTACCACTCGTTGCGGTCGCCGCGGAGACCTTCACTAGTGGCTACACCCCGCCGTTCCGTTGGAGCGGAAGCAGGGGGATTGATTGAGTGACGCGATGGCGATGAGGTTGGGTGGTTCCTAGCGTTCGCACTCGATGACCGCGGGCACACCATCCATTGATGAAATGAAAAAGAGTCCATCGTGGCACCACGACTGGCGAGTCTTCGTGGCGATGGTGTGCGTGGTGGCGATTGTGGTGTTTCATTGGATGCCGCCGACAGCGTTGCTTTTGGGGATCGGCCTGGCATTGACGGGGATGGTGGATGTGAGCGGCTGGGGGAAGGTGGCGAGTAAATACCTGATTCAGGCGTGCGTGGTGATCCTCGGATTGTCGATGGATTTGCGCGAAGTGCTGCACGCGGGGGCGACGGGATTGGGTCTGGCCGCAGCGACGATCGCGCTCGTGTTCATCGCGGGCGCAATGTTGGCCAAAGTCTTCAAGACAGATAAAACCATCACGACGTTGATCTCGAGTGGCACGGCGATCTGCGGCGGGTCGGCGATCGCAGCCGTGAGCTCGGTGATCGGACCGACGACAGCGCAGACGAGCGTGGCGCTGGCGACGGTGTTTCTGCTCAATGCCGCGGCGCTGTACATCTTCCCACCCCTCGGACACGCGGCAGGGTTGACAGCGGAACAGTTCGGCGCGTGGGCAGCGATCGCGATTCACGATGTGTCGAGCGTGGTGGGGGCGGCGAGCACGTTTGACCCAGCATCGCTGCATCCGGCGACGACGATCAAACTGGCGCGAGCGCTGTGGATCGCGCCATTGACGATGATCCTGGCGTGGACTTGGGCCAAGCGCGGAGAGAACGCGACGGGCAAAAGGCCATCAATCGGCTCGATCCTGCCGATTTTCATCGTGCTGTTTCTGGGAGCGAGCGCGGCAGGGACGTTCGTGAAAGAAATCGGTGCGCAGGCGGATGTGGCAAAGGACGTGGCCAAGACGGGGATGTCTTGCGCGCTCTTCATCATCGGTGGCGGGCTTTCGGCGAGTGCGATCGCGAAAGTGGGTTGGAGGCCGCTGGCGCTGGGGGCGACGCTGTGGGTGCTGATCAGTGCTGTGGCGCTGGGCGCGGCCAAGATGTTCTACTAACGCCCAAGTACGCCATCACCTGCTGAATCGCTTCAACATCATCGGCGCGATGATGAGAGCCACAGCCGCGCCCGCGAGAACATCGCTGGGGTAGTGGGCTTTGAGGACGACACGGGCGATGGCGACGGTGATGATGAGGAGGAGGACCAGCCACTTGAGCCGCGAGTAGAACCACCAGAGGGAGAGGCCAAGGGCCGCGGCGCCGGAGGTGTGGCTGCTGGGGAAAGACCAGAGATCGGAAGTGCCCTTGTGCCAGAAGAGCCAGGGGGAGCGGAGTTCGAAGCCGGTTGCGGATGAGGCCGAAGTGACGGGATAGGTGCCGAGAGGGCCGGTCATGAAGGAGGGATCGGCCAGGACGGGGCGGGGGCGACCAAAGGCCATCTTGAGGATATAGGTGCAGGCGGCGACGGCGAGGATGGTGATGACAATGGTGATGACGCGACGGCGGTGATGAGGATCCAGGAGGAGGATAAGGACGCAACTGAGGGTGACGGTCAGGGCATCGCCGAATTGCTGCGCGGTTTCGAGGGTGCGGCGGATGTCGCCGCCGAGAGAGACGGATTTGGCCCAGGTGTGGACGGCGCCGTCGATCGGCCAGATGGCAAAGCAGAGGGCAAGGAGGATGAGGCCGATGATGAGGAACAAGTTGGGGTTGGGTCGTGCGGCGACCGTACCATCATGGCGCGTCGCAGGTGGCACATCGGGTGGCGCGGATGAGGATGGTGTGGGAGTGGGATTGGTCATACACGAGTGAGCGACGAACAGGCACAGACAATACGACCCTTGGATGCCCTGCCGAGTCCGGCGGAGTTGGTTTCGACGCGCTGGTGGCGGGCGTGGTTTCAGAAGGCATCGTCGAGTTTGCAGGGAGGAATCGCGCTGCTGGCGTTGTGCTTGTGCGCGTTTTTGCCGGGGTTGACGACGATTCCGCCGGTGGACCGGGATGAGGCGAGATTTGCGCAGGCGAGCAGGCAGATGGTGGAGTCGGGGACGGTTGAGGGGTGGGTAGTGCCCAAGGTGCAGGATCGGGCGAGGTTGAACAAGCCGCCACTGATTTACTGGTTGCAGGCGGGGTGCGTGAAGGTGGCGGAGGCAGTGGGAGTTGAAGGGGCGGCGGATCGGATCTGGTTGTATCGGGTGCCGTCACTGATCGCGGGGATCATCGCGGTGCTGGCGACGTGGCGATTGGGATTGAGGATGTTTGAAGCGCGGGCGGCGTGGTTGAGTGCCGCGCTTTTGGCGGTGTGCCCGGTGATGGTGTGGGAGGTGAGGCAGGCGCGGGCGGACATGGTGCTGCTGGCTGCGACGACGGTGGCGATGGGGGCGTTGTTTTCGATCTGGCACGCGGATCATGAATCGAAGGTGGCGCGATTGAAATTGAAGCAATCGCGCGTGCTCTTCTGGGGTGCGATGGTGACGGCGGTTTTGGTGAAGGGACCGATTGCGCCGATGATTGCGGCGCTGACGCTGGGAGCGTTGGCGCTGATGAAGAGGAAGCGCGGCGTGATGGGGAGGTTGGGGCTGGTGCCGGGTGGATTGGCGGTGCTGGTTTCGATCGGCGTTTGGGTGGGGTTGGTGGCGAATGAGGTTGGGTGGAGTGTGTATCTCAAGACGATTTTTGATGAGACGATCGGGCGGAGCATGAGCCCCAAGGAAGGGCATTCGGGTCCGCCGGGGTATCACTTGGTGTTGATGAGTGCGCTCTTCTGGCCGGGGTCGCTGTTGACGGGGCTGGCGCTGGTGCGGACGTGGCAGCACGGGATGGGACCGACTGAATCGAGGGGGAGTGGTGAGCCGCGACTGGTCGTGAGTGGGCCGGGGCGGGTGGTGGGATCGATCAAGCGGCGCTTCAAGCATGGAGCGCAGGGTCGGCAGGCGGAGTTGTATCTGCTGGCGTGGACGATTCCGGCGTGGTTGTTTTTCGAGTTTGCGGTGGCGACGAAATTGCCGCACTACACGATGCCGCTGTATCCGGCGCTGGCGCTGATGAGCGGGCGCGCGGTGTTTACGGCGACGTTTGGGGCGATGGCGACGGTGACGACGCTGATGTCGCGCGTGGGGTATGTGGTGTGGAGCGTGCTGGGGATGGTGATCAGTTTGGCGCCAGTGGCGATCTGGTGGAAGGTGAACAACGAGACTGGGATTGTGGAGTTTGCGATCGCGCTGTTGCCGGCGGTGTGCATGCTGATCGCGGTGACGATCGCATGGAAGTCGATTTTCCGGGGGATCCGGCACGGTGCGAACCGGGGGCAGTTCATTTCAGCGCAGTTTGCAAGCGTGGCAGGTGCGATGGTGCTGGCAGCGGTGCTGTGCGGCATGGTGCTGCCGAATACGCCACGATTGTGGGTGAGCAAGTTTGTGGCCGAGCAGGTGAAGCAGATTGATCCGGAGGGGAAACGGCCTCTGGCAGCGGTGGTGTATCACGAGGATAGTTTGATTTTCAATACGCGCGGGCGAGTGCAGCGGATCAATTCGGGAGATGTGGGGCAGTGGTTGAAGGAGAATCCGACGGGGATCTTGATTTTGCCCAAGGAGATGGCGGAGAGACAGCCGGGGCTGCGGTTGAGGGGTGAGGTGAGCGGATTCAACTATTCGAATGGGCGGACGGTGTACCTGTCGTTGTGTGAGGTGGCGCAGGTGCTGCCAATGCCTGAGAGTGTGCCAGAAGCGGTGCCGGATGGGGCTCCGAAAGGTGAACCTGTGAGTGGAGGCAAGCCATGAGCGGCCAGCCACCACGAGAAGCGGTGACGGGGATCATGCTGATTGATAAGCCCCAGCGGCCGACGAGCATGCATGTGTGCCGCATCGTGAGGAGAAGGTTGTTCAATGCCGGGCAGCCAAAGAGGATCAAGGTGGGACATGGCGGGACGCTGGATCCACTGGCGACGGGGCTGCTGGTCGTGATGATTGGGAAGGCGACGCGGCTGTGCGAAAAGATCATGGCGGATGACAAGGAGTATCTGACGACGATTGATCTGGCGCATACTTCGCCGAGTGATGATCTGGAGACGACTCCGGAGCCGGTGGCGGTGAACACGGTGCCCAGCGAGGAAGATGTTCGGCGGGTGTGCGCGGGGTTTGTGGGAGTGATTCAGCAGAAGCCGCCGATTTTCAGCGCGATGTGGATCGATGGGAAGCGGGCGTATGAACTGGCGCGGAAGGGGCGCGAGGTAGAGATGGCGGCGCGACCGGTGCGGATTGATGAGTGCGAGGTGATGGAGTATGCATGGCCACTGTTGACGATTCGCGTGCGCTGCGGCAAGGGGACATATATCAGGAGCTTGGCGCGGGATATCGGTGCGGCGTTGAAGGCTGGCGGGATGCTGAGGGAGTTGAGAAGAACGCGGATCGGGGAGTTTTCAGTTGAGAATGCGATCGCGCTGGATGATGTGCCTGATCCGATGCGGCTGGAGTTGGTGAGGCCGGTGCCGGAGGAGTTGAGGTATTTGCTGCCGAAATCGCAGGAAGAGCGAGATGCGGAAGATGAAGAGGAAAGTTGAAAGTTGAAAGAGGAAAGTAAAAGGGAAAGGGCAAGCAACCCGACTCGGAGCGTGGGCTGGATCAGATCAGGCGATCAATCCTGATCATCGCCGGTGTTGGCGGGGTCTTCATCAGGTGAGGCGAGGGTGGTGCCGGGGATGAGGGTGGGCATCCAGACTTCTTCGAGTTCCTGACCATCGCAGACGCGGCGGATGAGGAGATAGCGCAGGGTGGAACTGGAGAAGTGCAGCGAGAGCATGAAGGCGGCAACGCCGAGGCCGAGGCAGACGCGCCAGAGCTGAAGAATCCAAATGGTGATGCGATCGGAAAGGCCGAGGCCGGCGATGTCGCGGAAGGACTGGCTGACGGGGCGGTGCGCGAGCTCGAGGATCTGGCGACCTTCGGGGCCGACAAAGGTGCCAGCCGCGGCGGTAGAGAGAGCTTCGACACCCGCGAGTACGAAGGCGATGAGGGTGGTGAGAATGAAGGCCTGAATGAGCAGGACAAGTCCGTAGAGGAAAAGACGCAAGGGGCGGCCGGCGACATAGGCCAGGGTGCGCTGGCCTGCGTCGATGGCATCGGTGCCTTCGCAGGCTATGGTGGGGAGGAGGAGTGGCCAGCCGACGAGGTAGCCAGCGATGATGAGGACGGCGACCAGTGCCAGTCCGATGGCAATCAGGTGCAGGATTGCGCCGAAGACATTGAGGATGGGCCAGCCGAGGGTGAGTCCGGTGAGGGCGATTGCTCCCCAGAGTGCCGCGACGACGATGATTGGTGTCGCGATGGCGAAAAGGCCTGAGAGGGACTTGGAAAGGCCAAAGCGCAGGGCGCGGTGCCAGGGGACGGTGATTCCCCGGCAGAATTCACCGGCGACCATGCGCGAGAGGGTGAGCCCGGTGATGATGAAGATGAGGAGCATTGGGACGACCATCAGGGGCGTCCAGATGGGGTATTCGTGCAAGGTGTTGCGCGGGGCGGTGTAGACGAGAGCCCAGACGGCATCGGCGACATCGCCCGAGTGGAAGCGTCGCGCGGCGTCAAGGATGGTGCGCGAGGCATCGAGCATGCCGCTGGTGAGGTGGCGGAAGGGGCCGGGGCCGTCGACAAAGACCTCGGGGAGCTTGGCGAAGACGGACATGGCGACGACGGCGAGTAGGGAGAGGAGCAGCCGCTGAGGACGGAGGGCCAGTCGCGGGGCGTGGAGGAGCTTGGGCCAGAGGAGGTCGTCGAGGAGGTCGTAGAGGGTGATGGGTCGGCGCGGCGCGGCCGAGGTGGAGGGGCGGGATGTTGAGGAGTCTGAGGGGTTCAACGCGGATGATGCTAGCCGATTCGTCGGGGTGTGGAGTTGCTTCGAGGGTGTGGTGGGGCCATGATTGGCACGATGCTCAAGAACGTACTGGCCTGGGTGTGCACGGTGGTCGCAGTCTTTGCGCTGGGGCCGCTGGTGACGTATCCGATGAAGCGATTGCACGCGCTGGATGGAAGCGCGGATGTGACGCTGCTGGTGAATCGATCACCCATGCTGGGGATCGGGTTGTTGGCCCTGCTGTTGATTGCGATGGTGGGAGCGGGATTGGTGGTGGGGAGGATTGTGAACAAGCCCACGGGGATGGCGAGTGCATGGCTGATCGCGGCTTGGGGGGCATGGCGACTGAGCACGGTGGACAAAGTGTTTGCTGCCACTGGTGGGAGCGGCAATGTCATGTGGCTGCTGGCGGTGGAGGGGCTGATTGTCGCCGGGGCAGGAGTGCTGTTGACGGCCGTGCTGCGTGGCGATGAAGGCGAGAAGGAACAAAGCGTGGGCGCGAAGTTCAAGGCGATCCGGCAACCGGCACTTTGGGCGGGTGTGATCGCGGGCGTGGTGGTTGGTGGGATTGCAGCGCACGTGGTGGGGTATCAGCCATTGAAGGGGCAGGCGTTTGCGGCGGCGGCGATTGGTTCGATCGGCGCGGCGGCGGCGGCTCATCTGACGATGCTGATGTTGAAGAAGGACCCGTCGCCATTGGCAGGCGCGATCTCGATCATGCTCTTGGCAGCAACGGGGCCGATCGTGGCACAGTTGGTGTATGGAAACGGGTTGGCGGCAGCACTTCGGGCAGGGCCGGGGTTGACGGGTGGCGGCGGAATTCTGGGTTTCTGTGTGCCGATTTCGCTGGATTGGCTGGGGGGGATGCTGCTGGGATTGCCGATCGGAGAGGGGTGGGCGGTGTCGATGATCGACAAGCGAATGAACAGTGCGCCGCAAACCACTGCCGCGACAGAGACGGCTGGCTGAAGTCGGCATCTCAATTGTGCGTGCGGCGGGGCATCTACCTGAGAGGTTTGAGCGAAACCTGCCAATGAGCGTTTGAGGGTCAATTTGTGTATGGCCCCCTACGATGCATCGTCGAGTGAGAGGCAATTGCGTTTGCAATCTGTCAGGTGAAAGGTTTTCATGAACGTCACGCCGGAAGAAGTTCGCAATGCCTCGGTGATGCCTGATGTGCAGGCGAGCGCGGATCGGCGGCGGATCGCCATCGACCGGGTAGGTGTGAAGGACGTGAAGTATCCATTACGGCTGCGGACCCCGGATGGGGGTGAGCAGACGACGGTGGCGTCGATCAACATGTATGTGGCGTTGCCCCATCACCAGAAGGGGACGCACATGAGCCGCTTTCTCGAGGTGTTGAACGACCAGACGAGTGAGCCCCTGACGCCGGAGCGGTTTCCCGAGATCGCACGGGTGATCTGCGAGCGGTTGAATGCGCAGGAGGCGGAGATTGAGGCGACGTTTACCTACTTCATCAAGAAACCCGCCCCGGTGACAGGGCAGCCGGGATTGATGGATTACAAGGTGACGTTTGCGTGCACGGCCAATGGGCATGTCGATTTTGTGATGGGTGTGACGGCTCCGGCGGCGAGTTTGTGCCCGTGCAGCAAGGAAATCAGCAAGTACGGGGCGCACAACCAGCGTTGCCATATAGAGGCGAAGGTGCGTTTCAGCGGTCAGATGTGGATCGAGGATCTGGTGACGCTGCTGGAGCAGGCGGCGAGCTCGCCGGTGTACGCGGTGTTGAAGCGTCCGGATGAGAAGTGGGTGACGGAGAAGGCGTACGAGAATCCCAAGTTTGTCGAGGACATTGTGCGTGACCTGGCGGTGTCGCTGGATGACCATCCCCGGATTGAGTATTACTCGATCTCGAGTGAGAACTTTGAGTCGATTCACAACCACAACGCCTATGCCCAGATCACGCGGGACCGGCGGAAAGAGGCCGGGTCAGGACGATGAGCGGGCTCTGAGTCGGCAACGTGCTGCGGGTTGGATTTCGTGTCACAAACCAGAGGCGTGACAGTCGGTTTGCCCCGGTGAGAGGCCGAGGCGGGGTACGATCGCGCGCGAATGGATTCGCGGCTTTCCACATTGATTCCCAGCATGTTTCACCGCCGCGTGTTGCTGTTGTCAGCAGCGGTGGGGCTTGCGTTTGCGCCGCTGCTGTTGGCAACGGGGCGGCTGGCACTGGTGAAGCATGAGGAATTGTTCAAAGAGGCCGAGCAGCGATTGATGCGTCGGCAATGGACAGCGACGACGCGCGGAAAGATCTTGGATCGCAAGGGTCGCGTGCTGACTGTGGACCGCCCGGCGTATGGCGTGGCTATTCAGTATGACGTGCTTGCGGGGAAGTGGGTGGAGAGTGCTGCGCGACGCGCGGCGATCAGAGCGCATCGGCACGATTGGCCGGACCTGCCGGCGCAAAGGCAGGCCGAGTTGGTGGAGATGTATCGCGTCCAGTACGCAGCGCACATGGCTCGCTCGTGGACAGAACTCGCGCAGATCTTGGGTGTGAGCGAGCAAGTGTTGAATGAGCGGCGCGATGCGGCAGTGGAGCGGATCGCGCGGGCGGCGACGCGGCAACTGAATCGCAAGCGCGTGATCGAGTTGAACGCAGCGGCGGAGCGCGGCGACGAATTGACACCCCGGTTGATGGAAGAGATCGAGAAGCGGATCGCGAGGCCGATCGCCGAGCAGACGGCACCGGTGATGATTCTGCCCAAGATTTCTGACGAAGCGGGATTGCGATTGCAGGTGGCAGTGGGGGATGAGGTTGAATTGACACCCGAGGGCGTTGGCGCTGATGTGCCACGGGTGAAAGTGCCCAGATTTCCCGGCTTGCGGGTTTCGGATACTGGTGATCGCGAGTATCCGTTTGATGTGGTGAATGTAGGGATTGATCGGCGTTCGCTGCCGACGCCGGTGCGGCACGAGGATGTGATGAATGTGCGGGTGGAGGGTGTTGCCGCGCACATTCTGGGGCGGATGCGGAGCAGGCCGTATGAGCAGGATCTGAAGAAGCGTGAGGAGAGGATCAAGAGTGATGCCGCGTTTGCGGCAAGGGTGTTGACGGATGCTGGCGTGGATCGGGGAGAATTGCGGGACGTCGATCCGGTAGGGGATGTGGGAATTGAAGCGAGCCACGAGTTGGAGTTGCGCGGGTTGCGTGGCATGCGTTCGCGGCGTATGGATACCGGGCAGGAGGTGGAACTGCCTCATGTGCCGGGTCAGGATGTGACACTGACGATTGATATCAACTTGCAGGCGCGAGTGCAGGCGGCGATGCAGCCGCAGGTTGGGCTTGCGGTGGCGCAGCCATGGCACAGGGGACCGACGACGCCGTTGAATCCGACGGTGCCGGATGGGACGGCGTTGAATGGCGCGGCTGTGGTGATTGATATCGCGACGGGAGAGATTCTGGCGATGGTGTCGACGCCGAGTTTTTCGCGGGCGCAACTGGCGGAGGACCCGGATCAGATCTTTGAGGATGAGGTGAATACGCCTTATCTGGATCGAGCGATCGCAAAGAGTTATGCGGCGGGATCGATCGTGAAGCCATTGATGATCTGCGGCGCGGCGAAGCGAGGCGTGTATCAGCCGGGGATGACGATCGAATGCACAGGGCACCTATTGCCCAAGCAGCCGAACATGTATCGGTGCTGGGTGTACAAGCAGACGAATGGGGTATTGACGCACACGATGCAGTTTGAGCATGCGCTGAGTGGGCGCGAGGCACTGGAAGTGTCGTGCAATATTTTCTTCTTCACGCTGGGACAGAAGTTGGGCGTGAATGGTGTGGTGGATACGTATCGGATGTTTGGCGTTGGGGAGAGGTTTGATCTAGGCGTGGGTCTGGAGTTTGCGGGTGGGATGGGCGCGCGGGGGGATGGCGCGGGATTGGTGATTGGCGATGCGGTGCAAATGGGAATCGGGCAGGGGCCGATCAGTTGGACGCCACTGCATGCCGCGAACGCGTATGCGACGCTGGCGCGAGGGGGCGTGGCGGTGAAGCCGGCGCTGGTGAAGCAGGCGAGTGGGAAGTTGTCGGAGAGGATGCAGCCGCGGGATTTGGAGTTGCCATCTTGGGCGCTGGCTGAGGCGTATCAGGGATTGGAAGCGAGTGTGAATGGGAAGCGGGGGACGGGAAACGGCATTCAAGTGGAGCCGGTGCCGGCACCTAAGGAGAGCTTTTTCAATGCGCCGAATGTGGTGGTGTGGGGAAAGACGGGAACAGCGACGGCGCCGGACTTGAAGGTGAAGGATGGGATCGAAGAAACAGACGGAGAAGATGGGAATGAAGTGGGAGGAAAGCGAGGAGAGACGGCGCGAGTGGTGAGGAGTGGCGATCACTCCTGGTTTGTGGTGCTGGCTGGTCCGAAGAGTGGAAATGGCGGAGTTGGGGGAGGGCAGATGAAGTATGCGATTGCGGTGGTGATGGATTACGCGGGGAGCGGCGGCAAGGTGTCGGGGCCGATCTGCAATCAGATCATTCATGCGTTGATTGCGGAAGGGTATCTGTAGATGGCACTGATGCCGACGAGACCGAGTGTCTTTCGCGGGTCGTGGGCGGCCAGTGGCGACCGTGGCAATTTTGGCCGCACGGTAGAGCGGTTGAACCTTTCCAGCCCTGCGTGGCTGGCGGTGGTGGCGGCGCTGGCGCTGAGCGTGATCAGTGTGTATTCGATTGATGTCGCTGAGCGGCTTCGCGATCCTGGAATGCCACAAGCGTTCTTGAGCCCGATTGCCATGCGGCAATTGACGTATCTGGTGGTGGGGTTGTGCGCGGCGTGCGTGGTCGCGGTGCCGCACTATCGCTGGGCGGGGTACTTTGCGCCGTTTCTGTATGTGGTGACAGTTGGGCTTTTGGTTTTTCTCTTGATTCCATTTGTGCCGACGTGGCTGGTGAGGCCAAGGAACGGGGCGCGAGGGTGGATTGATCTGGGGGCGTTTGATTTGCAGCCGGCGGAACTGGCGAAGATCGCAACGGTGCTGGCGATTGCGGCGTACATGAAGTATCGAGATTCGCACAGAAGGTTCATGGGATTGCTTGGACCGGGGGTGGTCCTGGCGATTCCGGTGCTGCTCATCACGCTGGAGCCGGATCTGGGAAATGCGTTGCTTTTTGCGCCGGTGCTGTTTGCGATGCTGGTGGCGGCGGGGGCGAAGTTGAAACACTTGGCGATTGTGGTGCTGCTGGCGGCGTGCGTGGCTCCGGCGACGTTTCCCTTATTGAAACCGCATCAGAAGCAGCGGATCGTGGGGTTGATCAAGCAATTCAATGGGGATACGTCGGCGGACCAGGACATCAATATGCAGAGTGTGACCGCGCAGCGGATGATCGGCGCGGGGGGGGCCGGGGGGAATTCGGATGAGGCGAGCCGGAGGTTGTTGAAATACAACTCACTGCCGGAGCGGCACAACGACATGATCTATGCGGTGATCGTGAATCGGTTTGGATTCTTTGGTGGGATGACGCTGCTGTTGATTTATGCGTTATGGACACTGGCGGCGCTGGCGACTGCGGTGTCGACGACGGAGCCGTTTGGGAGGTTGGTGGCGGTGGGGTTCGCGATCTTCATCCCGACGCAGGTGTTTGTGAACGTGGGGATGAATGTGGGATTGGTGCCGATCATCGGCATCACGCTGCCGTTTGTGAGTTATGGAGGCACGAGTCTTGTGGTGTGCTGGATGATGGTGGGGCTGCTCGTGAACATCGGAATGCGCAGGCCGAAGGCGACATTCCGGGCTTCGTTTGAATACACACGGGCGGCGTAGGGTGGCAACGATTGGTGAAGCAGGGAGACTTATGTCACAACGAGGCAATTCAGGGCGTGGTGGGAGCGGTGGTGGTGGGGCGAGCTGGGGCGGTCCTGCCCGCGGTGGTTCGCCACGCGGCGGTGGCGGTAAAGGCGGGGCAAGTTGGGGTGGAGAGAATCGGAGCGGTGGAGGCCGGGGCGGAACGGGCAAGCCGCGGCATGAGCGACAGAGCGAGCGACCTAGTGATCGGCCCAAGCGAGAGTCTTCACCGGTGAGCGGTGAGAAGCGTCCCGCGCCAGTGCCGCGGGATGCGATTGAGGTGGAGGACCGGGAACCGCTGGCTCCGCCTGAATGGTTTGTTGAACGCGCGGCGGCGGTGGGTGTGGAGTTTGAGGTTGGAGAGGTTGAGAAACTTGGGAAGTTTTTGGCGATCATGCTGGGGGCCAACGAGCGATTGAACCTGACGGCGATCACCGAGCCGGAAGAGGCATGGAGCAAGCACATTCTGGATTCGCTCACCCTGGTGGGGGCGCTGGCGGAATTGCCGGAGGGGGCGCGAGTGTTGGATGTAGGGACAGGTGCGGGATTGCCGGGGATGGTGCTGGCGATCGCGATGCCGCAGTTGAACTTCACTCTGATGGATGCCACAGCAAAGAAGATTGAGTTTTTGAAGCAGACAGCTCGGCACATTGGCGTCACGAATGTCGAGCCCGTGTGTGGGCGGAGTGAGACGATGGCGCACGACCGGGGAATCAAGAGTGATTCTGGTGCGGCGCGGACGGGTGGATATCGCGAGCAGTTTGACGCGGTGGTGGCACGAGCGGTGGGGCCGATGGCGACGATTGCGGAATTGACGGTTGGGTTTGCCAAGATCAATGCGCCGACGCTCCTCATCAAAGGTCAAAAGGCGGACGAGGAACTGGCGGAAGCGGCACTCGCGCTTCAGATGTTGAAAGTGGTTCACGCGGGAACGATTGAAACGCCGAGCGGCAAGATCGTGGTGCTGGAGAAGCGTGTGGCGACGCCCAAGCTGTATCCCAGGGCGGATGGAGAGCCCAAGCGAGCGCCGCTGGGAATCGGCTCGGGGAAGCGCAAGCGTCCGAATAGCGATGCGCCCAAGGGTGATGCGTGAAGAAGTTGATCGGTGCGATTTTGGGTTCGGGTGTGGGATCGGGACAGGGCGGCCAGAGTGTTTTGGCTCGCGCCATCGGTTCGCACTATGAATCGCGGCCTCAGCAGACACGGATGGCGGTGGAGGCGGCGCGGGCGTTTGAATCAAAATCCCATTTGTTTGCCGAGGCGGGGACGGGAGTCGGCAAGAGCTTTGCGTATCTGGTTCCGGCGATGCTGCGGGCCATGCTGCGGAATGAGACAGTGGTGGTGAGCACGCACACGATCGCTCTGCAGGAGCAGCTGATTCAGAAGGACATTCCCCTTTTGGCGGCGGCGTTGGAAGAGGCGATACCTGGAGATTTGCGCGACCTGGTGAAAGAGGAGATGGGGATTGATGCGCGCGAGGTGGAGCCGCGGAAGATCAAGGCGGTGCTTGTCAAGGGGCGCGGCAATTACATGAGCATCCGGCGGTTGTCTTTGGCGAGTCAGCGGGCGGACCGATTGCTGGCGGATGCTGCGGGGAGGCGATCGCTGGCGGTGATTCAGGAGTGGGCGACGAATACCCTGGATGGAACGCGGAGCACGTTGCCACCCTTGGAGCGCGAGCGTGTGTGGACGCATGTGGAATCGGACAGTGGCAATTGCATGGGGCGCAAGTGCCGCAATTACGATGCGTGCTTTTATCAGAATGCGCGGCGTGAAGCAGACAGTGCCAATGTGCTGGTGACGAATCATGCGTTGTTCTTCAGTGACTTGGCTTTGCGTGTGCAGGAGAAGGGGTTTCTGCCTGACTATCACCAGGTAGTGCTGGATGAGGCGCACTCAGTGGAGGATGTGGCGAGCCAGTACTTCGGTGCGGAGTTGTCAGAGCGGCGGGTCTTGTTTCTGCTCAGCACGCTGTATGCGGTGAAGAGCGGGAAGGGGTACCTGCCGCAATTATCGATGAATCTGGGTGATGCGACGGTGGTGGATCGGGCGTGCCAGCGCGTGCTGGAGGCGGAGGCGAGTTCGCGGGCGCTGTTTGATTCGTTGGCGGAACTCTTGCGAAGTGGAAAGACAGTGTCGGGTCGATTGACCAGCCCCGTGGAGATTGAAAATCCCCTGACGCCCGCGCTGAACGATCTGGCGCTGACATTGAAGAATCTGCAGAGCAAGGTATCGCTGGAGGCGGATCAATTTGAGTTGAATTCATATGCGGAGCGGGCGGCTGCGCTGGCGGCAACGACGGATGCGCTGCTGAAGCAGCAGATTGATGGATGTGCGTACTGGATTGAACAGGCGGATGTGGATGATGGTGCGCGGCACGCGGCGGTGACGCTCGCGTGCGCACCAATCGAGGTCGCGCCGCTGTTGCGAGAGCACTTGTTTGATCAGAAGTTTGGCGTGGTGCTGACGAGCGCGACGCTGGCGACGGCGGGGGGCGAAGCCGCTGTGAAACCTGCCAAAAAGTCTGAACGGCGGATTGTGAGTGAAGAGGAAGAAGTGCGGCAGCAGGCGAGACCCGCGAAGAGCGCGGATCCATTCGCGCACGCCCTGGCCCGATTGGGTGGCGAGGGTGCCGCGACGATTCAATTGGACTCACCATTCGACTACGCCAAGCAAGTCACGCTGCTGTTGGACATGACCGTGGGTGATCCTCCAGCGGGCGGGGGCAGGGCGGGTGCGGTGTTTGCCGCCAAGATGGCGGAGCGGATTCTGTTTCACTTGAAGGCGACGGAGGGTGGGGCGTTTGTGCTCTTCACGTCGTATCGCTCGCTCTTTGACGCGGCGGATCAACTCTCGCCGAAGCTGCGCGAGCTTGGATATCCGATGCTGGTGCAGGGGCGGGATGGGGAGCGTTCGCAGATCCTGGAGCGATTCCGGAGTACGGATCGGGGCGTGTTGTTCGGTGCCGCGAGTTTCTGGCAAGGTGTGGATGTGCGTGGTGATCGGCTGCGAAACGTGATCATCACGCGACTGCCATTTGATCGCCCGGATGAGCCATTGGTGGCAGCGCGGACGGAGCGGATTACGGAGATGGGTGGGAATGCCTTTGCGGATGATTCCCTGCCGCGAGCGATCATCAGGTTCAAGCAGGGCTTCGGGCGGTTGATTCGGTCGGCGACGGATATGGGGCAGGTGGTGGTGTTGGACCCTCGAATTGTGTCGAAGGGGTACGGCAAGCGGTTTCTGGCGGCGTTGCCCCCGGGGGTCAAGGCCCAGATTCTGCGGCCTGAGCCGGTACACGACGAGTTTGAGGGTGGCTCGGATGCTGGGCCTGATGGTCGAATGGATTGGGAACTGGGCCGGTAAGGGGTTTTTCGTTCAGGCGAATCGACAGGGGCTGCGAGGGCAACCCCGACCTGTTTCCAAACTAGCGATGTGCGGCGTATGCTCGGCCCAACAGTGCTGCCGCGGAGTGTGATCACGGAAGGATTGCGCGCGCGGTGACAGAGCCGTGACTGCCGGAGAATCTCATGCTCGGACGCGTCTTCAAGGCCTACGACATTCGTGCGACCTATCCCGACATGCTGAATGATCAGATGGCGAGGCAGATCGGATATGGAACTGCAAAGTACCTGTTGGCGGATGCCGCGGCGGCTGGTGAGACGACGCCGATGATGAAGAACATCATCGTCGGACGGGATATGCGGTTGAGCAGTCCGGCGCTGCACAAAAATCTGGTGCAGGGAATCCGTGATGCGGGTGGCAACGTGATTGATATTGGATTGTGCGATACCTCGATGGTGTATTTCGCGATCAATCATCTGGATTGCGCTGGCGGCGTGATGGTGACGGCGAGCCATAACCCGCCTCAATACAACGGATTCAAGATCAGTAAGCGCAAGGCAAGCCCGGTGGGTGAGGCGACGGGTTTGGCGGAGATTCGCAAGCAGGCCGCGATGGTGGATTATGCGATCGTGCAGCCCTTGGACGGGAAGTATGAGGAGCGGGATCTGTGGCCGGCATACGCCGCACACGTGAAGAAATTCCTGGATCTGGGCGGGAAGAAACTCAAGGTCGTGATCGATGCCAGCAACGGCATGGCGGGGACGATGGTGCCCAAGGTGTTTGGGAAGAAGGGTGACCAGGTGCCGGGATTGACGATCGTGGAGATCAATTACGAGAACAGCAAGGGCGTGTTTGCCCATGAGCCCAATCCGCTGGTGGCGGCGAACCTGAAGCAGACGCAGGACGCGGTGATTCGCGAAAAGGCGGACCTGGGATTCTGTTACGACGGTGATGCCGATCGCTGCGTGCTGGTGGATGAGAAGGGGCACATCGTCGGGTGTGACCACTTGACCGGTTTGCTGAGTGGGCACTTTCTCGCCAAGCACCCCGGAACGGCGGTGGTGTATGACCTGCGGAGTTCCAAGGCGGTGGAGGAGGAGATCAAGAAGCACGGTGGCAAGCCGGTGCGCGGGCGCGTCGGGCATGTCTTCATGAAGCAGCTGATGAAGGAACACAAGGGGTGCTTTGGCGGTGAACTCTCCGGGCACTTTTACTTCAGTGGTAATTTCAACGCCGATTCGGGCGCGATCGCCATGGCGACGGTGCTGACTGTGGCGGCCAAGAGCAGCAAGACGATGAGCCAGTTGCTCGCGCCGATGGGCCGGTATGTGCAGAGTGGCGAGATTAATTTCCAGATCGAGGATAAGGATGGGGCGATGGCGGATCTGAAGCGGACGTTTGGTCCGGCATCACCACACAAGGGCGTGGTGGATGAACTGGATGGTGTGACGGTGGATTGCTTTGCCAGCGAGGGGTGGTGGTGCAATGTGCGGAAGAGCAACACCGAGCCACTGTTGCGATTGAACCTTGAGGCCAAGGACAAGAAGACGCTGGAGAAGGCACTGGCGATGCTGACGCCGAAGCTCGGGCATCGCGTGGATCATTGAAAGGCATCAGGCCGAGTTTACACCAGCGCGTAGAACCCGCCACCGGTGTCTTTGATTTTGCCCTGGCGGGCAAGCTCAAGCCAGACTTCGCGTGGATATTGCGTCGGCGGACGAATACCGATGATCTGTGACTTCTTGCCTGTGGTGGTGGGGCGACCGCCACCAAGTTTGGATTCGTCATCGAGTTGCGTGACCTTCAGTCGCTTGCGAAAGGCCGTCATCGCGCCCTTGAGTATGTCGGGATCGAAGGAGGGTGGCGGTGGAGTTGGTGCGGGCGTGTCGGTCATGGCAAGTTGAAAGAGCAAAGTTAAAAGTCAAAAGCAGAACAGCGAAGCAGAGATTGTGACGCAGGTCTCACTCAGATATCCAGCACCTTGACATCGAGAGCGTGTTCTTCGATAAAGCGGCGGCGGGGCTCGACCTCTTCTCCCATGAGTGTGGAGAAGAGCTTGTCGGCTTGTCCAGCAATTTCGCAGGTGATTCGGAGGAGGACGCGCTTGTCGGGGTCCATGGTGGTTTCCCAGAGCTGCGCCGCATCCATTTCACCCAGACCCTTGAATCGCTTGATCTCCATGCCGCGGCTGCCGATTTCGTGGAGGGCTTCGACAATCGCCGAAAGATTCTCGGCTTCGACGATGTTGCCACCACGACGGGGCAGATCCTTGCCGGCTTTCTTGGCGCGGGCGTCTGATTCCGCTCCTTCATCGCCCCCTTCGTTGCGAGCAGTTTCAGCATCGTCAGTCGTGGGTTTGGCAGCGTTCGCCTCGGGCATCGGTTGATTCAGCACCCAGGCGTACTTGGAGGGGAGTTTGTCGCCACTGGCGGATTCCTCACGCTTGAGGGAGTAATCCGCGATGTCGAGCCCGAGTGATGTGAGATCGACGAAGATGCGTTCCATCTCGCGATTTTCGTGCAGTTCTCGGATATTGGCGGCGTTGGGGGCATCGGCTTCGCTGGCGTTGTCGGCGAGTTTGAGGCCGCGATTATCGATGAGTTCGAGGGCGTCGTGCTCACTCCAGGCAAAGAGATCTCCACCCCGCCACGACACGCGGTGCGAGGGAAGACGGTACTTGCCAGTGGGATCAGACGAGCGCGAGGCGAGGAGGTCGACAAACTTACTGCCGCGACGCTCGCACACGATGACCAGCTCGTTGAGACGAGAGAGGAAATTCAGGGCCCTGCGCGATTGCTCGGCGGTGAGACGTTTGATCTCGCGCGGAGCCGCGCGACCATCGAGTGAATTCACATCGCGGATTGAAAGCTGGGCATTGGCCAGACCCAACTCGGTCAACTTGGATTCCATCAACCCGTCATTGATGACGTACTGCCCCTTCACCTGCCGACCGGCGACCTTTTCAATGGCATACAAAGGCGGCTGCGCGGCGTAAATGTGCCCACGCGCGATCAGCTCCGGCATCTGGCGGAAGAAGAACGTGAGCAATAGTGTGCGAATATGGCTGCCGTCCACATCGGCGTCGGTCATGATGATGATCTTCTGATAACGCAGTTTGGTCGCGTCGAAATCATCGCCGATGCCGCAGCGCAGGGCCTGAATGAGCACGCGGACTTCTTCAAAGCCCAGCACCTTATCCAGCCGCGCCTTTTCAACGTTGATGATCTTGCCCTTCAAGGGCAGAATTGCCTGATTCTCGACGTTTCGTCCCTGCGTCGCCGACCCACCTGCGGAATCACCCTCGACGATGAAGAGTTCGGTGTCGTCGCCCTTGCTCTTGCAATCGCGGAGCTTGGCAGGCATCGAGCCGGATTCGAGTGCGGATTTGCGGCGGGTGAGTTCGCGGGCTTTGCGAGCGGCCTCGCGTGCCTGAGCCGCGATGATTCCTTTCAGGCACAGTTTTTTCGCATCGCTGGGATGCTCTTCCAGCCAGGACTCGAGCCCATCGTTCACGGCGTTGCTGACAAAGGCCTCAATCTCGGGATTGAGGAGCTTTTCCTTGGGCTGGTTGTTGAAGGCGGGGTTGGGGAGTTTGACACTGACGATGGCGGTGATGCCTTCGCGGAGGTCTTCACCACTGGGCACAGGGTCTTTATCCTTGATGATTCCGGCCTTGCGGGCGTAGGCGTTGAGGGCGCGGGTGAGGGCGGTCTTGAATCCCTGCCCGTGCGTGCCGCCATCTTTGTTGTTGATGTTATTGGCGAAGGTGAGAAGCGTTTCGTTATAGCCGTCGTGATACTGGAAGGCGACTTCGACGGAGAGATGCTCTTCGGGGTTCTCTTTCCTTACGGAGACGACGGGGCACATGGTGCCGCGACCGCTGTTGAGGTATTCGACGTATTCAGGCACGCCGCGCTCGGCTTTGTAGGTTTGGCTGAAGATCTTCCCATCGGTGTTGACACGCTCATCGGTGAGTTTGAGCGTGACGCCGGGATTGAGGAATGCAAGCTCGCGAATGCGGTTGGCAAGCGTGTCGATGTTGAAGCGGGTGTCGGGAAAAATCTGATCATCGGGCCGAAAGGTGACACTGGTGCCGCGTTTGCGGGTGCTGTTGGCTGGAATTGGACCCACGAGGGCAAGGGGTTGGGTGACGCGGCCGCGCTCAAAGCCGATGGAGTGCACCTTGCCATCGCGATGGATTTCGCAGGTCAGGTATTCACTGAGAGCATTGACGCAGGAGACGCCGACGCCGTGCAAACCGCCGGAGACTTTGTAAGCGCTTCCTTCCTGACCGAATTTGCCGCCAGCGTGAAGGACGGTCAGAACGACTTCGACGGCGGGCTTGCCGTTGTGCTCAGGCTTTTCGTGTTTGATGGGGTCGGTGGGGATGCCGCGACCGTCGTCGATGACAGAGCAAGAGCCATCGGGGTGAATGGTGACAGAGACGGTGGTGGCATGGCCAGCCATGGCTTCGTCGATGGAGTTGTCGACGACTTCGTAGACCAGGTGGTGCAGTGCGTTGAGGCCCGTGCCGCCGATGTACATGCCGGGACGTTGACGGACGGCCTCCAGCCCCTCCAGCACCTTGATCTGCTCGGCGCCGTAGTTGGCACCCGTCGCTCCGGGATTGGATGCGGTCGGTGCCGTCGCCGGTACAATCGGCGCCGCAACCGAAACGGGTTGCTGACCTGAAGGTGTCGAGGTTGACGTCGGTGTCGGGGCGTTGCTGCTGGTGGCCATGGTCTGGGACGCTCCCAAGGCGAATCATGATGCGTGCGTTTCCGCATCACAAGGACGCAAATTGAGTCCCGTTTTTGAGCACTCTTCGGCCTCATCCGTGAGGTGAAAAGACACTTCAAAAGCGGACCGTCATTATAGGAGGATCGCCGGGTTTTTGCCTGTATTCGGGACTTCTTTTTGCAGGTATCCGACATCGAGTTTTGGCCTGAAAAGCAGGGATTTTCTCATGCACGATCCAATCGCGATCCTCGCCTCATCAGTGGCTCGTTCCGACCCCCGATTTCTAGCCATCCAAAGTGCACACTCAGAGGGCCAGAGATTCGAGTTTGCCGATCAATCGTCGTGCCGCGGCACCTCGGTGACTGATGAGATTTTTGGCACCTGCAGAGAGCTGCGCGCTCGTCAATCGATGATCGGGCCCGACCAGAAAGATCGGGTCATATCCAAAACCCTCTTTTCCTCGTGGCACGTCAGGAGGCACTCCGATCACTCCTTCGCATGTGCCGCGAACCGAGGCCAGAATCGCGCCATCCGCCGCCGCCAGCACCATCACGCACACAAACCGCGCTGTGCGCTCGGCCAAGGGAACGCCGGCGAGTTGCTGAAGCACAAGATTCAAGTTGTCCTGATCGCGTTGATCGCGTGTAAGCCCAGTCTCTCTTCCATCAGTCGCGTAGTGGCTGCTGATGACTCCCGGTTTGCCACCCAGCGCATCAATTTCCAATCCCGAATCATCCGCGAGGCACATCAGCCTGGATTGCGCTGCGTACGACCTGGCCTTGATAGTCGCGTTGGCCTCAAACGTGGAGCCAGACTCAAAGGGCTCGGTGGTGGGGCGGGAAAGATCGCTAAGACCGATGAGGTTGAGCCCTCGTGCCGCGAGCACTCCGGAGAATAAATGACGCAACTCCGCAACTTTGTGCGGATTTCCGGTGGCAATAACGATTGAAGTCTGCTCGCGTGAACTCATGGCGAGCGAGAGTATTCAGCTTGGAAACAACGTCGATTCGGTCGCAATTCAGGCGTGATCAAGTGTGATTAGCAAAGAGCAAGAAATGAAAGCACGGCAAGAAGAGCAATCTTGTGGTGATGAGATGAAACTTTAAGAAGAGCCGCCATGGTCAAACCCCTTATCTTTGGATGTGTGCCGAAACCTTCGCCTGCGAGCGTTGGCCCGACAAGAGAAGAGAAACAACCGGCGTGCCAACGCCATTTGAGCAGTGCCATCCGGGGCGAAATGGGCATCCGACCCGGTTTTATGGTACCAGATCCGTCGCCAGAGCACAAGCCCGAGTGGGTTTATTCCGTCTGCTGATGAGACGAAACGGAGTGATGACAACATGTTGCGTTTCGGCAACATGCCCACTCCCAAACTCATCAAGCATTCTCGGACGCTGGCGCACACCACACAATCGACCCGGATCATCGAGGTGGATCAGTTGTGATGCGTGCCAGCGCGGATCGGTGGTCAGCGATGAGAGGCTTTGCCAGTCGAACCGATCAACTCTGACCATGTCCCACACCAATCACTCCACTCACGGCATTCATGGTCTGATCTTTGGCGCGTGGGGCACACCCCTGGCGCGAACACGTGGTGTGGAGCTTGGAGCCCCCTGGCCCAGTGGCTCGATGCGCACCATGACCCTGGCCTTGGCCGGTCGAGTGGTGAAGGCCCGCAGTGCTGCTGGTGGAGAGGCATCAGCGCGTCAGTGGCTTCAGAAGACCGATTGGCCTGCCCGTCCGATTCGTGTGGGAATCGGCATCGCCGATGAGCTCGCAGAGCTGATTCTCGATGCTCCGGGCGCGACCGATGTCGAGTGGTTCAGCGTTCCTCGCAATCAGGAAGCCGAAAAACTCTGCCGCAGCTACGGCCTTGACGCGGTGATCACCAGTGATCGTGATGGAGGAATCACGATCACCACTCTCGAGAATCGCGGCATGGATGCGACGTGGTATGACTGGGGCAATTCCGCTCCTCTCAGCTACGTCACGGCTTTTCCTGTGCGATTGGATTGCTCGCAGGTGACTCTGGCCGGAAACCCCGACGGCGAACCTTGGCTCGATGCCGCGCAAGCGGTAGTGGTGCGGGCACTCATCGAAGCCGCGGCGGTCCTCAGCCGCTCTCCCTCACGCGTCACCATCGATGATGAGTTACAGGGCCGGCGTGCCCTTGGGATCGCGCGGGCTAAGCAGAGTGGCTTTGGGCGCTACCCCACTGGGCGTGATCCCGTGCAGTATGTGCTCAAGCGCCTGGTCTTTGTGATTGAGCACGCCAGCCGCGGCACCGTGGCGGCGACTCATGCCGAGCGTGCCGCAGCCCGCGTGGCGGCGGCATTCCTCGCAACCCCCCTTGCCAAGGTTGATGACATCACCCGCTTACGCGGGTTGGAGACGGCGGCGCGAGTGGCAGGTGATGAACCCGAAGTGATGCTGCGCCTGGCGGCGGTGCGATTCAGCTGCATGCGCGATGTCGCGGCGCTGGATGCACTCCTGCGTGCTGACCGCATGCTGCGCAACGCGCAGATGCACCCGGGCATCGACAATCTTGCCTTCCTGATGAGTGAGCTGGAACACGGCACCGATGAACCTCTGACGCTGGGGCGGGTTGCCGCAGGTATCACGCTCCTCAGCGCAGGAAAGTCGCTGAGCGAATTGGCGTATCTGCGCGATGAAGTGCTGGACGACATGCGATTCAGCCGCTGGCTCTCAGGGCGCGAGCAGGATCAGGCCTTACTTGTGGATATCTTCAGAAATCTTGAGCGCTCCCGTCGCAGCGAGAAACTCGCACTGCCACGAAGCGAACACGGTGACCAATCGCGTCAGGCGGCGTAGAAACAGGTGCGGGCAGCGAAAATCAGGATGCGGACAGATCCGCCTCACCCAGCAAGCGGAAATCTTTGCGCAAGAGAATCTGCCCAGCCAGCGTGAGGTCGTCCACGGCAAGGGCCAGAGCGGGTGCGCGCCCAGCACCAAGCATCAGCGGATAGGCAAAGTGAATCGAGAGCTCGGCACGCAGGAGATTCATCGCCAGATTGGCGAGCGTGCGTTCCTTGTTCATCTCCACAACCAGAACGTCTTTCTCAGTGAAGGGCAGGCCGACATCGCGCAGAACTTTCTTGGCCTCTTCGACGTTATTGGAGATCACGCGTACTACGGCATGGTCGCTGGCATCATGCACCGAAAGTGCGCAGATTCGACATCGCGAGCCATCAAACGCCTCGACAAGATCAAAGAGCTTGCCCACCTTATTGGTCAAAAAGACGCTGAGCTGCGTCACGCTCGGGGGGCTGTAGCCCATGGAAGTTTCCATCGGAGTTGAGGCTTGGCTCATGGGGCAGTGCTCTGATGCAGGGGGGCCGATGGCAAGACGACGGATCAAAGGCCAGATTACCCAGACTGCCGCGACTTGGCAAGGGGGATCCCCGCTTTGCAAATGAAAAGACCCCCGGTGCAGGGGTCGATTGCGGCCAGTTAGAGGTGAACACCGTCGGACGGGACAAATCTCACGCCGAGAACGATGATCCGCAGCCACAGCTGGAGGTGGCGTTGGGGTTTTTGAACACAAAGCCACGGCTCATGATTTCGTCCTTGAAGTCCACGGTGGTGCCGCTGAGATACAGCAAGCTCTTGGGGTCGCAGACGATCTTGATGCCGTGCTGCTCGAAGATCTCATCTGTGTCCTTGTGACTCTCGGTGAGGTCCAGAACGTAGGAGAATCCGGAGCACCCACCACCCTTGACGCCCACGCGCAGACGAACCTTTTCGGCATCAAGTTCCTGGGCCTGGATGATGTTGCGAATCTCGCGGGCTGCGGATTCGGTAAGGATAATCCCCGTCTGGGTCATTTCGCCGGCCTGGGGGAGTGTGGTGTTGGACATGATGATCTCCTGACTTCGTCAGATTATACGTATGTGGTCTTGAATGGGTTCAGTGGGCAGTGGCTGCGGCGGACGATGCCACGCCGTTCTTGGTCTTGTAATCTTCGAGGGCGGCGCGGATGGCGTCTTCGGCCAATACCGAGCAGTGGATCTTGACGGGAGGCAGTGACAGTTCCTCGACAATCTGGGTGTTCTTAATCTCGGCGGCCTGATCGAGGGATTTGCCCTTGAGCCACTCGGTGGCCAGGGAGGAGCTGGCGATGGCCGAGCCGCAACCAAAGCACTTGAACTTGGCATCTTCGATGACGCCGGTGGACTGGTTGACCTTGATCTGCAACTGCATCACGTCGCCGCACTCGGGCGCGCCAACCACGCCGACGCCGATGTCCTTGCGGTTTTTGACTTCGGCGGTGGTGCCGAAGTTGCCAACGTTGCGGGGTTTCTCGTAGTGTTCGATGATCTTCGGGCCGTAGGCCATTGTGATACTCCAGATTCGTAATGGTGAAGCGTGTTTGATTTCTGACTTTGAGATTTCAACTTACAACTTTGACTTGGGTCTTAGTGGTGTGCCCATTGAACTTTGGACAGATCAATCCCCTCATTGTGCATGTCGTACAAAGGTGACAGCTCGCGCAGCTTGCGCACGGCCTTGACGACGGCGTTGACTGTGTAATCCACCTGCTCGCGCGTCGTCTGCCGACCCAGCGACAGGCGCAGCGACGAGTGGGCAAGTTCATCGCCGACGCCGATGGACTTGAGCACGTACGACGGCTCGAGTGAGGCGCTGGTGCAGGCAGAACCGCTGCTGCAGGCGATTTCCTTCACCGCCATCATCAAGCTCTCGCCCTCGACAAAGCCGAAGGAAATGTTGGTGAGGTGGGGGAGGCGTTTCTCACGATGGCCGTTAATCTGGCAGTGATCGAGCTGTGCTGTCACGCTGTCTTCCAAGTGCTTACGCAGCACGCCCAGACGCGCGGCATCATCAGCCATCTGCGCCTTGGCGATCTCGCATGCCTTGCCGAGCCCGACGATGCCGGTCACGTTGAGCGTGCCAGAGCGGAAGCCGCGCTCCTGCCCGCCGCCATCGACGATCGAAGTGAGACGGATGCGTGGCTTGCGGCGGCGGACGAAAAGGCCGCCGACGCCCTTGGGGCCGTAGATTTTGTGGCCGCTGAAGCTCATCAGATCGATGTTGTCGGCCTCGACATTGGTGGGCATCTTGCCGACCCACTGTGTGCCATCGGTGTGAAAGACCACGCCACGCTCGTGGCAAAGCTTGCCGATCTCGCGGATCTGATTGATCGTGCCGATTTCGTTGTTGGCCCACATGATCGAGACAAGGATGGTGTCGTCGCGCATGGCGTTCTTGACCATGTCAGCAGTGACGATGCCATCGGCGGGTGGTTCGAGGAAAGTGACTTCGAACCCTTCCTTCTGCAGACGCTTGCAAGGGTCCAGCACGGCCTTGTGCTCGATAATGCAAGTGATGATGTGGCCGCGGGGCTTGCCTGAGCCAGCGGGGTTCTTCTCATACATCAGAGCCGCGCCCCGGATCGCGATGTTGTTGGATTCGGTGGCACCACTCGTGAAGACCACTTCCTTCTCATCAGCCCCGATCAGCGCGGCGACCTGCTCGCGAGCGGTATCGACGCCGTGTTCAGCATCCCAGCCAAACGAGTGGTTGCGGCTGCCGGGGTTGCCGTACAGAGTCGTGAAATAGGGAAGCATTGCCTCCACCACGCGAGGGTCGCAGGGAGTGGTGGCGGCATGGTCAAGATAGATAGGAAGGGCAGGGGTGGTCATATGAAGCAATCCTAGGTGCGATTTTGTGCTGGATGAGACTGATTCTCAGTCGCAATTGTGGACACGAAGGTCGTTTGGTCGATCGCGAAATCGGGATCGCCGTCGTGACCGTTGTGAAACTCGCGACCCCTCTTGGATGCTGATTCTGCGGGCCCGGTGACGGTTAGCGCCTCAACCCATCTCAATGCGAGGCCGCGATTCCATCATTTTTCACCAGCGACATGCTCTTCCACTTCCCACTGGCAAACCGCCAGCCAACGGCGGTGGCGAGGGCGAGGATGTATGCGGCGGCGGCGATCCAAGGCCCGACTGATTCCAACTGCGGAGCAAAACGGACTAACGACACGCCCCCTCCCACAATCAGAATCCAGGACAGGGCAACGGTGACGATGCCGATCCAGACGGTATCGCCTGCGCCGCGCAACGCGCCGGAAAGGACCATGGCGATCGCATCTCCGAGCTGAAATGCTGCGGTGGCGATGAGGAACTTGCCCCCCATGCTGATGAGGAAAGCGGCCTTTGCAGGGTCGGTGCCGTCATCAATGAACGCATTGACCATCTGCTTGCGGAAGAGGATAAAGCAGATGCCGCAGAAACCCATGTAGACCATGGCGAGCATGAGTCCGAGCTTGGCGCGGCGGGCTGCTTCCTCTGGTTTGCCAGCGCCGATTTGCTTGCCGACGACGGCGGTGACGGCGATGGAGATGCCCACGGCGGGCATGAAACTGAGCGTCATCCACTGGTGCGCGATCCATCCTGCGGTGCTGTGATCAGGGCCGAAACTCCCCACCAGATACACCATGAAGATGCTCCAGCAGATCATCTCGTTGCCGAACATTGCGCCGCCGGGCCAGCCGACTTTGAAGAGGTCTTTGATGTGCGCCCACGAGGGACGCCATGCCGCTCTGGTGTGATGTGTGGGGTTGAGCTTCCAATAGAAGATCGCGAAGGGAAGCAGGAACTCAACACCTGTGCCGATCACGGTGGCGATGGCCGCGCCTTTGAGTTCGAGGGCAGGGAAGCCAAAGTTGCCGTAGATGAGGCAGTAGTTGAGGCAGAGATTCGTGAGGTTGCCCATCAACCCCGCCATTAGGACGATGCCGGGTTTGTGCAGCCCATAGAAGAATTGGCTGATGGCGCGAGTACACATGGTGAGGCCTGCGCCATAGATGAGAATCTGGCCATAGCCGGTGGCGAGTTCATCGCGGCGGATGAGGCGCGCGAGGTCTTCGGGTGTGGCAGCGTCGCTGCGGAGGAACTCAAACAGGTGGCCCAGGCCAAGTCCGTACGGAATCAGGAGTGCCCACGCGATCAGGCAGATCCACAGGCCATTCCAGCAATACGCGGCGGTCTTTTCGGGTTTGCCCGCGCCCAGATTCTGACTCACGAAACTGTTGATGACAAACAGTGAGCCCATGACGATGGAGATGGGAACCCACGCCGCGAGGCCTCCATTGCCTTGCGAGCCGACCCAGATGGGGTCATCGCTGATGCGTGAGCACATGAGTTTGTCGACAAACTGCATGAGGGTGTAGGAGGTCATGGTTGCCACGGTGGGCGCGGCGATCTTGAGCATTTCCCACAGGGGACGCTCTTGTGCCGTCGAACTGATATTGGATGAAGTTTCTGTCAAGTCACATTCCAAAGAGTGGGGTTACAGGGTACGGTGACGAATTCTGTTAGAGTGCCAGCACGTACGTCGAAACCTCAACGCATCGCACCGGGATGGTCGGTAAGAAGCGCGTGGACTTGGTGCAAGTGGCCAAGGCCCAGAAGTTTCTGCTGTTTGGATTGCTCACCATGGTTGTGTGCTATGCGCTCGTGGTTGGCGGCGCGGCAGGATTTGGCGGAGATGCCGCACTCGTGATCCTGCCTCTGATGCTCGTGTACTTGGCCGCGATTATCTGCGTCATTATCGGTGTGATTCGCCTCTCCAAAGCCGTCGGCACGCACATCGTGCTTGCCATCATCGCTGGCATTTTGCTCATCATTCCTTTGTTCGGCCTTTTCATCATGCTCCGCGAAAATGCCCGTGCCACCAAAGCGCTCAAAGATGCGGGTGTCAAGGTCGGTCTGCTCGGTGTCTCCAAAGAAGAGATGAAGAAGTTGGTTGATGGTGTGTGCCGCTCTTGCGGGTACGACATGCGGTCGTTGCCGGGGCTGCAGTGTCCGGAGTGTGGGGCGGCGGCGTGATTTGGGCCCGAAAGAACCACGGGGGGCATCGTTGTCTTTTTCGCGGTGAATCCACACCCCGGTGAATGGCGAAACCACTCAGACAAGGGAGGGTTTCATGCTGTCTCGACTCACTGCTACCGGCCTCTTGATGGCTCTTGCTTCGCTTGCCTCAGCCCGCACTGTGGGAGACCCGTCTTCCTGTTCGCAAACCTCTAAGGAAAAGTCCTGCTCAACTACCGCGGCATGTGATGCAGCCGGCCTGGTTGGCAAGGCAAAGCAAGACATGGCTCCGGGGCAGATCAGGCGAATCGCTGGCGATATGGATGCCAAAGTCGAAGCAATCCCCACCAACACCGAGGAAAATGGCGAGACGATTCAGTTCGATATGTACCGCTTTGGCGACATGAAGATCACCACGCCATTGCCCGAGGGGTATCCGGCGCCGACACCTCCTAAGGCGTTAGACATCAAGGGCTATCCGCTTGTCCGCCGCGCTCAGGTGAAGGGGCAGGCCAATCCTGACATCGGCATGAACGTGGGCTTCTGGCCTCTCTTCAATCACATCAAGAAGCGCGAGATCGCCATGACCTCTCCAGTGGAGATGGAGTATGGCGCAACTCAATCGCAGGAGAAGGACGCGGCTCCGCAGTGGACCATGGCCTTCCTCTATCGCACGACCGATCTTGGCCCCACCGGCACCGCCAAAGAGAATGAGCGTGTCGAAGTCGTCGATGTTCAGCCCATGACCGTGATTTCAATGGGATTCAAGGGTGTGTATTCGCGTGGCATGGTTGATACTGCGGTCGCATCGCTGCGCAGCGAACTGGCCAAGCACACTGAGTGGGAAATCGCCGGTGAGCCCCGGGCCTTGTATTACAACGGCCCTGAGATGCCCAACGGCCGCAAGTGGGGCGAAGTGCAGATTCCCATCAAACCCAGAAGTGCTTCGGACATGGTCCCGATCAAAATTGAATCGGCATCAATTCCGTAAGCCGCGCCTCAACCATCCTTCAGCACGATGTACAGGGCAAAGATGATGGCCACAGGAACCAGCGGCCACAGAAGAATCGAGATGAGCAGTGGCCAACTGATCCCCTTCTTGATCCCCACCGCCAAGGGTGGAATCAGAATTGCGCAGATCACCATGAACAACTTGTTGCCGCCAATGCCATCTGCCATTTTGACCTGCTGAGCCCCGTTTCTAATTGCATCCGGCCCCGATCAAGGGCTCTCCCCTAAGCATATCGGACCTTGACCTTTGATGCCGCACCCCTTCGCCGGTTTCCTTCCCCTTGTGGATGGCATCCAAGAGCATGGAGGCAGGCCACATTGGCACGCCGCTCGCTCTGAGACACACATGTTCACCTGGCTCAAGGACAAGCTCTTCTCCACCACCCCGCCCGAGTTCAATCCGGCGTGGGAATCCACGCTCGATCAGAATCTCGCCGTTTGGCACACGCTTCAGGAACGCGAACGCAGCAAGCTTCGCCAGCGCATCGCTGACTTTCTCGACACCAAGAGCTTTGAAGGTTGCAACGGACTCGAAGTTACCCAAGACATGAAGCTCGTGATCGCCGCCATGGCCTGCATGTTGGTTGTCAATTCCTCCGCCAAGGCCTTCCCCCTCTGCGACACCATTCTGGTCTATCCCGACAAATTCACCAAGACCATCAAAGTCCCCGGCCCCGGCGGCACCATTCAAGAGCAGCAGATCATCGCCAGTGGCGAGTCCTGGTCCGCTCTCTACGGTTCCGCTTCCGGTGGTCCGGTCATTCTCTCCTGGCGTGATGTCGAAGCCGCGGCACACGGACTCACCAACGGCCGCAACGTCGTTCATCACGAGTTCGCCCACCAACTCGACGCTCTCGATGGTGCGATGGATGGAGCGCCCAATCTCCCCGATCGCACCACAGCGCAGGAATGGCGTCAGGTCTTCACACGCGAGTATTCGCACCTCCGCCGCGACCTTGCTCATCGCGTTCCCACCTTCATTCACCCCTATGGCGCCACCAGCCCCGCCGAGTTCTTTGCGGTTGCCACCGAGCACTACTTCGCCAACCCTGCAGAGTTTCAGGCCCGCCATCCGGACCTCTTCACCCAGCTGCACGCCTTCTACAACCCCTCTGAAACGCAGTCTGGCTCAACTTCCTGAGGCCCGCTCGGGCATTTCCACTCGCAATTCCGCACTTTCGCACCTTCTCTGACGCTTTCTTGATTCCAAAGTGGAAAGCGCGCCCCAGCGTGTGAACCCTTGGGGTTCGCGACTCGTTTGGAGAGAGTGCCCTTGTCCCCGATGCCCGATTGGCAACGTAAACCACCACAGCAGCAGCAGGAATTGCTGCACCCACGTCGCGTGCGCGGCGGGCTCCGCCCCATTTCCGGCATTCTGCAACCACTCAAAGATGGCGGCCATGTCAACGCAGATGACCCCGAAGCAACAACCAGCCGCTGGGGTGCGCACCGCCTTTTGCGCGTGATCGAGCAGACCGCGCCCGGCGCAGTTGTTCGCGAGGGGCTTGAGTACCTCACCCTTGGTCAGGTGCGCAAGGCCAACTTTGATCCTGGCGTGGTTTCTGCAAGCATTCAGGGCCGCCAGTTCAAGGCCTACACCACAACGCTCAAAATCGCCTCTTTCAACGAAGAGCAGTGGGGGCCCGTCGTCACCGCCATGTCCGATCAGGCAGTGCACGGAGCCAAACTCCTCGCTGGCGAACTCCCTCCCACAGTCGAAGAAGTCTTCGCGGCCCACAACCTTCGCCTAGTTCCAAACTCGGCCGAAGAGATTGTCACGGAATGCAATTGCGCCCGCCCGAAGCCCTGGTGCGTCCACTCCGTGTGCCTGGCCTACCTCCTCGCCGATCGACTCGCGGATGAGCCCATGTCCATCTTCGGCTTGCGGGGTCTGCCAGTTGATGACCTCTTGGACCGTCTGCGGCAGCGGCGCATGGTCTCCGCCTCCATCACCGGCGCCTCTCCCGTGTACGTCCAGCGCGCCCCGGAAATAGTCCCTCCCGCCCTCGACCAATCTCTCGCCAGCTTCTATGACGCTGGTCCCGGGTTAGCGGACCTCAGCACCCCCCTCGAACCACCAGCAGTTACGCACCCCCTCCTCCGCCGCCTGGGGGCCAGCCCCTTCACCGATTCCAAATTCCCTTTAGTCGGACTTCTGGCAACCTGCTATGACGTGGTCAGCGAGCGGGCACTGAAGCCAGCGACCGACACTCCGGCGGAGGAATTGTCCGATAACAACAACTCGGCATCATCCTAACATATATATAACGAGCCACCAAGATCACCCGCCCGGAATGGACAATCCGGGTCGGGGTTCTACACTTGACACAACGGGCCGAGTCCGACGGAAGGTGGCAACACCCGAGGCGGACCATGGAGTACTTGGCGGCGGCTTGCCGGTGCCCCAGCCCTGAGAAAGTCTTTGGCTTTCTCCTGCCGCGTGTGCCTTACGGGTGACCTTCGGGTCTTGTCCGTGTCGGGTGCCGCGAACCGGGATCGCACGTGCGATTCGGTTGATCGATGGCCCCCGTCGACTCTCTATCAGAGTCGATCAAACACGGAGTATTCACGCGGCGTATGTCCCAGCAACGATGATTCACTCAGCGGAGATGGCTCCGCCCTCCATCGCAAAATCACTGGACGATGGTGTAATTGGCAACACAGCAGATTTTGGTTCTGTTATTCCTGGTTCGAGTCCAGGTCGTCCAGTTTCCTTTCTGCGTTGCGATGAATCAGTGGACTTGATTGAATCAATCGGTACACGCCGCGTGCGAGACGCATGACCTCGCCCGCTACAACAAGTTCCGCTCCCGCAGCGATCATCCTGGGTGCCGGCAAAGGCACGCGGATGAAGTCTGACCTTCCCAAGGTCTGCCACCAGATCGGTGGCGCGCCGATGATTCGCGCCGTGGTCGATGCATGTCTTGCGGCGGGGTGCAATCGGATCGTTGCCATCGTCGGTTACAAGCAGGAAGTGGTTCGCGATGCACTGGCTTCGTACGGCAACACCGTGCAGTACGCCGTGCAAGCCGAGCAACTCGGCACCGGTCACGCTGTCCGCAGTGCCAAAGAGCTTTTCACAGGCCTCACTCCCGGTCAGTTGGACACTTTTGTCCTCTGTGGCGATGGTCCTCTGATCCGCCCGTCGACTTTGCAGATGCTCCTCTCTCGCCATCGCGAAAGCAAGGCCCGCGCCACTCTCGCCACGGCGGTGCTTGAGGATTCGACCGGCTACGGCCGCATCGTCCGCGATGCTCATGGTCGCTTCAAGGCGATCGTCGAGCAGAAGAACGCGACCGAGCAGGAGCGAGCGATCAAGGAAGTGAACCCAAGCTACTACTGCTTCGACGCCGCGTCGCTGTTTGGCGCGCTGGACCGCGTCACCCGCAACGCCCTGACAGGCGAGTATTACCTGACTGATGTTCCTGGCCTCTTGTCGCAAGAAGGCCAGAAAGTGGAAATTGTGCAGGCGGTGCCGCCTGAGGATGTGCTGTCGATCAACACGCTTGAGGAGCTTGATCATGTCGACCGGATCTTCCGCGGGCGGGCGCACTCCAACACCTCGTCCGGGCGCGGCGGTCACTCCGGTTCTGCGATCCAAGCACCGGCCCGTTGAGATTGACATCACTCACATCAAAAACGACACCGACACCATGACCAGCAAGCCCGACAACTCCGCCCTCTCCAACCTCCGCGTCTTTGCGGGGCGCAGCTCTGGCCATCTGGTCACCGAGATCTGCAACCATCTGGGCTTGCAACGCGGTCAGGCCCAGACCGAGGCCTTCCCCGATGGCGAACTCATCGTGCGCCTCGAAGACGATGTCCGTGGCCGCGATTGCTTTGTCGTGCAGTCAACCTGTACACCCGTCAACGACCACCTGATGGAACTGTTGATCTGGCTGGATTGTTTGAAGCGTGCCAGCGCTGCCCGCGTCACCGTGGTGACGCCTTATTTCGGCTACGCCCGTCAAGATCGCAAAGATAAGGGTCGTGTCCCCATCACAGCCAAGCTGGTGGCCAACCTGATCACCGCCGCCGGTGCCGATCGCGTGCTGGCGATTGACCTGCACGCGGCACAGATTCAGGGCTTCTTTGATATCCCCGTCGATCACCTCTCGGCGATGCCGGTGTTTGTTGATCACTTCCGCGCGCATCGCGCCGAACTGGGCGAACTCTGCCTGGTCAGCCCCGATGTGGGCAACGTCAAAGTTGCCGAAGACATGGCCAACGCCCTGGGTGGCGAACTCGCCATCATCAACAAGCGTCGCCTCTCCGGCAGCGCAGTGACCACCGGCCACCTCATCGGCAGTGTCGAGGGCAAGACCGTCCTCATGTTCGATGACATGATCACCACCGCCGGCACCATTGTTGAGGCGAGCAAACTCGTCGCCGACAAGGGTGCCAAGCGTGTCATCGCCGCGGCAACGCACGGCGTGATGGTCGGCCCAGCTGTGCAGCGTCTTGCTGGTCCATCCATCAGTCAGGTCGTGGTCAGCAACACGCTGCCTCTTGGCGAGCGCGTAGCTCCTCTGCAGGGCAAGCTCGTCGAATTGTCGGTGGGCAAGCTGCTGGCGCAGGCCATCGACCGCATTCACCGCAATCTTTCCATCAGTGAACTTTTCAAGGATGGAGGGGGGCGCCGCTGATCGGTTCAGCAACGCCAACGGATCGCACTCACACGTTCATTCAATCAGTCCAAATCAACATCCATAGCACTTTAGTTTGAGAGGGTTTAATCATGCACGAGAAGTCACCAGTTCTGTCCGCCAAGGCCCGCGACCGCGTGGGCACCCGCTATGCCGACCGCGTCCGCAAGGCCGGTGGCATGCCCATCAATCTCTACGGCAAGGGACACACCCCTATCGCCGCGTCGGTTGATGCCCACGAATTCCTCGCCCACGTGAACAAGGGCGAGAAGATCTTCCGCGTCAATCTCGATGGCGTGATGAAGGACCAGGTCGTCCTCCTCACCGGCATTCAGTTTGACTGGATGGGCAACAACCCCGTGCACGCCGACCTGGCCCGCGTCGCCCTCACCGACCGCGTCAAGACCCGTGTTCCTCTGCACCTGATCGGCGAGGCCGCCGGTCTCAAGCAAGCGGGCGCGATTCTCTTGCACCCCACCAACGAACTCGAGGTCGAGTGTGTCGTCACCGAGATTCCCGATTTCATCGAAGTGAACATCGGCACTCTTGATGTCGGCCATGCCATCACCGTCTCTGAGGTGAAGCTCCCCTCCGGCTCGATCAAGGTCCTCACCGACAAGAACCACATTGTCGCTCAGATCGTCATCCAGCAGGAGACCGTGGTTGCCGAAGCGACCGCAGCCACCGCTGGCCCGGCCGAGCCCGAAGTGCTCACCGCCAAGAAGCCCGCCGAAGGCGAAGCTGCCGCAGGCGCCAAGCCCGCCGCGGGCAAGGACGCCAAGGCACCCGCCGCTCCCAAGAAGTAATCGTTTCCTTTCACCTGTCTCACTCAGTCTGGTTCAGCATCATGAAACTCATCGTCGGTCTTGGCAACCCCGGTCCTCAATACACCAGAACGCGGCACAACGCCGGGTTCATGGTGGTGGATCGTCTGGTCGCCAGGCACGCACCGGGTGCAGTTGCCAAGGGTCGTTTCGCCGCGTCATGCGTCGATGCCGATCTGGCTGGCTCTCGCTGCGTGTTCATCAAGCCGGCGACGTTCATGAATCTGTCTGGTCAATCGGTGGGACAGGCGGTTTCCTTCTACAAGATCGATCCGGATCAGGAACTCCTCGTCGTCGTTGACGATCTGTACCTGCCCGTCGGCTCGATCCGTCTCCGCCCCGGTGGTGGTGATGGTGGCCACAACGGTTTGTCTGACATTCAGCGCGTGCTAGGTCGGGATACGTATCCCCGCCTGCGCGTCGGGGTGGGAGAGAAACCCAGCGGTGGCAAACCCGCCCACATCGAGCAAAAGGACTTTGTCCTTTCACGTTTCACCGCTGAGGAAGAGCCGGATCTTGATCTGGCTCTGGCCCAAAGCGTTGAGGCCGTGGAAACATTCGTGGCCAAGGGGCTTCCCATGGCCATGAACAAGTTCAATAAGAAGGAAACCAAGGGAGCGTAAGCCAAGTTCGAAGGATCAAGTCAAAAGAATCAAGTTCAAAGTAAGAGTCAGAATCACAATTCAGATATCAGGAGTTCATTCAATGCCCGGTAAGCGTGTATACAACTACGAGTGCATGTTCCTCTTCGGCCAGGCCGCTGGCGCCAACCTTCAGGACGCGGTCGATCACGTCAAGGAGCTGGTCAGCCGCTCCCACGGCGAGTTGCTCGCTCTCCGTAAGTTTGACGATCGCAAGCTCGCCTACGAGGTCAAGGGCCAGAAGCGCGGCCTGTACCTCCTGGGCTACTTCAAGGCCCCCAACGAGAGCATGTCGCACTTTGAGCGCGACTGCAACCTCTCTGAAAAGCTCCTTCGCACCATGACCCTGCGCTGCGACCACCTCACCGATGAGGAAATCGCCGCTCAGGATGGCCGCAAGGACCTGGAGGCCGAGATCAAGCTTCGTGGCCAAGGTGGCACTCCGGCCCCCGCAGCTCCCGCCGCGGCTCCGGCCGAAGCGAACGCCTGATCATGAGGTCGTTTGCGGTCAGAACCTGACAACAGTGTGTCAGGTACGGCTGCAAATCGCTTGATCTGCCTCTTGTGTCGGCTTGGTATGTGGGTAACCTCTGCCATGCCGACCGACTCACCCTCGGTCACGTCGTGCCTCTTCATCTTGGCCGTTTGGCGCAGGTGAGAGGGTGTCCAAAGGTCATTTGTCACTCAAGCCATATTTCAATTCAAACCAAGGAGAAAGCCAATGCCGAATTTCAACAAATGCTACCTGATGGGCAACCTCACCCGCGACATCGAATTGCGTCACACCTCCGGCAATCAGGCCGTAGCGAATCTGGGGCTGGCGATCAATCGCCGCTGGAAGAGCGCTGACGGTCAGGACCGCGAGGAAGTGACTTATGTCGATTGCGAAGCGTGGGGCCGCACCGCCGAGACCCTTGCCAAGTATCTGCAGAAAGGCCGCCCCGTCTTCATCGAAGGACGATTGAAGCTGGACACTTGGGAAGATAAGGAAGGCAAGAAGCAATCCAAGATTCGTGTGGTGGTCGAAGGGTTCCAGTTCATCGATTCCCGCCCTGGTGGCGGCGGCGGTGGTGGGGGCCAAGCGACCAGCTACGAAGGGCATGATGAACCCCGTTACGAATCCGACGCCCCCCGTGGTGGCTCTCGCGGCGGCGGCGGTGGACGTGCTCCCTCGGCACCTCCGGCTTCCGATATCGATGTTCCCTTCTGATTGTGTCTGATTTGTGAATTGATTTATCTCGTGATTTTCTTGTTTCGTTGGGGCGACATTCAGCGTGTTGCTGGATCAATCGCTCCTAACTCAACGCCGCGGAATCGCGGCGAAAGGACAGCAGATATGTCTCGCAGTCTCAAACTTCTCCTGATCGAAAATGTGGACAACCTGGGCATCGTCGGCGATGTGGTCAACGTCCGCACCGGCTACGCCCGCAACTTCCTCCTCCCTCGCAATCTCGCCACCGAGCCCAGCGATCAATTGGTGAAGGATCTCGCCGGCAAGCGTGCTGAGGCCCAGAAGCAGATCGCCGAGCAGCGCAAGCAGCGCGAAGTCCTCGCCACCAAGGTCAACGGCGTGGCTATCAAGCTTGTCCGTTCGTGCAACGATCAGGGCATTCTGTACGCCAGCATCACTCAGCAGGACGTCGCCGCTGCGCTCAATGAGCAGGGTTACGCCGTGAAGCCCCGCGATGTGCGGATCAGCCAGACCATCAAGCGTGTCGATTCGTACGAATTGCACATCAAGCTCGACAGCGACTTGGATTCCATCGTCAAGCTCACCGTCGAGGCGGATCGCAAGCTCGATCTGGATCACGACGATGCCAAGAAGACCGATGGCAAGGCCAAGGCCGATGCCAACGCTGAGGGTGGCGAAGCCGCCGAAGGCGCCGCAGCTCAGGCCGATGGCAAGGCAGAGGCCAAGGACGATGGCAAGAAGCATGACGGCCGCCGTGATGGTGGGGATGGCGACAAGCCCCGCAAGCGCGAGTGGAAAAAGGATCGCGCCGATGCTCCTCCCAAGGCCCAGCAGAGCTTCCTTGGCGAAGAGCGCAAGATCGTGAAGTGGTCCACCGCTTCCAAGGCCTCCGCCGAGCCCGCCGCCGATTCCAAGGCCGACAAGGCGAAAAAGGCCGCCGCTGCCAAGAAGTAATCCGGTACGTTATCCGGATCAGAACTCAATGTGAATCACAATCCACCCCTCCGAAGCACCCCCTTCGGAGGGTTTTTTCTTTGCTGGTTTAGCGCCCATGTTTTTGTCGTTTACGAGTCCGATTCCGCGGCAAAAACCCCCGGTTTTGCCTAGAATATCACCAGTTGAAAATGCCACATTTCGAGGCGTGGCTGGCCACGTCCTCAGGAGTCCCTGCTCATGCCGATCATGGATGGATCGTCCGGCTCCCTGCGTGCCATGTTGAGCTCACTTCGCCTCTCTCCTGATGCCCCGCAAAGCGACGCAGGCGGTTCCGATTCGACTCGTTCCGACGGGGAGAGCGCATTGCCGACGTACTCCAGTGGCATTTCGCAAGGCAAGATCGTCGATCACGACATTCTGCGCGAGCTTCAGGACAGCTACCTGACGTACGCCATGAGCACCATCATGGACCGGGCCCTCCCCGATGTTCGCGATGGCCTCAAGCCCAGCCAACGCCGCATTCTCGTGGCGATGAATGATCTCAACCTCCGCCCAGGCCGCAAACACCTCAAATGTGCCAAGATCTGCGGCAACACATCCGGCGATTACCACCCCCACGGCGAAGCCGTGATCTACCCCACCATGGTGGGCATGGCGCAGAAATGGAAAATGCGTCAGCCCCTGGTTGATCCGCAGGGAAACTTCGGCTCCATCGATGGCGATCCACCGGCGGCCATGCGTTACACCGAAGCGCGAATGACCCATGCCGCGATGGACATGCTCACCGACCTGCACATGGACACGGTGGACTTTGCCCCCAACTACGACGATCGTCTGGATGAGCCGACGGTGCTTCCGGCCAAGTTCCCCAATCTCCTCATCAACGGCGGCATCGGCATCGCCGTGGGCATGGCCACCAGTCTGCCTCCTCACAACCCTCGCGAAGTGCTGGATTCGATCATCCGCGTCGTCGAGAATCCCACGATCACCGTGCCCGAGTTGATGCAGGATGTCGCCGGCACCGATGGCCAGATCGTCCGCTTTGGCATCAAGGGGCCGGATTTTCCCACTGGCGGCATCATTCACGGTCGCCAGGGAATCATCGAGGCATACGCCACCGGGCGCGGCCGTATCGCCGTGCGTGGCTTGTTGCACGTTGAAGAGGTCGGCAACGGCCGCCAACAGATCGTCATCGATACGATTCCCTACATGCTCGTGCAGAACACGCTGGTCGAGCAGATCGTCAACGCCGTCAAGGAAGAACGCATCACCGAAGTCTCTGACGTGCGCAACGAATCCGGCCGCGAGGCCCAGTCGCGCATCGTGGTCGAGCTCAAGAAGGGCGCTGACCCGCGCGTGATTGAGAATCAGCTGTACGAGTTCACCAGTCTACAGGACACGTTCTCAATTCTCAATATCGCTATCGTAGGTCGTCGCCCCAAGACCATGGGGCTGCGCGAGCTGATCGATTGCTACATCGAGCATCGTGTCGAGGTGATTCGCCGCCGCACCGCCTACTTGCTGCGTGAGGCCAAGAAGAAGGCCCACATTCTGGAAGGCATGATCTATGCCGTCTGCGATATCGACGAGGTCATCAAGATCATCCGCGCCAGCAAAACCCGCGAAGAGGCGATTCAGAAATTGATGGATCGGCGCTATCGAATTCCGTCGAGCCATCCGTATGCCGCGAAACTGCCTGAGCGCCTGATGAAGCGAGTCAAGGCCGCTGAGGCCGAGGGTGGCATGCTCCTTACCCGCCTGCAGGCCGAGACCATCGGAGGCATGCGCCTCATCCAGTTGGTCGGGCTGGAAATCGAGAAGCTCGCCAACGAATACACCGAACTCACCGGCGAGATCGAGGGGTACGAGCTCATTCTCGCTGAGAAGTCGCGCGTCATGGACATCATCCGCGAGGATTGCGAGGAGATGCGGGCTCGCTACAGCCAGCCGCGGCTGACCCAGATCGAAGACAGCGGTGCCGATGTCACCGTTGCAGCTCTCATTCCCGTGCAGGATGTGGCCGTCACCATCAGTCATCAGGGGTATGTCAAGCGCGTCCCCATTGACACCTATCGCGAGCAGGGGCGTGGTGGCAAGGGCATCCGCGCCAGCGATGCGAAGGATGATGACTTTGTCGAGCGCGTCTTTGTCGCCAGCACCCACGATGATCTTCTGGTCTTCACTGACACCGGCCGCGTCTTCAAAAAGAAGGTGTATGAGATTCCCGAGATGAGCCGCACCAGCCGCGGCCGCGCCATCGTCAATCTCATGGAGTTCAAAGAGGGTGAACGGTCTCGGGCGTATCTGGCGGTCAAGGACTTTGAGCAAGGCAGCAACTACCTCACCTTCGTCTCCCAGCGCGGCTTGGTCAAACGCACGCCACTGAAGGACTACATCAACGTCAATCGTGGCGGCATCATCGCCGTGGATATCCGTGAAGGCGATTCGCTGCTGGATGTCCTCCTCACCACCGGCACCGATGACCTGATTTTGGTCACAGCCCAGGGCTCGGCGATCCGTTTCCCCGAAGACGATGCTCGTGTCATGGGTCGCTCGGCGGGTGGCGTCAAGGGCATCGAACTCTCCGAAGAGGAAGGTGTCAAAGACGCCGTCATCGGCGCTGTCGCCATACCCATGGAGCGCGATGCAGATGGTGACCTCGTCACAGCCAAAGCCGCGCTTGAGGCCAATCTCTCCCTCCTCACCATCACCGAGAATGGTTACGGCAAGCGCACGCTTGTCGATGAGTACCGCGTCCAACCCGAATCTGGCAAGATGCGTTCGCAGTCGCGCGGCGGCAAGGGCCGCAGCGACATCAAAACCAGCGAACGTAATGGCGTCTCGGTCGCATCTCTGGGCGTTCGCGACACCGACGGCATCGTGGTCGTCAGCCGCGGCGGTCAATTGGTCCGCCTGGCGGCTAATTCGATCAGCAGCATCGGGCGCGGCACGCAGGGTGTCCGCGTCGTGCGGCTCGATGAGGGCGACAAGGTCATCGGCGCGGCTCAGTTGGAAGGCAGCGGTGCGGATTCGACCGCTTCGCCTGAGAGCGAAGTGGACGCGCCTGCGTCCGAATAACTCGTCCATCCCAGCTCATGAGACGCTTTATGGGTCTGTGTTACTCAACAAACCGACATCTGCAAGTCCTTTGCAGTAATGTGGTTACGAATCATCTTTGCGTTGAGCGAACCCGGGCTGGTCTGGATCGTTCCATCGGATAGACTGCACCTATGGGAATGGACTGGTCACAAGATATCGCAATCGCCGAGCTCGATGACGAGCCGGGTCTTTCTGATGAGTTAGACCAGGTGATCTCGCGCCTGGAAAAGGCGGCAAAGGGTAAGAAGAACGAGGTGCCGCACCTGGTTCTGAACTTTGGCAATGTGACATATCTCAACAGTTCTAATCTCTCGCAGCTTCTCAAGATCCGCTCGCTCTTGGATGGTCAGGGCAAGACCATGAAACTCTGCAGCGTCTCTGACGAGGTGCTGGGTGCCTTCACGGTGACGGGGCTGGATCGCCTCTTCCGATTCGCGCCAGACCCCATGACCGCCCTCGCCGGTCTGCAATTGGAATCGGAGATGGATCAGGGCTGAGCACTCACGCTCGGCACCGCCACCAGACCATGAACAGACCATGACCAGCCCCTCGCCCGTACTCAACACAGTTTCCAGATCGAGTGCCGATTGCAGCGACGCTGGCCCCGGTCCCGGTTCCGCCATCATCGCGCTCCAGGAGATCCGCAAGACCTACTTCAAGCCCGACGGCTCAGTCATGGTCGAGGCCCTTCGTGGCGTGGATATCTCCATCGAGCCCGGCGAGTACGTCGCCATCATGGGCGCCTCCGGCTCCGGCAAATCCACACTGTTGAATGTGCTCGGGTGTCTGGATCGGCCCACCAGCGGCAGGTATTACCTCGATGGTCGCGATGTGGCACGGATGAATGATGATGACATCAGCCGCTATCGAGGCCGCAAGATCGGTTTCATCTTCCAGGCCTTCAACCTCATCCCCGAGTTGACGATCGTCGAGAACATCGAAGTGCCACTCTTCTATCAGGGGATCGCGCCTGCGCAACGCCGCGAGACCGCCATCGAGATGCTGTCCAAGGTCGGGTTGGATGAACGCACCGATCACAGGCCGAGCGAGCTTTCCGGTGGGCAGCAGCAGCGTGTTGCCATTGCCCGCGCTCTGGCCATGCGCCCCGCAGTGCTGCTGGGAGATGAGCCGACGGGAAATCTGGACTCCAAAACCGGACGCGATATCCAGAATCTCTTCCAATCCCTGCATGAACAGGGGATCACGATCCTGGTGGTGACGCATGATCCCAACGTGGCCCAGCGCTGCAAGCGGATCATCCGGCTGGCTGATGGTTTTGTCGTCGAGGATCGCCCGGTGGTGAATTGAACCGGCTTCATCGCGCTAACCTTGACTCATGTTCACCGGGCTGATCGAAGCACAAGGGGTAGTAGTCGCGGCAGATCGCTCGCCTGGTGGCAATCTCACTTTGAAGATTGATGCTGGCTCCTGGGCTCACTGCCGCGCCGGAGTATCCCCCTCCCTCGGCGAATCCATCGCCGTAGATGGATGCTGCCTGACTGTGGCCGAGCAACCTTCGATCGAGCGTCCTGCCCTCCTCACCTTTCACGTCATCCCCGAATCCCTTGCCAGGACCACGCTCGATGCGTTGGCAGTGGGATCAAGGGTCCACCTCGAAGCATCCTGCACACCCACTACGCTGCTGGGTGGTCACATCGTGCAAGGGCACATCGATGGAGTGGGGGAGGTGAAACGGGTCGTCACTCAGGGTGAATGGCGCATCACCATTGCTCCGCCCGCTGCGCTGATGCCGTACATCATCCCCAAAGGCTCCATCGCTGTCGCCGGTGTTTCGCTCACCATCGCTGCGATTGATGTTCAGACCGGGACTTTCGACATCGCGCTCATCCCCACCACGCTCGACAAGACCACATTGGGCAGGCTCAAGCCCGGCTCGCGAATCAATCTCGAATGTGACTCGATGGCAAAGACGATGGTGCATTGGCTGACGCACTACGCTGACTCTGGCATGCTCGCGCAGATACTGGCGGCAAGATCATGAGAGTGTTGGGCATCGATCCTGGCCTGCGCCTCACTGGCTACGCCTGTCTGGAAACCACTCGCGCTGATGAAGTGCCCAGAATCATTGAAGCGGGAGTCTTTCGACTGATTGCCTCTTCACGTGCCTCTTCAAGTGCCTCTTCACGAGCGAAGACCACGACGGCGCGCACATCATCGAGCGCGCCTTCTGTTTCCGCGCGGCTGCTGGAACTCGATCGCGACTTGCAGGAACTCATCATCCGCGTCAAGCCCGACCACGTCGCCGTTGAGTCCCTTTTTGCTCACTACAAGCATCCCGCCACCGCCATCATCATGGGTCATGCCCGTGGCGTGATTCTTCTGGCTATCCGCCGCGCTGGCATTCCGCTCCTCGAATTCAAACCCAATCTGGTGAAGAAATCCCTCACCGGTCACGGTCACGCCGACAAGGGCCAGATGCAGCGCAGCGTGCAGACGATTTTCGGTCTGGCTGAGCCGCCGTCGCCCCCGGATGTTGCAGATGCCATCGCCATCGCGCTGTGCGCCTGCCGCCGAGCCGGGTGACTCGATGGCAGATCACAGTGAGAGATGAGACTCGGTTCACATCGAATCGATCAGGCGCAACCCTGGCTGAACGTTGCGACAAAGTCGAGGTAGTCAAAGAAGTCAATGGTGCCATCGTGGTTGAAATCGGCAATTGGTGAGTTGGCGGAGAATGCCGCGACAAAGTCGAGGTAGTCAAAGAAATCGACGACGTGGTCGACATTCACATCCACGGTGCAGCCGCCCACATTCTTCTGAATGATGATCACATCGGCGATCTCGTCGGAGAGGACCAGATCCATATCGCCGTCGTTATCGACATCGACCGGCGCGGTGCAGGATGGGTTGTTAGGGGCGACAAATTGGACATCTGGCGTCATGATGCCGCTGCCGTTGTTCTTGAAGACGTACCAACGACCGGCACCAAAGGAAGAGAGGATCCAGTCGAGATCGCCGTCGCCTTCCAGATCTGCCAGATCGGTGGCGACACAGTGGCCACCGATTGCGTAGGTGGTGGCAGGTTGTAATGTCAGATTGCCGTTGCCCAGCAAGATCGAGCCGTTGGAACTGAAAGAGTTGGCGGTGCAGACATCCATGCGGCCGTCGTTATTCAGATCGCCACACAAGACGACCCAGTTGCGTCCGCCTACTGGGCGAGTGCTGGAGAGTGTGAAAGTTCCATCGCCGTTGCCTCGCAGCACGCTGATGGTCTCGCTGTTCACACCTGCCACCACCAGATCCATGATCCCGTCGTTGTTCATGTCGGCACCGTTCATGCCGTATTCGCCATTCACACCACCTTCAAAAGCCACCGGCGCGGCAAACACGCCGCCGCCGTTGTTGCGGACAAAGAGCACGTTGTTGGTGTTGGCTTGTGCGACGGTGATATCGATGTCGCCGTCACCATCGGCATCAAAGATGCCAAAATCGCGGGGATAGATGCCGGTATTGATCTGCAACACCGAGCGGAACGTGCCGTCACCGCGCCCGAATGCAATCGCGATCTTGCTGTCCATCGCGCTCGATGTCACGATGTCGGTCAAGCCATCGCCATCAAAGTCCGCGATGCTGTTGGGGCTGGATTCATTGGGAATCAGGGTGTACGGCGTCAGCATGGGCTGATAAAGCCCGGTGCCATCAGCGCGATTGAGGAATACGCGCAGGTCGCGCGACACTTCATTGACGGTTGTGAGGTCGGCCCAACCGTCACGATTCAGGTCGCAGGCATTGGTGCCGTAAATGCGTGTCTGATTGCCGGTGCCATCCACGTTGGACATGGTGACAAGGTGGGTGAAGGTCCCCGTCGATGCCGCGACGCGGGTGGTGAAATGAGCCGAGTATCCAGCGGAGCGCAGGGCCACACCATCGCTGCCTCTCAGATTGCGAGACATGGTGACCAGCACCTGCTCACCTGCCGCCAGGAACTTGCTCGGTGTGAAAGTCACGGTGCGATTACCATTCGAGAAACTGAAAGACCCCGCGACTGGCCCACTCACCTTTCCGAGCAGGTGAAAGTTGGCGGTGGTGAAGGTCGTGGTATCCACCGGGCGATCAAAGGTCACGGCGACCGCAGCTGAGCGAAGGACGTTGTTGGCATTCTGGCTTGGAGAGATGGCGTTGACAGTCATCTGTGCAGAAGCGATGCCGCTCATCATGGCAAGAAGTGCAGTAGCGGACAAAGAATGAGCATTGAATGGCATGGGGCGGCTCCGGATTTTTTCCACAACGCTGAGCTCCCGCACACTGACATGAGCGTACCAGCCGGTATCAAGTCCTGTCAACCATTTTCTGCGCAAACTCCATGAAACTGAGGGTTTTCCGTTTTCCGCACCTTTGCGGCGATCCCCCTTGCCGCTTGCGGTAAACTGCCAGTATCGCCTGTCGCGCGACATCTATGCCTGAGGACCACGTCACACACATGCTTCAGCAGATCAGCGGCGGTGATCAACGCGCGGCGGATCTCCTCCTGCCGATCGTGTACGACCAGCTTCACGCCCTCGCCGGGGCATATTTGCGTCATGAACGCGCCGGGCACACGTTGCAAACTACGGCGCTTGTCCACGAGGCGTATCTGAAACTGGTCGATCAGACGCAGGCCCAGTATCACAATCGAGCTCACTTCTACGCAGTGGCCGCGCAGGCCATGCGTCGCATTCTGGTCAATCACGCGCGTGATGCCAAACGTCTTAAACGCGGCGGTGACCGCAAGCGAGTCGAATTGGATGAAACTCCCGGCGCAGTTATGCCCGTGACGGTCGATCTTGATGCCCTGGACCAGAGTCTGCAGCGCCTTGCGTCCCTTGATGATCGCAAAGCCCGCACCGTCGAAATGCGTTTCTTTGGCGGCATGAGCATCGAGGACACTGCCGCCGCCCTCGGCGTAGCCCCCGCAACGGTGAAGCGCGACTGGGATTTCGCGCGGGCGTGGCTGTATCGCGATATGGCCTCGGGGGATGCACTGTGAGTGAATCACTGCTGGCGCGAGCTGAACGAGTGTTCCATGAGGTCATGGACGTGCCCGCAGCGCAGCGCGCCACAGAGATGCAGCGACTGTGCGGCGATGATGTCACGCTGCGTGAGGAAGTGCAGTCGCTTGTTGATGCCGCCGGGCAGGATTCGTTTCTGTCCACTCCGGCATTGAACATCGAGCAAGTGTGGGCCGTGGCTCAGATGAACGAAGGCCCTGATCCTCTCATCGGTCGCACCTTCGATGAATACCAAATCATCGAGCGGCTGGGTGCTGGCGGCATGGGCGTGGTGTATCGCGCTGGTCAGGAGAATCCTCGCCGCGATGTCGCCCTCAAGGTCATGCGCCCGGGCCTGATGTCACCTGAAGTGACGCGGCGCTTCGAAAACGAAGCCAACATCCTCGGGCAGCTTCAGCACCCAGGCATCGCGCAGGTGTATCGCGCCGGTCGGCTCCGTACGGAAACGGGAACGCAACCGTACTTCGTGATGGAGTTTGTGCAAGGGGCTCCGTTGCTGGAGTTTCTGCGTGAGCATCCACTCAGCGCTTCGCAGAGACTTGAGTTGATTGCGCGCATCTGCGACGCGGTGCAGCACGCCCATACCAAGGGTGTGATTCATCGTGATCTCAAGCCAGCCAATATTCTTATCGTGCCCAACCAGAGCACTGGTGACACTCTGGGGTGGCAACCCAAAGTGCTGGATTTCGGTGTGGCGCGGCTTACTGATCAGCACGCAGCGATAACCATTGCTGCGACGTTGGGCACATCGGCCACCGAACTTGTTGGCACGTTGGCGTATATGAGTCCCGAGCAGGTGAACGTCCCACTTGCTGCCACGCCAAGCGGAACTGGATCAGCCATTGACACCCGCGCTGATGTCTACGCGCTGGGTGTGATCCTGTATCAGGTCATGTCGGGGCGACTCCCGATTGAACTCTCTGGCATCACCATCGCGCAAGCCGCGCCCCGCATTGTGCAGGAGGAGCCACGGTCTTTGGGCACGCTGAGCGCCGAGTGTCGCGGAGATGTCGAGATCATCGCGGCCAAGGCCCTGGAGAAGGATCGCGATAGGCGATATCAGACCGCGGCGTCCCTTGCCGAAGACCTCCGCCGCGTGCTAACCCACGTCCCGATCGTCGCGCGAGCACCCAGCACCGGCTATCAGCTCCGCAAGTTTGCCCAACGGAACAAGGTGCTCGTCGGCGGCGCGGCACTCGCGCTCATCCTCCTCATAGCAGGCATCGTCGGCACCAGCATCGGTCTGGTGCAGGCCCGCGAGGCCCTGAAACTGGCTGAACAACGCGAGCGCGAAGCCAAGGAGGCTTTGAACCAAGCCGAACGCACCACTGGATTTCTCACATCCATGCTGGCTTCGGCCAATCCCACCGCATCGCGCGGGAGACAGATCACCGTCTTGGAACTCGTCGATCAGACTGCTGCGCGAGCCTCGTTTGAACTGGGCGAACTCCCTCAGGTCGAGGGCCGCACTCGGATCACGTTGGCCCGGACATATCTCTCTCTATTCGCGATGGCAAAGGCGATGACCGAAGTTGAGCGTGCATTGACGCTGGCGGAACAAGCGTTTGGCAAGAGAAGTGTGGAGTACTCCGAAGCCATGGCGACCAAAGCGGCGATTCTGATTTCAGATGGAAAGCACCAGCAGGCCCTGGAGATGTGCCGCGAGGTGTTGGCGATTCGCCTGGAGCGATTGACACCGGATCATCCACAGGTCGCGCGAGCTCGCGTGCTCTTGGGAAAATCGCTGGCGAATGGCATGAAGGTGGACGATGCCGAGCGCGAGTTTGAGCTCGCGCGGCCAATCCTGGAGCGGAGTGACGATGCGGAGTTCGTCAATTGCGTCACCATTCATGCGGACACGATTTTGCGGCGGCCTCCACGCGAGAATCGCTTGCCCGATGCCCAGAAGATGCTGACCGCTGCGCTAATGTCACTCGAAGGGCGCGGCGCTGCGGTAGACCCGGATCGCGCCACGCTTCTGATGTCACTGGGCGGCACCCTGATGCGCCAACGTCTGCCCGACCAAGCAGAGGCGGCGTTTGTCCAAGCTCATCAGATTCGCGAGAGGATCTTTCCATCCGGGCACCCGGCGCTTCTAGGTGTGCGGCTGCGGATCGTTTCGGCTGTGCGCGACCAGAATCGGCTGGAAGAGGCGCGAAATCTGGCCGTGCAACTCGTCGATGACTCGCGCAAGAGTGTTGGCAAGGATTCGGGCGAGATTTCCAACACGCTGGCGATGACGGCGGATCTGCACACGCGGCTGGGTGAGCACGCCGCGGCGACCCCGTTGCTCGAGGACTATCTGCGCATTACCACGCAAAACGGGGACAGTGTTGTGTCGCTGGTGGCGACGCAGCTTTTGGGGCAGAACTATCTGGAGACCAAGCGGTTTGCTGATGCCGAGCGGCTTTTCCGCGAAGCCGTTGTCACGCTTGATCAGCCGGGGCGTCGCGTCGCGAGTGCTGCGAGCTATCGCGGATATCTCGCCGATGCGATTGGTCAACAGGGGAGGCATCAGGAGGCGATCGAGGTGTTGAACAAAGGGCTGGAGTTGATCGCGACGATCACGGATCAATCCGGGTTGAGGGCGGATTTACTGCGCCGCATGGGGCGAGAGAAGATGGCGATGGGAAACGCAGCGGAAGCGCGCCAGGCGCTTACCCAAGCGGTGAAAATCTACGAAGACATGAAGCTGGAAAAGGAAGCGGCGGCAACTCGGGCGGAACTGGAAAAAGTGGGGTCTGCAGCGCCTTGAAAGGCACAGAATTGCCTCAGTGAGACATACTGTTGTGCCATGTCCAACGAGCGATCCGATGGCGGCTCCGGCCGCTCCATTTCCGCATCGACCTCAGATCCTCACGAGCAGCCCCGCGCGCAGGTTCTCATCGTTGAGGATGAGATCGAACATGCCGAAGTGATGGCCGATGCGTTGCGGAAGCCAGGGCATATTTGCACGATTGTCAATTCCGCCATGGCGGCGATTGAAGAGCTTCGTCACGGCACGTTTGACATTATCGTGACCGACCTGCGCATGCCCAACTCCGCGTCGTTTGAAGGAATTGCTCCCGACGGTGCTGATGCCGGGATCAAGGTACTGAAATCTGCACGCACACTCCAGCCCCAGGCCGAAACGATCATGGTGACGGCGCACGGCGATGTGCCCACGGCGCGTGCCGCGTTCAAGGAGGGGGCGTACGACTTCATTGAAAAGCCGCTGGATCTGGCAACGTTTCGCGCACTGGTGAATCGCGCGGCATCCACCGTGGTGCTGCGGCACGAATCCGGCTCTCTGAATGACCTGGTGCAGCATGAAGGATTCGCGGGGATCATCGCCGGCAGTGAGCCGATGCGGCAGATTCTGCGAACAGTCAAGAGCGTCTCGGCGAGCATGTTGCCTGTGCTGATTACGGGTGAATCCGGCACCGGAAAAGAACTCATCGCGCAGGCGATTCACAAGAACAGCCCTCGCGCTCAGAAGCGATTTGTGGCTCTGAACTGTGCGGCAGAGGCCGAGAATCTACTTGAGGATCAGCTCTTTGGTCACGTGCGTGGTGCCTTCACCGGCGCGGACAAGGACCGTGAAGGGGTCTTTGAGTACTGCTCGGGCGGCACGATCTTTCTCGATGAAATCGGTGATATGCCCCTGAAAATGCAGGCCAAGCTGTTGCGTGTGCTGGAGACGGGCGATGTGGTGAGATTGGGTTCGAACGATCCGCGCAAGGTGGATATTCGCCTGGTCAGCGCCACCAACAAAGATCTCAAGGCGATGATCGATGCCAAGGAGTTCCGAGGGGATCTCTTCTTCCGCATCAAGGGTGCGCACATTCACCTGCCGCCCTTGCGGGATCGCCGCGAAGACATTCCGCGCATCGTTCGTCACGCCATCGTCAAGGCCGTCGAAACACTGGCTCGCGCTTCGGGTCGTCCGGTGGGTGCTGAGGGGGTTCCCGACATCACCGATGCCGCGTTGATGCGCCTCACCGGTTACTCATGGCCCGGCAACGTGCGTCAACTCTTGAATGTCGTGCAGAACATGGTCGTGACTGCCGCTTCGGAACCCAGCCCAAATGGCCTCCCCAAGCTTGATCTGCGGCACGTGCCCGATGAAGTGCGCATGGGCGATGATGAAGTGCCTGATGATGCACCCAGCGGCGTGAATGCACCCGGCTCTTTGGCCGGCACCACTATGGATCAGCTGGAAAAGCGGGCCATTCGTGAGACGTTGCTGCTCACGGGTGGCAATCGTGAACAGGCGGCCAAATTGCTCGGCATGGGCGAACGCACGCTCTATCGTAAGTTGAAGAAGTACGGCTTGGGTTGAGTAACCAACTCAGTCCACGCGCTCAATTGTCTGGTTGTACGCGGCAATCCACTTCTTGCTGCCATCGGGCCATTGCAATTGCACAAAGACGTTGACGCCTGCACCCATGTCCCACACCGGGCCGCTGCGCACCATGCGTTCCCACGTATCAGCAGTGTCGCCAGTTTCTTTGGTTGCCTGCCCCGTCCAGACGCTCTTGCCTCGTTGCAGCCGGATCGCGGCGACCTCGATACCTTGCGGTGCTTTACCCTTGTCCGTCGGCACAAGATTGAGTTTGGCGAGCAGGCCTTGGGGAGCGGGTGCCGCACCGCCCGCGGGCTCGACGCTCGGCTGAAAGTTTCGCCACATATACACGCTCAGGCGGAATTCGCTGCTGTCGATCTGAAGAGTTTCCGGAATCATGCGTGATGTGGTGTCCTTTGGGGTGGCTGGCACGGAGGCAGTGGGGGAGTTGGTGGAGTTTGGGGCGTTGGCATCGGTTGCGGCGGATGCTGTGCCCGGCATCTCGGCGCCTGTGGGTGCGCCTTCTGCACCACTCTCTCCAGAATCCGTGATCCCAAGGAATGGAATCATGCTGTCGATGTTGTCCAGGGTCTTGCGCAGCGATCCAAGATGCGTATCAACTTCGGTCAAAGATTTACCCAAGGGGTCAAGCCGCGTATCCAGCGTGGAGAGGTGCTTGTTCTGTAATGTGGCGATCTGACCATTCGTGCCGTCCAGGCGTTGAATAGTCTGCGTCAGATTCGAATTGACGACGGTCAGATCAGAGTTGGCCTGCACCAGGCGCGAGTTGGCCTCGATCAGCTTGGCGTTGGCGATATCGAGTTCCGTGTTCGCAGCCATCAATTGCGTGTTGGCCGTTGCCAGGTTCTGATTGGCCTTCTGCAGTTCATCGCGAATCTCAAAGACCACGCATCCGGACATATTGAGCGTCATGGATGCGAGCAAGATCACTTTTGCCACTCGACCAGCCATGAAACACTCCCTGCACGTGCCCGGATGAGGAAAACACCTGCTGTTTCCCGCGGCGTCGCGATGCGACCTATACTCTGGCAAGTTTATCAGGCCGCTGACGTCAGACACGAGTCTTGAGTTGGTCCGGCCCGGACCACTTTTCAGCCGGTATTTCAGACCCGCCCGTCGGTTCTGCACACCGATTAAGGGCATCATGGATTTTCAATCGCTCGGTCTTTGTGACGTTATTCTGTCTGCGGTCGCCGGTCAGGGGTATGCAACTCCGACTCCGATTCAGGCACGTTCCATTCCTCAGGTGCTTGCAGGAAAGGATGTCTTGGGGATCGCCCAGACCGGTACGGGAAAGACCGCCGCGTTTGCGATTCCGATCATTCAACGGCTGATGGAATTGCCGCCAAAGCACGATGTGCAGCCCAAGCGGCCTCGCGCTCTGGTTCTCTCGCCCACGCGTGAACTCGCCACTCAGATCGCCCAGAGTTTCCGCACCTATGGCGATGGCTCGGGTCTCAGCGGCACCACTATTTTCGGTGGCGTCGGCCAGGGCGGACAGATCAAGGCCCTGCAGCGCGGCATCGACATTCTCGTCGCCACGCCCGGCCGTCTTCTGGATCTTATTGGACAGGGATACGTCGATCTACGCTCCATCGAGATCTTCGTTCTCGACGAGGCCGATCGCATGCTCGACATGGGCTTCATCAAGCCCATCCGCCAGATCATTTCCGAGATTCCCAAGGAGCGCCAGTCGCTTCTCTTCTCTGCCACCATGCCGGGAGAGATTCAGGGACTGGCAGATAGCATGCTGCGAAATCCTGTCCGCGTCGAGGTCGCTCCCCCGCGCTCGACGGCATCGACGGTGACGCAGTCTCTCGCCTTTGTGCCTCGCGCACTCAAGGTTGGCACACTCATCAAATTGCTGGGTGATGAGGCGATGTCGCGCGTAATTGTCTTCACCAAGACCAAGCACGGAGCCGACAAAGTCGCCACCAAGCTCCACAACGCTGGCTTTGATTCCGAGGCGATCCACGGCAATCGCAACCAGAATCAGCGCCAGCGTGCTTTGAATGCTTTCAAGACTGGCCGCGTTCGTGTGCTTGTCGCCACCGATGTCGCTGCCCGTGGTCTGGATGTCGATGACATCACCCACGTCATCAATCTTGATCTTCCGATGGAGCCCGAGGCCTACGTCCACCGCATCGGCCGCACGGGCCGCGCGGGTGCGTCAGGAATCGCCATAAGTTTCTGCGATGAATCCGAGCGTCCCCTGCTTCGCGATATTGAGCGAATGCTCGGAAAGAAGATTCCGTTGGCGCAGCTCGGTCTCACCGAAGCCGAAGCCAAAGACGCACGTCAGATGGAGAGGCAGTTCGCTCAGGACGTCGACAACCTCATCGATATCAAGCCGGGCTGGAGTGAGTCGGTGCAATCGGGGCGTTCGAATCGGAATGATGCTCAGCGTCACCCGCGCTCCGGCGGTACACCTCGCGCTGATTGGGAGACGCAACCCCAACGTCCGGTGCAGAAGTCGCAGCATCGCTTTGGGCCGCGGCAGGGGTCCCCGGCCCAACATGCTCCAAATCCTGAGATTGCCCGCGATCAATCTCGCGATCAGGGCCACAACCCAAATCGTGACAAGAACCATGAGCAGCATCGTGATTATCCGCAGCGCATTACGCCTGCACCGCGGCGCGATGAGCGCCCCCGTCACGAGGATCTTCGTCATCCGGCTCGTGCCCACGAACAGGCCCCTGCACAGGCCCAGGCACCAGCGCCCGCGAAGTCCCCCTCAAAAGCCCCTTCGCAAGACGGCTTCATCCGTCGTGGCGGGGCTCAACCCGTTTCTGGAGATGCCGGTGAGCGCACCTTTACGCCTAAGCCCAAATCCGGATTCCGGCCCAACTCGCACCTCAACGCTCGTCAGGGTGGCAAGGGTGGAGGGCCAAATCGCGGCCCCAGTGGGGGCAAGTCCAAGGGACGCTTCGGCCCGCCCCGTTCGCGCTGATCGCTCCGGTCGGGTACGCTTTGTACATGAACACCCGTCTGGTCGCCGTCACCATTCTCGCCGTGGTTTCGCTTATGGCCTCACTCATGGGGGGCTGCGCCCTGTCGCGCTACGACCAGCTGCAGCGCAAGAGCGACAAGGTGGAATCTGCTCTCAAGAGTGAGCAGAAGCGTGTGCTGGATTTGAATGCGGACTCGACGCGTCAGGCCCGCCTCGATCACCTCAGCGATCTGCGTTTGTCTTTGTCCGCCACCGACATCGGCCTCTCCACCGTCAAGTACGCTGTGCCCGTCGATGAACAGGACCTCGCTTATGACGTCATCGAGCAGGTCTACGACACCATTGATTGGAATATTCCGCTAGGGCCGACTGAGGCCAAACGGCCGATGCCAGCGCAGTTCACCAACGGCAAATTGAATCTGAACAATCTGAGATCGAACATGGCGCCAGCAGGTCAATCACCCGCTACACCCGGCATCAGGTAAAGTCGCACTGCGGCGAATCACCAGAGAAAGTTCACGCGATTTACGATCGTGTGCATGCGATCACCTGCGGATTGCAGGTCGCGACCGGCCCCGCGCAGAGTTTCGCAGCCACTCAGGATCAGGAGGGCTACACCGACTCCCAGCGTCAGTCCGATCACTCGCATACTGCCCGCTCCAAACTTCCCACGAGGTGCGTTTTCCATTCCTCCCCCATCGACCCGAACGCCCCTGACTTCCGTCACAGAGTGCAAACTGAGCATGTCATACCGCAGTTATTGCGCGTGATTGCGCTACGGCGAAGACCGATTCGGGGGAGTCACCCCTATATATTGATATCAATTCATGAAAAAACGACCGGGAGGCCGGGTCGTTCCTTTCGCGTGATCGCACGCTCGCTTACTTCGGCGCGCCGGCCTTTTCCAAGGCGTCCTGCGTCTTCTCGCCAGCGTACTGAATGTCCTTGCCTGCGCCCTTCACCGTCTCGCACGCCGCCGCGCACAATGCACACGCCGACACTGCAATCACCAGCACCGTCTTGGTCACGCGATTCTTCATATCCCAAACTCCTGAGTGAGAATGACTCTGGGCAGAGGCACCGTGCGCTCCGCCCACTCCTCAACCGGTTCCCCCATCATACGAATCTACCACTCTCACAGATTCACCGAATCTCCACATTGCGCTGTATCACAATGCACCCATTGTCCTCCCCGTGTTCCACTCCGTACGCTCGGGGTTCATGTCCACGTCGGTCCAATCCCCCTTCGCCTCCGCAGTTGGCGAGCGCCTTGAATGGCTCGAAGCCGACGGACTCGGTGGATACGCCTCGGGCACCGCCTCGCTGGTGCGCACACGCCGCTATCACTCGCTGCTTCTTGCGGCACGTACGCCGCCCACAGCACGCTACACCCTTGTGAATGCCGTTGAATGTTGGCTGACCCGCACCGATGCCTCTGGCGAACCACTTGCTCCCATTTATCTCACGCGCCATCGCTACGGCTCTGGCGTACTCGTACCCTTCGATGCCGCGGCGATCGTCGAATTTGCCCCAGATCCTTGGCCGAGATGGCGTTTCGCCATTGATGAGTCTCTCTCCATCGAGTGTGATCTTTTCGTCCCCCGGGGCATTCCAGCCGTGGCCCTTTCTTTCCGCGCGGTCGCCTCGGGCGCACAGCGTGCCGGGTTGATGCTACACGTTCGCCCTCTGATCTCGTGCCGCGATCATCACGCTTTGCATCACGAAAACGAGTCCTTCAACTTTGAACCCGAACTCGTCGAGGGGAAGGGCGAGCACGGAGATCGTCTGCTTTGGCATCCTTACGGCGATGCCACACCAGCGATTGTGGCTCAATCCAGCGGCGAATACGTGCATGACCCGGTGTGGTATCGCGATTTCTATTACAGCGAGGAGGGTGCTCGCGGTCAGGATTGCCGCGAAGACCTTGCCTCTCCCGGCATCTTCCAATACGACCTGAAAGCCGGCCCAGCCGTGATGGTCTTTGAAGCGCTCGACACACATCTTCCCAAGCCCAGTTGCATCAATGCGAGCAGCACGGTTGATCTTTGGCGTGCGGCAGAGTTGCGCCGCCGCAAGCATCACGACCCACTCACCCGTGCCGGCTCCGCTTTCATCGTGCACCGGGGCACCGCCGCTGCCATGACTCCCGGTCGTTCAATCATCGCCGGTTATCCCTGGTTCACCGACTGGGGACGCGACACATTTATTGCCATGCGTGGCTTGTGCCTGGCTACGGGACAACTCGAAGACGCTCGGGCCATACTGCTTGCCTGGGCCGCGACGATTGATCAGGGGCAGATTCCCAATCGCTTCATCGATGATGGTGAAGAGCCGGAGTTCAACGCCGTCGATGCGTCGCTGTGGTTTGTGATCGCCGCCGGAGAGTTTCTGGCCCGTGTCAAGGCCGATGCACGATTGTGCACGCCGCTGGAACGTGCCACTCTGGAATCCGCCATCCTCAGCATCGTGCGTGGTTATCGCGATGGCACGCGATACAACATCGGCATGGACACGCGCGACGGCCTGATCCGCGCTGGTGAGGCCGGTGTCGCCCTGACATGGATGGATGCCCGCATCGGCACCTGGTGCATCACGCCCCGCATCGGCAAACCTGTGGAAGTGCAGGCCCTGTGGATCAACGCCCTCGCCATCGCCGAAACGATTGAGCAGCAGTGGGGCACCTGGCGTCAGCGCGCTGTGGATGCTTTCAACGCGCGCTTCTGGAACGCCTCAGCCAACTGCCTCTTTGATGTCGTCGATCACAACTTTGTCGATGGCGCTGTGGATGATGCCCTACGACCGAATCAGCTCTTTGCCATCGGTGGCCTTCCCTTGGCGATTCTGCCCGTGGATCGCGCCCGCGCGGTTGTGGAGACCGTGCAGCGTGAACTTTGGACACCCATGGGACCACGATCGCTTGCGCCGTCGCATGTGTCGTACCGCCCGCGCTACCAGGGCAATCTCGAATCGCGCGATGTGGCGTATCACCAGGGCACGGTCTGGCCGTGGCTCGCCGGCGCATTCATCGAGGCGTGGCTGCGTGTACACAGCGCAGGGGAATCCAACCCCGCACGCATCATCACGCTCAAGAATCAGTCGAGAGAAAAGTTCCTGCGCCCGCTCCTCGCGGCCACGCAGATCGCCGGTCTTGGTCACCTCGCCGAAATCGCCGATGCCGATGCACCCCACACGCCTCGCGGCTGCCTCTTTCAGGCCTGGTCGATGGGTGAACTGCTGCGCCTGGATCGCCAGGTGCTCAAAGCGTGAGGATGTGTCTGAGACGCAATGAGTGGTAACCCAGTCTTGCTCACTCCCTCACCGCAAACCTCCACGACTGATCATCCACCTTGGTCCCCACCAGGCGCTGCTTTGCCCTGCCGTTCCAATTCATCTCAATCTCCGTACCGCGCACAAGTGCCACGCCACGAGCCACGCGTTGCACTTCACCCCGCCCTCCGCTCACCGGGCCCTCGTATGTCAAGTACGCCGCCCGATGGTCAACCACTGGCTCCGCGATGAACCAATCCCCGGGCTTGAGTTCATCCAAACGCACCATCACCCGCCAGGTCTGCAAGGGACTTTCCGGTTCCGACCCCTCCTGAATCATCCAGTCATAGTGGTCGGGCTTGCCGCCCCCTGTGTGCCGCAGCAGCACCACGGGTTGGCCAGAAAACCCTGCAATTTCGCTGCCTTCCGGCACCCTTGACCCCTCGTGTTGTCACCGACTCCCCGCCCTTGTCGGCTGCCAATCTTTGCCCGATGCTCGGGCCTTCCCCGTGCCGCGATCCTACCCTTCTTCTCTCGCCGCGATCCCCGAATTGCCAGGTTGGCGGCACACGGATTGGCTGTTTGCTTTGGACCGTTCTTGACAAGGAAGTCCGCATGACCACGTTTCGTTTTCTGGCCCTGATTCCCATCGCTTCACTTGCGATTCTGTCCGGGTGCAACGCCACGCAGCGTCCGTTGCCCGTGGTCAAATCCAGCGCTGAGTACTACGTCGGCACCGAGAACTATTCCGCTGCCGCCGTCGACTTCCGTGAGTACGTCGAGCGCCGTCCCGATGATGTTCCCATGCGTGTTGGGCTGGTGAACGCGCTGCTGCAATTGGATCAACCCAAGGACGCGCGCATTCACGCTCAGGTGCTCAATGACCTGCGCCCCTCCAGCGATGAGTTCGCCGACCTGCTCGCTCGCACGCTGTACGAGGCCGGCGAGCGTGATGCTGTGGTATCGTTCTGCCAGAAGCGCGTCGCCGAGCGAGGCCGTGTCGCCGACTACATTCGTCTGGGCACTTATTCAGCCAAGCTCGGCAACATCGATGAGGCACGTATCGCACTCTCGACCGCTGCTCGCGTGGATAACGGCCGCACCATCGCACCGCAAATCGCCCTTGCGGATCTCTACAAGCAGCTCAACGACCCCACGAACGAGGCCAAGCGTCTGAAAATGGCCCTGTACATCGATCCTGAGAACAAGATCGTCCTCAAGCGCATCGAGGATTTGGGCGAAGTGGCGGGTCCGACCGCTGCCATTCGCCCGGATGAACTTCCGTAACGCTCTTACCTAGAGCTCTTTCAGCCCGAATCCAGATCCTCACCCAGGACGAACCTATTTCACACCCATCACACCATTCGCAACATAAAGGCATCCCATGAGCACCATCACATCCCGCCCCGTCACTCCCTCCGCTGTCACCGCTCCCTTTGAGTTCAAGGTCAAGGACCTTGCGCTGGCTGAACTTGGCCGCCACGAGATTCGCCTGGCTGAGCACGAGATGCCCGGCCTCCTGGCCCTCCGCGCTCGCTACGCTGGCAAGAAGCCCCTCAAGGGTGCACGCATCAGCGGCTCTTTGCACATGACCGTGCAGACTGCCGTGCTGATCGAAACCCTCGCCGACTTGGGCGCCGAAGTGCGCTGGGCCTCCTGCAACATCTTCAGCACGCAGGATTCCGCTGCGGCTGCGGTCGTCGTCGGCCCCACCGGCACCCCCGATAACCCCAAGGGCATTCCCGTCTTTGCCTGGAAGGGTGAAACCCTCGAGGAGTATTGGTGGTGCACCAGCAAGTGCCTGACCTGGCCGACCCCCGGCCCCGATTGCGTCGGTCCCAATCTGCTCGTGGATGATGGTGGCGATGCCACACTTCTGGTGCACAAGGGTGCAGAGTTTGAGAAGGCCGGCAAAGTCCCGGCGTACAACGCCGCCAGCGAGCCCGAAGAGTGGAAGGTCATTCTCGATCTGATTCGTGCGGAGCAGGCCACCTCTCCCGGCAAGTGGTCCGCCATCGCCAAGGGCATCAAGGGCGTGAGCGAAGAAACCACCACCGGTGTGCACCGCCTGTATGAGATGGAGAAGGAAGGCAAGCTCCTCTTTCCCGCCGTCAACGTCAACGACAGCGTCACCAAGAGCAAGTTTGACAATGTCTACGGCTGTCGCCACTCGCTCGTCGATGGCCTCAACCGCGCCAGTGATGTCATGCTCAGCGCCAAGACCGCCGTGGTGCTTGGTTATGGCGATGTGGGTAAGGGGTGCTGCCAGGCCCTGCGTGGTCAGGGTTGCCGCGTGATCGTCACCGAAATCGATCCCATCTGCGCGCTGCAGGCCGCGATGGAGGGGTATCAGGTCGCGCGTCTTGAGGATGTGCTGGAAACGGCGGACATCTTCATCACCGCCACCGGTTGCTACAACGTGATCACCGTCGATCACATGAAGAAGATGAAGGACAAAGCGATCGTCGGCAACATCGGCCACTTCGATAACGAGATCGACATGGTTGGTCTCTTTGCCTTCCCCGGTGTGAAGCGCATCACCATCAAGCCGCAGTTTGATGAGTTTGTGTTCCCTGCCGCTGGTGGCAAGCCCACGCACAGCGTTCTGGTGCTGGCCGAGGGCCGCCTCTTGAACCTTGGCTGCGCCACCGGCCACCCCAGCTTCGTCATGAGCGCGAGCTTTACCAACCAGACCGTCGCTCAGCTCGACCTGTGGTTCAGCGCCACCAACAAGCCCACGCTCAGCGGCATCCGTTACGACTCCAACCGCGTCACACGCCTTCCCAAGAAGCTGGATGAAGAAGTCGCCCGTCTGCACCTCGACAAGCTCGGCGTGCGCATGACCACGCTGACTGATGCCCAGGCCAAGTACATGAACATGGATCAGCAAGGGCCCTTCAAGAGCGAGTGGTACCGCTATTGAATCCCTCTGATTGGTGAAGCATCAAACACACGGGGCACCGGCTGAGATTCCGGTGCCCCTTTCATTCCCCGCCCTGCACGTTGCCTCAGGCATGTCAATCTCTCCGTCCACAACGCCGCACACAGGTTCTCCCATCCTCGATTGGGTGGACCTTGGCCGCATGTCATACGAGCAGGCGTATGACGTGCAGGTGGCTGCGGTGGATCGTGTGCTTGCTGGCCGCGAATCTGGCACTGGGGTTGGCTCCGGACCGCAGGCCATCATCCACTTTGTCGAGCATGACCCAGTGATCACCGTCAGCCGCCGCCCAGAGGCCAAGCAGCACCTGACCGCCACACCGGAGCTCCTCGAACGTTTCGGCGTTTCCGTCGCCGAGACCGATCGTGGCGGCGACATCACGTATCACGGCCCCGGCCAGCTCGTCGTCTACCCAATCGTCGATCTCAACCACTTCAATCTCGGCCTGCATGCGTACATGCGCTTGCTGGAGGAAGCATCGATTCGCACCGCCGCGGCATTCGGCGTTCCCACCATGCGCGACCCCGCTGCCACGGGCGTGTGGACGGTGAATGCCGAAGGTGCTCCCCACGCCAAGCTGTGCGCGTGTGGAGTGCGCGTCCGCAAATGGGTCAGCATGCACGGGCTGGCCATCAACGTGCACACCAATCTGGATCATTTCAACCTGATCGTCCCCTGCGGCTTGGCAGGACGGCCTTTAACGTCATTGCACACGTTCTTGGGCCCCGATGCGCCTGATATGGATGCGGTCAAAGCCGCCATGCGAGCGACCTTGCACATGCTGTTGCTGGATGCGGCGGATGAGGCAGCGACTAAACGCCGCATCACGCCAGCCCCATCGCCTTGATGATCGCATCCAGATCATCAGCGACGCGGATGGGGCGGTTGGCAGTCGGCCCCAGAGGGATAGAGAAGGTGCGAGAACCAGCGGACTTCGCACTGTGTTCCTCGTGCCCCATGTGCCAAGACCCCATGTGATAATGAACCGTCTTGTCGGGGTCTTTGAGCAGATGGCCGGTGAGGATGCAGGCGACGGTTTCGTGCTTGCCGATCACGCCTTCCTCGATGAGTTTCCTGGCACCGGCAACGCTCGCCGCGCTGGCGGGTTCGCAGCCAAAGCCCGCGCGACCGACCAGGGCCTTGTGCTCCAGGATGCAGTGATCATCCACGCTGCGGACCACGCCGTTCATGGCGTGCAATGCGCGCAGGGCCTTGGGAAGATTCACGGGACGGTTGATCTCGATGGCACTCGCAACAGTGTGGGCACGCTCATTGGCGGCATCCATGCGGGCGTATTCGGCCTTCACCGCCTTCTGGTCATAGTCACCAAGCAGATACTGCACCGCATCGGCGCGTGAAGTCGAGTTGGGCGTCCAACGTATTCCCTGTTCGTTGTAGATGCGGTCAAGGGTTCGCGCGCCCGCGGCGTTGATCACCGCCAGCCGCGGCAGCTTGGTGATCAGGCCCAACTGCTTGGCTTCGATAAACGCCTTGCCGAAGGCCGAGCAATTGCCCAGGTTGCCGCCGGGGACGACGATCCAATCCGGCACCTGCCAATCCAGCCCTTCGAGCACGCGGAACATGATGGATTTCTGCCCTTCAAGGCGGAAGGGATTGACCGAATTCATCAGATACACGCCAAGTTGCGGCATCTTTTCCGCGATGTGCTTGATGCGAGCCAGGCACGCATCAAAGTCGCCAGCGACCTGCAATGTGATGCCGCCGTAGTCGAGCGCCTGACTGAGCTTGCCGTAGGCGATCTTGCCTTCACCAATGAACACAAAGCACTTCAGCCCAATCAGCGAGGCGTACATGGCCAGTGATGCCGACGTGTTTCCCGTGCTCGCACACGCCACCGTCGTCGCATTCACCATTCGCGCATGCGTAAAGCCGGCGCACATGCCGTTGTCTTTGAAGCTGCCGCTGGGGTTGTACCCTTCATACTGCAGATACAGCCGTGCGCCCTGATCGGGATCGAGCCCGATGACGCGGGCGAGGGGGTCGGTGCGCTGCAGGTTGGTGCGCCCCTCGCCGACCGTGGCGATCTTGGCGACATCGCCATAGAAGGGGAAGAGTTCGCGGAAGCGCCATACGCCGGAGAAGTCGAGGGCGGAGGTGGTGGCATCGCCGGAGCCGGCGGAGTGGCGGGGTCCGGTGGTCATTCCCCGATTGCCAAAGTAAGCCCAATCGTGGGGCGTGAGCGTGCCGGACCAGTGGTACGCCACATCCAGCAGGTTGCCGCACTTTGGGCATCCGACGAGGGTTTCACTGAGCGGATAGGTGGCAGCGCAGGAGGCGCTGAGGCACTGCTGAAACGCGGCTTTGGGTGCGAGCGCGGCGGCGATCCGGGCGTGGTCCGACATCATGGGGCGAGGGTAGGAAGCGGTGCGAGATGCGGATCGGAGGGGGTTATTGGGGTTCCTTGATCACAGCCCGGCTCTGCTTGGCCACATCTTCGGCAATCTCATTCGGTACTGTCATTGTCAAGTTGTATTGCAGGATCTTCCACTCTTTGCCAACCCGTATAAGCACGCCACTTCCGCGGCAGCGACCCAGCTTGTCATTTTCCAGCAGTTCATCAAACATGATCACGCCATCGCCCGCCTCTTTGCAGAACCGTGTCTGCGGCACCAGTGTGTACGTCCACCCTCTCCCCTGTGAGAAGTACGGCTCAGCAAACTTCTTGAACTCATCCAGCGTCCACCGTTCAGTCGCATCGGTGCCCAGAAATACTGCATCAGGGGCAAAGTGAGCGAAGTACCTCGCACCATCTGCCTTCGACGCTGCATCGTGAAAATCATCCAGCACAGGCCAGGCCTGAACACGAGCCCACGAATCACCTGGATAGCACGGGCCCAACACGCTGTTCGTGGTCTGACACCCCGTCATGCCGCACACCACAGTGCTACCCGCGATGATCATCGAAAACTGTGCAACTCGGAAAATCATGGCTCTTTTCATATAGCTCATCATCCGCACAGACTACCGACAAGCCCGCTAGCTCGCCCCGGCTTTTGGGTGGCAACGGGGAAGCAAGGGCACATTTCCTCCTACCCTCTTGCCCCATGAGCCGCAGCACGCGCCAATCCCTCACCTACGCCGCCAGCGGCGTGGATATCGACAAGAAAGACGCCTTCACCGAGTCCCTCGACTCCATCATGCGCCGCACCCACGGTCCGCGGGTGATCTCGAATCCCGGCGGGTTCGCCGGTCTCTTCCGCCTGGATTACAACCAGAAGCTCTTCGCACGCAATTACAAAGACCCGGTGCTCGTCGCCTGCTGCGATGGTGTGGGAACCAAGGTCAAACTGGCCGCTCAAGTCGGCATCTTCGACACGCTCGGCATCGATCTGGTCGCCATGAACGTCAACGACCTGATCGTGCAGGGCGCTGAGCCCCTCTTCTTCCTGGATTATCTGGCGGTCCCGAGCGTCGATACCAAGATGCTGACCGACTTGGTGAAGGGTGTGGCCGAAGGGTGCCGCCAATCGTCGTGTGCGCTCTTGGGTGGTGAGACGGCCAACATGCCCGATGTCTACGCTAAAGACGATTTCGATATGGCGGGGTTCTGCGTGGGCGTGGTGGAACTCAAACGCGCCATCAACCCCTCGTTTGTCAAAGCAGGCGATGTCATCCTCGGCTGCGCCAGCCATGGCATTCACTCCAACGGCTACACGCTGGTGCGCAAGATCGTGGAGACGGCGAACCTCGACCTGCACAAGGTCTACGACGAGGTGTTGCCGACCGCCAAGAAAAGTGGCAAGAAGACCAGCAAGAAAAAGACCGCACAGCCGACGTTGGGTCAGGTGCTCCTCACACCGACGCGCATCTACGCCGCCAGTGTCGCCAAGATGCTCAAGAACTACAAGGTCAAAAACGTCGTCACCGGCATGGCCCACATCACGGGCAGCGGCATGGAGGGCAACCTCTGCCGCGCTTTGCCCCCAAATCTGGATGCCGTGGTCGATGTCAATTCCTGGCCCGTACTGCCTGTGTTCAAGTTTCTGCAGGAGCACGGGAATGTGCCTGAAAAGGAGATGCGGCGCGTCTTCAACATGGGCATCGGCTACTGCGTCATCGTGCGTCCCGCCTTTGCCGATTCTGTCGCAGCAACCCTGAAGAAAGCCGGAGAGAAAGTCTACAAGATCGGCCACGTCGTCAAGAATGGCACCGGCAAGGTGATCGAGACGGGGTATTGAGTGGTGTGGATGGTTGTGGGGTTGGTGGTGGGGGGGTTGTGAAGTGTGTGGTGAAAGGGTGAAATGACGATGGAAGCCCAGCCAATCGGAATCGTGCGCCCGCTGGGGCAAGATACGACCTTCAAGGGATCGCAATATGGCGTGGTCCCTCCCGCTGTCGCCCATTTCGAATCTGGCTATGAAGCGATGACGGGAGCGTTCACGGTTGCGGATGGCAGCAAGTCATACGGCCCTGTGGAGCTTGAAGTGGGGCGCCTGTGGTATGCCTTGACGATGCTGCATCGGCCATCCATGGTGGTGGAGACAGGCACGCACGCGGGATATTCGACCGCCTGCATCGCCGCGGCTTTGAAACTGCTGGGTGGAAAGCGAAAGTTGTACTCTATTGATCCCATGCCCCTGCCACAATTGTGGAGTGGGTCAGATGTGTCGCCGGTGATTGAGCAGATCAGGATGCGTTCGCAGGATGCGCTGCCGTTCATCAAGACGCGGCTGAACAACGAGCCGATCGACATGCTGGTCTTGGACAGCGATCATCACTACGAGACCATTCACGCCGAGTTTGCGATGTATGAGCCGCTGGTGCGCGATGGCGGCCTCATCCTCCTTCACGATTCGATTTTCTTTGATGGTGTCGGCCACCTCGTGAATCAAGTTCGCCAGTCCGACCGCTTCGAGGTCGTCACCCTGGATTCACCTCGCCGCCACGATCCACCCACCGCCCGCTGCCCCGGCATCACCCTGGTCCGAAAAATCCGCTCCGGCGATGTCTGGCCCCCGTTTGATGAGAAGGCCCGCGGCCTGTTCGTCGGTGATCCCAACAGCCCGGCTCTCGTGCGCAGATAACGGCTAAAACAAAGCGAAATTGGCCTGAATGGTGCGGATGGCGTGATTGGGCTGGTCGGCTGCTCAGGTGGCTGTCAGGTTGTCGCCCACAGCGTGAAGTGGGGCCTATCTTCCTGCGTCCACCGGAAGCGTCTTTTGGGCGTTCCTGGGGGCATATTCCACCGACCGGGACATGATGGGAGCGACCCCGTGAAGACTGCCGCGAAGCCAAAGAAGAAGGTGAAGAAAACGACGAGTAAGGCGATCAAAGGGTCCAAGTCGGCCAAGAGCGCCAAGCCAGCCAAGAGCCAAAGCAAAAGCAGCAAACGCTTCAACGGCCTGAACGCTCTCAAACCCGACAATCGCAAATTGTGGGCGGCAAAGGTGGAAGAGAAGCCCTTGGTGTGGGTCAACGGCCAGTTGGTGCCTAAGAGCAAAGCGATGGTCAGCGTCTATGACCACGGTCTCTTGTACGGCGACGGTGTCTTCGAGGGCATTCGCATCTACAACGGGCAGATCTTCAAGCTCAAGCAGCACATGGATCGCCTCTATCGCTGCGCCGAGCGCATTCACCTGGCGATTCCCATCACTCCCGAAGAGATGGAGAATGTGCAGCGGATGTGCATCGAGGCAAACGGCATTAAGGATGGCTACATCCGCCTGGTGGTCAGCCGCGGCTTTGGCACCCTTGGCCTCGATCCCCGACGTTGCCCAGTTCCCGGCATTATCTGTATTGCCGATCAGATCGCTCTTTACAAGCCGGAGTTCTACGAGAGCGGCATGCGCATCATCGTCGCCAAGCGTCCCAAGACGCCCACGGCGTGCCTCGATCCCCGCATCAAGTCCCTCAACTACCTCAACAACATCCTCGCCAAGGTCGAGGCCATCATGGTCGGCTGCGATGAAGCCATCATGCTCAGCCCCGATGGCTGGGTCACCGAGTGCACCGGCGACAACATCTTCGTCATCAAGGATGGTGTGGTGTATACGCCGCCTCATATGACCGGCGAATCCGGCTCACTCGAAGGCATCACTCAGCGCTTCGTCAAGGAAGAGCTGATTCCTATGTGCGATTTCAAGTGCTTCACCAAGGAGATGCGCCTGGATGAGGTGCTGGATGCCGACGAGGTCTTCCTCACCGGCACCGCCGCGGAGATCATCGGTGTCAACCAGATCGATGATCGCAGGATCAGCGATGGCGAAGGCCCGATCACCCGCAAATTGCGGCAGAAGTTCCGCGAGATCGCGACGCGCAACGAGATTCCCGAGGATTGATCGTGGCGAAGCGGGCAATCAACGTGAACCGAATGGGAATGCGTGTGAGCATGGCAATGTGCGTCGTGTGCGCGGCCGCATTCACATCCACGTGCATGACCGGTTGCGTGCGCTCAAAGGCAAGCAAGGGAGATGTCGAGCCCACGGATGGTTCCGTGCAATCCGCGAAGGGTGAAGAGGCCAAGCAGATTGAGGCATGGCCCTTCGTGCCTGTCTCGATCCGCATCCACCCGATTTCGCAAGCGCAGGTGGATGCCAAGGGGCCGCGGATTCTGTGTCATGTCGAGTGCCGCGATGTGATGAGTGAGACGACCAAGGCGGTCGGCACCCTGCGTGTTGAAGTGTTGGAGCCATCGCGCACTGTCGAGCCCGGCATGGAACAGGTCTCCGCGGCGTGGGTCACCGACCTTTCTGACCTTGACAACAACGCCAAGCTCTACGATGCCGCGACGCGGACGTATCGATTGTCACTGCGGCAACTGCCTGGCTTCATGGTGGAATCCCTGAGTGATGCCAGCAAACGCGGCGGACGCAATGCGGTGCTGCGGGCGACACTGGAGCCGGCGATGCTGCCCGGACAGAAGAATGTGCAGCCGATGAGTGACGAGTTCAAGTTGACGTGGTAGCACTCTGGGTTCGAATTGCTTTGGTGTGACTTCGTATCCTAATGCCGTGCACATTCGACCTGCAGAATTCAAGGATTCCGCCGCGATTTGGGGCATCATCGGCCCGACGATCCGGGCTGGCGAGACGTACACGCTTGATCGCGACATGAGCGAAGCTGCGGCGGTGGGATACTGGCTGGGCGCGGATCGCGAGACGTTCGTGGCCGAGCAGGATGGCGAGATTGTCGGGACGTACTACATCAGGGCGAATCAGCAGGGTGGTGGACGGCACATCTGCAACTGCGGATACATGGTGAGTGCGAAGGCGACAGGTCGCGGCATCGCGCGGGCGATGTCGATTGCGGTACTGTGCGAGACGCAGGAGCAGGTTGATGAATATTGGCGCAAGATCGTCGCGGCTGGCGGCAAGCCGGTGGCGTGCGGCTGGATCACCGATCACTTCGGTGTGTCGTGGCAGATTGATCCGAAGATGCTGATCGACATGATCACCGATCCGGACCCGGTGAAGGCAGGAAAGGCGATGGTGGCCATGATGCAGATGGTGAAGATAGAGAGTTCAAAGTTGCAAATTGAAAGTTAAACGAAGGATCGCGATCAAACTCGCCGCGCACGCTCACCCATGCGCAAAAAATTGGCCAGCAGCAGAGGGCCATCCACGGTGAGAAAGCTTTCGGGGTGAAACTGGACACCTTCGACGGGTTGGCGACCGTCGGCAAAGGAGCGGCGCAGGCCCATCACCACGCGGCGTGTGCCGCCAACTCCATCAGGTCCGATGAAAGGTTCATCGCACCAGGCGCTGACGGTCCACGTGCTGCCATCGGGTTGCGGACCTTTGGGGATGGTGTGTTCGAGGACGACGAGGGAGTGGTAGCGAGTGGCGATGAAGGGATTTGGGAGCCCGGCGAAGAGTCCCTGGTTGTCGTGGTGAACGGGGCTGGTCTTGCCGTGCATGGGGATGGCGTGCCGCGTGACGGTCATGCCGTTGGAATCAGCCATGCATTGATGGCCGAGGCAGACGCCGAGGATGGGCACGCGGCCGGTGAAACGCGAGATGATGGCGGAGGAGACGCCGGCCTCTTTGGGAGTGCAGGGGCCCGGAGAGATGACGATGTGAGAGGGGCCGCGACCGTTGTCGAGGGCGGCGGCCTGATCGGGCGTGATCTTGTCGTTGCGGACGACGAGCATGTCGGCATCGGGTTTGAGGGTTGGATCGATCTCACCGAAGCGGTGGACGAGATTCCACGTGAAGGAGTCGTAGTTGTCGACGAGGAGAATCATGTAAGAGAGTAGGAAAGTGCTGAGTACTGAGTGCTGAGGAGAGACAAGGCAAAAGGCACCGAGTCGGATGACTCAGTGCCTTTGGTTTGTCCGAGTGCCTGATGCCTGATGCCCTGCTCTTACGCCAGCTCGGGGAAGAGCTTGACGGTGGCGCCGATGAGGTCCTTGACGTGGCTGATGGATTCGTTCATGGACTTCTGCTCGGTCTCGTTCATGTTGAAGGAGAGGATCTTCTCGACGCCGTTGGCACCGAGGACGCAGGGGACGCCGACGAAGAGGCCCTTGCCACCGTTCTGGGCGGCGACGTTGTATTCCTTCTCGCAGAAGGCGGCGGAGGCGATGACGCGCTTCTTGTCGCGGATGATGCTCTCGACCATCTCGACGGTGCCAGCGCTGGGTGCGTACCACGCGCTGGTGCCCATGAGCTTGACGATCTCGCCGCCGCCGACCTTGGCGCGATCGACGCAGGCCTGGATTTTTTCGGCGGAGAGGAGGTCGGAGACGGGGATGCCGTTGACGCTGGTGAGGCGGGGGAGGGGGACCATGTCGTCGCCGTGGCCGCCAAGGAGGAGGCCCTGGATGTCTTCGACGCTGACGCCGAGCTCAAAGGCGAGGAAGGTCTTGTAGCGGGCGACATCGAGGGCGCCGGCCTGACCGAGGACGCGGTTGGCGGGGAAGCCGGTCACCTTCCACATCACGTAGACCATGGCATCGAGGGGGTTGCTGACGACGATGACGATGGCGTTGGGGGCGTACTGCTTGATGTTCTGAGCGACGCTCTTGACGATGCCAGCGTTGATGGAGACGAGGTCATCGCGGCTCTGGCCGGGCTTGCGGGGGACACCGGCGGTGACGATGATGACATCGGAATCCTTGATGTCGCTGTAGTCGAAGGTGCCGGTGAGCTTGGAATCGAACTTTTCGACGGGGCCGCAGCAGGCCAGGTCGAGGGCTTTGCCCTTGGGCATGTGGAGTTCGGGTTTGTCCTTGATCGGGATATCGAGGAGGACGACATCGCCAAGTTCCTTCATGGCGATGGAGCGGGCGCATTCGCCACCGATGTTGCCGGAACCGATGATGCTGATCTTGGCGCGACGAGGCATGAGGGGAACTCCTGTGTGAAGTGGAATATTGACCGAAATTGGGTGCGATGTTAGGGAGGAAATGGCCCCCGAGGAAAGGGGATTGAGCCGATAGAAGGGGTATGTCGAAAGCGATGCCCATGAATATGTCCATGCCAAAATTGGACCCGGTTTTCAGCCCCGAAGGGGCTTCTTTGGGAGGCATGGGTGCGCCGCCACCAGCGACGCTGACGAAGATCGTCGCGACGATCGGCCCGGCGAGCGACTCTCCGGAAATGGTGCGGCGATTGATTCTGGCGGGGGTATCGATCTTCCGATTCAACTTTTCGCATGGCGATCTGAATGCGCATGCGAAGCGGCTGAAGACGGTGCGCGAGATCGCGGCGGAGCTGGACCGGCCGGTGGCGTGCCTGGGAGACCTGCAGGGTCCGAAGATCCGCGTCGGCATGGTGCCGGATGGCGGGTTGATGCTTGAGGCGGGGACGGATGTGCTGCTGCGCAAGGGCGTGCCGCTGGCGTTTGTGGAGAAGGGTGAGAACGGGACATCGTCGGTGGTGTTGCCATTGGCGTATGAGAAACTGGTGGATGAGGTGGAGCCGGGACACAAGGTATTGATTAATGACGGGTTGATTCGCATGGTGGCGGTGGAACGGAATGCGGCAAAGGGGGAATTGAAGTGCCGCGTGCTGGTGGGTGGATTGGTGACGAGCAAGAAAGGGATTAATCTGCCGCAGAGCACGCTCAGCGCGGCGGCGATTACGGAGCAGGATTGGACGTGTGTGGAATGGGCGGTGGCGAATGGGTTGGATTTTCTGGCACTGAGTTTTGTGCGGAATGCGGCAGAGGTTTTGGAATTGAAGGAGAAGCTGGCGGGGATGTGCTCGCGCAGTCCTGATATGGACCCGGCGCACGAGGGTTTGCAGATTCAGGTGGTGTCGAAGATTGAGAAGCCAGAGGCGCTGACGAACCTGGAGGCGATCGTCGAGGCGAGTGATGCGATCATGGTGGCGCGGGGTGATCTGGGAGTAGAGATGGATGTGGCGCGGGTGCCGGTGGCGCAGAAGGAGATCATCGCGTGCGCCCAGAGTTGGGGCAGGCCGGTAATCGTGGCGACGCAGATGCTGGAGACGATGATTGAGAATGCGATTCCGACGCGGGCCGAGGCGAGCGATGTGGCGAATGCGATTTTTGATCAGACGGATGCGGTGATGCTGAGCGCGGAATCGGCGAGTGGCAAGCATCCAGTGCTGGTGGTGGAGACGATGAAGCGGATCGCGGCATGCGCTGAGGAGCGGATGGCGGGATTGCAGCAGATGCCCAGCCCGCCCTTAAAGGTGATTCAGAAGCATTACCCGACGGCGGCACTCGCGCACGGCGCGTGGCATATTGCCGCGGATATGGGTGCGAAATTGATGGTGTGCTGGAGCCAGAACGGCGGGACAGCGCGATTCCTGAGCCAGACGGGGTTCCGGATTCCGATCCTGGCGTGCTCATCCAGTCCAAGGGCAACGCGGAGGATGAATCTTCTGCTGGGCGTGATGCCGGTGTGCATGGAGGCGCCGCGGACGCTGGCAGAGTGGAACGACTGGGTGGATGCGTATGTGCTGTCGCACGGGTTAGTGGCGCGAGGTGATCCGATTGTGCTTTTGGCGGGGCGGCCCTTGGGCCGGGCCAAGGCGACGAACACGATCGCGGTGCACTTTGTGGGTGAGAATGATCGCGGGTATCGGGCGCATAGGTAGGAAGTGTGGAGTGTTGGGCGCTGAGGAAAGAGCAAAATAGCAAAGCAAAATTGGCAAATGGAGGCGGTGATCTGAGAACGCCGGGATTTCCTATTCATGGAGAAGGAGTCCAGGGATTCCATGAGTGAATAGACTTTTACAACGAATCTGAATCAGGACAAGCGTGCTGAGAGGTCTCCATGAAACAGTTGCTTGCAACAGTTCTCGCTTCAATGTTCATCGCAAGCATTTCTGCCGCTGAACCGGTCACGTTTGAGTTGAAGATCGAAGGGCCGGATGGCGCACTCACGGATTTGCCTCTGTGGCTGACCCAGTCTGATGCACCTGAGACGACTGGAAAGACGAACGCGCATGGCATTGTGCGCTTCACACTGGATTCGACAAAGAGTGCGGAAATATTGGTTCGCCCGGGTATTTTGCGTAGAACCGAAAACGAAAACGACGGCGCATTTGGAGAAAGAATTAGAGACTTTCGGACCCGCTGCCGAACACTCGGCCTTCCTGAGTATTGGCAGTTTCGCGTAGATCTCAATCAAGGATTTATCTCAAAGAGCGTGACCGTCCCACGTGGGCTCAAATTGACAGTTCGTCCAGTTGGGATTCCCAAGTTTGTAGATCCGCAAATGTTCTTAACGATTCCGGGTTTGCCACGGGACTTTAATCAAGACCGCAGGTCGCCGAGCTTCTCTAGATTTGGTGTGCCCGCTGGGGAAGCAACCGTCGGTTTTTTGGAAGTGTTTGAGCAAAGAAGGCCGAAGCGAGCGATCCCGTTCAACGTTCCGGCTTCTCAAACTGATATTGAAATTGGTGATGTGCAAGTATTACAAGTGAAAGATGATGCCAAAATTACTGTTCATCAGACTTGGACAAAAGCCACTGATCGGCCGGTGATTCAGCGAGGTGCCGCAAGTTTGATCGTTGGATGCACTCTCGTCTCACCGGATGGGAGTCTGATCCTGTACAATTATCTTCGTGCTGATGATCCAAGCAAGGGCCCTGAACCGTCTCGTGCCACATTCGCAATTCCCGCAGGGACTTTTTATGTGCTTCCTGGCTACTTTAATGCAACGCCAGAACAGGTTGCGATCATCACAAGACTTCGCGCAGGGCAGGATTTGAGCGAGAACAAGTTGCCGATGTTCACTGTCGCATCTGGAGAAGAGAAGTCAATTGAAATCAACTATGCTGACCTCTATAGCGCGATCCATGCGATAGAAGATGGGAAGTAACGGTGTGCTTTGTGCTTGAAGGAATTTGCACGGACTCGGGATGCTGTGGCAAGTTTGAGGTCATCGCCCGCCCATGTTCATGGGCGGATGTGCAATCACAGAGACGTTGACCAGACGCTGCGCGTCTGGTAACCAACATGCGCCCATTCGATGGGTGAAGAAGCCTGATCTGCTGATTGGTCGCTGGGCCATGAACGTATACACGCCCAACAATGCCGCATGACCCAATCTCAGAAAGTCCATCGGCGTGCCGCGGTTTTGTCGATTGGTGATGAATTGACGTTGGGGCAGACGCTGGACACCAACAGCAAGTGGGTGAGTGAGCGGCTGATGGATCTGGGGATCAAGCCGGTGGAGCATGTGACGGTGCCGGATGATCTGGATGCCCACATTCGCGTGCTGCTGCGGCTGGCGCATGAAGTGGATGTGATTATCTCTACGGGGGGATTGGGGCCGACGGCGGATGACCTGACGCGGCAAGCAGTGGCGGCTGCGAGTGGTGATGTGCTGGTGGAGGATGTGATCTCGCTGGAAGAGATCAAGGCGATTTTTACGAATCGCAAGCGCGAAATGCCGGAAGTGAACCGAGTGCAGGCGCTGCGGCCATCGCGGGCGCGGGCGATCAGCAATCCGCATGGGACTGCGCCCGGCATTCATGCGGTGATTGGGGATGTGGATGTGTTTTGTGCACCGGGGCCGCCGGGGGAGTTGTTTCCGATGTTTCGGGAGCGGATCTCGCCGCTACTACGGCCTGAGCCGGGGCGACTGGTGCGGACGCGGATTATCGGGTGCTGTGGGATTGGGGAATCGGAGATTGCGACACGGCTGGGGAGTCTGATGGACCGGGAGCGGAACCCGTTGGTGGGGACGACGGCAAGTGGAGGTGTGGTGACGTGCCGCGTAAGGGTGGAGGGGATGATGTCGGGGTTGGAGGCGGAGGGGTTGCTGGATGAGGCGGAGCGGGGGATTCGAGGGAAATTGGGAGTGCATGCGTTTGCGACGGGGCATAACTCCTTGGCGCGGGCGTGTGTGGAGGAGTTGAAGAAAAGGAAGCAGATGCTGGGTGTGGTCGAGAGTTGCACGGGGGGAATGCTGGGCGCAGCGGTGACGGAGGTTGCCGGGAGTTCGGCGGTCTTTGTGGGTGGGTTGCAGACGTATTCGAATGGCTTGAAAGAGAAACTGGCGGGTGTGAAGCGGGAGACGCTCGAGAAGTTTGGGGCGGTGAGCAGGGAAGTGGCGCGAGAGATGGCGGTGGGAGGGTGTGCCGCGCTGGGGTGTGAGTGGTGCGTGAGTGTGACGGGGATCGCGGGCCCAGATGGAGGAAGTGTGGAGAAGCCGGTGGGGACGGTATGGATCGGGATCGCGGGGCCACATGGAGTGGTCACCAGAAGGTTCGCGATGAGCGGGGAGAGGCAGCCGGTGCGGCAGTGGAGCGTGACTGCCGCGCTGGGGGCATTGTGGATGGACCTGCATCAGAGTGATGTGAAGATGTTGAGGGAGCAGGAACGGAGATAAAGGCAAGGCACTTGGCACTAGGGGAACCAGAATTAGAAGTGGCAAAGTGGCAAAGTGGCAAAGTGAGGGATTGCGTAAACTGTTCGCGTGGCACCACCCGTTGATCTGAATTCGTTGAGTTTGCCGGACCTCTATCGCACACTGTGCGAGCGGGGGACGGTGCGGCAATTGATTGAACTGGCGCGGGATGAGGATCTGCCGGGAGGAAAGCTCGTGGCGGATGCGACGAGCGTGATCGCGGTGGGGGATGAATCGTGTATGGCGGTGATGCGGGCGCGGAAGCCGGGGATGGTCGCCGGGCTGGTGACGCTCGATGATATCGTGCAGGTGTTTGGCGCCCAGGTGCAGGTGGAGCGAGTGAAGCGGGATGGGGAGGCGATGGCCGCGGGGGATGTGCTGGCGCGATTGACGGGCCCAGCGCGGCATGTGCTGGGAATCGAACGGACAGCACTGAATCTGGTGTCGCGCTTGAGCGGTGTGGCGACGTTGACCAAGAAGTATGTGGATGCTGCGGCAGGAGGTAGTGCGAGGGTCTATGACACACGCAAGACAACCCCGGGTCTGCGCATGCTCGAGAAATACGCCGTGCGCTGTGGAGGGGGATGTTGTCACCGGCTGGATCTGGGTGATGCGATTTTGATCAAGGACAATCACATCGCGGGTATCGCGGCGGAGCAGTTGGGGGCGAGAGTGCGCGAGTTGGGCACGGCAGCGCGGCAGAGGTTTGACACGCTGAGGTTTGTGATGGTGGAGGTGGATGGGTTGGAGCAGTTGCAGAGCATTCTGAGTTCGGCACCAGATGTGGTGGACATTGTGCTGTTGGACAACATGAATGCAGAAATGCTGCGAAGAGCATCGCAAATGCGCGATGAGACGGCAAAGAGTGGATCGCGGCGGGTGGAACTCGAAGCATCTGGTAGTGTGACGCTGGAGACGATCGGGGGAATTGCGCGAACGGGCGTAGACCGCATCAGCATCGGAGCGTTGACGCATCAGGCGGTGTCGGTGGATATCGGGTTGGATATTGACCCCGATGCCGATGTGGGTGGTGCATGAGCAACCCGGAGCAGATACGAAATTGGCAGAATGCGCTGGAGGGGGCGATTGAATATGCGGGGAGTGGTGGGAAGCGTTATCTGAATCGAGCGGTGGTGGTGGCGGAAGCGTTGTCGACGCAGGACCTCGCGCGAGCGCACGGGGAGCAGGCGGCGGGCGTGGTGGTCGCCGCGCTGCGGCAGACCGGGGGGCGCGGACGGCTGGGACGGAGCTGGGCTGATACCGCCGCGTTGGGTGTGGCGGTGTCGATGGCAATCGATGTGCGTGGGGTTGAAGTGTTGGCACGACCGGGTGTGTTGGCGTTGGTGGCTGGGCTTGCCGCCTTGAGGGCGGTGAGGTCGCAGCATTGCACACCGGAATCGCTTGGTATGAAATGGCCGAATGACGTTGTGGAGCGTGCCAGCGGCAGGAAACTAGCTGGAGTGCTGATCGAGCAGTTTGGAACGCTGGCGGTGATTGGTGTGGGCGTGAACGTGTTGCAACGCGCGGAGGACTTTCCTCCCGAGCTGGGCGACTCGGCGATTTCGATTTTGGAATCTGATGTGGCGGGCGCGCTGCACACGGAACGGGTTCTCAAACGCGAAGATGTCGCGGCAGCGGTGGTGAGGGAGGTCTCACACGGCCTGGCGATGGTGGATCAAATTGGTTTAGTCGAGAACTTGGAACGCGAGTTCGCCGCGGCGGATGTTTTGAGAGGATCGACGCAAACCCTGATCTGCGATGGTGTGAGCTATCGCGGTCGCATCCTGTCGGTTGAGCCTTTGCAGCAGATCACAATTGCAACAAGTCAAGGAACGCGAGTGTTGGACGCCGCAAAGACGCAAATGGAGCGATTTCAGAAACCGTCACGACGGGAACGGACGCGCTAAGGACGAACGGAAAGTTGGGTTTGGATGAGGTTCGGGCGGGCATTGAGATTGAGTCGCGAATACAATGAATCGGAACGGTGTTGCGTAACGAAAACCGTTCTGGATTCGGTATCTGTTTACCAGACTTTTCTCCTCCAATCGGATCACCTGCGGAGCATTTTGCCATGGCCGACCTGAAGAATCTCAAGGGCATTTCGGAAGCGGACAAGAAACTTCTGGCGGAGGCCGAGGAGTGGCTGGGTGCAGAACCGACCAAGATGGGCCCGGTGAAGAATCTCTTCTGGGGCAACATCAAGGAAGAGTTTTATTTTCCTTATCCGGTGCAGGATCCGCGCGAAACAGCCGAGTGCGACCAGTTGCTGGCACGGCTGGATGAGTATCTGAAGCATGAGCACCCTGCGGTGGCGATCGATCAGGATCAGGAGATTCCCCGCTGGGTCATCGACAAGCTCTTTGGTCTCGGCGTCTTGGGCATGACCATCCCCAAGGAATTTGGCGGCCTGGGGCTTGGGATCACCAGCTACAACCGAGTGCTCGAACGCATCGGCATGTCGTGCGGCTCAACGGCGGTGATGGTGAGTGCGCACCAATCGATCGGCTGCAAAGCCGTCATGCTCTACGGCAATGAGGATCAGAAGAAGAAGTGGCTGCCTCACCTGGCAAAGGACTGGCTCAGTGCGTTCTGCCTGAGCGAGCCAAACGTCGGTTGCGATGCCGGCGGTCAGGAGACCAACTTCACCAAAGATGGCGACTACTACATCATCAATGGTGAGAAAAAATGGGCGACCAGCGGGGCGATTTCGGGCTTGTTCACGGTGATGTGCCGCGAAAAGCGCGAGGATGGGAAGGGGAAGATTTCGGCACTGGTGTGCCACCCGGAGATGGAAGGGGTCGAGATCTTCCAGAAGAACCGCAGCAAGTGCGGCATCCGTGGCACATGGCAGGCGCGCATCCGGTTCCACAATGTGCGTGTGCACAAGGACCATCTCCTGGGTCAGGAAGGACGCGGCCTACAGATCGCTTTGTCGTGCCTGAATTACGGCCGCTGCACGCTGAGTGCAGGCATGATCGGCGGGGCCAAGCGGGTCCGCGATCAGGCGACCAAGTGGGCGATGACGCGGTATCAGTTTGGCAAGCCCTTGGCGGCACAAGAGCTCGTGCGTCAGCGGATCTCGCACATGGCCGCGCTGTGCTACGCAATGGATGCAGTGTTGTACATGACTACAGGTATGCTGGACCGCCACGATGAAGACATCCAGGTTGAGACGGCTATGTGCAAGGTCTTCTGCTCCGAGATGGGCTGGCGCGCGGTGAACGATGGCGTGCAGATCATGGGCGGCGAGTCGTACATGACCGAAAATGAAGTCGAACGCATCTTCCGCGATTCGCGCATCAATCTGATTGTCGAAGGTGCAAACGAGGTCATGCAGTCATACGTCTTTGGCTATGGCGGCAAGCAGCTGGCCGAGCAGATGCTGGGCATCAAAAACGCCCTCATGAAGGACGCTGATGAATCGCTGGGTGCCTTCCTGGGCAAGGCGATCAAGAACTCATTCCGGCCTGAGATCATGGCCAAAGCGATTCCGCTGGGACTCGAAGTGTTTCTGGGCATCCGCCGCAGATTGCCGGTGATCAACAAGATTCATCCCGACCTCCGCGAGTATGCGGATCGTCTGTCACACCTGGTGCGCGAACACACGTACCAGTTCAAGGTGATGAGCAAACGCTACGACGTGAAGATGCTGGAGCGTCAGGCCGTGCAGGCCCGTCTGGCGGACTGCGCACTGCTGCTGCATGCCTGGGCGTGCACTCTCGCCAAACTGGAAAACGACATGCGTAAGCATGGCGGCAACGGCAATAACGATCCCGAGTTCCAGCGTGACAAGAGTGCCGCGATCCACTACTTTGATCTGGCAGAGCTGGAGATTCGCACCAAGATGCGTTCTCTCTATGAGAACGCCGATGAAACGATGCTGAAGGCCGCCGATGCCGCCATGAAGCACACCGGCACGCTCCCCAACGGCGAGTTCATCATTCCCGAGCGCAGCCCGATCGCCAAGGGCACCGGGCGCACTCCCTCGCAGCGTGGTATCAAGCAGTTTCCCGGTGATGGTGCACGTCAGCCAGTTGGGTCAATGTGAGATCTGAAACTTGAGTATTCTTGAAGGGCACTGCGAAAGCGCGGTGCCCTTTTGCTTTCGCCGGCGCGAATGTGATCGAATCATCAGTGAGAAGCAACGAAGTTCCCGATGGCAGATGTCGAGATACAAAGCCAAACGCCTCAGTCGGATGCCGCGACGCAGCCGCACGTCATGCAATGCTACGAAGTGTGGGGAGGCAACGAGCCAGTCGAACGTGGAGTTGTGATGCAGGGGCTGGATGCCTTTGTATTCGGCGTACCTCACGATGGGGCAACGGCGGGTGGGGATATTCACTATGTCTCGAGTTGTGCCACGGGACGCATCACCCGCGTACTGCTCGCCGATGTCAGTGGACACGGGATCGAAGTGGCCGAGGTGGCGACGCGGTTGCGCTCCATCCTGCGGCGGTTTGTGAATTATGTCGATCAGGCCAGGCTTGCAGCGCAGATCAATCAGGAGTTCGCCAAGTTGTCATCGGGCGGACACTTTGCCACCGCAGTAATCGCGACCTGCTGGGGCCCGACCGGCGAGATCGAGATCACCAACGCCGGGCACCCGCCGCCACTGCTGTATCGAGCCAGAAAGAAAGAGTGGACCGTCGTCGCGGCAGGCGATCGACTTGAGGCGACGGGGCCGAGTGATTTGCCCTTGGGCATCTTGGATGACACGGCATACGGCCGCGGCAAGGTGAGATTGCGCGAGGGGGATCTGCTGGTCATGTACACCGATGCCCTCATCGAAGCCAAGAAGGCGGACGGGAACCTGCTCGGCGTGGTCGGCTTGGTCGATGTTGCGCAGGGATTGAGTGACGTTTCGGCGGATGGGCTTGCCAAAGCGCTGGTCGATGGAGTGATCGCGCAGACCGCGTACTCAGTGCTGGATGATGATGCAACGGTGATGGTTCTGAGGTCCAATCCGAGCGTGCCCCGAGGTTCGCTGCGGATGGGGCTGGCAACCACGAGGCGGCTATTGCACGAGCTGGTCGATTCTCTAAAGCCAGGGACGGAAGGGTTTGCCTGGCCCCAATTGCGAATCGACAACGTGCTGGGGAGTTTCTTTGATCGGCTGAACCGGCGATAATTGCGAGTTTGCGGTCGCGATGGAAGTGAATACTGACCTGATGGCGGCAGGATTGGGCCCCGGCCGACAAGGTGAAAAACCACCGCAGATTCGACATGGCAAGTCAGGTGCAACCGGGGAGCGACGTATCATGCACGCACGTCTGGTTCCTGACCCCGGGAGCCATGCAGAATCGGTTTTTGTCAGGAGCATGACATGCCCAAGCGCACGGTGTATTCAGCGACGATCGACTACATCCAGATCATGGATGAGCACGGTGTGGTGGATGAGAAACTCGCGGCGACCGGCCCTCGTCTGAAGGATGAGGAGATGGTGAAGCTGTACGACTTCATGATCACCTGCCGCCAGCTGGATGAAATCGCTTTCAAGCTGCAGCGTTCGGGGCGCATGGGCACCTATCCGCAGAACAAGGGCCAGGAAGCGGCCGCGATCGGCGCGGCTTTCGCGGCCATCGTCGGAACGGACTATCTCGTACCTTGCTATCGCGAAAACGCCGCACTCTTCATGCATGGCCTGCCCATGGAGAAAATCCTCCTCCACTGGATGGGTGATGAGCGCGGCAACCAGATTCCCGATGGTGTGCGCATGACGCCCCTGTGCATTCCGATCGGCACGCAGATGCTGCATGCGACGGGGATCGCCTGGGCCAAGAAATTGCAGGGTGAGAAGTCGGTGGCGTTCACGTTCTTTGGGGATGGCGCGACCAGCGAGGGCGACTTCCACGAAGCAATGAACTTCGCCAGCGTGTATCAGACGCCGACGATCTTTGTGTGCCAGAACAACCAGTGGGCGATCAGCGTGCCGCGCGAAAGCCAGATGAACTCTGAAACAGTCGCCCAGAAGGCGATTGCCTATGGCATGCCGACGGTTCAGGTGGATGGCAACGACCTGATGGCGACCTATCGGGTGTGCAAGGAAGCAGCGGATAAAGCGCGGGCTGGTGGAGGCCCATCCTTTATCGAGATGGTGACGTATCGCCTTGCAGACCACACCACGGCAGATGATGCACGTCGCTACCGCGATCCGGCCGAGGTCGAGGCCTGGGTGGGTAAGGACCCCATGATCCGTCTCCGCAAGTATCTCTCGGCCAAGGGGCTGTGGGATGATGCCAAGCAGGCGGCGAGCGAAGAGAAGGCCAAGGCGACGGTGGCTCAGGTCGTGAAGAACGCCGAAGGAATCGAGAAACCCTCGATCAACGACATCTTCGACTACACGTTCGCGGATCTGCCAGCAGATCTTGTTCAGCAGCGCGACACGCTGCGGACGAGTTCACTCGGACAGAACCCCAGCCAGGCTGGCCTTGGCCGCTGAATCGGTTTGCTCTCAACGTACACACATAAGCACATCGCACTTGGATGACTCAACATGGCACAATTGACTCTGGTTCAGGCAATCACTTCGACACTCGATCAGGAGATGGCGCGCGACAAGCGGGTCATGTGCCTGGGCGAAGATGTGGGCAATAACGGCGGCGTCTTCCGCGTGACCGAAGGTTTGCAGAAGAAGCATGGTGTGGATCGCGTGGTCGACACTCCCCTCGCCGAATCCGGCATCATGGGCGTTTCGATCGGTCTGGCCATGGGTGGCATGCGGCCGATTCCTGAGATTCAGTTCGAAGGATTCCTCGGTCCGGCATACGACCAGTTGTGCAATCACGCAGCGCGATTCCGCACCCGCACTCGCGGCGCGGTGACGATTCCCATGACGGTTCGCGTCCCCGTCGGCGGCGGCATTCACGCCCCCGAACTGCACTCGGATTCCCCCGAGGCGATCTACGCCCATCAGCCGGGGCTCAAGGTTGTCATGCCCTGCACGCCCTACGACGCCAAGGGGCTGCTGCTTTCGGCGATCCGCGATCCCGATCCTGTCATCTTCTTTGAGCCCAAGCGCGTGTACCGCTCGTACCGCGAAGAGGTCCCGGATGAGGAATACCTGATCCCCATCGGCAAGGGCAAGGTGGTCACCGAAGGTGAGAACATCACGGTCGTGTCGTGGGGCGCATCGGTCTTTCAGTGCCTGGAAGCGTTGGATCAGTTGCCCGAAGACATCTCGGCGGAATTGATCGACCTGCGTTCGATCTATCCCCTGGACATCGACATCATCATGCAGAGCGTCGAGAAGACGGGTCGCGTGGTGATCGTGCACGAGGCCCCCAAGACGGCGGGCATGGGTGCCGAGATCGCGACCCTGATCCAGGAGCATTGCTTCCTGCATCTGCAGGCCCCGGTGCAGCGTGTCACCGGCTTTGACACGGTGATGCCGTACTACAAGCTCGAGCTGGATTACCTGCCCGATGCCAAGAAGATCGCCGAGGCGATTCAGCAGTGCATGCAGTATTGAGGAAGGCATCACCCTTCGACTTCGCTCAGGGCGGGGGCATCAGGCAGCAGTGAAAGACAAAAGGCACTCCGTCAGGGGAAGAAGTGCCTTCTTTGATTTTTCCGATGCCTGATGCCTATTTCTTCGCCGACTTAGCAAAGAAATTGGCAAGGGCTTCCTTGGCGCGAGGCGTGTGGCGAAGTTTGACCAGCGAATCACGCTCAGACGCAAGGGCCGCGAGGTACCCCTGCGTGAGGCCGATATCGAGTGCGGCAGCGCAGGCGCGGCTCTCATCGGTGCCGGGGAGCTCGTGGCGGATGGAGTCCAAGGCCTTGACGGCAGCCGCGCGGGATGCCGTGTGGCCGTTCCACAATTCGCGTGAGTTGGAAGCGGAAGTCCGGCGCGATTTCAGCCATGCCTTGCACGCGGGGATGAGATCGGCCGCGGAATCCACGACCTGATCAAAGAGACCCGCGGCAATCGCTTCATCCAACATGTAGGGTTTGCCGATGCAGGTGCGCGTAATCGCATCAGGAATGGATTCTGCCTTCACCCACATGGGCAACAGATTGGTGCCACCCCAGCCAGGACAGATGCAGAGCCCAGCTTCGGGAAGGCCGACGGGATACGGCTTGGCAGCGCGAGCGGCGATCATGCCATCGCAGTGCATGGGGAGTTCGAGCCCGCCGCCCAGAGCCGCACCATTGATCGCGGCGACGGTGGGGCAGGGGAGTGTTGCGAGGGTGAGATAGACCTCGGAACCGAACGCCAGGTAGCGATGAAGCTGATCATCTGACCACTCGGTGATGGTCTTGAGATCGGCACCAGCAACGAAGACGCGTTCGCTGGCGCTGGCGAGGATGAAGCCGCGGATGCCGCGAGGGAGAGCAGCCAGCGTCGCTTCGAGGCGACGCAGCAGATCATGATCGAGGACGACGACGGGACGCCCCGGCTGATCGAGCTTCACGGTGGCGATGCCATCGGAATCCATGTCGATGGCGAAGGGTTCAATGGTTGTGGGGGTCATGTAAATGTCCTGATTGATGGTGGTGGGGTTCAGAGGCCGAACTTGGCCTTCAAGATGGCCTGGGTTTCGGGAAGGTTGACGATGCGGGCCGACAGCTCGGCACCCTGCCGCACGGCGGAATCATCCAGTGAGCCGTCGAGCTGATTGAGAAGTTCCTTTGTGGCGCGGAGCGCGTGCGGCCCGCCGGCGGAAAGACGTCTGACGGTCTCTTCGACGGCGGCATCGAGCGATGCAACATCGGGATACACACTGTCGGCGATGCCGATGCGGTGGGCTTCGGTGCCGCTCATCAGGCCACCGGAAAGGAGCACGCGGCGGGCCGGGCCGGGGCCGATCTTCTTCACCAGCCAGGGTGCGACCACGGCGGGGCACACGCCCAGATCAACCTCTGGATAACCGAGCTTGGCATCGGCGTGCGTGAGGGCAAGATCGCAGACGCAGGCCAGGCCGCAGCCGCCACCGATGGCAGCGCCCTGCACGCGGGCAATACTGACCATCGGCAGTTTGCGCATCGTGCAGGTGACCTCGGCCAAGGTGGAGAGAAGCTTCAATGCGTCACCGGGGTGGCCGACCACGGCCTTCAAGTCCATGCCGGCGCAGAAGGATTTGCCCTCGCCGGTGAGGACGAGGATGTGGGCGCGGGTGGTGCGGAGGGAATGGAGTGCAGCCAGCAGTTCAGAGAGCAGATCCATCGAGAGGGCGTTGCGGGCCTCCGGGCGTTTGAGCGTGAGGCGCACTACAGGCTCGGAGGATTCGAGTGTGACCAATTGCGGCATGTTCCATGCTAGCGCGACGGGGTGTGGGGGGTGAAAAAACAAACAGGGCGTGACCTGACGGCCACGCCCTGGATTGAGGCAGCGATTACCGGATCAGCTGACGATGCTGGTGCGGCCGAAGGAGGTGCCGAGGGAGCCGAAAGCACCGGGGAAGAAGGAGTCGTAGTGGCCGAAGTACGCCACGACCGGGTTGGCGGCCTTGACCGTGAGGCCGTAGTAGGCGTTCACGCTGCGGCGGCTGCCCGTGACCAGAGTGTGCACATCGATCTCGAGAATCTGACGCGATTCGACGTTGAAGCGGAAGGTCTCCGAGCCCAGGCCACGATCGAAGCCGAGCGTGACCTCGACGACTTCGGTGCCGGGGTTGGGGTTGTAGAGGCGGAGGTATTCCTTGACGCCGGGGTGCGAACCGCCATCGCGGGGACGGAACCCTTCGCCGAAGCCCCAGAGGGTGTAGGCGTTGGTGGCAGGGCCGCTGGCCAGGGCCTGATTGAATGCGAGGGAGAGCTGATCAACCGCGACAGGAAGAGTGCTGTTGAAGAGTGTCGAATAGGGCTGACCGGACGGGAAATCGACGAGTGAGCCCACATCGACGGTGGCCTGACTGCGAGCACCGACCGTGACCGAATGGCGATAGGTGCTGCCATTGGCGAAGATGAAGGAGAGGGTGACGGTTGCTGCGGAGGAATTCGTGTTGAGAATGCCGATGGTTTCTGATGTGCCGTTGACACCAAACTGGCCATCGGGGAGAACGCCGCTGGTCGCACCGTTGCCTGGGGTTCCGCCGTACCCCTCGGCCGCTGAGAGATTGTCAATGTAATGGCTGACCGCAACCACGATCGGACGCTGGGCCGTGACACGCACGCCATAGGTGCCGTCGGCCAGCAGATTGGTCACGTTCGGATCCTGATTCAGGTCCAGCGTGGGGATCGAAATTCCGCCGCGGCGGTACGCATTGAGGTCATACGTGAGAGGAGTGGCCGTGACCAGACCTGTCGTCTGCGAATAGATCTCCACGCTGACCTTGATGTTCTGGCTCGTGGGGTTGTACCAGACCAGATAGTCGCGGACGCCTTCACCCTTGAAGATCTGACCAAACGTCCAGTTGTCGCTCACGCGGCTGGAGAATGGTTCACCGATGGTTGGCTTGTTTTCGCTATCGGGTGAGCGACCGAACGTGTCATAGTGACTGAACGTCGCTGTGATCGGACGCTCGGAACGAAGCTCTAGGGCGTAAGACTTGCCGGCGTAGGTGCCGCCATTGCCGTTGCCATCGGCGCCGATCAGACGCAGCCCGCTGGTGGGAGTGTTGACGGTGAAGCCGCCGCGAGCTCCCGGCTGAATGGTGGTGTCGCCCAAGACCAGATCGCGCTGCGCATCGGTCAGACCCTGACCCGCGCCAAAGCGGGCGATGAGCAGGACACGGTTGGGCTGATCGCTGGCATTGAAGACGGGGATGAACTCGTAGATAAAGCGATTGGCAAATCCTTCAGGGTAATAGAGCTGGTACGGCAGCTGAGGCACGCTGGTGCCGTTGGAGAGCAACTCGCTCGCCGGAGCGGCGGTGTTGATCGTGAGGTGTCCGGTGCCAGTGCCCTGGTTGAGTGTGTTGAAGGTCGCCGCTGCCTCTGCAGGAGTGTCACCAAAGAAGATGAAGTAACGGAAGCTGGCCTTGGCACCTGCTTCGATGGTGCCCAAGTCAAATGTCAACGCCATGTACGAATCGCTGCTGGCGCCATTGGGATCATTCTGAGCCAGTGCGATCAACTGCTGAGCATCGCGAATACCGGCGGCCTCAAGATTGCTGACCACCGTGGCGCGAGCGCGGGTGTCAATATTGGCCGTGCCCATGGCGATGGTCAGACCCTGCTGGTAGGTGTTATTGCGAACGTTGGCAGAGACGTATCGTCCATCCACATCGTTGCGGGTGCTGGTGCTGGCGATATCCAGGAAGTTCAGACCCATGTCGGGGTTCATTGCTTCCATCCACGCGGTCTCGATCAGAGCGGTGGTTCCAGTGTTCACCAGGAAGACATCAACTGCGATGAACTTGTCATTGACACCGTATGAGAACGTCTTTTCCACAGAGAGCTGGCGGAAGTTCCCCTTGGCCGAAACTCGCCGGTTCTGCGAATCGGATTGATCGGTCAGCGAGAATGGAAGCTCAGTGGTGACTCCACCTGTATTGCTGCTGTTGCGGAAGGAATTGCCGCTGGCGGTGAGTCCAAAGAATGAACGCTCGGCGGTGTTGCCGGTGACGTTGCCAAACAGGAACTCGGTGCCGTTGTAAGAGAGGCCGCGGTTGGTAGTTGCCCCGGGAGAGGTGGGCCCCAGGAAGAGTCCGCCGGTGCTCATGCCCGCAGAGAGGTATGTGCCGTTGACTGAGAGTGAGCTGTCGGAGACGCCGGCAGAAAGCCCGACGCTGAGCGTGTAGGAACCGGTGGTGGTGGAGAGATTGCCGTTGCCAGCGATGAGGGGGTTGAAACCAATCAGATTGGAATCAATCACGGCAAGGTAGTAGGTGCCGGCTGTGGAGAAGACATAGCCGAAGATGCCGGAGTTGAGCGAATTCTCGGGATTAGAAAGGCGAATTTCGCGTCCCTGCTCATCCAGCAGACGCAGAGCCGAATTCAGACTGCCGCCACTGGTCACGTTGGCAGTCAGGGTGCTTCCCTGAACGGCGACAAACTTGAAGATGTCGCGGTCGCGCTGACCAAAGCCGCCGTCGCCGATGCTGGCATTGACGGTGGCTGAGCCAGTGCCGTTGATCCCCTGCAAGCTCTTGGCGGTTGGAATGGTCTCGTTGGATTCAAAGGGACCGAAGATGTCGTTGGCCAGCGTGAAATCAATCGACCACGAATTCAGCGTGCCCACGTTGTTGGCCAGCGTGTCGACGATGCGAAGTGTCCAGGTTCCCGCGGCAGACTTGCCATCAAACCCGGCCAGTGCGTTGTCTGGGCGATACGAACCAGCAAACGGCGCTGTACCTGCGCTGATCGCAGTCAGTGCTTCATCATCCAGTAGCGTCGCGGTGAAATTGTCGCCATCCGCGCCGCGTCGGTTGACCAGCAGAATCTCGGTGTTATCCGGAGCAATCAGGGAAACCTGAAGATCGCTGGTAAAGGTGTGCGTGATATTGATGCGGACATTGACGTCCAGAATCAGGCGCGTGTCGGTGATGACGATCGAATCCGTCGTCGTCCCCTGCGTGCCCGCCGGGGGAATCGGCTTGGCGGTGGTGAAGGTGCTGTTGCCGGTCAACTGATCGCTGGCCGAGCGGACCACACTGATCAGAATGTTGTACTCGCCGTTGGATTGGGTGCTGCCGCTCCCTGCGACAGTGGGGGTGTAGTTGGCATTGCCGTAACCACTCACCGCAACGTAATACGCGCCGCCGGTGTTCACAAAGACATCGACGTACGAATCGTTGCCGTAGTAGTTGTCGTTGAAGGCGATCTGCTCGCCGCGGTTGTTGAAGACACGCACCCACGAATCCAGCGAGCTGCCAGCGCTCAGACGCTTGGCGGTGACCTCAGCGGAAATCTGACCAGCCGACGTCATGTCGATGCGATAGACATCCACATCCAGACCCGCAAACGCGCCGTTGCCCAGCGTGATGCCGTTGAATGTCGCCTGACCCGATGTGTTGAAGTTGACGCGTGTCGCCGTTCCCAGCGTGTCGTTGGGTTCATTCTCTCCCGATGCCGCCACGATCTCAAAATCCTGCGTCTCAGCCACACCGCCGGAAAGATTGCCATTGAGGAAATTGCCGGTGGTGTCCTTGAAGTTCCCTTGCTGCAGGACAAAGCGATACTTGCTAATTGGGAGACGGTTGAGCGCAAATGAGGACAGATTCAGCCCGACATTCACCACAGTGCTGTCAGTGCCCGACAGCGTCACCGACGAAATCGGCACGCTGAAATCATCGCCATTGCCAAAGACTCCATCGCTTCCCGCTCCCGTCATGGTGATGCCGGAAGTCGACAGCAGCGAGCCATCAATCGCCTTGTTGAATGAGAACGCCACCGCCGCATTGGGGTGCACCAGCGCCGGATCATTCTGCGTCGTCACCGGGCCGGGGTTGATGGCGCGGAGAATCGGCCCTTCAACACTGAGAATCTCGATCGCGCGAGCCAGGTTGATGCGACCGCCGCTGGTGACACGATTCTGAAGCGCAGGCAACTGATCCGAGGAATCAATCAGCACCTGCCGAATGTCAAAGGCCGAAGCCGTTGGCTTGACCGTCTTGAGGATCGCCACCGCACCCGCCACCATCGGGCTTGCAAAGCTTGTGCCGCTGATGTAGGTGTAGCTGCTGTTGATCGCCGTCGTGCGCACATTCACGCCCGGGGCAGCGAGGTCGACGTTCTGCACGCCGTAGTTCGAGAACCCGGCCAACTGATCCTGATTGTCCGTTGCCGCCACCGAGATGATTCCCGGCAGGTTGTACGAAGCCGGATAGGCGCGCGTCGTCGAGTCGTTATCCGCGCCATCGTTACCCGCGGCGGCCACAAAGATGCCGCCCGAATCAATGTACCGCTGAATCGCCTGACGCTCGGCCACCGGGCCGGGCTGATCAGCATAAAACGCGGGCGCAAACGCGCCATACGAATTGTTGGTCGCGACCACGTTGATGCCGCGGTTGCGCAGATCGGTCACGTAATCGTGCGAAGCGACGATGGCTTCGAGAGTGAGGCCGCCCGTTGCCGTGGCGATCTTCAGGGGCAGAATCGACACGTTCCACGCCACACCGGTGACACCCACTCCGTTATTGCCCACTGCGCCGATGGTGCCAGCGACAGCTGTGCCGTGCCCTTGCGTGTCATCTGGGTTGTTGTCCAACTCACCAAAGTCATAGCCAGTGATGTCGTCGATGTATCCATTGCCATCGTCATCGATGCCATTGCCGACGATCTCCCCCGGGTTGCGCCAGATGTTGGCTGCCAGGTCCGGGTGATTGACCTGCACACCGGTGTCGATCACACCGATGATCACGCTGCGCGAGCCCACCGCGGTATCCCACGCTGCTTCAGCGCTGATGTCCGCGCCCACCGTGCCGGTGACGCCCTGCACATCCTGGCCAGTGTTCGAAAGCTGCCACTCTTGCGGATACAACGGATCATTCGGCACTGCTTCAGTGCGATACAGAGAGTTGGGCTCGATCCCCACGATCATGCTGTTCGCCGAGTTCAACACCTGCCGCACCGCGGCAAATGTGACGCCCTCAGCTGTAAACGAGGCAAACCCGCCACGCCCGATCGCCTTGATCGAATCCGCCTGCACGCCGAGGCGCTGAGTCAATTGCCTCGTCGCCTCGACCGCACCTTCTTTGCCCAGCAGGCGGTCGAAGGTCACGATGTAGCTGTTCGTGACCGCCGCTACCCGCGCCGACCCCCATTCCACCACTGCTGCGCCAGCCGGCATCGTCGCCGGGCCGACCTCAGCCGCGGAGAACGACAGCATCTGTCGCGGCTCCAACTGGTCAAGAGTCATGTCAGCTGCCGTGAGGCGCGACAAGGATTGCGAGCGACCAGCAGAAGCAGACACGCTCCGAGGGGTGCGCGCGTCGAACGTGGATTGAAAGCCGCGGCGTCGATTCGATGCCATCGAACAAATCTCCAGCAGTCATTGAACCGGTCAGTCGGCCAGCAGCGCAACCGGTCTTTTTCGCGCCTGTCCCGTGCCACCATCTGGCGGCAGGGTGTTCCGTTGTGTTCACCGGCACGCATGTGCGCGTGCTCGGGACGCCCGGACCCTCGAGGTCGAGGCCGACATGCCATCAATATATCCGCAATTCGGTCACCGTGGGTTCCGTGACCGTCCAATCTGCAAACATGATCTGTGTGGAATGAGAGATTGCCTGGCAAGATGGCGAATTCAGATGTTCTGGGAGGGTTTTGGACGGGTTGCTGCCCACGCCTGAGCCAAAAGTGTCAATTGTTCAGGAGTTCCCGCCCCGGCCAGTGACGCCTCCAATGCCCCTCGACCCATACCACTCTTTGAGCTCAACATCGGAGCCAGTGATTGGACCAATTGTCGCGTCGACCTCGTGGCCTCACGGGGCTTGTTCGCAAATCCCTGAGCAACCGACAGCCCCAGCGCAGAAATCGCCTCGCGGTCGGTCAGATGGGTGACCAGGTTCACCTCCAACGCGCGGCTGCCACTGACCAAACCTCCATCCAACTGCAACGTCCGCGCCGGCCCCATGCCGATGTGCTGGGCGAGAGTGGGGGCTGACACCGCTGGCGAAAGTCCCAGCCGCGCTGCCGGATAGCCAAACTGCGCTTCAGAGTGAGAGATCACCGCATCGGCTTCGGTGATCAGGGCACACCCGCCCGCGATCGCGGCACCCTGAACACACACCACGACCGGAATCATCAGGTGCGCCATCATCTGCACGCACTCATGCAGACCGATCAGCAGTTGCTTCACCACGTTGATGCCTGCTTCTCCCTGACACCGCTCCAGATCGAACCCTGCGCAAAAGACCTTGCCTTCACCATCCAACAACACCACGCGCGCTTGCGCCGGAGTCCCCCGCAACGCTGTGAGCAGATCACCGATCATCTCCGGTGTCAAAGCGTTGCGCTGCTGAGGCCGCGCCAGCGTGATATGCCACACCTCATCATGCATGGACGCGCGGATCAGCGTGGACGGTGCTGCACTCATGCGCCCCTCACCAATCGCTGAGCCAGCGTCGCGGCTCGCTCCAGCGCTGCATCAACAATCGTGTCCAACACACCGGCGCTTCGCGAGGCCTGCAGCAGCGTGCGCGTGTCGATGTTTCCCGGCGCTGGATTCTCCGGCGTCCCTGCATAAGGGCATCCGCCCAGCCCCGCCACCGTGGCATCAAAGGAGTGCACGCCACGCGCGATCGCCGCACGCACGCACTCCCCCGCCCGCCCGAAGGTGTCGTGCAGGTGAATCACAATCTTGCCAGTGCCGCCAATGCGTGCCGCAACCGCATCAATCACCGCTCGAATGCTCTCCGCATTCGCCGCGCCGATCGTGTCTCCCAGGTCAATCTCATCACACCCCATGCTGTGCAAACGCTCAGCCACCGCGGCAACGGCAGTTGGCGAGATCGCCCCTTCAAAGGGGCACGCCACCACCGTGGAGACATAGCCGCGAATCTGCAAGCCGTGTGCCTTGGCTGATTCGACCACCGGCTCAAAGCGCTGCAGCGTCTCAGCAATGCTTGCGTTGGTGTTCCGCTGCGCGAACGTCTCACTCGCTGCCGTAAATACCGATGCCTTGTCAATCAACCCAGCGTGCGCCTGATTCACCGCCAGCAGTCCTTCCATCCCCCGCATATTCGGCACCAGTGCCGAATACACCATCCCCTTGGGCTTGCGCGCTGCCAGCATCGCAAACAAGTCCGCCGCGTCACCAAGCTGCGGCACCCACTTGGCACTCACAAAGCTGGAAACCTCAAGCTCCTGCACCCCGATCTCATGCAACGCCAACGCCAGCGCAAACTTGTCCGCCTTCGAGATCGGTCGCGGCTCATTCTGCAACCCATCACGCAGCGAGACATCCGTGATGCGAAGTGATTGTGGCCCATGTGGCGGCATGCGCCAGCATATTCCGCCTCTCGCCACCCTTCCCCCATCGACTAAAGCCGCTAGGCGTGTCACACTGGGTAAGGTCTTTCACCTGCTCCATCGCGCTCTGACACCACCTTGAGCAAAAGCAACCCGGAATCTGGGAAATTCGCGACTCTGGCGCCATGTGCGCCTGCATAAACCGCACACCCAACCACTCGCGCGACGTTCTTTGCGACACATGGTGGCCGCAGCGTGCGTGGTATTGCACATTCATGGTGTCGCAGCCAGTCGTTGGCAGCGACGCTGGAAAGGCCTCGCGGCCCTCAGACACGCTCAACCACTGACGTGACTGATGACCGAGAGGACGCGTCGGGGGTCGATGCGTTTCCGGCAGTTGACATCGCAAATCAAGACACGGGGTTTCCAATGAAGACTCGCAGCTTCGTCGCTATCGGTGCGCTCGCTCTCTCTGCTGTTGCAGGTATCTCTTCAGCCGACATCATCAATCATGAGAGCCAGATGACTCCCGGCTCTTCACTGATGACCTTTGAAGACATGCCCGTCGCCTCCTTGGGTGCTGGCCCGGTTCGCATCGGCAATATCACCTTCTCCTCCACTGGTGGCCTCTCCATCGCGTCGATCGCTGGTTACGCGGCAGATGGCACCGTGGTCAACAACAGAACATTGCAACCCGTCTCCAGCCCTCTCGTCGGCCCTCCCAGCCACTACGTGCCTCTCACCATGACCTTTGACAACGCAGTTGCAGAGGTCGGGTTCGGCTGGTTCGATCCTAACTTTGAAGGCAACAAGATCGAGGCCTACGACGGCAATGGCAACCTTCTCGAAACCGGCTATGTCGCTCTCGGTCAGATCGGTGGTTTCGATGCCGCCTTCATCGGAATCAAACGCACCAGTAACGAAATCAACAGTGTCCGCGTCATCAACCCCTCCATCGACGACGTCTACAGCATCGACAACATCCGCACCACCACGATCCCCACTCCTGGCGTCGCTGGCTCCCTCGCTGCTGGCGGCCTGATGGCCCTCCGCCGCAAGCGGAAGTAATCCGAAGTTGGCCTCATCCGCCAACCGCCGACAGCCAAATCGGACAACCAAAGAAGAGACCCCCGGGGTACGGCTTGTCTGCGAGCAAGTCGTACCCCGATTGTTTTTACTCGCCCGTCCTCAGGTCAGTGTGAAAAAGTGACCGCTTTCGCCTTTCGTACAAAGCTGCGTTCAGTGGCACGAACCCAAACCGCTTTAGTCATTGCCATCTACTGAGAGGCCCGAAGGGCCGTGCGTGATGAGCCCGGGGCGTGAGTCCCGGGAAGTGGACGGTTGTGATGATTGGAGCCGCGCAGCGGCGGCACCAATTCAGAAGGTGCCGCACGTCAAGTGCTCGTCGTATGAGAAGCGTGGGGCGTGAGGTGGTGATCCGTTTCGCGGCGCATAAACCTCGGGCTTGTGACAATTGCCGCTTCGCGGCCCAACAGGTGCCCAGGAGCAGCCCAGGAGCAGTGCGAAACCGGCTAGTATCGACTTGCGCGAACCGCTCACCTCGCGTCTGCTTGAAGCTTCACCATAGTACTGCACAACATGAAACGCAATCTTGTCATTCTCTTCATCGCGCTTTCGGGAGTGCATCTTGCTGTATTCCACGATGTCACTTTAGATTGGCAGGTGGGCGGCAGAAGCCGACCTGGACCTGATGCTTTGCCGTTCTAAGGATGGTTACTTCTCCAATCGTGGATTAGCGTGTTTCTTGCGATGTGGTCCATAAGAGAGTCGATTCTCTTGAGAAATGTTTGCATTGCATTTGTTAGCGGGGCGCTGACTTGGATCGTGATTTCCAAGTGCTTGGGGCTTGCTCACTATGAGTGGAAACAGCGATTGCTGTCCATTTGGTTCATCTTGTCTTTCCTCTTGTTATTCGTAGGAACGTCGCTCAAGAGTCAAAAATCATGAATTTCAAAGTGCGGTGACTATCGCCTTCTTCAACGCCTCCGCCTCACTCGCCTCCAACTTCCCCGCCTTCCATCCAATCCCTAATCCTCGTTCATCGATTTTTGGGATGATGTGAAAGTGAACGTGCATCACCGCCTGATGAGCTTCAGCGCCATTGTTCACCAGCACGTTGTACGCCGTCGCGCCGGTTGCCTGCATCACCGCTCGCGCGATTCGCGGCAGCACTCTCCCGATCGCCGCAGCCGATTCATCCGAAAGCTGGTCCACTCGCTCCGCCGCTTCCTTGGGAATCACCAGCGTGTGCCCAGGTGAGAGTGGAAAGATGTCCAGAAACGCCAGCACGCGGTCATCCTCATACACCGTGTGACACGGAATCTCGCCGCGGATGATCTTGGAAAAGATGGTTTCTGCCATGGCCAAAACATAGTGAAGGATTTTGTGTGACGTTTTTCACGGCGGAAGGTGTCAGAACACGATCTTTCCCTGACCTGCTCATTCCAGGACTGTTAGACCCTTAACGCGCGAAGTCACCTCCTGTAAACTACGCATTCGAGATTTCCCCCAAAGGCCCAAAGGGAGAGAGATACCCATGAAAACCAACTCACTGTCCTTCTGCGCCCTCGCTCTGGTCGCCACGGTCGCTCAGTTTGTTCAGGCCCAGTTGATCCGCCCCAATTCCGCCACCGCCACCAGCACCTTCAGCGGCTCATACGTCATCGCCAACGCCATCAACGGCTCCGGCATGCCTGCCAATTTCACGACCGCCGATGCCCACGCAACCTATTCAACCAATAACCATTGGACAACGGCCAACGGCCAGACTATCGGTCAATCGGCCACCTTCAACTTCACCACGCCTCAAACCATCGGCGCCTTTCACCTCTGGGCCCATCGCTCCAATGGCATCGCCTCCAATCCTTATTATGTCGCCACGCGATTTGATCTGGTCTTTCGTGATTCGACCGGCACTGTCCTTTCAACCGTGACCAACATTCCCGGCACTCCCGGCGTCGCCATCGCACAGACCAAGTTCTTCGATCAGGTTCTCAACGTCTCATCCATCCAATACATCGTCCGCGAGACGGCAAACAACAACTCATCTCCTTACACCGGTCTCGCCGAAGTCGCCTTCCAAGCGTGTATTCCTTGCTCTCCCAGCGTCCCCGAAGCCCGCAACGTCTGCCCCGGCGGCACCGCAACATTCAGCGTGACCCCCAACGGCACCGGCCCCGTCGCTTATCAATGGAAGCGCAACGGCGTGGACATTCCCCTTGCCGGTCCCGGCAGCAACGCCACTGCCAATCAACCCACCCTCGTCATCAACGGTGCTGGCCCCAGCGACGTCGCAACCTACACCTGCCTCCTCACCAACCCCTGCGGCTCAGTTCCATCTGCTGGCGCGACACTCAGCGTCTGTCCCGCCGACTTCAACTGCGATGCTGGCATCGATTTGTTCGACTATCTCGACTTTGTCGCTGCCTTGAGTGGTGAAGAGCCCACGGCTGATTTCAACGCCGACACCGTCATCGATTTCTTCGATTACCTCGACTTCGTCGCGGCATTCAGTGGCAACTGCTGAAACCGAGATCAGTCTCAGTTCACAAGACCTTTTGTCAGGCGCATGAACGCGGTTTCCAGGTTCACCGGCTCTTCCACAAACTTGGAAACCCGGAAACCCTGGTTCACCAGCACGTTCACCAGATCCGCGCTCACCTTCCCCGGGTGCTCTTCAAAGGAGATGTGAATCTCCTTGCCTCCCGAGCGTCCCGCGGCGGTCGTCGCATCCGCCGCGACAATCTGAACCTTCTTCACGCCCGGCACCTTGGCCAGCACTTCCGCCGCCTGCTCACTCCGATCCGCGACCGCAAGCTGGTACACATGCCCGAGCTTGGCCCGCTTGAGCGCCTCATCCACCGAGCCCGAAAACAGCAGCGTGCCGCGCTCGATGATGCCGACCACATTGCACAGTTCTGCCAGTTCCGGCAAAATGTGACTGGAGATGATGATGGTCTTCCCCATCCGCCGCAGTTCTTTCAGCAGTTCGCGCATTTCGATGCGCGCCCGTGGGTCCAGACCGCTCGCAGGTTCATCCATCAGCAGCACCTTCGGATCATGCAGCAGCACCCGTGCCACGGAAAGCCGCTGCTGCATGCCGCGCGACAGCGATTTCACCTCCGCCGTCGCCTTATACGTCATGTCTGTCAGTTCCAGCACATCGTTGACAATCTTCTTGCGCTGCTGACCGTGAATGCCGTACGCCGCGGCAAAAAACTCAAGATATTCCGTGCACACCATGTCTTCATATTCACCCATGAAGTCGGGAACATATCCGACCAGCGGGCGGATCTGGCGATTCTGATAACCAACCGTCAGGCCTGCGATATTCGCCTGTCCACTGGTTGGTTTCAGGAGAGTCGCCAGGATCTTGATCGTCGTGGTCTTACCAGCGCCGTTGGGGCCGATGAAACCAAAACAGTCACCCTCGTTGATGGTGAGGTTGAGATTGTTGAGCGCGACCAGATCGCCGTAGCGCTTTGTCAGATTGATCGTTTCGACCATCGGCACGGGAAACTCCTCCGAGAGAGACAATGCAAGTCCGTCTTCAACGCCCCAACCACATTCTCAGCCGCGTCCATAATCGATTCGTCACTTGGGTGCCACCTTGTCCGGTTCACCCGGTGGGCCCTGAGTGTCCCCTTTGGGCTGATCCTGCTGAATCGGTGGCGGGTTATCACCTAGCGGATAGATCCACCGCACCTGCACCCTTCCATTCGTCGGCACCGGCTCACCATCCAGCAGCACCGGCACCGGAGATTCAAACGGCGTACTTCCATCACCCAGATACCCGATGATGATCAGGCACGGCTGCGTGAACCACTTGCCGATGTCATAGCCATGCGTCGCGTGACGCCGATACACGTTGGAACCAAACCGCGTGTTGCCAAAATCCGGCGGCTCCAGTTGCGGAAAGAGCGCCACCGCCATCATTCGCTGCAGTTGATTGGCCGGACTGGGGCGATCATCGCCGATCACGATCCCACCCTCGCCAGTCGGCATCAGCCCCTGAATGAACGAAGCCGGCAATTCAAACGCCCGGCGGTCTCCACGCAATTGCGACAGATCCAAAGTCTGATCCGGCAGCCAGTCATCGCGAATGCGATACACCAGCATCTCCGCCATCAGTGAATTGGTCCGCTGTCCACTCAGTGGCGTCTGCCGCCGAACCACAAAGATCGTGCTGTCCTTGAGTGCTGCTGGCAACTGATGTGCCAGCACGCCCTCCAGCTGACCTTCATTCAATCGGACCGTGGCCGGTCCCTCTGGCGTTGGCTGTCCTTCCACATTCAAATGCACCGGGATCGGAAACCTGTACCGCACCGGTCCCACCCAATCGGCCTGCACCTGCTTCACCGTCGAACGCACCGGAATGCGCAATGACGATGGGTTTCGCGCATCGATCACATATTCGCGCGTATCAGGAAATGACCCGGCGTTGGTGTCCGCCCCCCGCGCATCCCATGCCGTCAGCGCATGCACCGCGCGGCTCGTCCCCGACAACGGCGGATCCTTGGGATCACCGATCGACAGTCGCGCATCTCCATACTGCGGAATCAATACTTGCATCCATGCCCGGGCCCGATCGGTGTTCTGCCCATAGACATGATCCAGAATCGTGTAGTGCGTCGCATTGGGCTTCCCCGGACGCAGCACCGTCGCCCCGCTCCACGCGATCGCGGTGAACACTCCGCCAGCCCCCACAAATGCCAGCCACGACCAGTGCGACTTGTTGTACCTCTTCAGCGCGAAATACCCGATCGGCCCCGCGATCAACCAGTACAGACCGAACACCACGATGCCAAGCAGAATGCCTGTCGCTGCCGCCGCGCTCTTGTTGATCAGGAGTGGAATGTCCAGATCCACACTCCGATCCGCACGCTGCTGCATCGCCACATTCTTCTGCGATTCTTCTCCTGCCTCCTTGGCGCTTTTGGTCAGACCCCGTTTGCCCAGAATGCGATTCCAGAAGATGTCCGCATCGATCATGCTCGCATCTGTCAGAATGCGATTGTTCAGATCGATCCCCACGAGCGACACCATGCCGCTCCCCACCAGCCGCCGCGCCACCACGCAGCGCCCATCCGGCCCATTCAGCACCCGCACCGCCTCAGCAGGCAGCGCGTCCTTGGCCGGTGTGAAGGTGTGCAGCACGGCCCCCGTCGGCAGTTTCCGCGTTTCATCTGCCGTCAGCATGCGCCGATATGGCGCGAGATCCACATTCTCTTGCCGCTGAATCTGCACCGCCGGCAGCATGTCGTACAACTCGTTGTTCGATGCGCTCGTCCAGCTCTGTCCCACCGGCGGCATCACCACCACCAGATGCCCACCCCGATGCACCCACTCACGAATCGCCGCCGCGCGATCGCCGCGCAATTCGCCCGGCTCTCCCGAAGCCCAAACCAGAGTCTCAAACTGCATCAGCCCGATCCAGCGATCGGGCAATTCATCCGGCGTCAGTCCCGTCACTGGTTCCAGCGGCTCGTGTCCATACGCCGCTGTCGATCCGTTGTTGACGCTGACCGTGTACCCGGCGATCCCCATGTGTCGTGTGCCCACCACCGCGAGCAATCCGCGAGATGATTCGGCCAGACCTTGCGCCGGAATCCGCACTTGCCCCAGCCGCTTGCCGGGTCGGTATTCGCCGCTTCCCGCAGTCCCCGTCTCGACTGCTTCCGAACATGTCACCAGCAGCGTGTCACCCTGCTGAAAGGTGTACGGCAAGCGCTGATACAACCACAACCCCTGCCACACATTCGGGTTGGTGGTCATGTCGCGCTGCGCGACTGGAAAGTCACCGTCGGTGTCTGTGCCCCGAATCCGTACCAGCACTTCACGCGGCCGCGAAGACTTGTCGCGCACCCGAATGCGGATTCCCGTCCAATCTCCCACGCGAGCAATTCTGCCCACGCCGAATCGTTCGACCTCGATGTCCACTTCTGAGGTGGGATCATCATCGATCAGATTTTGAGGTACGGCAGGCGCTGGCGCATCCGGCTTAGCCCCCGGATCCACCTGGAAACCTAGCGCAAACGCAGGCAGCCACAGCAGCAACATCCAGGCGTGCAAGAAGGTGCTCGCTCCGAGCGATCTGAACGAGTGAAAATGTCGGGGTGTGGGCATGTAGAACGTACGGTTATAGGGCTTCAGACGCGATTCGCGGCATCCGCACCGCTGCGGGATTCTACTGGCGTTCAAGCCGGCAAGTTCCTTGGTCGATTCATTTCCAATGCCGGATTCCTGGGTCATGATTCTGTCGGTTGGCGTCGCCGGGGCTTTCGGTGTTCTGGCCATGCTCAACCTGCTCGCTTGCCTGATGCGCAACGAGCAAGTCGTGTTCAATCTGCGGTGCGAAGTGGAAAGACTGCAGGCAGACTATGCCCGCCGCATGAAAGAAATGCGTGAACTGGAATCCGCCGGTTTGAAGGTGATCGAGGCCGTCCCGGCGGTCCCTTCCAAAGTGAAAGCTCACTGAGAATTCGGGTTACTGATTGAGCGTCAGTCTCCCAGTGACCACAACTCGCTGATCAGCGCGGCGTGCGACCTTGCCCCCATGCGGAAGCAGGAAATCTCGAACTTTTCATTGGGGCTGTGGACTCGATCATCATCCAGACCAAAGCCCATGAAGATCGTCTCTAGGCCCAACTGGGTTTTCAGCAATCCCGCCACTGGGATCGAACCTCCCGATTTGATCATCGCGCACTCGACGCCGGTAGCCCGCTTGATGGCGCGAGCCGCCGCTTGCAGTTCCTTACTGTCCGTGCGGCACGTCGCCGGTGGCCCACCGTGATGATCGACAAACTCCCAGCGACAACCCGCGGGAGTGCGAGCGCTGCACCAATCAAAGAACGCCTGAGTGATGACCGCAGGGTCCTGATCGGCGATCAGTCGGAATGAAACCTTGGCAGAGGCATGAGCCGGGATGACAGTCTTGGCACCCTTGCCCGTGTACCCGCCGTAGATGCCGTTGATCTCGGCAGTGGGGCGAGCCCATTCCCGCTCGGTCGCGGAGTATCCCTTCTCACCTACATTCGCGTCGGGTTTCAGGCCGATCTTGGCCAGGTTTGCCGCATCGTCGATGTTGAGCTTCTTCCAGTTCTCGCGCTCGACGGCTTCCAACGGGCGTACGGCGTCGTAAAAACCGGGAATGGTCACGCGGCGATCCGCATCCCAGAGTTGCGCCAGCACCTTGCACAGTTCGTTGTTGGGATTCGGGCAGCGTCCACCCCAAAGACCCGAGTGCAAGTCCTGATCGGCAGCGTGCAATGTGACCTCGGTGTACGCCATTCCCCGCACGCCGTATGTGATGGCGGGACGTTCGCGTCCCAGCATGCCGGTGTCGCTGATCAGGCAGATGTTGGTGGCCGAAAGCATCTGCTTACGGGATTTGATGAAAGGTTCGAGATTGACCGAGCCGGACTCTTCTTCGCCTTCGATGAGCACGGTGAACTTCACACCTCCGCCCGCGTGGCCGGTCTGTTCCTTCCAGGCGCGCATCGCCTCGAGGAACATCATCACCTGACCCTTGTCGTCAACGGCGCCACGGGCGACGATCCGCCGCCCTGGGCCGCCACTGGTTCCTTCGCGGATCACCGGCTCAAACGGTGGGCTTTCCCACAGATTGATCGGGTCCACCGGCTGCACGTCGTAATGGCCGTAAAACAGCACATGCGGCCCTTTGTACTCCGGGCTGCCTTCGCAGGTTGCGAGCACGATCGGGTGCCCCGGTTTCTCACTGCTGCCGGTGGGGCACACCTCGGCCTTGAAGCCCACCTCGCGCAGTTGCGTGGCGCACCATTCAGCCGCGTTGCGGCACTCGATGCGATATGCCGGATCGGTCGAGATGCTGGGAATGCGCAGCCAATCCACCAGGCGGCGCACCGAACCCTCTTCATGGTCATTCAGCCAGTTCAGCACGCGATCGAGATTGGCAGTTGTCATACCCGGAGCGTACGGCAGCAGAATCGCGAGAAAAACGCCACACCCCCGGCGTGAAACCGGGGGCGCGGGAAAAGTTTGCGATGCCGAGGCGTGACTTAGTTGTACTTGACAGCGCAGCCATAGGGGCGCGTCGTCTTGGTGGTCACTTCCTTGCCTGCCAGGATTTCATCCAGGGCCTTGGCGACGTAGTTGGTCTTGCCGGGGCCGTCTGCACCGTTGTCATCATCGATCGCGCCGTAGTAGGCAACCTTGTTGTCGGGGGTGATGACAACCATCGTGGGGGTGTTCTTGGCGCCATACGCCTTGCCCACAGTCCCTTCCTCATCGATGAGGATCGGGAATTCCATCTTCCAGTCCTTCTTGGCCTTGACGTTGCGCTCCACGCCCGCGCCCTGCTTGCCCTTGGCACCGCTGTTGATGGCGATGAAGGTCACGTCCTTGCCGTACTTGGTGTTGAGGTCGTTAAAGGTGTTTCCCTGCTTGCCGTAGTGCTTGACGACAAAGGGGCAGTCGGGGTTGAACCACTGAATGACCACGGCCTTCTTGGCCTTGACAAGATCAGACAGGTTGTGCTCTTTGCCATCGGTGTCCTTGAGCGCAAAGGCAGGGGCCATGTCGCCAGCGGTCAGGCCCGACTTGCTGTCCTTCTTGTCCGACTTCTTATCGCTCTTATCGCCCTTGTCGGCCTTCTTCTCGTCCTTGGAATGATCGTGCCCCTTGTGGCTGTCCTTCTCTTTGGATTTATCGTTGCCCTTGGGGTCGTCAGCCAGAGCCACCTGGCTCGTCAAGGCAAACGTGCTCACAGCCAAACCAGCAACAGCCAACAGAGAAAGCAACTTCTTAGCGTTCATGGGTCCATCCTCGTTCGCGGCACAGGGCTCAGACCACGGGTCTTGGCTCAGTACCGATGGGAAACAATATCGGGTCAACCGCTTAGCGGCCGCCAGCAGTGGTAACAGGTGCCGAATGTGGACGTACGGATTTCGGACCTGCCGGGTTCGTCACCGGCTTCGAAACCTGATACCAACGAGATTCAGTTCCCTCCTGAACCGACAGCAGGCCCGATAACACGCTATCCGATTTCACCCCATCCAGATTTAGGGTCATCGTGCTCCGCTTGGTCCTCCCCCCTACCAAAAGGTTTGCGATCGTCACCGACTTGGAGTCCGGCACGAAGGTCATCCCGACCGCCGTGCTGGCAGATATGACCACCTGGGAAGGGAGGGTCGAGTTCGAGGGCTCGGGCAACCACTGCATCGTCACCGATGCCGGGAGTGTCGCTTCGGGCAGCGCCTTGACCGCCTCATCGATCTTTTTTGCTTGTCTCGATGGCACGGGTTTTCCATTCGGCGGCAACACCGGCAACGACAGTGCCACCGACCCCTTGCCAAAGCGACACTCCTCGTGGCACTCCAACCACTCGAGCGAGCCCTTGATCAAGACATTTTCACCTTTGAAGTCTTCACCAATTGTCAGGGTAAATGGCAGCGTCAGCGTTTCTTCATAAATGTGATCGAGGATCGAATCACCCTGTACCTGACGCTTGGGAGGCGGGAACTGGAGCGGCGAAGCCGTGACCCCGGCTGGCAGATCCAGTTTGAGCTTGGGTGGCTGACCGGTGTCATTCTGCCCATCGAAATACAGGTGCCAGTCCTTATCGATGGTAAAGGTAATGGCGAGTTGATTGCTGCCACGTGTGAGCGCCTGCGTGGATGCGATGAGCGAGGGCTTGGCGTGCGTGTCATCGATACGAGTGCCAAGTCCGTATGAGGCGTCGGCGTGCGTGGCAACATGGGCAACATGGGCGACACTCGTCTGGGGTGCCGTCAAGACCCACGTGGACAGAATGAGCATGGTCGCACGTGCAGGTTTGGCCATAAGTGTTTCTCTCGCGCCAAATGAAAAATCTCAACTTTGGATTCCAACAACAGGGCGATGGATACGCCCCGGGTCGGGTAATCTACCAGCATGAATAAGACGCCTGTCGGGAAACCGGGTTCGGAGAAACGTCTCAACGGGGTTTGGATTGCACTCGGCCTCGCCGTAGCCTCAGCCGGGTTGGGGGGGTGCAGCGTTTCCGATGCCGATATCGAGTACATCGACCTGAGCCAGATGAGGCAGTTTCACGCCGAGATCGACAAGCCCGGCAAAGCCCTTTTCCTGATCGACCCTCGCACTCCATCGCAGTTTGCCGATGGGCACATTCCCGGGGCCAAGAACATCCTCCTTCCTAGTATCAAGGCCTCGAGCAAGCCCGATCCTGACATCGAGGAATACGGCCTGATCATCGTCTACGGCAATGACCCCGCCAGCGTCGCGGCCAAGGGGATGACCAAACGTCTCATGGAGATCGGCTACGACGATGTGAAGATGTATCGCGAGGGTTTTGTCGCGTGGCGGCTGAACAAGCTCCCCATCGAAACGGGCCGCGAGGAAAAGCCGGAACTGGAATTCAAGGCGTCCAAGTCAGCGCGGTGAATCAAGACTCGTTGAATAAGGAGAGAAAAGTGTTGATCGCAGCTCTGATCGCAGGATTGGCGTGCAGCGCGGAAGCACGCACGGATATTGCACGAGTGTTCGCCACACAGCCAGGGGAGATCCGCTATCACAAAGCACCGAAGCCATTGACACTTCGCAGTGACCGCATCGCCGTTCGCAGCGCTCACGACGTTCAAGGCGAACCGGAAACTGTCCCCGGCTGGCACATCGTCAACGCCGCCAGCAGCGTCCGCGGCGATTTCTACTCACCCGTGTATGTCGATGACCTGGGTGGCGACACCTTCGCCACCTCGGCCATACTCGTCGGTGTCGATGCGGCACTCACTTCGCAGGAAGCCCTCGCCATTGTGCATCGCATCGCCCCCTTGGCGACAGTCATCAGGCAGTATGAGTTCATCCCCGGTGTCTTCCTGATGGAATCTGGTGGCCGCGACGGGGCGGAAGTGATGACGCTCGCCAACCTGTTGGCCGATCAGCCAGATGTCCAATTTGCCGAGCCCGACATGGTCTTCAGCGGTCGCGGCGCATTGATTCCCAACGACCCCAACTTCCCCAGTTGCTGGGGACTTCGCAACACCGGGCAGAGTGGCGGTCTTGTGGGCTTTGACATGAACGCCGTGCGCGCCTGGGATGTGCAACTTGGCTCCGCCAGTGTGCTCACTCTGATCATTGATACCGGTGTGGAGCAGACTCACCCCGACATCAATCAGATTACCGGTCGCGACTTCACCGGCACGCCTGCGCTCAACGGCGGCCCGGGCAACGCCTGCGACAATCACGGCACTGCCGTCGCCGGGTGCGTCTCTGAGCGGATCAACAACGCCATCGGTGCGACCGGCGTCGCGCCCGGCACCCGCTCGGTCTCCGCACGCTGCTTTGTCTCACTGACCAACTGCAGCGGCGGATGGAACGCCACATACTCGTGGACGGCCGATGCCCTCAACTGGGCTCAATCCATCGGAGTCCGTGTCACCAACAACAGCAACATTTACGGCGGTACCTCTGCGGCCATGGACTCCGCCTATGCCGCTACCCGCACTGCCGGCATGATCCACTTTGCCGCCGCTGGCAATAGCGGGGCCGGCAATATCGCATATCCCTCGAGTCTCGCAACCGTCAACGCGGTTGCCGCTCTCGACCGCACCGGCGTCCGCTCCTCTTTCAGCCAATTTGGACCGGGTCTGGATTTCTCCGCCCCCGGCCGCGAGATCACCACCACTGATCGCACCGGCGCTGCCGGGTACGGCAATGGCGACTACGCCTCCGTCAACGGCACCTCATTTGCTTCTCCTTACGCCGCCGGAGTGGCAGCACTGGTCTTCTCCCACTATCCGGGACTCACCGGTGCCCAGGTGCAAACGGCGATGCAGAAGAGCGCCCGAGACATGGGTGCCGTTGGCTATGACACCGGTCACGGCTGGGGCATGGTGCAGGCCTTCGGCGCACTCGATGCCGCGTGCCCGGCGGACTTCAACCTCGATGGTGCCATCGATTTCTTTGACTATCTCGATTTCGTCGCGGCCTTCTCTTCCGGTGCCGGAACTGCCGACTTCAACGCAGACACAGCTATTGATTTCTTTGATTATCTCGATTTCGTCGCAGCGTTTTCCAGCGGCTGCAATCCCTGAAGTGATCGCTTGATCGCAACCCGAAAAAGAAAGTGGCCCATCCTGTTCAGGGATGGGCCACTGGTTTCTCACAAGTTCAGCAGTGCATCAGGCGATGCTGCTGATGGGGTTCAGGATGCCGAAGGGCACCGGGTTCTGGCTGTAGCCACCATTGATGCGGAGGTCGTAGTGCGTCATCCACGACATGAAGGGTGTGGCGGAAGTAGTTTGCACGCTGTACCAGGTGTTGCCAGCGCGGCTGGTGATGACGGAGAGCTCGTGGATGCGAAGCTCGCCGTAGCCGTTGGGGCCTACGTTGATAGTGGTGTTGAAGGCCGCTGAGCCATCGGCAAAGATGAGGCGGACATTCACCGTGCTGTTGGCAGCGGTGGGGTTGTAGACATACAGGAAGTCAAAGGTCTTGACTCCGGCATCGCGAGCATCGATGAAGGCATCACCGAAGAAGTAGTTGGTGCCTGCAGTGTTGGTGCTCTGGCTGGCATCACCATCGCCATAGCGCACTTCGTTGGCAATCGCCACGATGGGTGCGGTAGTGGTGGTGTAGGTGAGGCCAACGGGCTGATCATCGGTGATGCCAAGGCCTGCGCCGGTGAAGGTGCGGACTGCGCCCGCCGGAACATCAAAGGTGATGTTGATGGCAGGGAGCGAAGCGCGAACATACTGACCGACGAGGTTGACCGTGATCGGGCGATCGGTGGGATTCAGGAAAGTGATGTCAGAGGTGGCGGTGGGGCCGTTGGTGATGACACCAAGTGCACCACGGATGCTGCCACCATCGGGATCACCCAGCGCTGCAAAGCCGGAACCTTCAGCCAGGTTGTAGTGGCTGAGCGAGGCGACGATGCCGACGCTGGAACCCTCATTGGACGGGTTCGTGGCCCGGGCCGTGAGGACCATGCCGAAGATGCCCGTGGGCAGGGTGGATTCACCGTTGATGCTGAAGCCACCACGCTTGAGGGCGGGGACGCTCTTGGTGATCACGATCGGTGCCGTGCCACCAACCTGATACGCCGTCAGCGTCAGGGTCATGGCAAAGTTGTTGGGGTTGTAGACGACCAGATAATCACGCACGCTGGCTGCGTCGCGTTCGACGCGCGGGAAGGTCCAGGTGTTGCTGGTGCGCTCGGTGAACGCGTCGCCGAGGGTGGCACCAAAGTCGTAGTGAGCGAAGGTCGCGCCCAGCTGGGCATCTGCCTCGATAATGACCGAGTAACCCTTGTTCAGCGTCAGACCGGGGATGCGATACCCCTCGGCGTTGATGATGGTGATGCCGTCACGCGAATTGGCCCGTGCCGTGCGTGTCGCGGCCAACAGGTCCGGAGTGTTGTCGTCGTAGCGGAGGATGACGCGATAGTTGACATCAAAGTCGTTGGTGTTCACGACCGGAATGAACTGGCGAATCTTGGTCGTGGCATATCCCTCGGGGAAGACCAGTTGCGTGGTCGCGGGAAGAGCGTTGACCTTGATGCTGTACGAACCGGTTGAGTTCCCGATGCCCGCGATGACAACGTAATAGGTTGTGTTGGCCGCACCGTCGAACGAAACGTTGGCAGTGACACCCGGGATGCCGTCGGCATCGCTGGTGACCACCGCGGTTTCGGTGGCCGCGTTGAGGATGGTGACCTTGGCATCCAGCACCGAGCCGTTGGGCGTCAGCACCTGAACAAAGATCTTGCCAGCCCGTGCCGGAGTGGTGAAGCGGAAGAGATCGCGATCGCGGGCGACGTTGATCAGGTCGCTCACCGAGCCGTCGCCAGTGCGGGCGCTCAGCGGAATGATCGTCGCATTGTTGAAGTCGATCACGCCGGGGTCAGAGCCATCCGGCGGGGGCGGGTTGCCGCCACCGGAATCAGGAGTGTCAACAAACACGCGGTATTCGCCCGTGCTCGAGCCAGCGCCATCGGCGCGGATGAGGATGTAGTACTTGGTCGCGGTCGGAGAATTCGTGATCTGCACCGCAGCGGTGCCGCCAGCGGCCGAAGCCGTCGCGCTGCCAACCAGCGTGAAGGAGGCGTCGTAGATCTCAACCCGCGGGGCAATGTTGCCCAGTGAGGTATTGAACGGAGTAATGGTAATCACAGCGTTGCCGGCGCGAATCGTGGTGAAGGTGAAGAGGTCGGTATCCGCGATGTAGTTGACGCGCGGGTTCGTGGCGTTGGGGCCGCTGGTGGTGCCCACGCTGCCATCGCCACTGACGGTGTTCAGTGTGATGGGAGTGGCGATCGTCCACTCGGTGGCGTTGGCATGATCGTCCTGCGGAGCAGTCGTCACGCTGACGGTAAAGAGGCCGGTGTCCGTGGTGACTGTGCCACCAGCCACGCCCTCAACCAGCACAAAGTACGTGCGCCCGCGAACCAGGTTGGCTGTGACCGTGGCCTGATAGAGCGTGGTGCTGTCGGCACCGGTGAAGGTGGCGATGACGGTGGTGCGATCCTGATCGATCAGGGTCACACGCGGGCGGAATGTGCTGGTGGAGGGGCGATCGATGGTGATCGAACCCGAGCCAGTCGCCGGCGCGGTGAACTTGAAGAGATCCGAATCGCCGACCTTCTCCACCTTGCCCGTCGAGGCGCCAAGGCCCGACAGCGGATCGACCGAAACCAGTGTCGCGAAATCGAATTCGCCGACATCGGGGTGATCGTCGGTGGCCGGGAAGGAAAGCTGCAGGCGGTAGCGCCCGCTGCCACCCTGACGATCCGAATCAGCCACTTCGATGTAGTAGTAGGGGTAGTCGTTGCCGGAGAAGACCGAGGTGTGGTTGGGATTGACCGAGAACGTGACACTCGCCGTCGTGTCGTTGGTGGCGCGATCGTCGTTGAAGGCGATCACGGTCCAGTATGGATTGCCCGTTGCGTCTTCAGACACTTCATACACGATGAACGAGGGGTTCATCGTGCTGTCCAGACCCGTCACCGTGGCGCGGACCGTGTGGAAGCCAAAGGCCACGAACTTGAAAAGGTCAAGATCGCCGGGCACTTCGATGCTGCCGGAGATTTCGCCCGAACCCAGGAAGTCACGCTGCGTGATCTCCTGTGCAAAGGCGATGTTGTTGAAATCAGGGTTGTCATCGATTGCCGGGATCGTGCCACCGACGCTGATGGTGTAATCACCTTCGCTGGGGCCAGAGCCGGCCACGTTGACAAAGAACTGCTGACCAGCAACCGCAGGAACGGTCAGGGTCAGGGTGCCCGAGCCAACCGCCACGCCGCTGGCCACGATGGTGAAGGCATTGGTGTTGGTGTCAAAGGTGTACAGACGCAGCGCCGGGATCAGCGTGGCGCCTGTTGCGCGAGTGACCGTGACCGCGAGGTTGCCGGAACCAGTGGCCAGCAGAGAGAACCCATCGTTGTCAGCGGGGTTGTTGGGAGTGTTGTTAATGGTGCCGAGGATGCTTCCCGTGCCGTTGGCTGCGTTCCCCAGATCACCATTGATGTTGATGACACTCGAAATCGCGGCGGTGTTGGCATTGGGCAGCGGATCAGCACCGTTGAGGGCGAAGTTGACGTGATCGTCCTGAATGGTCTCAGAGTTCTCAACGTCAGTGGGGATGAACGCCTGCGTGTGCATGACCAGCTCGTAGGCGCCGAGGGCGTTGGCCCAGTTGATCTGAGTGGCGCTGCGCTGATTGGCGGGGTCGTTGCGGGTGGTCGCATCGGCAATCGAGCCGTCGATGTAGCGCTGAGCCGAGCCGGCTTCGATGAAGTAGGTGCCACCGGCAACCACGTTCATCACGATGCGGGCATCGTTACGACCGAAGGTGCGGGTGTTGGTGCCGACATTCACATCTTGGAATGTGCCAGTGACGGCGTAATTGTCGTTGTTGTACGCGATCTGGTTGAAGTCGTTGTCATAGACACGCAGATAGCTGTCGAGCCAGCTTGACACGCCTTCCTTGGTCAGGCCGCCACGTTCCTGGATGAGTGCGCCGGTACGCGTGCGCGATGCGCCGACCAGCGCTTCGTTGTACAGACGCGTGATGTTTGTCGTGTTGATACGGATTTCGACTTGGCCGGTGAAGTTGGGACGGAAGACGTAAACGTCTGTATCCAGCAGCGATTCGATGGTCGCCTGCTCACTGAAGCGGCGGATGGCACCACCCAGCGACGGGATGACGTTGTCCTCATCCTGATTGAAGGCGTTGGTGTTTCCGGTCTTGATGTTGGTCACATCGCCAGTGGCCGGAGCGATGTCCAATTCGGCGCGAGCCAGCGTCGCGGGCCAGTTGCCGAAGTTCGGCACATCACGCTGCGAGGCGTTGATGTTGTCGTACACCACATCGCTGTTCACATCGGGCGCGGGCTCTGCCTCCATAGTGATGCTGATGGTGTACCGGCCGGTGCCCGTGCCGCTGACTTCGATGTAATAGGTTTCGCCAGCCCAAAGGCCAGGGAGAACCCAGTTCACTTCGTAGCCGGGAGGAGCAATGCGGGGATCCTTGGATCCGGATGGATCGGTTGGATTCTGGTCCGCCTCGGGGTTGTTGCTGATGAAGTCGCTGTCGGTGTTATCGTTGGTGTAGAGCAGGTTTCCAGCGGAGTCAAAGACTCGGACCAGCGTGTCCAGGAAGCTGTCAGTGGTGGGGGCGACGGTGATCTGCGGGCGAGCGGCAGGGCGCTCGTTGCGATCCCACTGTCCAGCGATGCCGTCATCGAATTCGGTCAGCGCATACACGCCGATGGCGTTGCTGGGCGCTTCGGGTTGGGCTTCGGTGGTGGTGCCGACACCGCCGCGCAGCGAGGTCAGAACCCATTGCTGTGTTGTGGTGTTGAAGAACCAGCCGCCGACGCGATTCAAACGCAGGCCCTGTCCGGCCGTAGTGGTGAAATTGCCACCGAAGTAAAGCACATTCTGCCCGGTGGGAATACCCGGTTCTTGATCATCAACAAACGAAGTGAACGTGCGCACGGCGCCGTTCAAGCCGACATCAAACGGGCTGAGCGCCACGGTGAACGGAGCCCAATAGCTGTCGGTCACGATGTTGTTGACGGCAGCGCCAGCGTAATTGGTGAACTGACCACCAATCGCAAGACGGATACCGTCGACAATCGGATCGCCGGTGGTGTCGAAGGGATCCCACAATTCCAAAGCAAAGACGGGGCCATCGGGGCCGCGTGGTGTGCCCAGTGGCGCACCAGCGTCGCGTGGCGAAGAGGCATAGGCCTGCGCAACGAGCGTGCGCGCCGGAGTGCCGTTGGCAGTTTCGGTGTTGAGAACACCCCATTCCACAAGGTTGCTCACACCGGTCTGGCCGAAGGCGTTGGCGAACTGACCACCCACAACCAGTCGCTCATTGAGCGTGAATCCACCTACATCGACAGGATCAAAAGCCTGAATTGCGAACACCGTTCCGGTGACACCCTGCGTCGGCAGCCAGCCGGCCGCGCGAGTCCAAGAGGTGACCGTGCCACCCGGATCAATCGTTTGCCCGTTGGCAAAGCGAGCTTCGGTCAATGGATCAGTGCCATCCCAACCCACAAAGCCGCGGCCGCCAGCAGACGTGCTGAAAGATCCGCCGACAAACAGCGACCGCTTGAAATCCACCTGCAGGTCCTGGTTGGTCACGGTCGGAGGACCGCCCGGAGGCGTCGTCGTCACAGTGACATCCAAGGTGGGTGCCGGGGGATCAAAGATCTCAAGCGCGTTCACCGATCCATCGTTGATACCAAGATTAATGCCAACCCAGGCGTTGCCGTTCCGCCGCGCCAGGCGGGGGCCAAGGTTGGTGAAATCACCGCCGATGATCAACTGCTCGCCGAACGGATCATCACGCTGCTGTGCAGGGCCACCCAGATTCTGGGGCGGATCCCATGGAGCTTCGGGATCGAAGACGGTAATGGCGCGAACTGCGCCGTTTGGATCAGCGCCTGCAAACTTGCCCCAGACATAGCGGCCTGCTAGGGGATTGAAGCTCCACACGGCCATGTTCTGAATGATCAATGGCGCAGCGGGGTTGTTGGTGGGAACGATCAGATCAAAGTCACCACCCACGATCAGGACGCGTGAGTTGGCGCCACTGGTGCCCGGGGGCTGCCAGCTGTACATCACGTAGATTTCAGCTCCAGCGGTGGCGACGGTTGCTGCATTGTTATTGAAGCCCAGGGGACGAGTCGTCGGGGGCGGATTGACGAGCCGCGGGTCAACCTTTTGAGCTCCGGCAAACCAGTAGTTGAATGCGTCATAGATGGCAAGGGTGCGCGAGCCCACACCTTCGGGAACAACGCTGCGATCAGCGACGTTGTAGCCGCCACCGACATAGAGCGCGGTGCCAGCGTTGTCATCATTTCCGGTAAAGGTGTTCAGCAGGTCCTTGGGAATGGTGAATTGATACACGTCCGTATCACCGGCGCCTTCAATTCGCCCGGTGTTACTCGCCGTCTGGCGGAAGCCGATATCGAGTACGCGGTTGAAGTTCGCATCCAAAGTTTCAAACGGCGTCCCGAAAATCAAGGGAGTCGCAAGTTCGCCGGGGTTGTTGATGTGATCATCCACACCTGCGCCGGGCTGATACGGAGCAACTGTGTCGTTGGTGTGATTGCTTTCAATCGCCAGGTAGAAGTTACCACCTGCCGTGTTGTCAAACGAATCCACCACCACGTAATAGGTGCGGCCACCCTGCAGCGCGACCAGAATCTGACTGTTCAGCCCGTTGAAATCGTCGTTGAATCGAATCAGATTTCCCGTGTCATCGATCACGCGGATCGCCGGGTCTTGCAGTGGCGGCAGGCCCGCACCCACAACCGTCACGATTGTCAGGCCCGTTCCCTGTGCCACAAAGCTGAAGAGCGCCGTGTCCTGCGAAGTGCCGATGCCGCTGTTCACGCCGCCGACTGCGTTGCCATTCACGCGACCGCCGTAACGAACAACCGGATCGACCACGACCTGTGCAGCAGACGCGTCAAACGTGAATGTGTACGCGCCGGTTGAGGCGGCATTGTTCGGATCAACATTGTCAGCGCGCACGCGGAAGTACCACGTCTTGTTCAACCCGCTGCGGAAAGTTGTAAACCCGTCATTCAGGTTGCCCGAATCGCTGTCAACCTTGACCAGGTTGCCGTTCTCGTCGTAAATGTCGATGCGCGTGTCAATTCGCGCAGCCGGTGTCGGGTCATTCTGCAGACGCGCCTGCGCATTGACAGAGAAAAGACTGTCAAAGACCGCCAGCGCCAGTTGCGGCACAGTGCCGGTGTTCTTCAGATCAAACTTATAGACAATGTCCTGCTGGGCCCGAGCGATCACATCGCGAATCTGGCCCAGACCCTGATCGATAATTCCCGTGGCGTCAAAGAACGGCGGCGTTGGGCCAAACGGCGGCGGCTGCGGAGCGGGCAGCGTCTCCAGCGACGTCGTCTGCGCATCCACAAACACCTGATACGCACCCTGCGTGTTGTTCTCGCTCAGCACGCGGATGAAATACGTCTGACCTGCGGTGGCGGTGAAGCCGAACCAACCGTCCTTGGCCAGCCCCGTTGTCAGCGTGCCGTTGCTGTTGCCGCGAGCAGTGCTGTTATCCGTGAAAGTGATCCGCGTTCCCGCGCTGTTGTACACCTCAACGCGGCTGTTCAACGTGCTCCCGGTCGAATTCACGGTGTCCGCGAGCAGCGACACAAAGTCGTTGGCAGGAGCGACGAACGAGAACATGTCGTCGTCGGTGGTGGAGTTGATCACACCCGAGATGTTCCCTTCGCCGTTGCCATTCAGCGTGATCGCCGTGGCCGAGGGAAACTGCGAAAAGCTGGGGTGGTCCACACCCAGCATCTGCCGCGGCTCAAGCTGATCCAGCTTGAACTCACGCACCGCCTGGGGCTCACCCCGCGATGACATCACACGCCCGGCCATCCCGGCCGTCGCGCGAACAAGGTTGAGATTCGATGACATCCAGTTGCGGTCAAATCGACTCATGACTTACCCATCCTGATAGCCGTGCCCGAGCGCGCGGCGGTGAAAACAGAACCCGAATCGGCCCTCTTCGGGGGAGCGTACTCCGCTCCCATCCGCTTGGTTGCCAAACACGCGGATTACGCCGCATGATGGGCACGCATTCCCCACCTTCCCACTTCACACCCCGGCGTCACCCGGGATGTTCAATTTAGCGAATTTTGCCTGTGTGTGCACGCGTTTGTTCGACCCTTGGGGTCGACCGCAATGCTCTTGGTCAGCGCCCTCTGGTCGGTGCCCTCAATTCGAGGACTTCCGCCGAGACAATGCCAGGCACGCATCTTTGCGGAGGTGCCGAATCTTGCGGCACGCCGCTCATCCCCTCGCGTCGTTGCCGACGCACGAGTGTCTCCCCAACTCCACAGAATGTACCAGAATCTCGCCCCTTGTGTCCAATCTGCGCGTCGGGCAAACCCCCCTTTTTGATCGCCAACTCGCTTTCCTTAGAATTCTAGTAAAAACTCTGGCTCAAATGATCGAGCCCTTGACTTCGCGCTGCACGTCCTATAACCGCTTCCGCTCGCACCCCTTTCCGAACTCGCGGCACACCGGGTGGTCAGCGCAAGCCCCGCCCCGCGCCGAGCACGCTCCCCTCCCATGAAAAATCATCCGGTGCGAAGCAATCGCCCACAGATCGCGGGGCAGGAGTGCCATCAACCTCTTTTCAATCTGCGCCGGATTCGCTCCCGCCGCTGCCAATCCCAGCCGAACCGACAATCTCGCTACATGCGTATCAACCACCACGCCTTCAGGAGCGTTGAAACACTCGCCCATCACTACATTCGCCGTCTTCCGCGCCACTCCCGGCAATTCCAAAAGGGCCTCCATGTTTCGCGGCACCTCGCCACCATGCTTCTCCATCAACATCTCGGCGCACGCGACGATGTTCTTTGCCTTGTTGCGAAAAAGGCCAATCGTGCGGATGAACGGCTGAACTTCCTCCGGAGTGGCTTTGGCCAGTGCCGCGGCGTCAGGAAACTTCGCAAACAGCGCGGGCGTGATCTTGTTCACCGCCACATCTGTCGTCTGCGCAGACAGGATCACCGCAATCAAGAGTTGGAAGTGCGAGGCGTGTGAAAGCTCGCAGTGCGCATCGGGATATGCCTTGTCCAGCGCCTGCATCAGCGCCACCGCCCGCGCCTGGCTCTCTGGCCGAACTCGCGGCAATGCAAACGGCGGCACAAACTCGTCGTTCGTCCTCTCGTTCACTTTCTTTGCAATTGGATGACGAACGCTCATGATGATGTCGGAGTCTTGTTTGGATCTTTCTTGAACGCCTCGGGCGCCAGCACCACCATGATGCACACGCATCCGATCAGGAGCAGCAGCATCCTCAGGCCCATGAGCCCTGTTGCAATCGGGTGCAGTTTCGAAAACGCGGTGTGCCCTTCCGCAGATGCTGCGGCTTCACCGGCAGTGTTCGCGGTCTGAATATCCGCCAGCAGTTGGTTCATCCTCCCGTGGAGTGCAAAGTCGCCGCAGATCACCAGCAGCAATCCGGCGAGTGAAATCCACACGCCCAGTTTCGGATTACTGCGCACCTCGCCCTTTCGTGGCCAAACCAGGATCAGAGTGGCGAGTACACCGACTGCCGCAGCACGGTCATTCATCATGAATGCCTGCTGCATGGGCAAGCCCGCAACCAGCATCCATGCTTTGGGATCAACCGACCACGAAGGGACAACCACGCCAAGTTTCTTGACAGTGGGAAATGCCATCGCCGCGGTGGCCCCGGTCGACATCAGCATCCCGGTCACCACCGCCAGAATCATCAGGCCAAGCGCCCAGCGTAAATGCATCGTCAATACTAGTTCATGACTCAGTCTGCCCGGCGAGAATCATGACGCGGATCATGAATCGGATTGGGATGTGGCTCCGGCAGCACCGCTTTGCCGCGCCTTCAATCCTTCATCATGCACATCGGTGTGCCTCGCGCCCTCAATCTCGCCGGAATCTCCTTTGCCGATCCCTCTTCAGCGCAGGCAACCAACGCCCGCGCCCGCATCGAATGGTCCGCTTCCCTCGGCGTTCGCGCCCTGCAACTTGATGCCACAGCGCCTGGCCTTCGCCCTCGCGAACTCGACCGCTCCGCCCGCCGCGATGTCGGCTCGCTCTTACGTCGCCTCGAAATCGGCTTCGCAGGCCTCGACCTTTCCATTCCCCCCGCCCATTTCGCCGAACCTGCACACGTCGATCGCGCGGTCAAGGCCACCTGCGAGGCCCTCACCCTCGCCGCCGATCTCGCGGCTCTCATTCCCACTCCCAACCATCTTGGCCCGGTAGATGCGACCGGTTCCCGCGTCGTCGCCCTCTCACTCCCCGCCACCCTCGCCAGCGATGTTCGCGACACCCTTGCCAATCACGCCATCTCGTGCCATTGCACCATCGCCGATTTCCGTTGGCCCATCCCCGAAATTGAAAACGCCAGCAGTGGGGGAGATGCGATGACCACCATCGCGGCAACATCAACCATCGCACAGACCACGCCCGGCATCGGTCACGGTCTCGACACCGGCACGCTCCTGATTGCCGGTCTCAATCCCGCCAGGTTCGTCTCCCGTCTTGCCACCCGCTTCCCCGGTGAGCCCGCCCAACTCCGCCTCACCGACGCTGCGGCTTCCCGACGCGTGCCGGTTGGCGATGGCGAGCTCGATGAACTCAGTGTCGATGTCGCCTGCCAGGTCGCCAGCTACAAGGGCTTCGCAGTCGTTGATCTTCGCGGCATTCCCGCCGCCGATCTCACCGTCCCCCGACTCTGGTCAGCATCCTGATCTGCGGCCATCGCATTCATGCGTCACCGAAAACACGCTTCCGCAACAGTCGCATGTCGATCGGCACCAGAAGCGGCAGAATGAGCACACATAACACCGCCGCCCAGAAAAGGTGCCAAGTTGGCTTTCCTGCAATCAACAGCCAACGCAATCCTTCCGCCAGGTGATGGAGCGGATTGATCATCGCAATCTCGCGGATCCCCACGACATCGGGGAGCGGGAAATACGTGCTGGATGCAAAGCCGATCGGCATGATGACCAGAAAAAACGGCAAACTCATGTGGTCAATGCTCGGCAGGATCGCCGTGAAGAAAAGCCCGACCGCCGAAAACGCCAGCGCGGTGAGGAAGAGCAGCGGCACAGTGACAATCAGCCAAGGCCAATGCAGATCCAGCCATCCGAACGCCCCGAAGAGCGCCAACAGCACGCACACGACCACGGCGTAACTGGTTGCCAGTGTCGCCGCCCACAGTGCCTCGCCCCACACCACATGTTCGAGCCGAACCTGCGTGGTCAGTTGTCCTTCCCAGGATTTCTGAAAGTGCATGCGGATGAACGCCGCGAAGAGAGATTGGAAGAAGGAGGACATGAAGGCCGTGTACGCCAGAATCCCCGGCGCGAGATAATGGAGGTAGTCCATTTTCTGATCCTGCCAGGTCAGAGTGCCCATCTGCCGCCCCAGCCCCAGGCCAAAGGTCAGCAGCATGATCAGGGGTTCGCACACCGGCGGCAGCGTCACTGTGTGCCAGCGACGAATGTGCACGCGCACATGCCGCGACAGCACCGCTCTGCTCTGCCATTGCCATGAAGCCCGAATCACACTCATGGCTTCCCCTCCTCAGCCAAAGCCAGAAACAGATCGTCCAACGTCGGCGGCCGCACTTCATACTCCATCCCGGCAAACGCCGCGACAAACTCCGCCAGCGATGACGATTCCAGCGGCACGTGCCAATCTCCCAGCACTTGCGATGGGCTGATTCCCCGCGCCTTGATCCACGCGATCGCCTCTGCACATCGCGCTGCCCCCGTCGCAATCACCACCACATGCTCGCCCACCACATCACCGAGCACCGCATCTGGTTTGCCCTCGGCACGAACTCGTCCACCTTGCAGCACCAGCAAGCGATCCGACAATCGCGCTGCCTCGTCCATGTAGTGCGTGGTCAACACCACCGCCATCCCCTGCGCCCGCAGCGTGCTCACCAATTCCCACACCGCCATGCGTGCCTGCGGGTCCAGTCCCGTCGTCGGCTCATCCAAAAACACAACCTTGGGGTCATGCACTACCGCCCGCGCAATCATCAACCGCCGCTTGTATCCACCCGACAGTGTTTCGGGCTTCTGATCGGCAAACTCGCGCAGGCCGAATTGATCGAGCAACGCTTAAATGCGTTCCTTCAGCCGCGCCGGGCGTGGCCTGTAGTAACGCCCCGTCTGTTCAAGATTACCTCGCACCGAAAAGTCCGCGTCAAAGGTGTCATCCTGCGTGCACACGCCCAGTTGCCGCCGCGCCTCATCGGGCTGGTTTTGCAGGTCGTACCCGGAAATTCGAATCGTTCCCTGATCCGCTCGCAAATAGCCATAGCACATGCGGAGAGAAGTGGTCTTCCCTGCGCCGTTCGGACCCAAAAGTCCCAGCACCTCGCCACCTTTGCAGCGCAAATCAATCCCATGCACGATTGGCTTACCACCCAGCGACTTCACAAGCCCAACCGCCTCCAATAGCGGCGTTTCGCTCTTGGCACCGTGCGTGGTCGCGATATCTGTCGGTTGAAGCGTCATGCGGGCCCGAGCATATCCCGATCAATCCCTACAACCCGCCAAAATGGAACTCATCGCGCTTATCCTCTCTGCATGGAAATCTATATCGATACCGCCAACCTGGATGAGATCAAGCAAGCCGCCGACCTCGGCATTCTTGATGGTGTCACCACCAACCCCACGCTCATCGCCAAGGAAGGCATCGATTACGGCAAGCGTCTCGCCGAAATCTGCAAAGTCGTCTCCGGACCCGTCAGCGCCGAGGTCATCGCGGTTGATTTCGATGGCATGATGAAAGAGGCCCGCGAGCGCCTCAAGATCGCCGACAACATCGTCATCAAACTCCCCGTCACCCTTCCCGGCTTGAAGGCCTGCAAAGCCCTGGCCGATGAAGGTGTCAAGACCAACATGACCCTCTGCTTCCAGTCGCTTCAAGCCATGATGGTCGCCAAGGCCGGTGCCTTCCTCATCAGCCCCTTCATCGGTCGTCTCGATGATGTCGGCGAAGACGGCATGGAGCTCATTCGCAATATCCGCCAGATCTACGACAACTACGGCTTCGATACCAAGATTCTCGCCGCCAGCATCCGCCACCCCAACCACATGCTCCACTGTGCCCTCGCCGGTGCCGATGTCGCCACCGCGCCCCTCAAGGTCATCACCGACTGCATGAAGCACCCCCTCACCGACATCGGCCTCGAACGCTTCCTCTCCGACTACAAGAAGGCCTTTGGTTGAGTTCCCCTCCCGTCAAGCGCCATCGCTGGGGTCGCACTCTCGACTCCACGCTCCCCGCTCCAACCCCTGAGACCCGCGCCCGCGTCATCACCCGCGCCGATGCCGCGCTACTCGCTGATCTCATGTTCTCCTCATATCGCGGCACGCCCGACGACGAAGGGGGCGACCGCGCCGCCGCCCTCGCCGAAGTCCACTCCACCCTCTCCGGCACCTATGGCCCCTTTGATTTCGTCGCTTCCGAAATCATCATCATCAACGACATCGCCGCCTCCGCCACACTCGTTACCCACTACCAATCCGACATCCTGATCGCCTTTTCCATGACCGCGCCAATCCACACGCGGCAAGGTCTGGCCCGCGCAGGATTGGTCCGCACACTCCATCGCCTTCGCGAGGCCGGTCACACCAACGCGTTTCTCGCCGTCACCGATGCCAACACCGCCGCGCGGCATCTCTACCAATCACTTGGCTTCGTCCCGCGTCCGTTGCCTGCATCACAAAATCCGGCTTAGGTCTGCTGCGCTTAGCTCGGCTTTTCTTGCCCGCGGATCAACGCCAAAATCTCCGCCGCGCTTCCCGCACCATAAATCTGATTCCGGAATTGATCCATCGTCATCAACCGGCTCACCTTGGCCAGCGCCTGAATGTGATCGCTCATCTTGTCCGGCGGACTCGCGAGCAGCACAATCAACTTCACAGGTTGACCATCAATCGCTTCAAAGTTCATCGGTGTCGCCGGCTTGCCGATCGCCATCGCCAATCCCGCCATGCTCGGCGTCTTGCCGTGCGGAATCGCCAGCCCATGCCCGATGCCAGTGGTGCGCGTCTGTTCGCGCTGCCACACCGCTTCCTTCAGCGACTTGGCATCACTCACCTTGCCAGCCGCCGCGAGCACATCGACGAGCTCGTCAATGGCACCCTTCTTGTCCGTGGCTTGCAGCGGACAGCGCACACACTCAATCGGAACCAAATCAGTCAGATTCATCGCTGCATTCTTCCCGGAACCGCCTTGGCCACCGCTCCTCCGAGCAATCCCGCCAAAGATCGGGCGGAGTGTAACCCTACACCTTCCCCGTCGTCGTTCATCCATTGTCGGATGCGCCCCGACCCCGGGCACCACCACTGCGTCACCGCTGTGACCACTGCATCAGGCAGGCAAAGCCCCCATCCATATAGACATCGCTCGCCTGCCCCGGCAGACCCGCCGGCCACACCGTGTGAGAGTCCAGTGGCTTGGCCTTGTGCCATTGAATCGCCCAATCCACCGCCCGCCCATTCTCTTCCCTGTCAATGCTGCACGTGCTGTACAGCACATACCCACTCGGCCGTAAGAGCGGAATCGTGTCCGCGATGATCTGCCTCTGCGCTGTCGCCAGGCGCTCCAACTGCTCCCCATCGCAGCGCAAGGCCGCCTCTGCCCTTCGCGCCAGCACCGCACTGTTGCTGCACGGCACATCCAGCACCGCCAGATCCACCGATTGCGCATGCGTTGGCAATAACGCCCGTCGATCCACCACCTTCACCCGGTCGCTTCCCTCAAACAGCTTCCGCAGTTTCCCCATTGCCTCCGGGCTGGCATCACTCACAATCAAACGCGCAGTCGGAAACGCCGCCGCCAGTTGCCGACTCTTGGTCCCCTGCCCGGCACACAGATCGGCAATGAGTTTTGGTTTCAGATTCGCGCACAATTCAATCGCTTTGCTCGCCGCCGAGTCCTGGGCCCACACATCCTTGCGCTTGTGCAGCCACTGACCCAGCATCTCATGCGGCCCATCAAACACCACATGCCCCGGCTGACTGTGTGGCATCAGCGTGCAACCCTCAGGTGCCACCACCTCACTCGTCGCATGCTTTACATTCAGCACCACCGGCGGCTTGCTCAGAGTGTGATACGCAAACAGCCGCGTCTTCTCCATGTTCCCGTGCAATTGCGCCACCCGCCGCAGCAGCCACGGTGTCAATCCGCACGCCACCGCCATCCGTTCGATCGGATCCTCCGGCAACAGATCCGCCACCAGCTTCAACGACTTTCCACTTGCCAGTGGCACTTCATTCCGACTTGCCCTCCACCCATCAATCTTCACCACATCCCCATCCGCACCCACCTCACGCATCTCCGCCACCCGCCGCAGCACCGCATTCACCATCCCCGCCGCGCGCGGCTGCACCCACTGCTTGGTGAATTCCACCGCCTCATCAATCGCCGCGTGCGTCGGAATCCGATCAAAGAAGTACAACTGCGCTGCCCCCGTCAGCAGCACCGCCGCCAATCTGGGATCAGCCGTCCGCAAGGGCCGTTCCAACCTCAAATTCAACAGATACTCCAGCGTCACCCACCGCCGCACCGTCACGTCATACAACAGGTGCGCCAGCGCCGCATCCCGTCCATCCAGCCCCTCGGTCTTGAACGTCTCCAGCGACAGATTCGGAAACCGGCGGCACTGTTCCGCCAAGTGGCGGCACACCACCCGCCGCGCCGATTCACGCTGATTGCCTCGGCCTGATGCGCCCCCATCTGAGCCGTCATCCGAGGTCGAGGGTGCCAAGGATTCTTCGATTGGATAATGCAGTTTCAAGGTGGGGAGGGTAGCAACCGCCCTTTCAATTGCCTTTTCACCAGTGTCGGCATTCTCATTCGTTTCGTCACATGACTTCTCCGTCACCAACACCGCCCGCACCACGCACCCTTCGGGTTCCCACGCCAGGTGGCCTCCTCGCACGCCTTCGCATTCGCAAAAAGCTCGCCCTCATCCACACCCTCTTCATGCTCGCCCTCGCCGCGATCATGCTCATCGTCCTTCGTCCCGCCGTCAATCGCATCGTCGAGAATGCCGAAGCCCACAAATCCGGCGGCGTCCTCCGCGCTGTCGTCGATTCCCTCGGCCCCGCCGCCACCGACCTCCGCAGCAGCGAAATCGCCGAACGCATTGCCGGTCAACGCCCCGACGGCATTTCAATCCACGTCGGCTCTGCCCCGGCGTGCAACATTTCGCCCGCTCTGGCCGAACTCGCCATCGATCGCCCCGGTCAGGCCATGCAGGGAATAGTCGCCGATGTCGGTGGTGCTGCACTCTTCCTCCCTTCCACCGTCGAACCCCCCGGCTTTTTCATCGCCGCCGATGTCCAGATTCCCGAAGTCCGCAGTGCCGTCGTGCGGCTCAACATCCTCGCCCTCGCCGCCCTCCTGGCCATGTACGCCATCGTCGCCATCGCCATCGAGGTCCTCGTTCTCCCCAAGCACGTCTACGAACCGATCCGCCAGATGCTCCGCGCCGATCGCGCTGTGCAGGATGGTGATGCCAGCCACGAACTCATCCCTGAATCCATCATCCCCAGCGATGAACTCGGCGAGATCATGCGCTCGCGCAACGCCTCCGTCCTCGCCCTTCGTCGTCAGGAAAGCGCTCTCACCGAAACCCTTGATCAACTCGAAGTCGTTGCCGTCGATCTCAAAAAGAAAAACCACCTCTTGGAAACTGCCCAGCGAAATCTCGCCGATGCCGACCGTCTCGCCTCCCTCGGCATGATGTCCGCTGGCATCGCCCACGAACTCAATACTCCCCTCGCCGTCGTCAAGGGTCTCGCTGAGCGCGTCGAACGCAGCACCCGTGGTCAGGCCAAGCCCCTCGATGAATCCGAAGCCGCGCTCCTCCTTCGCGTGGTCGGTCGCCTCGAACGCCTCAGTGATTCACTCCTGGATTTCGCCCGCGTCCGCCCTCCTCTCACCTCCACCTCTCACGTCGCCCAACTCATCGACGAAGCCATCACCCTTGTTCGCCTCGATCGCGAAACTTCACAAGTCCACATCACCAACCTCGCCCCGGCCGATCTCTCCCTCACCTGCGATGGCGATCGCATCGTCCAAGTCCTCGTCAACCTCATCCGCAACGCCGTCGATGCCATTCGCTCTGCCCAGAAGGGCACCCAGATCCACATCGCCGCCGCCCTCGAAAATCGTGCAGATTCCTCCTGGCTCACCATCACCATCTCCGACGATGGCCCCGGAATCGATCCCGACCTCCTTCCCCGACTCTTCGAACCCTTCGTCTCCTCTCGCCTCGATGCTCGCGGCACAGGTCTCGGCCTCGCCGTCGCCGAAGGCATCGTCCGCGAACATGGCGGCATGATCGCCGCTCGCAACCTCCCCGGCCGTTCCGGTGCAGAGTTCCAGATCCTTCTTCCCCTCCGCGAACCCTCACCAACACTCGTACCACTCAATTCCCAATCACCTTCCGCAACCTCATCGCATTCGCAGGGAGTCTTGCAGTCATGACCGAATCCACTTCCCTTGCCACAGATCGCGAGCTCGTCTCCCTCTCCATCATCGCCCTCGATGATGATGCCGACTTTCGCCAGTTCCTCCGCTCTGCCCTCGATGCCGAGGGGCATTCGGTGCGCCTCGCCTCTACGCCCGCAGAACTCTTCGCCCACATCGAAGAGCACATGCCCGATGTCGTCATCGTCGATATGAAAATGGGCCCGCATCAAGGCGAGCAGGTCGTCACCGATCTCCGCACCCGCTGGCCAAAGCTCTGCATCATCGTCCTCACCGGCTATCCCTCCATGGATTCCATGCGCCGCACCTTCAAGCAGGATGTCTTTGATTACCTCGCCAAGCCCTTCGCCATGGATGAACTCCGCCTCTGCCTCTCTCAGGCCACGCAAACCCTCGGCCTGGGCATGCGCCCCCAGGATCGTCTCCGCCGCGAACTCGGTCGCCTCGTGCGTCTCGCCCGCACCGATAAGCAGTGGACCCTCAAAGATCTTTCCGAAGCTGCCGGTCTCTCCATCAGCCAGCTCAGTTCCATCGAACGCGGCACGCATCTCCCCAGTCTCGAATCCCTCCTCCAGATCGCCGAGGCCCTCGATGCCAAACCTTCACAGTGGCTGAGCAGTTCCGGACTCTGATCGCGCCCATCTCACCCTAAACTTCTCCGATGCCCGTCAGCCGCGAGCGCACACTTCTGGTTCCCACTCTCGACGATGCCCCTCTTCCCGGCATCCTCTTCACCGCGTTCGAGCCCAGTGGCGACGATCACGCGTCAAAGGTCATTGCCCGAGTTCGTTCTCTGCGCCCGGATATACCTATTTACGCCTGGGGCGGTCCCAAGATGGCCCGCGCCGGAGCGCAGATCATCGAGCGCACCGGTGACGATGCCGTTATGGGCATGCCCGGCCTCGCCAAGATTCGCCAGCACGTGCAGATCAACGACCGCATTTCCTCCTGGCTCCAACACACCCCCGTCGCCATCCACGTCCCCGTCGATTCCCCCGCCGCAAACTTTCCCATCTGCGCCATCACCCGCAAGGCCCACCTCGGCATCGTCCACCTCGTCGCGCCGCAGATCTGGGCCTGGGCTCGCTGGCGCATCCACAAACTCCGTCGCCTCACCGATTGCGTCCTCTGCGTCCTCCCCTTCGAAGAGCATTTCTTCCGCAAGCGCGATGTCCCCGCGCACTTCATCGGCCACATGCTCTTTGATGAGCCCATCGATCACGCCGCCCTCGATATCGCTGCTCAAGCGCTGCCCGTGGGCTCACCCCGCATCGCCCTCATGCCCGGCTCTCGCCCCGCCGAACTGGCGCGAAATTTCCCCATGCTCCTCGATATGGTGCGCGCCCTTCGCACCGACTTCCCAACGCTGCAAGGCGTCATTGCCTGCACTCGCCCCGAAGTCGAGACCGATCTGCGTCGCGCGGCGAGTGAGTGGGCCACGCAAGTGGGGGAGCCCATCTCCCCATCCAATTGGCCAATGAATCTCGCCAGCGTCGTCGGCCAGACCGACACCGTCATCCATTGGTCCGACATGGCCCTGGTCAAGAGTGGCACAGTCACCCTCCAGGTCGCCAAACACCGTAAACCCATGGTCATCTTCTATCGCAAGGGAAGCAAGACCAGCTACGTCCTCGCCCGCTCCTTCATCCCCACCAAGTTCTTCACCCTCCCCAACCTCATCGCCGGCGAACGCATCGTTCCCGAGTTCGTCCCGCACTTTGGCGGCCCCGAACCCATCATCGCCGCCGCCAAGGAACTCCTCTCCAATCCCGCCGCCCGCGCCGCCCAGATCGATTCACTCAATCGCATCTGCTCGATGTTCGCCGGCCTCGACGCCTCACATCTCGCCGCCGAAAAGATCATCGAGCACTACAACCTCCGCGTGCATCGCGCATGAATCGGAATACCTCTGCCTTGGGTGGCACCGGTCTCCCAACCGGTGTCTCTTTCGTGCCACGGTCTTGGCTTTGCAAGGCCGTGTTACCCCGCCGCAACGCGGCGACAGTCACGAGCCCGGGGTGCCGACCCCGGGAATCGCTGTTGCAGTGGTGTCCATAAGACAAACTCGGTATTCTTCGGATCATCGTCAGGAGCCATGCATGAGCGCAGACTCACTTCTCGTATTCTTCGGATTGCGTTACGAAATCGGTATTGACGAAAGTGAGGATCGGAACGACTTCAGGGTTCAAGCGGCCAATCGTGCTGGCCTGCACCATTACTCAGGAAACTTTGGCGGAGTGGATGAACGCTTTCTTCTGTTCATTGGCCACCAGATTGGGGTATTCGGTGTCGAAGGACAAAGTGAAGCCGTCTTGGCTGAAGATGAGATTCGTGATGTGTGCGAAGTGACGCGACAGAAACTCAGCACTACTGGGCTTCCAGGAAACCCTTCGCTTTTTATTCAATGGATGCAGGATGTGTAGATGAATCCGATGTACTGCACGGACGGCCCAAGCCGTTTCACCCCGCCCCTCTGCCTCGCTCTTCCCTCAATGTATTGCACCACAGCGTGGTGCGCGATCTTTGCCAGGGGTTGAGGAACTCGCCCGCGCCAGCGGACGAAGTGACGATACCCCTGGAAGGCAATCTCTTCCTCACCCTTCCTCTACATTGTGCCGCGAAACGGCGCAGCCGTCGCGGCTGAGGGCAAGTGCCTTTCCTCTTCACTCTGCCACTTGGTCACTTCGCCACTCTGCCACTTCGTGTCTTCACTCACTACTTCCACCCACCGCCTCGCGCACCGACTCAATCTGCTCCATCGCCGACCCCGCGCATGAGGCCTCGCTCTTTGTCATCATCTTCTTGTACATCCAAGGCAGTGGAATCACTGTGATCGGGATATACCACCACCATGTCTGAATCGTGTACCACGAGAAATAAGTCACCAGCAATGAATGCGTCAGCGTCACACCCGGCCAGATGCTGAAGGCGATCACCGCAATAAAGATCCACGGCAACTTCTTCTTCATCGGCGCGGCAAACGTCAACCGCGTTCCCCCATCCACCTTCTCACCCTTCACCACCAGCGTCCGATCAAACGGTTCGCCAAACACATCCGCAACGAAAAGCACATCGCCGCTCCCGTGTTGAAACCCTGCCAGCTTCCCCTGCTTGGCCCGCTTCTCCGCCGCTTTCACCACCTGCTCCGGTGTCAACGCACACATCACCCGCGGCAACTTCTTCAACACATCGCGCGATGCCGCGATGCTCGGCAACGCTGGCTTCTCCTGATTCGCCTCTTCAGCCACATCACTCATACCTCGATTATCGGCCGTTTCAACCCCAGTCAACTGCTCCACCAACTTATCAGGACCTTGTTCCCTCGAAAAAACCACCTAAACCCTCCGCATACCCCACATTCACACACGTGCTGGCACCACTCTTGCCCATACGCTGTCCATGGTGACACGTACGCCGTTCCAACCCGCACAGGCCTCCCCAGCGCTGCGTCTGGTCAACGCAGGTGTTGCGTTCCCGCAACTGCGGTCGCGCCCAAGCGACGCTTCCGAGCTGGTTCCTCCCAGTCAGTTGCCCATCCGTCGCCGCCACGTCGCGCGTGAGAATGTCTCTGCCTCCAAGCTCAAAGGCACCGACTCACGCTGGGTCTTCGCCGTCCTCGTCAGCAAATCACTCGAAGGCGGCCGCGCGGCAATCCTCACGCCCGAAAAACGCGAGCGCCTCGTCGCCTCCGCCGTCTCCATGGGATTGCGCCCCTTCGATGCGCACCTCGTCATCGCCATCGTGCAGGATTGTGCACGTTGCGGCCACGATCGCCTCTGCGAGGAAACCGAGTCGCGCCTCTCACTCATTCGCCCACCAGAAGAATCCGCTTCTGCCACCACTGGCGCATGGGGCCTGAACGGCTGGCTCGCCGCTGGTTCCATTGCTCTCGGCCTCGGCTTGGCGCTCTGGCTCATCCTTGGTGTAAGGTGAACCGGGCGCGATCCTCAATCAACCGGCTCTCGTACACTTCACCGTGACCCAACCGCAGAATCACTCAGTCGCCTTTCCGCCGCGTGAGCCCGTCACCATCCGCACTTTGCGCAAGATGGCCGAGCGGGGTGAGGCATTCAGTTGTCTCACGTGTTATGACGCCACGACCGCGCGCTGGCTCGAGCGTGCCGGGTTGCATGTGCTCCTCGTCGGCGACACCGCCGCCGAAGTCATCTTCGGCTACTCGCGCACCATTGATTGCCCGCTGGATTCACTCATCGAACTCACCGCCGCCGTCAAGCGCGGCGCGCCAAACACCTTCGTCATGGGTGACATGCCCTTCATGTCCTACCAGACCGATGATGCCACCGCCATCGCCAACGCCGGCCGCTTTCTCACCCAGGGCAAGGCCGACATCGTCAAGCTCGAAGTCGATGCCTCATTCGCGCCGCTCATTGCGAAAATGGCCCGCGCAGGAATCCCAGTCTGTGCACACGTTGGTTCGCGCCCCCAGACCGCCGCGATGACCGGCGGCTACGTCGGCGCAGGTCGCACATCAGAATCCGCTGATCGCATTCTCGCCGACGCCCACGCCTGTGAAGATGCCGGCGCCGTCATGCTCCTCATCGAGGCAGTCCCTCACGATCTCACCACGCGGCTCATCGCCCAGACCAAGCTCCCCGTCATCGGCATCGGCGCTGGCAACTCCTGCCACGGCCAGGTGCTGGTGCTCCAAGACCTTCTCGGCCTCTCCGATCGCCCACCCGTCTTTGCCCGTCCCGTCGCCGAGATGGGTGCTGCCCTCATTCAGGCCGGGCAAGAGTGGGTGCGCCTCGTCCGCGATCGTCAGGTCGGTATCGATCCAGCCAAACCGGCTCCCGCTTCAACTCCCACCACGCGCAAGGACACACAAGGGCAACCCCGCGCCTGACCGAAACTCATCACCTTTCCAGGCATCAAATGAATCACCAACGGGGCCTCAGCCGAAGAACAGAATGGCAATGCGCCAAGTACTCAAGAACTGATTTGGGGTCGCCTCACCCCGACCTCTTCATGGAATTCCTCGCATGCGACGCATGATCACGATCCTCCCGCTACTGGTCCTCATGGGCTGCGCGGCGATCCTCTCTCTGCTGATTCCTTCCATCGTCGAGCGCACTCAAAACGCCCATCGCATCGCCCGCGTCGCACTCGTGCGGCAGGCCGTTGATGATGACGATGTGCTGGCTCGCATCGATCGCGCGGTCAAGTCAGTCGCCGCCTCCGTCGAACCCTCCGTCGTTCATATCGAGGTTTTCGACATGGCCCGCAACGAACTCTTCCGCCGTGGCTCCACCGGCTCCGGCTGGGTCTACGACTCCAAGGGCTTCATCATCACCAATGAGCACGTGGTTCGCGATGCTTCGCAGATTCGCGTGCAATTCTCCGATGGCCGCCGCGTCCCCGCCACAGTGCAGGGCACCGATCAATATGCCGACATCGCGGTCCTCAAGGTCGATGGTGACCTGCCTCTCATTCCCATCCGCCGCGCCTCTGGTGAGCGTGCTGAGAAAGGTCAGCGGGTTTTCGCTTTCGGTTCCCCCTTTGGCTACAAGTTCAGCATGACCGAGGGGATCATCTCCGGCCTGGGCCGAGCTGCCCACCCCGGCATGGATCTTCAGTTCTCCAACTTCATTCAGCATGATGCCTCTGTCAATCCCGGCAACAGTGGTGGACCGTTGGTCGATATCCGTGGTCGCGTCGTGGGCATGAACGTCGCCATCGCCACCGCCCGCGATGCCGAGGGAACCAACGACGAGGGGCAATCCTCCGGCATCGCCTTTGCCATTCCTCTCATGACCATCGATTCCGTCGCCCAGCAGCTCATCGAGACCGGCAAGGTCCGTCGAGGATTCCTGGGCATCTCCTTCGGCACCGGTTCTGAGCCGGTGATGGCTGGCAAGGATTTCAAGGGTGTCGGCGTGCGAGTCGGTCGCGTCGAGCCGGATTCTCCCGCCTCGCGCGCTGGTGTCGAGCAGGGCGACATCATCGTTGCGGTCGCTGGTCAGATGGTTCAGGATGGCGAGATGATGCGTGCCATCATCTCTTCCACCATGCCCGGCACCGCGCTCCCCGTCTCGGTCTGGCGGGGCGAAGGTGAGACGATGTCGCAGCGTGAGCTCACTGTCTCCCTCGGAGAGATGCCCGCCAGCGTCCTCGCTCGCAACCAGCGCGATGCTCTTTTCCCCATCGCCGTGCAGATGGGTGTCAATGTCCGCGAAACCGGTGGCAAAGTTGTCGTGCGTGATGTGCTTCCCGAGTCTCCCGCCACCAAGGCCGGTCTGAAGCCCGGCATGACCATCACCAAGGTCGCCGGTGAAACCGTCCGCTCCACTGAGCAGTTCTATCGCAAAGTCGTTGAAGCGGGCCTTTTCCGCGGCACCGAGGTCGAAATGACCATCGAAGAAGATGACAAGCCGCGCGATGTCAAGATCAAGATCGGCGAGTAGAAGTCGCATCACTGTTCGGGTGTGAGTTCGACCATCACTGCCGTGCCGAAGGGTGGCAGCATGTCGCTCTTTCCATACCAGATCGGTTGCTGCCGCGCCGATTCAGGGTCGAGCACATCCGGCCATGCCAGCACTTCTCCGCCAAAGGTGCAGAGGCCGATGATGATGCCGGTGTAGTCCGCGTCATACACCTCTTTGCCTTGGAATTTTCCAAAGAACGACCCGGCAAACATCCAGTTGGATGGGCCTGTCTTGGCCGTGGCAGTGAAGGGCCTTGTCGCCTTTCCATCATCATCGAGTACGACGACGAAATCCGCCAGTCGTGTTGTCTTGACGCCGTGGATCAGCGTGGCATGGACCTGCGGCCCAGTGGGTGGGTGCGCAGTGAGCCGTCGTGTTGCCTTGTCAAACGTCCATCGACCCGGTGTGCCATTTTCCAGTCGCAAAAGCAGCAGTGCAAAGTGAACATCCGACGGCTTCGCTTTGGTCACGGCGATCGCTTCGTGCTCTTTGCCACTGACTGGAGTGACGAGGATTGCTTCGAGAGGAACGCCGCGACCCGGCTCGCCGGTGGCGGGATCAAGGCAGATCTCAGCCGCGATGCGAATGCGCTGCTGATCCACGTTGACTTGTACGCCGGGGCGCACTTCCACCCAGCCGGACACCGGTGCGGCATCGGCAATCTTGACGGGCTCGAATTGCAACGGTTCTTGAGAAGTGGCGGATGGAGCAGCGGAACGTGCGGGTTCGGGCCGGTGCTGTTGGCATCCCGTGAGAAGCAAGAGCGTGATGACGGGCAGAGTGCAACGCATCACGCCTCTCCGGGTTGGGCTCCGAAGTGAGCGCGGACGAGTTCGCAGAAAAGCTTGCCGCGGGCTTCGTAATTGGTGAATTGGCCCCATGAGGCGCACGCCGTGGAGAGGAGGAGGATGTCGCCACTCGTCATGCGGGCGATGGCAGCGTTGACCGCGCGGTCAAGGGTTTCGCACGCGGTGTGATGTGCCGCGCCTTCTGGGGTGGCGGTGGCGACGGCCGCGATGGCTGGACCGGTCGCGCCGATGGTGTAAAGGCCAGCGAGTTTGGGGGCCAGTGCGCCGATGGGAGTGAGATCGCTGCCTTTGTCATAGCCACCGGCGATCAGGTGGATTTTGTCCAAGCCGCTTTCGCCCACGGCATCGAGAGCCAGGAGTGTTGAGGCAGGAGTCGTGCTCTTGCTGTCATTGAAGAACTTCTTGCCTTGCCATGTCCCGACGCGTTCAAGGCGGTGGGGGAGGCCGGAGAATTTTCGCACGGCGGATTCGGCCGTGGCATGATCGAGCGTGGGGTCGAGCGCGATGGCGGCAGCCACAGCGACAGCAGCATTGCGGCGGTTGTGCACACCGGGGAGGTGAATGTCGGCGACCTGATGCACATCGCGCATTTCGATGCGGCACACACCGGGTCTGGTGGCCCAGCCATGCATGCCCGGGCCAAGAACCGCGGCGTCACCGTGCTTTTGATTGGCGATGATGGCTCGCTTGCTCTCGCGATAGTGATCGAAGGAGCCGTGCCAATCGATGTGATTTTCAGCAAGGTTGGTGACGACGGCGATACGAGGGGACCAGCCGTGCAGCCAGTGCAGCATGGCGCTGGAGAGTTCCAGCACGATGAAGCTGTCGCGCTGGATCTGATTCATGTGATCCAGCAGTGAACCGCCGATGTTGCCGCCAAAGCAGGTCTTGCGACCTGTTGAGGCAAGAATGTGGTGGATCATCGCGCTGGTCGTGCTCTTGCCCGCGCTGCCGGTGATCGCTACCACATGTTCGCGACGGGGCAGACGCTGCACCACGAGATTGATCTCGGTGGTGATGGGGACACCTGCGGCGATGGCGGCACGCAGAAAGCGATTTTCCCATGGCTTGGGGACAGCAGGGTTGACGATGACCAGATCGCTAGTCGTGAAGTCGCTGACGTTGTGAGCGCCGAGCGCGAGCTTGACGTGGCCTTTGTCAATGAGTGGCTGGAGCAGCGTGAGTTGATCGGCGAGTTTGTCGGCGCTGCTCATGTCGGTGGCGAGGACATCGGCACCGAGGGAGGCGAGCCAACGGATCGTGGAGGTGCCACCACCGAAGTGTCCGATGCCCATGACGGTGACGCGTTTGCCACTGAACCAGGCGTTGTCGGCGAGTTCCGGGACGAATCCGACTTGAGGATTCACGCAAGGACTTGCCACGGGTTGAGTCGCGGCAGGGGGAGGAGTGTGGGTTTGCGAGTCAGTCAGATCCATCTTCATGACCGTCCGAGGATACCAGAAGACCGGTTTTCACATCACTGGCTCTCACGCCACTTCGACAATCATGTCCACTTCGACGCTGGCATTGAGGGGAAGTGAGGGGGCACCGACGGCGGCGCGGGCGTGGCGGCCTTTGTCGCCGAAGATGGAAATCAGGAGATCGCTGGCACCGTTGGCGACCTGAGGGTGCGCGGCAAAGTCGGGATCGCAGGCGACGAAGACGCCGAGTTTGACGATGCGTACGACGCGATCGAGGGAGCCGATTTCCGCCTTGATGACGGCGAGCGCGTTGATGGCGCACTGACGTGCCGCGAGCTGCGCGGCATCGACGGAAACGCGGCGTTCGCTGGCATCTGTGCCGCTGGATGAGCCGACGCGACCGACAGTGGTCAGCGCGCCCTTACTCATGGGAATCTGGCCAGCGACGAAGAGCAGGTTGCCCGTGCGCACGCAGGGGACGTAAGAAGCAACCGGCTTGGGCGCCTCGGGAAGTGTGATGCCGAGTTCGGCGAGTTTGCTGTCGATGGACATGGGGGGAGGGTAGGGGGAAGTGGAGGTGTCAAGGTGTCAAGGAGACAAGGTGTCAAGGAGACAAGGTGTCGAGGGGGAGGCGGAGGTGTGGTGGGAGGAGTGCCGCGCCTGGGGATGAGGGGAGGTTCATGTGAAGTGGGAGTGGGCGAGAGGCGGGCGCGGCGTTGTGGGCAGTGCGCGCGGTGCCGGCGGTGCTGTATAGAGAGGAAGCAGAGAGAGCGTGCGCGCGAGGCGAGTTGGTGGGTTGGGTTGTCAGATCGGCGAAGGTGGTGAGGGTTGAAGCGAGTTGGGCGTGAAGTGGTGTGTTTGGATTGAGCGAGGTGTCGTTCGCGGTGTCAGAGATGGTGTGTGGAATGGAGTGGTGGGAGGCGGAGTTGGTGCGCGAGGATGTGGAGATGGAGTTGGGATCAGAAGTTGAGTCGTGCGCGGCGTTGGATGTGAGGTTGTCGGTGGCGAGTGTGTCGTGCAGTTGATTCTTTGTGTTGCGCGGCCGCGCGGGGACGCCGCTGAGACGGAGGATCTGTTGGGTGATGAAGCGGGTTTCGCGGATGGTGCGCGAGCAGGTGGCGTGGATGGCGGAGGCGGATTTGGCTGGGGATGTGCAGAGAGAGTGCCGCGAATCTGCGACGCTGTCGAAGGCGAGTGAGAAGAGGTTGATGAGTTTTTCGCGGAGTGGGCGGAGGGTGGCTGCGGCGGCGTAGCGATCGATATCGGCGACGATGTCGACAGCGCGCTGAGCGGCGGCCTTGATGTGGGGAAGGTCGAACCACTCGAGGAGGGTGAGCATGTCACGCTGGGCAGGGTGGGCATCGGGAGCGCGTGAGAGGAGAGTGGGGAGTGAGAAACCATCGGAAACGGCTTGAAGGAGGAGTGTGCGGTCGGCGTCGGAGAGGGATTGTGAGGTATTCATAAGGTTCAGTATAGGGTTTTGTGCGGATCGCGCCAATGGGGTTGAAAGGGTTTTGTTTGGAAAAGTTGTAAGTGCAGGAAGGGCAGGAGGTTAGAAGGAGGCACTAGGGACTAGGTACTAGGCATCGGGAAAGGCAGGGTGCTGGGGTGCTGGGGTGCCGAGGTGCTGAGGTGCCGAGGTGTCAAGATGACAAGGGGGAAGACAAGAAGGCGTTTGATTTCATGCCGCGATCCTCGCGGCACAATGTGAAGGCGGTTGTGCGAGTGGGGATAAGGATTCGAGTGTGTCGAGGTGATGATTTTCCCGGGGCTGACGCCACCGGGCTCGTGACGATCGCCGCGTTGCGGCGAATGCAGCACGGCCCTGCAGAGCCAGGACCGTGGCACGTAGCAAGACGCACTGGTTTGCAGAGCCAAACCAGTGGCACGGAGCAAGACGAAATTGATTGCAGAGCCGAATCGGTGGCACGGAG
>JAGWZK010000050.1 GCA_018968885.1 Planctomycetota bacterium | reverse complement strand
GCGGATGTACATCCCAGTGGCGGTTGCGGAGATCTCCGGCGGCCCCTTGGACGAGCCCCAGACGGTCGGCACGACCACCGCGGTGATCGACGGCGCCACGGCCTCGGTGGCTGGACCGGGCTCTGACGCCGCGGCGGAGACGCTGCCCGCCTGGGCGGTCTCGGCCCCGGTGGGCTGGTCGCAGGTGGGGCTCTCCAAGTACGTCTGGGACGGCTGGAACCTCCTGGCTGAGCTGGATATCACGGACGCGAACGTGCGGACGTTTGCGTGGGGCCTTGACCTCTCAGGCAGCGAGCAGGGCGCGGGGGGCATCGGCGGCCTGGTGCTGGGCTGGACGCGTGCCAACGGCAGCCTGGGCGGCGAGGTGAACGGCACAGGCGGCACCACGCTGCGGTACGTGTTTGACGGCAACGGCAACGTGATGGCGGCGCTTGATGACCTCGGCCGCGCTCGCGCGAAGTACGAGTACGGCCCCTTCGGCGAGACGCTGACGTCCGAGGGCGACCTCGCGGCCGACAACCCGATCCGCTGGAGCACGAAGTACACAGACGGCGAGAGTGGCCTGGTCTACTACGGATACAGGTACTACAACGCGGGCACAGGCAGGTGGTTGAGCAGGGATCCGATCGGGGAAAGGGGCGGGCTCGGACTTTTGACATACGTCGGAAACCGGCCACCCTACTCAACAGATAGCCTTGGTCAGTACGAAGAAGCAGGACATTACTACACAACTTTTCTTGCAGCGACTTGCGCTGGGCGTAGCTCCGTCGAAGCAGAGATGTTGGCGTACTATTCACAGTTACCGGATGAGGTTCCGGCGCTTGATGCTCTGTCGCTTTCAAAGGCATACTTGCAGCTCGGTGCTGGCGGTGTGCGACTTCCGCTCGCAAATAAGTGGCTTTTCGAGATTGAGGGATTGCTACATTCCCTGTTCGGAGGTGATCCAAATCCTAGAAGAGCTTGCCTAGAGAAATTGTTGACCTACGGTAATCTCTCGACTTGGGAAATGGGATTGGTAACGCATGCGTTACAAGATGCATATGCACACGTCTACATCGATCCAACTACCGGGAAACTTCGAGCCTACTCGGCGCCGTTTGGTCACGCCGCAGATTCCCTGGCAGAGTTGAGAAAGTATGCTGGCATTGCAATTGATGCCTTGGCACCTGAAGCTGGCTTGGCAACTAAGTGCATCACCCGCAAGTGTCCTGATCAGATCAAGAACTACCCGGTGCGTCATCGTCAGGCATTTATTGCCGTGTGTATTGGCTTCGGAGGATCGCCTACTAAATGTGCCGGGTGTGCCGGGCTCCTTCCGATTCCGTCGGCAATCAATCCACAACAAGAAGTATCAATGTACCGATCAGCGGCGATGGCGGCTGGGCTTTCCGGCGCGTTTGTGCCCGAACTGCACTCGACGGGGCAGCCGGGGTTGCCCTGGGTTGTCACGCGGGCCCAAGTTCGTTCGTTGTTGAGCAAGATCAAGTCGTCGTGTTGTAAATGAGTGCAATTGGATTTTAGTAACACCCGGTTGACGCTGGGGCGGTAGTCGATGACCAGCTGGCAGTGCAGCTGATTGACTGTATGTTGCTCAGGCGGGACTTGG
>JAGWZK010000049.1 GCA_018968885.1 Planctomycetota bacterium | reverse complement strand
GCCAGTCCACGACTCGGTCCGGAACCACCCGATGCAAAGGACTCGCGGGCATCGTCCTGTGGTGTAGTTGGCCCGTTGGTCGCGAGCCTTTGATCAGGGGCGTTCTGCAGTTCAACAACCCAGTACATGGAGGACAACCACATGCGAGGCTCTAATATGCGTCCACGTGCGCAGTTGAGTATCCCAACCGTTCTGATCGCGCTGGTGGCATGTGCGGCCCTTCTCGGGTGGTGGAATGCGGCCAGTAGTCTTCGTCAGAATCAGGCCAAGCTTGATGCAATGCTTCGAGCTCACCCGGTGCAGCCAAAGCCAATGCCCTTCGTTCCTGAGAATTCCACGCGACCCGAGGTGCCGCAGAATAGATGCGAAACACCCGAGCAGTTTATTGCCGCGTTGCGATCGATTTCGGACTGGCATGAGTTCGCAGATGACACCGCAGACCCCTTCGCCAAGACGTCGGTCGCTGACGAGGCGATACCACTCCTACTTGAATTGCTGAATGACCCCGACTTGATGATCCGTGTTCGCGCGCTAGCGACGCTTGGCAAGATCCATCGCCATCCTGACACGATCGTGCCCGCCCTAATTCGGTTTCTCAACGATGAAAACCCCGGCATCCGTTGGCATGCGGCTTGCGCGCTGGGGCAGTTTAGGGGCGATGCCGCGGCAGCAGTCCCTGCACTCCTGGCACAAATGAACGACAATCAATCGCCGATCGCGGCATTTTCTGCAGAGATGCTGCGTGAGATCGACCGTTCAATTTCCGTCGAGGATCGGCTGATTGAACTGCTGAGCCAGCAGGAGGGGCCGAATCGCACTAGGGCGATCGATATGCTAGCGGATTTGAGGACGCCCACAGCCAGAGACGCTCTCATCGGTGCATTTCGCACAGAGACAAACAAGAAGACGTCCCATCAGTTGGCGCAAGCGATCAGACGCGCTGATGCTGCTGGCATTTACAACACGGCAGAACCAGGCGTTGGAGCAGGCTCGCGGTAACGTCCTGCGGTAAAGCGAGCCGGTTGGTCGCGAACTGCTCAACTTGATCGTTCCGCTACAAAGGGGTCTTGCGGCTAATGACGCCAGAAAACCGGACTCGTCCTCAAGGGGCTAGATGCTGCGACAGATCCATGGCATACCGCGCTCACTTAATGGTGCCAGCATCGTCATCGATCACAGCGGCAACAAGAAACTTCTGACACCCCGCGAGCACCGGCTTCCAGTCGCCGATTAGCTTCAGCTTTATGCTGTCAATTTCACTTGATCCAAATTGCTCCCAAGATTCCTTCGGCGGTAGCGAATCACTATTCGGTATCGTCAACAACCTCTGCCCTTCCTTCACTCCGCTCGTTTCCTGGTTGGAGAAGTCGTCATGATGCGGTACCTCCCGGTCAGTGCTGCGATCCTGTTCTGCGGTCTGGCGTACGGGGCTGATGAGGCCGGCGACCGAACCCGGCTGGCGGCCGATCTTCTGGACGCCATGAACATGGAGGCCCAGGTCAGCCAGTCGTTCGAGGTCGCGAAGGCTGCCATCCCGGCGCAGATGAAGCAGGTACAGTCGTTCTTGCCCACTGATCCCAACGGCCAGAAACGCGGCCTGCCAGCCGAGCAGACCGAGAAGATGATGGACC
>JAGWZK010000035.1 GCA_018968885.1 Planctomycetota bacterium | reverse complement strand
ATGTGGGGAAGGTCGAACCACTCGAGGAGGGTGAGCATGTCACGCTGGGCAGGGTGGGCATCGGGAGCGCGTGAGAGGAGAGTGGGGAGTGAGAAACCATCGGAAACGGCTTGAAGGAGGAGTGTGCGGTCGGCGGGATCGAGATGTTGGAGGGGATGAGTGTTCATGTAGATCAGGTTACTGTTTGGGTGCAAGCGCGCGAAGGGAGAATCGGGAAGAAATGTTGTAAGTGTAGAAATACAAGGCACTTGCCCTTCGACTTTGCTCAGGGCAGGGCACTAGGGGAAGGCGGAATCAGAAGTGGCAAAGTGGCGGAGTGGTTGAGGGGCAGCGAGGCAAAGCGGGAGAGTTGAAGAGAAGTGGAGAGGTACAGAGGCAGTTGAGGGAATTCCGGCCGCACAGAGTGCGGAGTTGTTTGAGATGTGGTGACCGGGGGCTGGATCGGTCCACCTGCTCTTTCGCCCTGCGGGCGAAGAAAAGGCGAAGCGTCGAGGTGTTGAAGGGAGTGGGGTGAAGGTGGATTCACACCTTTCATCAGCCCATTTCATGGGCTGTGTTATCCAAGATGATTCTGAACCAGACGCTGCGCGTCTGGCAACCAACATCGCACATTTCATGTGCTCAGAAAAGAAGTAATCCCCACTCCGTGCGCTCGTTTGAGCACGCACTTGCAATTGTCATGTGGTCACTCTTTGCTGGTGGCTTGCAGATGCAGTTGCCGCAGCGCGTCGAAGGCCTGGAGGGGTGTGAGGGCATCGAGTTTGATTTCGCGGAGTGCGTCAAGTGCTGGGTGCGGTACAAACTCGGTGAAGAGGGCGAGTTGGTCGGACGTGCGTGGTGCGATGCGGGTGGTGTCGGCGCGCTTGGATGAGCCGCGGGCCTGGACAGGAACGGCGGTCTGGCCGGGTTCGCTGGTCATGGCGTGAGTGACGGAGAGGGATGCGAGGATGGCGCGGGCGCGAGTGATGACATCGTCGGGGATACCGGCGAGTTTGGCGACGTGAATGCCGTAGGACTGATCGGTCTTGCCGGGGAGGATGCGATGGACAAAGACGATCTGAGCAGTGTCACCTTCGCCCCATTCGCGGACGGCGACGTGGAGGTTTTTGACGCGGCCAGCGAGGTTGTCATCGGTGCGGGCTTCGAGGTCGGTGAGTTCGTGGTAGTGGGTGGCAAAGAGTGTGCGCGTGCCGCGGGATGCGAGGTATTCGGCGACGGCCCAGGCGAGGGAGAGGCCATCGAGAGTGCTGGTGCCGCGGCCGATTTCATCGAGGATGACGAGGGAGCGGGCTGTGGCGTGGTTGAGGATGTTGGCTGTCTCGGTCATTTCGACCATGAAAGTGGATTGGCCACTGTGGAGAGCATCGTCGGCGCCGACGCGGGTGAAGATGCGATCGGTGAGGCCGATGACAGCGCGATCGGCGGGGACGAAACTGCCAGCGTGAGCCAGGAGCACGGTGAGGGCGACCATGCGGATGTAGGTGGATTTACCCGCCATGTTGGGGCCGGTGATGAGAGAGAGAGAGTGCAGAGGGGAAAGTCCTACGCCACAATCGTTGGGAACACAGCGCGAGCCGAGGGTGAGATCGAGAACGGCGTGGCGGCCTTGTTCGATATCGAGCGTGGGAACGTCGACGAGCTCGGGGCGTTTCCAGTCGAGTTTGACCGCGGTGCTGGCAAAGGCGACGAGCACATCGAGTTCGGCGAGGGCATCGCTGAGTGCCGCGGCATGGGACACCAGAGGGAGCGAGCGTTCGCAGAGGGAATCAAAGAGGAGGCGCTCGCGTTCCAGAGCGCGGGCCTCGGCGGTGGTGACTTTGTTTTCAAAGTCGCGGAGTTCGGGGGTGGTGTAGCGTTCGGCGTTTTTCAGCGTCTGGGTGCGACGGAGTTCGGGTGGTGCGGTGCGGGCCTGGGCGGCGGGGAGTTCGATGTAATAGCCGAAGATCTTGTTGTACGCGACCTTGAGATTGGGGAGGTCGTATTGAGCGATGAGGCGGGCCTGATACTCAGCGAGGAATGCGCCGGCGTCTTTTTGGAGTAGGCGAGCTTCGTCGAGTTCGGGATCGACACCATCGCGAATCAGGCCGCCCTCACGCAAGTGGGGTGGGGGGGATTCGACGCAGAGCCGCGCGATCTCTTGCACGAGTGGCAACAGTGGTGTCAGCGCGGCGGTGAGACGATCAAGGAGTGGTTTGAAGGTGGGCGCGCCTTCGATGTGCCGCGAAACCGTGGCGGCGTGCGTGACGCTGGAGGACATGGCGACGATGTCGCGGGGTGTGGCGCGACCCACGCTGATGCGTGCGCCGATGCGGGCCAAGTCCTGAATCTGCGGCAGGACATCACCGAGTTCATCCATGAGGCGACGCTGCTCGGTGAGGGTGGCGACGGCATCGTGGCGGACACGGATGGCATCGAGGGATGCGAGAGGGCGCACCAGCCATTCGCGGAGTGTGCGGCGACCCATGGGTGTGCAGCCCCCACCGGCGGAGAGGAAGACGGAAATGAGGGAGCCGTCGATTCCGTTATTGGCAGCGAGTGTTCCGGGGCGGAGTGTGCGTTCGATTTCGAGGGAGCGGAGCGTGGCGGCATCGATGATGCAGGTGCCGGAGATTTCCAAACGCTTGGGGGGCTGAATGTGATTGAGGGAGGGGAGTTTGAGTTTGGGGGCGTTTTTCAAACCCTCGTCGGTAGTGGCGGTTTGGGTCTGGTGGACGTAATCGATGACGGCGGCGGCAGGGCCGAGGGCGGGGTCGTTGGGCGCGAGGCCGAAACCGGCAAGGGTGGAGACCTTGTAGTGCTTGAGGAGGATGTCGGTGGCTTCGGCGGGGCGGAAATTCCAGGTGGGGCGGGGTGTGGGGCTGAGGTTGAGGGCCGTGGCGAGGGTGGTGATGCGGGGTGGGTGTTTGCCATCGGCGGTGGCGGGGTAGAGGAGTTCGCGCACGCCGCGACGGGCGAGTTCGTCGCGGATGAAATCGATGGGGCCATCGGTGAGGGTGAATTCGCCGGTGGAGACATCGAGGATGGCGGCGGAAGCGGTGGGGAGATCGGCGGTGTCGGTGAAGAGGATGGCGGCGAGACGTGTGGTGGCGTCGTGTTCGAGGAGGGTTTCGTCGACGAGGGTGCCGGGGGTGATGACGCGAGTGATGGCGCGGGCCACTATGCCGCGGTCTTTGGCGGCTTTGGAGGTTGGGTCTTCGACCTGGTCGACGACGGCGACGCGGAAGCCCTGGGTGATGAGACGGCGGAGGTAGGTATCGAGTTGATGAAAGGGCATCCCGGCCATGGGGACGCCTTCGGAACGCTGCGTGAGGGTGAGGCCCAGGGCCTTGGAGATGGTGACGGCGTCAGCATCGAAGAGCTCGTAGAAGTCACCCATGCGGAAGAGGAGGAGGGCGTCCGGGTTCTTGGCTTTGAACCGGGCGTACTGCTGCATGGCGGGGGTGGCGCGGGGGTCGCTGGGCACGGGCAAAGGTAAGCGGCAGGAGTGAGGGGTGCCCGGAAGTGGGGGTATGGGTTATGGAGTGGGGGGCATGGCGACAGAGGGGGCCATGCCGGTTTGAGGATCGCGGGGGAGGCGGAGGAGGAGGGATTGCAGGCCCTTGCGCAGGCGCGCGGCTTCTTCGGGATTGCGCTTGCCTCCGACGGAACCGGAAAAGACGCTAGAGCCGAGGCGATCGACAAAGCCGGGGGTGTGGGTGATGGGCTTCATGGTGGCATCGGCGAGGGAGCCGCCGAGAGAGGAGTCGCCAGGTTTGCCACCGGGTTGCATGAAGCCACCACCACCGTAGAGGCCGATCTGTCCATCGCTGATGACGAGATGGCGGACGATGGTGGTGCAGGCATCGCGGGAGATGGGAGTGTCGCCTGCGCTTGGTTCGATGAAGAGGTGGACGTGGATGAACTGTCCCCATGTGCCCTTGAGATCTGCCTGGGGAAGGAGGTCACCGGGGGAGAGGTCGGTCATGTAGATGTCGGCGGCGTATTCGCCGGATTCGAGATAGGCGGAGGTGGGGAGGTTGGCTTGGAGTTTGGCGGGGGTTTGGACACTTTCGAGACGAGCGGTGCCGCCAGAGCCGAAAGAGCCACGGAAGAGAGAGCAGCCACCGATCAGTGGCAGCGTTGTGGCGAGTGCGGCAAGCGAGAGGGTGGTGAAGTTGCACGATCTGGACGAGGGCATGGAGCGCAGATTAGACCAGATCGAGAGGTAATGCTGGAGGGGAGTGGTGAGATTGGGAGGGGTCTGGCGGTTGCGCGAGGTTCCTATCCTTGCAGCCTCATGCACGGTGATATACAGAGAATCTTGGTGGATGAAGAGAAGATTGCGGCTCGGGTGGCGGAGCTGGGCACTCAGATTTCGCGTGAACTCGAGGCGGATGTGGCGCGGACGGGGGCGGGAATCAACGACATTGTGCTGATTCCGATCATGACGGGTGGGATTGTGTTTGTCGCAGATCTGATGCGGCAGATGGCGATGAAGTTGAGTTTGCGGGTGGTGACGGTGTCGAGTTATCCGGGGATCAGCACGGAGAGCAAGGGGGCGAAGATTCGCGGGGAATTGCCGCGGGACTTGAAGGGGAAGCATGTGCTGGTGGTGGATGACATTCTGGATAGTGGGCAGACGCTGGCGGTGATCAAAGAGGCGTTGAGTGAGCAGGAGCCGGCGAGCTTGCGGATGTGTGTCTTGCTGCGCAAACCGGCATGGCGGCGCAAGGCGGATATCGAGACTGAGTATGTGGGGTTTGATATTCCCGATGAGTTTGTGGTGGGGTACGGGTTGGATTACGACGGGTATTACAGGAATTACCCGGCGATTGCGGTGTTGAAGCAAGAGGCGGTCGGCCAGTGAGTGAAGCGCGAGGCGAGGGCGTGGTGGTGGAGCGTGCCGCGCTGCCGTGGGTGGTGGTGGGGCGAATCGGGTGGTTTGTGGGTGTGGTGGTGCTGGGGGCGGTGACGTCGATTTTGGCATCGCTTTGGGAGTTCAAGAGTCCGAGTGCGGGGCAGTTGGCAGCGATCACGGTGATTCTGGTGCTGGCGCGGCTGGTGTGGCAGATCTTGGAATGGCGCTGCGCGACGCTGGTGATCGGAGTGGATGAAGTGCGTGTGACGCGGGGAGTGATCGGCACCCAGAGCGTGAGTGTGCGTCTGGCGGATGTGGCTCAGGTGGAGGTTTTTCGTTCGGCGACGGAGCGGTTGATCGGGGCGGGGACGGTGGTGGTGTCGAGCGCGGCGGGAGCGAATGCCGGTGCGGGCTTGCGGGGAGTGGGTGAGCCAGAGCGGGTACGCGAGTTGATTTTGGGGCGTGTGAAGGCGGCCAAGAACCTGACTGGTGGCGCGGCATCGACGAGCGGATCGCGCATGCCGGTCATCGGGATTGTGGGTGGGATCGGCGCGGGAAAGAGTCACGTGGCGCGGGCATTTGAGCGGCTGGGATGCGTGGTGCTGGATTCGGATGTGGCGGCCAAGGCGCAGTTGGATGAGCCGGTGGTGAAGGATGTGCTGGTGTCGTGGTGGGGGAGTGAGATTGTGGGCGCGGATGGCCGAGTCGATCGCAAGAGAATCGCGGCAATCGTGTTTGCGGATGCGACGCAGAGGGAGCGGTTGGAGGGGTTGGTGCACCCGAGGTTGAAGGCGGGGCGTGCGAGCGAGATTGCGCGGGCGCGGCAGGAGGGGAAGCGTGGTGTGATTGTGGATGCGCCGTTGCTCTTGGAAGCGGGCGTCGCGGCAGAGTGCGATCTGGTGGTGTTTGTGGATGTGCCGCGGGAACAGCGTCTGCGGCGTGTGGTGAGCGGGCGGGGATGGAGTGAAGAAGAATTTGCCAAGCGCGAGGCGGCGCAGTGGAGCTTGGAGCGCAAGCGTGAGGCGAGCCATGCGGTGATTGAGAATGGGGATGGGGTGAGTGCGGAGCGGCTGGAGAGGGATGTGGCGCGGGTGTTGGGATTGGCGCGTGAGCGGGCGGTGAGGCAGGTGACAGGTTGAGTTGTGGGTTGAGCGTGCGGACACAACAGAGATGAGTCATGCGGTTGAACCGAATCAGCCTGCTGTGCAGGGACGTGGGAGTGGCGGCGATTGCGTTGCTGCTGGTGAGTGGATGCACCGGTGTGCCGCGAGAGAGCCGCGTAGAGGCGGTGCAGAGTGTGGACCAGCGGGCGGCGTGGTTGAAGAATCATGCGACGGCATGGTCGGGTGAAGAACCGGATGATGCGGCGGTTGCGGCGATGGTGCGGGGGATTGGGGATGCGCGGGTGGTGATGCTTGGCGAATTGACGCACGGAGATGCCAAGTCGTTCGCGTTCAAGCACGAACTCATCAAGCGATTGCACAAGGACTATGGGTTTGACGTATTGGTGTGGGAGTCGGGGTTGTTTGATTGCACAGAGATGGATGGCGCGATATCGGGTAACAAGGACATTCAATCGGTGGCGCGGATGGGGGTGTTTGGGCATTGGAGCCGCAGCACCGAGACGATTGGGCTGTTTGACTATGCCCGGGCGACGAGAGGAACGCAGCGGCCGTTGATCATGACGGGGTTCGATATTCAGGAATCGGGGAGTGCCGGGGGCAGTCGCTGGCCGACGTACTTGGAGTGGATCGGGGATGCGCCGGGACTGGATGCGGATGTGTTGAGGCGGATCAGGCAAGCGATGGCAGATGCGGGGAAGATCAAGGACGCGGCCGACCCGATGGCGGAGCAGCGGCGGATCGTGATGGAACTGCGGCAACTCGGTGCGCCGCTTGCGCAGTGGTACACCACGCGGCGTGACGCCACCATCAGCGACCGCGAGTATCGCTTTCGAGTGCAGTGTCTGAACGCTGAGGCGAAACTTGCGGAGGTGATGACGCTGTTTGAAGAGGGGATGAGCGAGAAGAGTGAGGAGAAGTTTGCGCGCGGGTACAGCATTCGTGAACAAGCCAATGCGCAGATTCTGAAGTGGCTGGTGGATGAACACTTTGCCGGTAAGAAGGTGATGGTGTGGGCTCACAATGTGCATATTGCCATGTGCAAGCCCAGCGGCACGGAGGTCGAAGGGCCGCGGGCTTCGATGGGTGAGATCGTGAAGCGCGACATGGGAGATCGGGTGTATTCGTTGGGTGTGGTGGGGTTTGAGGGCAAGTGGTCCTGGCTGGACAACCCAACGATTGAGTATGCCGCAGCTCAGCCAGATTCGCTGGAAGAGGCGTGGGGAGCTGGGGGGGCTCAATCTGCGTTCCTGGATTTACGCTCATGCCGGGGTGAGGGGCATTGGCTGATGCAGCCGCGAAGCGGGTATTTGGATCAGCAGGCGGCAAAGCCAGCGACGGTGCGCTGGCCGTTGGTGTATGACGGGGTAGTGTTTTTCCGAGAGATGACACCTCGGGTGGGGATACCGACAGGGGCGGGCAAGTAGTTTGGGGGCGGAACCAGAAACCTTGATCTTGACTCCCCATGTGGCCGATAGTGCTATAGTCACTTGCCGGGGCCACTCCTATGGGGTTGAGTCCCCCTCACGCACAATGAGCACGGATTTGGCAAGACCCAACGGGAATTCCGGGTCGTGTCCATTGGCCCAAACTGGACAATCACAGATTTTGAGGCGTGCGTGCTGGTCAATCTGACCACTCCGAACCATTTGGCTCAGTTTCAATTGGTTCAGATTGTTGCGGTTTGTGGCACGCGCTCAAGCTGCGTGCTGCGGCATCATTGTTTGAATCCCAACTGGCTTTGAAACCAGGCCGGGTTGAGGTGAACCAGATTTCGTTGGATGGGCGATGTGGAGTGGGGAGTTTCTGATCGCCGTGGCAGAAGTGTCGCGGGCGGTTGATTACGACGAACGGGTATGTGTTCCCGGGGCAGATCTGCCTGTCGTGCGCGTCGTTCTGACGCAGGTGTTCCGTGGTGACGGTCGAATGCGCTGTTCTGCCATGGACTGGAGAAGTGATTCATGGATTCCAAAGGTTCATCGGGTTCGTCCGGAGTGAAGGGTCGTTTTGGTCCCCGGCGTGAGCCCCCCAAGGTTGACTCGACTGACATTCGCCCGGCTCCTCCGGCTGCTTCCTCGATCCCCACGGCCCCCACGGCCCCCGCGCCCCGACCCATGCCGCGGCCTGCTCCTGAAGCGCGTCCGGAACCCCGCCAGGATTCGCGTTATGACGCTCGTCCTGATCCGCGTGACGGGATGCGCGATGGCCCTCGTGAAGGGATGCGTGATCAGCGCGACGATGGTGGTGATGGTGATGATCGCGGGTATGGGAATGACCGCTATCAGGGGCGGAATCCGTATGCGGATCGGGATGCTTATCGGCGTGGAGCCAAGAAGCGCAAGCGTGGCATGAAGGGATGGGGCGATGGCCCTCCGGTGGGCATGAGCATGCGCACCGGCTTGTCGCGAGCCGAACTCGGCCTACCGAGTGATGAAGAATTGGAGCGGGAAGCACAGGAGCTCGAACGCGTGATGCGTGAGAGCCCGGCACTGGGCAAGGATGCGCTGAGTCTGGGTGATCTGCAGCGCATGAGTGCTGAAGAAGTGCACGCGGTCGCAGCCAAAGAGGGGCTGACGGATGTGGATTCGCTGCCCAAGGCGGACCTGATCTTCAAGATCCTGAAGGCCCGGGCGATGAAGCAGGGGATCATGATCGGCGAGGGATCGCTGGAAATGATGCCCGATGGATTCGGATTCCTGCGGAGCACTGAACAGAGCTACCAGCCGGGGCCGGATGATATTTACATCGCGCCTGGATTGATTCGCAAGTGGGGCATTCGCCGGGGCATGACGGTCAAGGGCGTGGTGCGGCCTCCCAAGGAGAGCGAGAAGTATTTTGCCCTTTTGAAGGTGGACACGATCAATGGCAAGCCGCCACAGAAGGCCCACGGGCTGCGACTGTTTGAGGATCTGACTCCTCACCATCCTGAGAAGCGTTTCGTGCTGGAGAGTTCGCCGGATGAGATCGAGTGTCGCGTGGTGGACCTTGTCGCGCCGGTGGGCTTTGGCCAGCGTGCGTTGATTGTGGCCCCGCCCCGCACGGGCAAGACGGTGCTGTTGCAGAAGATGGCCAAGGCGATTACGCGGAACTATCCCGAAGTGAAGATCATCGTTCTGCTCGTGGATGAGCGTCCTGAAGAAGTGACGGATTTCAAGCGCAACTGCGCTGGTCCGAATATTGAGGTGGTGGCCAGCACGTTTGATGAACATTCATCGCGCCACGTCCAGGTGGCTGAGATGGTGATTGAAAAGGCCAAGCGGATGGTGGAGTTTGGGGAGCACGTGGTGATCTTCCTGGATTCGATCACTCGTCTGGCTCGCGCGTACAACAACGAAGCGCCGCACTCCGGCCGCATCATGACCGGCGGTGTGGATGCTCAGGCGTTGCAGCGTCCCAAGAAGTTCTTTGGTGCGGCTCGTGCGATCGATGGAGGTGGCTCGCTCACCATCATCGGAACGGCACTGGTCGATACGGGCTCGAAGATGGACGAAGTGATCTTTGAGGAGTTCAAGGGAACCGGTAACAGCGAACTGCACCTGGACCGCAAGCTGGTGGAGAAGCGGGTGTGGCCGGCGATTGATATCTCGGCCAGCGGCACCCGCCGCGAGGAGTTGCTGCTGGATCCCAAGGAACTGGAACTGGTGTATCGCCTGCGCAAGGTGCTGAGCGACATGAACGTGGTCGAATCGATGGACCTCTTGAAGAATCGCTTGAAGAAGGTGAAGACCAACGCCGAATTCCTGATGACTATGGCTATGGGTTAATGGGGCTATGGGTTAATGGGGCTATGGGTTAATGGGGCTATGGGTTGAATGGACGGGGTGGGTGTCCAGACATCCCCGGTCAAAGACCGATAAACTCAGTACGCGGTTGGGAGATCCAGCCGCGTGCTGTGCTTTTCCGGTGAGGAGGGCGCGGCAGCACATTGGCTGGCGTGATCGGAGGATCCGATGCACACGCACCCTGTGGCCGACGTAGTGATCCGTCTGGTGGCACTGGTATGGGCCTTTTGCATGTCTCTGGCAGGCATGTGGTTGGCTGCAGGAACGGCGCAACTGTGGGGGGCCTGGCGTCTGCCGGCATTGTGCGCCGGAGTGGGTGTGGTGGCCGGAGCACAGGTGGTCTTTCTGGCGATGGTGGCGGATCGCTACTTTCCCAGAGCGCATCCACTGCTGGTGCTGGTGTGCGAGGTGGTGGGGTTTGTGATCTTTGTGCTGGGGCTGGTGGCTGCGGCATGGATGTTGTGGAACGAGTGAGGCGAGCATGGATGTGAAGTGTGCAATGAAGCGAGCGATGTTCAGAGTGGCGATTGGCATGCTCGTGCTGTGTGCGGGTCAGGCCACGGGGCAAACAGGCACTGTTGGGAGTGATTCGGCCAAGGCCGCGCCTGCGGCTTCACCAGCCGCGGCAACTGCGGTGGTGGCTCCGGGGACGTTGGCTGTGACGGAGGCGTGGTTGAATGATTTCACCGCGCGTTCGATGGCGCGGATGGTGTTGATGGATGTCCGCGTTCGAGTGCCTCCGTCGTCAGAGGAGCTCGCGATCGCGTTGGACTTGCTGCGTGCTGCGAGGAAGTTCCTTCCGGATGATGCGGAACTGCTGCGATTGGAAATGGAGACCGCTTCGGTGGCGGGTGACCAGCAGGGTGTGCTGGCGGCGACGCGGGAGCTGGTGCGGCTGGATCCATCGGACGCGGTGGCGCAGTTGCGATTGATTTCGGCGCGGATTGTGGAACTGCAGACGGTGGAAGAGCGATTGGCGATGTATGAGCGTCTGCTGGGCGCGGCGGGGAAGGGGCTGGATGATTCGATCCGCAGTCGGTTGGCGCTGGATGCCGCGCTGCTGGCGCGAGAATCGGGAAACGATCGTCTGTTTGGCGAGAGGTTGAAGCAGGCACTGGCGTTGGATGCGGCAAACAAGGAAGCGGCGATTCTGGCCCTGACGGAGTATTCGGCGCGTGTGAACGCGCCGGAGGGGCGGGCGCAGCTGATTTCGAATCTGATTCTGTCGGATCC
>JAGWZK010000048.1 GCA_018968885.1 Planctomycetota bacterium | reverse complement strand
GGTCTGGGTGTGCAGGGCATGCTCTGGCTCACCAGCCCGGCCTGCACCGAACTGGAAACCCGCGTCTTGGATTGGCTGGCTCAGATGCTGCACCTGCCGCCGCAGTTTCACAGCACAGGTAGTGGTGGGGGTGTCATCCACGGTACAGCCAGCGAAGCTGCACTCGTCGCGATCGTCGCGGCACGCCATCGCCTTCGTGCATTGCACTCCGACGCCACCGACATCGCCTCGCGCCTCACCATCTACTGCTCGCAGCAAGCCCATTCCAGCATCGTCAAAGCAGCCGTGATAGCGGGGCTCTCCTCCGGCCCTGATGATCGTTCGCGTGTGCGGCTGATTGATGTGGATGTCAAAGGCCAGATGCGGATGGACCTGTTGCAGCAAGCGATCACATCAGACCTTGCCGCCGGTCTGGTTCCCGGTTTCGTCTGCGCTTCGGTCGGCACCACAGGCACCACGGCCATCGATCCAGTTCCCGATATTGCCAAGGTCATTCGCGCTCATGCCCCACACGCGTGGCTGCACATCGATGCCGCGCATGCGGGCGCTGCGGCGATCTGCCTCGAACTCCGTCACATCTTGAACGGCATCGAACACGCCGATTCATTCTGCTTCAATCCTCACAAGTGGCTGCTCACCAACTTTGATTGCGATTGCTTTTATGTCCGCGATCGGCGCGTGCTGATCGATTCTCTCTCGATCACGCCCGAGTACCTCCGCAATGCCGCGAGTGATTCCGGCGAGGTCTTTGACTATCGCGATTGGCAGGTGCCCCTGGGCCGCCGCTTCCGTGCCCTGAAACTCTGGTTTGTCATTCGCCACTATGGCGTTTCCGGCCTGCAGACTTTCATCCGTCAGCACATCGACTTGGCCACTCGATTTGAATCCTGGGTGCGTGCCGATAGTCGTTTCGAGATCGTCGCGCCACGCACACTGAATCTGGTCTGCTTCCGCCTGAAAAACCCTTCGGGGTCAGCCGACCTCAACCGCGAACTTCTCGCCAAAATCAACACTGGCGGACGCATCTATCTCACCCACACCGCACTGCCTCCTGCCATGGGCAATCACCCCTGCGTACTCCGCATGGCCATCGGCGGCACACACACCACCCTCCCCGATGTGCAGGAAGCATGGGCTGTCATTTCCGCCGCGGCAGGCGCACTCTCTGCCCAGACCCCATAAACTGCCCGCATGATCCGATGCGTTGCAACACTCTTGACCTTGACGATCACGCTGCTGGGCGGCTGCGCATCCGTGCCTCAGGATGTCTCGTCGTCTGTGCCCGCATCCAACTACGCCAACACCTTTGAAGCGGCCAAGGCCACGCTCCGCGACTATCGCTTTGTCATCGAACGCGTCGATGCCCGCGCGGGCGTCATCACCACTCGCGCCAAGCCCACCGCCGGGCTCATCACCCCGTGGGATAAGGAACAATCCACCACGCGGCAGGAGCTCGAAGAGCTCATCAATCAGGAAGTTCGCACCGTTCGCGTCGAGTTTGTTCCTGCTGGTTCGCCCGAGAGTGATCCCGTCATCAACGCCCGCAGGGCCACACTCACACCAGCCAATGAAGCAGCGGGGGATCTGATCGATCTGCGCAATGTTGGCCAAGATTTGCAGTGTCGCGTGATCGTCTCGGTCGATCGCCTGCACCGGCCGGGCCGACTACTCAGCACCAAGACTATTCGCGGCACGCGCAACTACGAAGACCCCGAACTCAATCAGCGCGGCTTGGCTCCCCTCTCTTCCGAGGCACTCGGACGCGACCCCGCTCTGGAATCGCGCCTCCTCGCTGCCATCCAGCAACGCGCGGCAAACGCAATCGCTCCTTCTGCAACACATG